>NZ_JBSHIO010000001.1:0-848082 GCF_053618995.1 Allobosea sp. NPDC055594
GCCTATGGCGAGAAGCTGGCGATCAGCCAGGCCGATGTGAAGCTGAATGGCTGGGCGGTCGAATCCCGGGTCTATGCCGAGGACCCGACCCGCAATTTCCTGCCCTCGACCGGGCGACTGGTGACCTATCGCCCGCCGGCCGAGGGGCGCGACGGCGACGCCACGGTGCGCAACGACACCGGCGTCTATGAGGGCGGCGAGATCTCGATCTATTACGACCCGATGATCGCCAAGCTGGTGACGCATGCGCCGACGCGGGAGGCGGCGATCAGGGCGCAGGCGCGGGCGCTCGACGCCTTCGCCATCGACGGCATCCGCCACAACATCCCCTTCGTCTCGGCGCTGATGCAGCATAAGCGCTGGATCGCCGGCGAGCTCTCGACCGGCTTCATCGCCGAGGAGTTCCCGGAAGGGTTCGCGCTGCCGCAGCCCCAGGGCGAGGTCGCCTTGCGCATGGCGGCGATCGCGATCGCCTGCGACCACCGGATGAACCAGCGCAAGCGCAACGTCTCGGCGCAGATGCAGGGCTGGCGCAAGGTCGAGTTCGAGCGCGCCCGCATCGTCGAGCTCGGGGGCGAGCGTTTCGCGGGCGAGGTCTCCGAAGAAGGCGGGGCGATCGTGATCGCCTTCGGCGAACGTCGCGTCAGCCTCGCCAGCGACTGGCGCCCGGGCGAGCCGGTCTGGCAGGGCACGCTCGACGGTATCGCGATCGCGGCGCAGGTCCGGCCGATCCTCAACGGCTTCGCGCTCGGCCATGCCGGCGCCTATGCCAATGCCCATGTCTACACGGCGCGCGAGGCGCAGCTTGCGGCGCTGATGCCGGAAAAGGCCGCTGCCGACACCGGAAAATTCCTGCTCTGCCCGATGCCCGGACTGGTCAAGGCGCTCTTCGTCAGCCTCGGCCAGGAGGTCAAGGCCGGCGAGCCGCTCGCCATGGTCGAGGCGATGAAGATGGAAAACGTCCTGCGCGCCGAAAAGGACGTCACCATCGCAAAGATCCTCGCCAAGGAAGGTGACTCACTCGCCGTCGACGCCGTCATCATCGAATTCACGTGAGCGCTTCGTCATTGCGAGCCCTCGGGTCTTGCCTTCGGCAAGCCCGAGAACAGGCTCCGCGAAGCAACCCAGAAGCATAAAGCTCTGCCGCCTCTGGATCGTTCGTCGGCTGACCCTCCTCGCAATGACGGGGGCGCCTGACCGCGCCGCTTGCCTTCGTTCGTTCGCCGTCTGATTGTCGCGCCCCCATGAGGCGAAGGTGACGAACATGCTGACGATCTTCGGGCGGATCAGCTCGATCAATGTGCAGAAGGCGGTATGGGCGGCGGGCGAGGTCGGCCAGCCCTTCGAGCGGATCGATATCGGCGGGGCGTTCGGTGGCAACAAGGAGCCGGCCTATCTCGCCAGGAATCCGAACGGCCAGATCCCGACCCTGGAGGATGGCGAGGTCTGCATCTGGGAATCGAACAGCATCGTGCGCTATCTCGCCGCCCGCTACGGTGCCGGCTGGATCTGGGAGGAGGACCCGGCCCGCCGCGCCGATGCCGATCGCTGGATGGACTGGATGCTGGCCGAATTGCAGCCGGCGATGACGCCGGCCTTCTGGGGGCTGATCCGCAAGACGCCGGGCTATACCGAGGCGGCGGTGATCGAGGCCGCGATCGGCCGGACCGAAGCCAAGCTCGACATCCTCGAAGCGCATCTGGCGGGCCGCACCTATCTCGCCGGCGAGCGCTTCGGCATGGCCGACATCACGGTCGCGCCGGGCGCGCATCGCTGGCTGCATATGCCGGTGCCGCAGCGGGAAAGACCCAATCTGGCGCGCTGGTATGCCCAGGTCGCGGCGCGTCCGGCCGCGCGCCCGGCGCTGCCGCTGCCGGTCACGTGAAGTGTCGCGGCCTTGACCGCGCCGCGCCGCCCGTCATGATCGTGACGATGCGTCAGACGACACTCCCCGCCACCGCGTTCCTGCTGGTCTCCGCTGTGCCGGTCCTGGCGCAGGCTCCGGGCAACACTGTGCAGCCGGCCGACCGGCTGCAGATCGCTTCCTGCATGCGCCGAGGCGCGGCAACGACCGCCGCCTGCATCGGTTCGATCGCCGTGCCTTGCGTGCGCGCCGCCAGCGGCGACCGTCGCGATGCCGAGATCGTCTGCGCGAGGCGCGAGGAGGCGGTCTGGCGCGAGCGTCTGACGCTGGCGACGCAGATGCTGGGCCGCTCGCTCGACGCCGGCGGGCGCAGCCAGTTTACAGCACTGCAGCTCGCCTGGGAGGGCTTTGCCGTGCAGAAATGCGCCTTCTATGGCAGCGTCCAGCAGGCGGCCCGCTCGGCCGGGCTGCAGGCCGGCTGCGAATTGCGCGAGGTCGCCCAGCGGGCCCTCGAAGTCGAGCGCTTTGCAGCCGGACGCGGGCGCCGCGTCCCGGCGAGTCCACCGCAGATCATCCGATAGGCCCCCTGCGGAAGGCGGCTACCGCGCCCGCGGAAGCAAGAAATCCCGTAGGCGTCGCTGCCAATGCTCCCTGGTCGTCCCGGGCGTAGCGCAGCGGAGACCCGGGACCCATGCCAGAACCTTCATGGCGAGTGCTCCGGCATGGATCCCGGATCGGCGCGGCTTTGCCGCTCGTCCGGGATGACGCCGTTTCATGTGTGAACGGCGTTGCCATGCGGTCGAGGCGAGGGGGGCGAATATTGGCGCATCGCCATAACCTCCCGTCAGCTTTCATCGGCTATGGAAAGGCCCGCGCAGAAAGGCCGCCATGTTCTTCGCCCTCTCCAAGATCGTCTGGTTTCTGGCTTCGCCGGTGAACCTCGCCATTGGCGGGCTCGCGCTCGCTAGCCTGCTCGCCTTCACGCGTTTCGCCCGGCCGGCGCGCTGGCTCGGGCTGTTCTGCGCCGCGGTTCTGGTCGCGCTCGCCTTCAGCCCGCTGCCGCGCATCCTGATGCGGCCGCTGGAGGACCGCTTCCCGCAGCAGGCGGTGCATTCCGGCAAGGTCGACGGCATCATCGTGCTCGGCGGGGCGATCGGCGTCGCGCGCGAGGACATCGTGCTCAACAATGCCGCGGCGCGGATGACCAAGGCGGTGGAGCTGGCCCGCGCGCATCCCGAGGCGAAACTGGTCTTCACCGGCGGCGGCGCCAATCTGCTCTCGCCGGTGGTCCGGACCGAGGCCGATGGGGCGCGCCTGCTCTTCCTGGCGCTCGGGCTGCCGGAGACCCGCCTCGTCCTCGAGGACAAGTCGCGCAACACGCTGGAGAACGCGGTCTTCACGCGCAGGCTCGTCGATCCCAAGCCCGGGGAGCGCTGGCTGCTGGTGACCTCGGCCTGGCACATGCCGCGCGCCATGGGCGTCTTCCGCCAGGCGGGTTTCGACGTCGAGGCCTTTCCGGTGGATTTCCTCACCGGCGGCGAAAGAGCCGATTTCTTCCGGCCCTATCGCAAGGCGGCGCGCGGGCTCGACATCGCCGACGACGCCTTCAAGGAATGGGTCGGCCTCGTGGTCTATCGCCTCGCCGGCTATTCCAACGCGCTGTTCCCGGGGCCGTAATCCTCGCCCGCTTCCGGCAGGCGCAGACGGTAGACGCCGCGGAAATCTTCGGGATCGACCGGCTTGCCCTTGCGGATGATGACGAGCCTGCCTTCTTGCATCAGGCGAATGGCGAGATGGCGGATCGGCTGCATCAGCGGTCCCCAGCCGTCGGGATGGTCGCCGCCGACAGCGCGCGCCGCATCGGTGGCGGAGATCGTCCGGCCGGAGCCGCGCTCGCCAAGGAGGGTGAAAATCGCCGCTTCCAGGGCGGCGTCGCGGTCCTCGCGCGGGCTCATCGACCGGTCTCCGCATTCGGGGGCTGCGACGGCGCTGGCCGCCGGAAGACGCGGGTGGCGTCGGAAGCGAACTGGCGCCGCCACATCGCCGTCAATACCGCTCCGGTGAAGCCGATGAAGGCGACCGGGCCGAGAAACCAGCCGAGATAGGCGAGGGCGAAGAAGAAGGCGCGCTGGCCGCGGTTGAAATGCCGGCCGGCGGCGATGTTCATCTGGGTGGTCTCGTGCACCGCCTGTTCGATCTCGTCCGGTGTTGCCTGGCGCGGCGAGGGCAGGGCGCCGAGCAGGATCACGCAGTAATTGAACAGCCGGTAGCTCCAGGCGAATTTGAAGAAGGCATAGCCGAAGATCGCGGAAAGGCCGATCACCTTGATCTCCCAGACTGCCGCCGTGGTGGTGCCGGCGAAGGGCAGATCGGCGAAGAGCGCGACGACGCGGTCGGTCGACTGCAGCAGGGTCAGCGAGCCACCGATGGCGATTAGCGAGGTCGAGGCGAAGAAGGCGGTGCCGTTCTGCAGCCCGCCCATCACCTGCGTGTCGACGATGCGGTTGTCGCGCTCCATCGCCTCGCGGATCCAGCGGGCGCGGCGCGAATTCATCACCACATTGAGGCTCCGGCCGGAATGCGGCCCGATCTCGACGGCGTAATGATAGCCGAGCCAGGACAGCAGGAAGAAGGCGAGGGCGATGGTGTCGAGCGTGGTGAAGCCGGCCATGGGTTCTCCCAGATCGCCGCGCATCCGTTCGGACGCGGTCACGGTGATCTATCTCATTGTTATCGCATCGGAGTTTTCCGAGAAGTGGATTCCACTCTTCGGTCCGATGCCGTAGAGCCGGATCCGATCAGACTGAATCGATCTGATCGGTGAATCCGGCTCTCACTTCAAGATCGAGGCCGTTCTGCCGATCAGCTTGCCGTGCACACTGATCGTAACGGGCTCCAGCGGTGCGCAGATTGGCTGCGGGGCCGGCCTGCGGCAAGTGCGATTGACGCGGCCCTGCACAGGCGCCACCTTGCGCGCCGCGCCGGAGACGGGCGCATGGGGAGGCCGGGATGCCGCAGACGATCACCAAGGGCTACAAGGCGCTGCTGGCCGAGGCCGAAGCCAAGGTGAAGACGCTCTCGGTCGAGGAGGCGCAGGCGCTGTCCGGGCGCGACGACACGGTGTTCGTCGATCTGCGCGATCCGCGCGAGCGCGAGCGCGAAGGCAAGATGCCCGGCGCCTTCCATTGCCCGCGCGGCATGCTCGAATTCTGGATCGACCCGGAAAGCCCTTATGCCAAGCCGGTCTTCCAGGAGGACAAGCAGTTCGTCTTCTTCTGCGCCGGCGGCTGGCGCTCGGCGCTGGCGGCGCAGGTGGCGCAGGAGATGGGGCTGAAGCCGGTCGCGCATATCGCCGGCGGATTCGGCGCCTGGAAAAAGGCCGGTGCGCCCTTCGAGGAGCCCGAGCCCAGAAAGGGCTGAGAAGGGCTGAGCGGGCGTCTTGTCGCATTTCCTGATCGTCCTGGCGGTCGTCGCCTTCCTGTTCCGCAAGCCGCTCGGCCGGCTGATCGCCCGGAAGTTTCCGGATCGGGCGAAGCGGCAGCGCGTGCTCGGCACGATCATCGCAGGTTTCCTGCTGGTGATCGGCATCAGGCTGCTCGCACTGTTCTGGAAATAGGCATCTCTCGCGAATCGTCGCGCGCGGGTGACGGTTCATTTCGGCGGGAATGCGAGCGCTTCCTTCCCATGGGCTGCAACCACCCCATGCATCACACGCCGCTTGCACAATAAGCGGGCATGCGGCATTCTGTCTTTCTGGCTCCAACTCATGAAAGGGAGGGCTGAATGCAATTCTTCATCACCGCCACTCCCCCAAAGCGGTCCTTCCACTAGGTCGGACTCGCCCGTGGCCCGCCTCTCCGGCGGCCCGAGCCAATATTTCCATCGATTTTTCTGAAGCCCGCGGCCGCGGTCGCGCTTTATCTTGATTTGGAGCCGGTCTCTCGCTGACCGGATGCTTTCATGTCTCTTTCCTCGAAACCGGGGCGGCGGGAGCCGTTCCGTGCCGTTCTCGGCTTCACTTTTTCACATTGGGCCCGCCAGCCCTGGCGGGTTGCGGGAGTCGTCTTGACGGTGATGGCGGCGACGGCCGCCGATCTGTTCATGCCGCTCTATGTCGGGCGGCTGGTCGATGCCGTCTCGGGCGAGCGCGCGGCCGGACTCGATCTGGCGCTCTGGGCGCTCGGCATGATGATCGCGCTCGGCGCCGGCACGGTGTTCTTCCGGCACCTGTCCTTCGTCGGCATCACCGAGATGACGCTGCGCACCATGGCGGACGTTGCCGGCGAGGCCTTCGCGCGTCTGCAACGCTTCTCGACCGACTGGCACGCCAACAACTTCGCGGGCTCGACGGTGCGCAAGATCACGCGCGGCATGTGGGCGCTCGACCTGCTGACCGATACCGTGCTGATCGCGCTGCTGCCTTCGCTGGTGGTGCTGCTCGGCACCACGGTGCTGCTCGCCTGGCACTGGCCGGCGATGGGCGCGGTCGTACTCGCCGGCGCGGTGATCTACATCGCGGTGACGGTGGCGCTCTCGCTCGGCTATGTCGCGCCGGCGGCGACGCTCGCCAACAGCTGGGATACGAGGCTCGGCGGCGCGCTGGCCGATGCGATCTCGTGCAATCCGGTGGTCAAGGCCTTCGGTGCCGAAGGCCGCGAGGACAGCCGGCTCGGCGGTGTGGTGGCGAAATGGGCGCAGCGTACGCGGCGCACCTGGCTGCGCGGCACGACCTCGGGCACGGCTCAGCAGATCGTGCTGCTGGCCTTGCGCGCGGCGGTGATCGGCCTCGTGATCTGGCTCTGGGCACAGGGGCAGGCGAGCCCGGGCGACGTCGCCTTCGTGCTGACCAGCTATGCGGTGGTGCATGGTTATCTGCGTGATGTCGGCCAGCACATCCACAACCTCCAGCGTTCGGTGAACGACATGGAGGAGCTGGTCGCGATGCACGAGCTGCCCTTCGGCGTGCCGGATCGTCCCGGTTCGACGGCGATGGACGTGACGGCCGGCGAGATCGCCTTCGAGCGCGTGACCTTCCACTATGGGGGCCATGTCGAGCCGCTTTATCGCGACTTCTCGCTGACGATCAAAGCCGGCGAGAAGGTCGGCCTCGTCGGGCGCTCCGGCTCCGGCAAGACGACCTTCGTCAAGCTGGTGCAGCGGCTCTACGACGTCACGGGCGGGCGCATCGCCATCGACGGGCGCGACATCGCGACGGCGACGCAGGCCTCCCTGCGCGCGCAGATCGCGATCGTGCAGCAGGAACCGGTGCTGTTCCACCGCTCGCTGGCCGACAACATCGCCTATGGCAGGCCGGGCGCCTCGCAGGCCCAGATCGAGCAGGCGGCGAAGCTCGCCAATGCGCATGAGTTCATCATGCGCCTGCCCAAGGGCTACGGCACGCTCGTCGGTGAGCGCGGCGTCAAGCTTTCGGGCGGCGAGCGGCAAAGGGTGGCGCTGGCCCGGGCCTTCCTGGCCGATGCACCGATCCTGATCCTGGACGAGGCGACGTCGAGCCTCGACTCGGAATCGGAGGCATTGATCCAGGAGGCGATGGAGCGGCTGATGGAAGGCCGCACCACCATCGTCATCGCGCACCGGCTCTCGACGGTGCGCGCCATGGACCGGATCCTCGTCTTCGACCGCGGCACGGTCGTGGAGGAGGGGCCGCACGAGGCGCTGCTGACGCGGCAGGACGGGGCCTACCGGGCGCTGTTCGAGAAGCAGGTCAGCGAGCTGGCGAAAGGGCTGGTGGCGTAGTGCCTTCCTTCTCCCTCTGCGGGAGAAGGTGGCCCGAAGGGCCGGATGAGGGGTCGCACAGGTCTTCCGTCATGCTCGCCCTTGTGGCGAGCATCCATGTCTTGAACACGGCGTTCGATCCGTGACGTGAAGACGTGGATGGCCGGGACAAGCCCGACCATGACGCGGAAGCGTCGCGCGACCCCTCACCCCAACCCTCTCCCGCAAGGGGAGAGGGGGGCAGCGCGCAGCTGATCCGGCAGGCAGCCTCACTCTCTCACTTCGGCGCGACGGCCCGCGGGCGAACGCCCGGAACTGGGCCGGGCGGCAGCGCCGCGCTGGCATCCTGATTCAGGGACTTCAGATCGAGATTCGGCTTGCTCAGGAACTGAGTCATGCCGGCGACGTAAGTCTCTGGCAAAGCCCAGTCTTTCGCTGCGGCGACGACTTGTTCGAGATAGCCGGGCCTGGGCTTTCCGGGCGAGCCGCTGCGTCCGATATAGATCAGCGCGCGCTTCGCCCCGCCCTCGACGATGACCGGTTGGCTGATCTTGACGTAGAGCCCGCTGGCGAGGTCCTCGAACTTGTCGAGCGTGCGGATATCGCCGAGCGCGCAATCCCAGAGCACGCCATGGACGCTCTCGCGGGGATCGCGGATCACCGTCGCGTAGCCATCCGTGTTGACGATGAAGCGGTGGCGCGGCAACCGGGCGAGGCCGAGCGGTTTTGCGCGCGGGCAGCGCTGCGCCATGCCGGCGACGTCCATATTGAGGCCATAGGCGAAATAGAGGGGCATCGTCCTGTCCGCTCATCATGGAGCGCGGGGAACCCCTCTCCCGGATGGGAGAGGGGCAGGGGTGAGGGACCGCCGCTGGTTGGCGTGGCGATGCGGAACCGTTGCGCCTTCTACTGAGAGGGCAGGCCCTCATCCGGCGCTCCGCGCCACCTTCTCCCATCCGGGAGAAGGAAGAAAGCGTCGAGCCCCGTCATTTCGTCTTGTTGAACAATTCCCGCCCGATCAGCATGCGGCGGATCTCGCTGGTGCCGGCGCCGATCTCGTAGAGCTTGGCGTCGCGCAGCAGGCGGCCGGTCGGGTAGTCGTTGATGTAGCCGTTGCCGCCGAGCAACTGGATCGCGTCGAGGGCGAGCTGCGTCGCCTTCTCGGCCGCGATCAGGATGGCGCCGGCGGCGTCCTCGCGGGTGGTTTCGGCCCGGTCGCAGGCCTTGGCGACGGCGTAGACATAGGCCTTGCAGGAGTTCATCGCGACATACATGTCGGCGACCTTGCCCTGGACGAGCTGGAACTCGCCGATCGACTGGCCGAACTGCTTGCGCTCGTGGATATAGGGCAGGACGATGTCCATCGCCGCCTGCATGATGCCGAGCGGACCGGCCGAGAGCACGACGCGCTCATAGTCGAGCCCGCTCATCAGCACGTTGACGCCGCGCCCGACCGAGCCGAGCACATTCTCCTCGGGAACCTCGCACTCCTCGAAGACGAGCTCGCAGGTGTCGGAGCCGCGCATGCCGAGCTTGTCGAGTTTCTGATGGGTCGAGAAGCCCTTCATGCCCTTCTCGATCAGGAAGGCGGTGATGCCCTTCGGCCCGGCCTCCGGATCGGTCTTGGCGTAGACCACCAAGGTCTCGGCGATCGGGCCGTTGGTGATCCACATCTTGTTGCCGGTCAGGACATAGCGGTCGCCCTTCTTGACCGCCCTGGTCTTCATCGAGACGACGTCGGAGCCCGAGCCCGGCTCGGACATGGCGAGCGCACCGACATGCTCGCCGGAGATCAGCTTGGGCAGGTACTTCTTCTTCTGCGCGTCGTTGCCGTTGCGGGCGATCTGGTTGACGCAGAGATTGGAATGGGCGCCGTAGGAGAGGCCGACCGAGGCCGAGGCGCGGCTGACCTCCTCGATCGCGACGCAATGCTCGAGATAGCCGAGGCCGGCGCCGCCATATTCCTCCGGAACGGTGATCCCGTGCAGGCCGAGCGCGCCCATTTGCGGCCAGAGATCACGCGGGAACTGGTTCGTCCTGTCGATTTCCTCGGCGCGCGGGGCGATCTTCTCCTGCGCGAAGGCATGGACGGTGTCGCGGATCGCGTCGGCGGTCTCGCCGAGGTCGAAATTGAACGGGCGCGGCGCGTTGGCGAGCATGGTGACCTCCCGGCTGGAAACAGGCGGGGCGCTGCCGCGCCCCTTTCCAGCGTTATAGCGCGCGCCAGGCGAGCAAGTCAGCTTGCGGGAGCCGGCAGTTGGTTCTGCGCCGATGCGCAGGCGCTCGCGCGAATGGGACCGGCGATGCGGTCCTCCAGCTTCTCGGCGAAGCAGCCCGCTGCTATCCTGAGGGCGATGGCCGTGCCTGAGCGCGATGTCGTGCGCGTCGATTTGCTTGTTCTCCGAGACAGGTGATCAAATGGCGATCCGTGCTTCCATCCTCGAGCCCAATTACGACTCGTTCTTCGATCCCGCAGGGCCGGGGCGACCGGCGCAGATCCGCATCAGGTTGAAGGTGACGCTCGTCCCGCTCGATCCCTCGACCGCGTGGGCCAGGACGGGCCACGGCGCCAAATTGCCGGGGACGCGACCGGGACCGGCGCCGCCATCGCATCTCGCAGCGAACCAGGCCGCCATCAAACGGGGCAGTGTCATCGATGCGAGCAGCCAGCCCGTGCCTTGCCGGAGTTGGCTCGCCAGCGAATGGCAGGCCTTTACCCCGCGCTTCAAGCACACGGTCGAAAATGCCTGGAACAACCAGATGGTGTTCCTGCCGGTCGAAAAAGGCGACACGCTGAGCGACGCCGAGTTCAAGCAGCTGATCGGCAACCCGAAAGCGCCGGCGCATGTCGTGGGCGTGCTCGAAGTCGATCTGCAGCCGGCCGGCGCGGACAGCCACGCCATCATCGAAGTCGCGCATCTGGCGAATCCGGGCGATACCTTTCGCGATCGGATGACCCGCATCACCGACGAGAGCGTGCTGTTCACCGTGAACCGCTTCACCGCAGGGCGCGCGCGCGGAATTGGTGGCGAGACCGGCCAGATCGCTGCGGCCCATGAGGTCGGCCATTGGCTGCGCAATCCCGGAACCAAGGTCTTCGACCATGTTGATCGCAGCTACGCGCTGACCCTGCCGCGCGCGCAGCAGGACAATGCGCAATATGGCCGCACGCTGGGGCGATATTATTCGATGATGGGCGGCGGAAGCGTGGTGACGAACCATGATGCCACGCCATGGCTAGCGCGATTGCGCCGGCACACGCCGATGAAGCTCGGCTGGGTGTATGTGCATCGCCTGCATTTCCGCTGGAGTCCGCAAGACGTGTCGGCACGTCAGAAGCGCATCCTGCTCGCCGCGCAGTTCATGCCGAAGATCGCCTGAGCGGAGGGCAAGGGACCCGCAGCTCCGTCGGACAGGGCGCTGGGCTTGTTCAATGCCGGCTTCGCCTCGGGGCCGTTCCCGGCGGGCTCCTGTTGCAGCCGATTACCTTGCGCGGCTCGAGTGGCCGCTAGATCGCCGCGCGTCCGTTCGGACGCGGGCACGGCGATCTATCTCATTGTTATTGCATCGGAGTTTTCCGAAAGGTGGAGTCCACTTTTCGGTCCGATGCTATCGACCGTACCGCATCACGGCAATCACTCCGCCGCCCGAACGGGATCGCGCTCAACGCAACCAGTTCAGCCCAGCCTCGACTGCTCGCGGAACTGACGCGGCGTGACACCCGTCATACGGCGAAAGGCGCGGCTGAAATGGGCGGGATCTGAGTAGCCGGAGGACAGGGCGACGTCGATGATCCGGCAATCGGTGTCCTGCAACAGCCCACTCGCATGCTCGTACCTGACGGTGTCGAGTATGTCCGAATAGGTCAGGCCGAGATCGGCGAGCTTGCGTTGAAAGGTTCGGGGAGAAAGGCCGGCAATCCCGGCGACGTCGGCGAGGGCGGTTCTGCCATCGTCGAGATAGGCCGGCAGCATCAGCTTGAGCAGCTGGACGATGCCATAGGCCGCAGGGGCGTCCTCGCGATCCTGCGGCGCAGGGAGGCAAGCCGCCGACCGGTTGGAGAGGCCAAGGAGCGACACCGGCAGGCTGACCCAGGCGGCATGCTGGTTCGAGAGAAACCGGACATTCGGCCATGCGGCGCGTGTCGCGCGGCTCGGCGCATAGGACGATTCGAAGGCGATCGCCGCCGGCATCCAGTCCGGCCCGGCGAATTGCCTGGTGATGTGGATCGGGAAGATGTTCTGGATCCACTGCGCATGCTTCAGATGCAGCAGCCCCTGTGTCCCGGCGAGCCTGCTGCAGATTCGCACGTGATCATCGTGGTGCTCGATCCACATGCTCAGAATCGTATCTTCCCGTGACGCCCAATGGCAGGCGTGTCGCAGCGCGACGAGCAGCGTCGGGGCGTGGGTGATCAGGACCCGGGTCTTTTCCCTCAGATGGGAAAAATGCAGGCGCTGTGCGGCGAGAAAGCCGAAATCCTCGATGCCCTGGGAGCGCTGTGCGGTTTCCACGAAGCGCAGCGCCGGCAGGAGCGGAATGTAGAGCTCGCTCTTGTCCTCCAGAGAGGATGGCAGCCGGGAGTTCTCCAGGAGCGTGTCGGTCGGCGCGCCGATATCGTCGAGGATGCTGACGAAAGGGAGCAGAAACTGGCCGCGCGTCAGAGGGATGTCAGCCATTCGACCTCGCCGCGATCATCAGGGTGACGCCTTCCGCCAGGCCGGCTTTCGGGGATTCGCCGCCGGCGAACTTGGAGCATAGCGGCTCGCGGTTGTCGCGAAATGGCAAGACCGGCGCTCTGCCCATGAGCGAAATGAGCGCGACGGAGTTCGCCTGCCGGTTCGTGCGGAATCGGCGGGGTGCTGGCACTCCGGCGGTTTTTCCTGTGAGGTGACGCGGCACGGTCCCGCCTGGCTGCGACATGCCGATTCTGACCGGGCTGTTCGTGAACTCGGCGATGTCGAAAGGGATGGCAATCGTGACTGGCAATACGGTATGCGCCGCGGCTGTTTCCGCGCTTGCCCTGCTCGCACTTGGGGGGCATTCCCCCGCGCAGACCGGCGAGGCCCGGCCTAAGGTCACCGATCCGCATTTCAAGATCGCGCCGGGCTATCTGAAGCAGTCCGACTTGCCGAACAGCCTGCTCCTGCTCGGCTCACCCCCCGAAAAGGACTCGGCTGCCCTGGCCCGGGACGAGGAAGCGCGCAAGGCGACGATCCCCCTGCGAGACAGCGCGCGCTGGAAGCTCGCCTTCGCCGATGCCGATCTTGCCTTTCCGCAGGCTGCCGACAATTTCTCCTGCGCGATGGGCGTCAGGATCGACGCCGAGCAGACGCCGCGCCTCTACGCGATGATGCAGAAGACGCTCTCGGATTTCGGCCTCTCCACCTATGGCGTGAAGAACAAGTACAACCGGGTCCGTCCCTTCGTGGTTCACGGCGAAGCGACCTGCCGGGCCGATCAGGAGGCGATTCTGCGTGGCGACGGCTCCTATCCATCCGGTCATACCGCTGCTGGCTGGGGCTGGGCTCTCGTCTTCGCGCAGATCAATCCCGAGCGCTCGAACGCGCTGCTCCAGCGCGGTCTCGAATTCGGGCAAAGCCGCGTGATCTGCAACGCCCATTGGCAGAGCGATGTCGATGCCGGGCGGATCATGGGCGCGGCGACCGTGGCTCGGCTGCAGACCGACCCGGCCTTCCTTGCCGATATCGAGGCCGCGAAGGCCGAGATCGAGGCTGCGAAGGCGAAGCGGATGGGCCCGGCGCCGGATTGCGCTGCCGAGATCGCGGCGCTGTCCGGGCAATAGTCGATTACCAGCCGGTGCCGCGCGCGATCGAGATCGCCTCGCCCGGCGCAATCCTTGAAAGAAGAGGTAATTCCATGTTCCGATTGGTTGGGGTTGGTCTCGTGCTCGCATCGGCCGCGCTGGCGACCGGAGTGTTCGCCCAGGAACGCGGCGGCAAAGTGCCGGTAACCGTCGATAATTTCATCCGCGCCGAGACCGACCATTACCTTGCGGCGAACGCAAAAACGCTGGGCGGGCTGGGCAGGTTCCAGCACTCCCGGGAGCCGACGGCGATCGACAAGCAAACGGTCATTCGCATGAACCGGGATACGCTCTATTCGTTTGCCGTGTTCGATCTTGCCGCCGGCCCGGTAACGCTCTCGCTGCCCGACGCCGGCAAGCGCTACATGTCGATGATGGTCGTCGATCAGGATCACTACCTGCCGATCGTCGCCTATGGCACGGATCCGGTCGTGCTGACCCAGGAGGCGGTCGGCACGCGATACGCGTTCGTTGCTGTCCGGACGCTGGTCGATCCCAACGATCCGAAGGATCTCGAGGCGGTCCACACGCTTCAGGACGCCATCAAGGTCAGTCAAAAGGCGCCGGGGAAGCTCGAGCTTCCGAACTGGGATGAGGAGAGCCTCACGAGTGTTCGCAATGCGCTGCTCGGGCTGGCAAAATACCAGACGTCGTTTCGCGGCTCCTTCGGAGCCCGTGGCCAGGTCGAGCCGATCCAGCATCTGATCGGCACGGCCGCCGGTTGGGGCGGCATTCCGGACAAGGATGTGATCTACGCGAGTTTCACGCCCGCGAAGAACGACGGCAAGACGGTCTATACGATCAATGTGCCGAAGATCGTTCCTGTGAAGGGTTTCTGGTCGGTCAGCGTCTACAATCCAGAGGGGTTCTTCGAGAAAAACCCCTACAATGCCTATTCGATCAACAACATCACCGCGAAGAGAAGCGAGGATGGCTCCGTGACCGTCCAGCTCGGCGGCTGTGACGGCAAGATCCCGAACTGCCTGCCGATCGTCGAGGGCTGGAACTATACGGTGCGGCTCTATCGCCCCGAGCAAGCCATCCTCAGCGGCAAATGGGTGTTCCCGGACGCGAAAGCCGCAAACTGAGCCTCGACGGACCGCCATGCGGGGATGGAGAGGTCGGTTGTCCGCCATGGCAGTCGTCCGTGGCGGGCAGCGCCCTGACTGGTCGATCGTGCAGCCCAAATGGCTCCGTGCCGGTGGCGGGCGGCCTGTGCGGCTAAGCCGACAGGACCCGTTCAGCGAAGAGTTCGGGCCGGGCTGCTGCGATCCTCCAGTCGATCTCGCCACCGAAGAGTTCGGCAGCAAGGCTGCAATCGAGGGCGCTGTAATGGGGCCGGCGGACGGTGCCGCCGAACTCCGCCATCGGAACCCGCACAAGCGCTGGCGTTTGCCGCCCGGCACGATGCAGCGCCTCGAATGCGGCGGCGACCCAGTCGGCGCGTGATACGGGCGGCGATCCGGCGATGTGCAGCGTTCGTGGCGTGGCTTCGCCGGCGCTGATCCGGCCGGCCAGCGCCAGCAGGCGCTCGGCGAGCGGGACGATCGGCGTCGGCGAGCCGATCTGATCGTCGGCGACGCGGACGGTCTCGGTGTCGCCCCGCAACAGGGTCGCGATAAAATCCTCGCCATCGCCGAAGAGCCAGGCCACACGGGCGATGCAGGCCCTCTCGCTTGCGGAGAGGACGTTGCGCTCGCCCTCGGCCTTCATGCGGCCATAGCTGTTGACGGGCGATACCGGATCCGACTCGCGCCAGGGCCGCAGGGTCTCGGCCCCGAAGACATAGTCGGTCGAGATCTGGATCAGGGGCAGGCCGCGCTCCGCGCAGGCTCGTGCGATATCGCCCGGCGCTTCTGCGTTGACGGCGCGCGCGCGCTCCGGCGCGGTGTCGGAATCCTGGACGCGGCTGAGCGCGGCGGCATTGATCACGACAGCCGGGCGCAGCCGATCGAGCGCGGACCGGACGGCAGCGGGATCGGTGATGTCGAGTTCCCGGCTCGACAGGCCACGAACGCCCTGGCCTCCGACTTGCGACAAAGCGCGCCCGAGCCGTCCGCCGCCACCGGTGACAAGCACATTGCTACGCACAAGCTTTCTCCCGTGCCCGGCTCCCACTCCCGCAGATCCTACGCGGACCATCGGTAAAGGTTCGCTTTCGCCGGAGCAGGCCCTCGCGCCACTCAACCGATCACGTTTCGGCGCTTGAGCAGCCAGAAGACCGCGCCCGCCGCCAGCCCCGACAGGCCGAGAATATAGAGCCAGCCGAACTCGGTCTCGAGGAAGGGCAGGGCCTTGGTGTTGACGCCGAAATAGCCGGTGACCAGCGTCGCCGGCATCAGCGTCGCGGTCAGGATCGAGAGCACGTAGAGATGGTGGTTGGTCTGGGCGCTGAGACGGGCGGCGATCTCGTCCTGTAGAAGCCTTGCGCGCTGCTGCACGAGCTGGACGTCGCCCAGCATGGTGTCGACGCGGTGAAGCAGCCTTGCGGTCGCGCTCCTGACCTTCTCCGGCGCGGCGCGGGCGGTCGCAGTCTCCTGGAAGCGGCGGAACAGTTGGTGCAGACCGTTGAGCTGGCGATGCAGCCTGACCGTGCGCCGGCGGATCGCGCCGAGCTTGCGCGCCTCGTCGCCGATCCGGTCGTCGATGATGTGGTCCTCGATCGAGTCGGCGTCGTCGGCGAGGCGGTTCACATCCTCGGCGACATCCTCGATCACGAATTCGATGACGCGCTCGAACAGCATTTCGGGGGAGGTGGCGCGAAAGCCCGCCTCCAGCGTGTCGCGGGTCAGCCGCGTCGCCTGCAGGGCCTGGCGGCGGCCGGTGATCAGGAAGCGCTCGCCGACGATCCAGTGCATCATGCCCCAGTCATCGGCGAGGCTGTCGACCTCGCGGACCTGGTCATAGGTGATGCCCCAGACGAAGTCCGGGTCGTGATAGAGCCGCTGATGCTCGTCCTGCGACAGGAAGACGGCCTGCGCCTCGAGCGGCAACTCGCTGCGCTCGGCGATCCATTGCTTGGTGCGGCTGTGGACGAGATCGAGATGGAGCCAGACGAATTTGGCGCCGTCGAGGGCGAGCGCGGGGGCCCGGTCGCGCGGCACGAGGCTGGCACGGCCCTCATCGTCGAAGCGATAGGCCCAGATGAAACCGGCCTGGCACTGGATATCCTGAAGTATCGACACGCTGCTTCCGGCTGACGGGATGTCCGCCAGCATCAGCGCCCGTCATATGACGGTTTCGCGACAGTCCGCCTGGCATGTCTGCAAACGAGAGCCTGTTGATCGAACTCGGACACGCTGCCGTCATTCTGCGCGAGCCGCGAGGCGGCGCAGACCCGGAGTCCATCGTAGGATACCGAGATCTACGATGGACTCCGGGCCGAGCTTCGCTCGCCCAGGATGAGGGAAGCCACCTGTGAGAACGGCAGGCTCTAGTTTCGCTTGATCGAGCCCGTGCTGGCGACCTGACGCGTCAGTAATGCCTTTGGCGGCCGCGGGGCCGGCACCAGTGCCGGTGGCGTACCGCGGGCGAGCTTCGTCTCGACGGCCGCGGGGCGTGCGGCCGGTTTGGGCGACGCGACCTTCGGCTCGCCGCCACGCCATTGGCGCGCGCCGATGTCGAAGCGGCCCTCACGCCAGGCGGTGAATTCGCGCTCCGTGCCGAAGAAGGCATTGCGGTCGACATCGCCGGTGATGCCGGGCACGCGGCCGGTGGCGGTGAATTGCCAGAATTCCCACTGCTTACGCTCATAGCGATGGCGCAGTGGCGCCGCGGTCGAGCGCAGCCAATAGGGGTGGTTGTTGAACTCGCCTTCCAGCACGTCCTCGTGGAAGGTGATGTCGGTGTAGATGATTGGCTTCTTGCCGGTGTGCTCCTGCAGGCCTTTCAGCATCTCGCGGATCTTGGCGAGCGCCTTGGCGCGCGGCATCTTCTTGCCGCAGGCTTCCGAATGCCCGTTCCACTCGACATCGAGCACTGGCGGCAATGCGTCGGCGTCGCGCGGGATGTGGCGTTTCATCCAGCGCACCTGATCCTTGGCCGGACGGCACCAATAGACGAAGTGGTAGGCGCCGCGCGGCACGCCGGCCTTCTTGGCGCCTTCCCAGTTCTTGCGGAAACTCGGGTCGATATGGTCACCGCCCTCGGTCGCCTTGATGAAGGCGAAGCGGGTGCCGGCGTCCTTGACCCTGGCCCAGTCGATGTCGCCCTGCCAGCGCGAGACGTCGATGCCCTGGATCGAGCGCCGGCGGGCGTCGCTGACGCCGGCATGCGGGCTGGAATCGCCCTTTTTCGGGTAGAGCGCCTGGGCGGGCGTGGCGCAGAGCAGGCCGAGCCCTGCCGTCATCAGTAGGCGGTAGCCAAGGCCGGGCATGCGCCGCTTTCCTGAACTGCTTTCAGCGCGGCGCGCCATACGGTCCTCCCTGTGTCCAGGCAGGATAGGCCGTCGCCGGGTTAAGAGGTGGTTAGCATTCGAGCGAGCGGCTTCAGCCTTGGTTAACCGGTGGGGCGCTGCCGCCGCCGGCTCACTCCGCCTCGGCTTCGCCCCGCTCGGCGGTCTGGCCGAGGCTCGCCGGATGGAACCGCGATGCCGCGACCGGGGCGGCCGCGCCCGGCAGCGTCGCGACCGGAGGATGTTCGGGGCCGGGGGTCGGATTGGGAGGGACGCCACGTTCGCGCGTCCAGGTCCGGGTGCCGATGTCGAAGCGGCCCTCGCGCCAGCCGGCGAACTCGCCTTCGTTGCCGTAGAAGGCGTTGCGGTCGACATCGCCCTTGATGCCGGGGATGCGGCCGGTGGTGGTGAATTGCCAGAACGACCAGCGCCGGTTGTTGTAGCGCGCCTCGGGCTTGGCCGCGGTCGAGCGGATCCAGTAGGCGTAGTCGTCGAGCTCGCCTTCCAGCACGTCCTTGTGGAAGGTGATGTCGGTGTAGATCACCGGCTTCTTGCCGGTGAGCTGCTCGAGCTCGGTCAGCATCAGCCGGATCTTCTCCAGCGCCAGCGAGCGCTCGACCTTTTTCGGGCAGGTCTTGGAATGGCCGTTCCACTCGACGTCGAGCACCGGGGGCAGGGCGTCGGGATCGTTCGGGATCTGCTGCTTGAACCAGACCGCCTGCTCATGGGCCGGACGGCACCAGTAGACGAAGTGATAGGCGCCGCGCGGCACGCCGGCCCGGCGCGCGCCCTCCCAGTTCCTCTGGAAAGCCGGATCGATATGGTCGCCGCCCTCGGTCGCCTTGATGTAGGCGAAGCGGGTGCCGGCGGCCTTGACCGAGGCCCAGTCGATCTCACCCTGCCAGCGCGAGATGTCGATGCCCTGGATCGGATACCGGCGCGCCGCCTCGACCCCCGGATGGGGGCGCGCATCGCCCTTGCTCGGATAATGGTCCAGCGCCACGCAACCACCCAGCACGACGAGCGCGGCAGCGAGGACGAGCGAGGCTGAAAATCGGTGTGGCATGCGGCGGGGCGTCATCCTCGGCAAGATTGCGGAGAAATCTTGACGCCCGGTTTACGTTACCGGTTTTTCTTCCGCCGTCGCGGCTTTCCTTGGGTCAGCCCAGGCGCAGCAGGATCGTCGCGATGCCGAGGAAGGAGAAGAATCCGACGACGTCGGTGACCGTGGTGACGAAGGTGCCGGACGAGATCGCGGGGTCGATGCCGGCCTTGTCGAGCGCGAGCGGCACGACGACGCCGGCGAGCGCCGCGACCACAAGGGTCGCGACCATGGCGAGCGCGATCACCACGCCGAGCATCAGATTGCCGAACCAGAAGCCGGAGACCGTGCCGGTGATCACCGCGAAGGCGACGCCGTTCAACAGGCCGACGATCATCTCGCGCCGGAAGAAGCGCGCCCGGTTCCAGCTGCCGAGCTGACCGGTGCCGAGGGCGCGGATCGCCACCGTCATGGTCTGGGTCGCGGCATTGCCGCCCTGGCTGGCGACGATCGGCGCGAGCACGGCGAGGGCGACCAGCTTGGAGAGCTGGGCCTCGAACATCGCCATCACCGAGGCGCTGATGAAGGCGGCGATCAGGCTGATGAAGCGCCAGCGGAAGCGGCTCAGCGCGACCTCGCGGACCGGGTCGGAGAGCTCTTCGTCGGCATCGACGCCGCCGAGCTGCTTGACGTCGTCGTCCGCCGCATCCTCGATGACGTCGACGACGTCGTCGATGGTCATCACGCCGACGAGGCGGCCGCTCTTGTCGACGACCGGGGCGGCGACGAGATCGTAGCGCTGGAACATCCGCGCCACGTCCTCGAGGTCGTCATCGGCCTGGACGATGCGGCGGTCGTCCTCGATCAGATCGGCGATGCTGACCGGCCGCTTGGTGCGCAGCAGCCGGTCGAGCCGGACCGTGCCGACGAAACGGTGGCCGGGGTCGGCGACGAAGATTTCGAAGAAGCGCTCGGGCAGGTCCTGCGTGTCGCGCAGATAGTCGATGGTTTGGCCGACGGTCCAGAAGGGCGGCACGGCGATCAGCTCGGCCTGCATGCGCCGGCCGGCCGAGCCCTCGGGATAGTCGAGTCCCTGCTGCAGCACGCTGCGCTCGGCCGGGCTCAGCCGGTCGAGAATCTCCTTCTTGTCGGCCTCGTCGAGGTCCTCGAGGATGTAGACCGCGTCGTCGGTGTCGAGTTCGCGCACGCCCTCGGCGACCGTTTCCGGAGAGAGCTCGTCGAGAATCTCCTCGCGGACGGCGTCGTCGACCTCGGTCAGTGCGGTGAAGTCGAAATCGCCGCCGAGCAGCGAGATCAGCTTCGGCCGTTCCTCGCTGTCGAGCGCTTCGAGCAGGCCGCCGAGATCGGCCTCGTGCAGGTCGCCGACGAGATCGCGCAGCGTCGTCAGGTCCGAGAGCAGGACGGCCTGCGAGACCTGCTCGACGAATCCCTCGTCCATGACGCCGTCTTCGTCGCGGATCGGCCGCGCCAGCTTTTCGTTGGGAGCGCTCTCGGCTTCCACCATCGGTCCGGCTCCAGGATTCGAGGCTGGGGATTCGCTTGCAGGCGGCGAGCCGCCCTTGTGTCAGCGGCGCGCCCTCGTGGCAACGCGGCATGACCGTTTCGCGACGAAAACACGGCATCCGCAACGAAAAACGGCGACCCTTGCGGATCGCCGTTCCCGGGGCATCAGCCCAAATTTGGTGCGGTCAAGAGGACTCGAACCTCCACGGGTCTCCCCGCTACCACCTCAAGGTAGTGCGTCTACCAATTCCGCCATGACCGCAGCGGCTCGAAGCTCGGCCGCGCAGTGGCGGTGAACTCCGAGAGCGGCGTGGGTCTACCAAATGGAATCTCAGGCCACAAGAGGCTGTGAAGGAAAATCGGGATAAGTTTCGGCGGCTAACGCCGGGCTCCGGGAAAACCGGTCTCTTTCAGCGTGAAACAGGCGGAAAAGCGCGAGAATGGGCGGTTCAAAGGCCGTTTCCGGCAGGCGGGGCGCTGGGGACAACCCCTGAAGGCGAGGCCGGGGGCGCCCAGCGCTGTGCAATGCGCGCGATTCAGGCGGCTTCGGCGACGGTGTCGAGCGTGAACACGGTCGGGCGCTTCAGCATCTCGGTGATCTCGACCGAGATTCGGGTGCCGCTGACGACGACATGGCCCTTGGCGAAGGGGTGGTTGTTGGCGAGAATCTGGACTTCGTCGGTCTCGCTGGCATTGAGCTCGATGATCGCGCCGCGGCCCATGCGCAGCAATTTGTAGATCGGCATCTGGGTCGAACCGAGCACCACGGTCAGCTCTATCGAGACGAGATCGAGATCAGCCTTCAAAATCCGCCTCCGGGGACCTACTTCACAACGATTCTACGAACTTGCCAGCGACGTGGAAAACGGCGCATGAGCACGGCACGGCAAGGGCGAGCCGGTTACCGAGAGTTGAACGGACAGGGTTAATCCAAGGTGAAGACGCGCGAGGCGCTGGCGGTTTCTTTCCTGCCCGAGGCAGGTTCGCCGCCGGTCGAATGGGTGATTGCCGAGGCTCCGGTCGGTTACGAGGCCGCCGTCGCCGAAATGGAGGCACGGGCGGCGCTGATCGCCGACGGGCTTGCGGCCGAGCGGGTCTGGCTGGTCGAGCATCCCGCGCTCTACACCGCCGGCACCTCCGCGAAGGACGAGGACCTGTTGGCGCCGGGGCGATTCCCGGTGCACCGCACCGGCCGGGGCGGGCAGTTCACCTATCACGGTCCCGGCCAGCGGGTCGCCTATGTGATGCTCGACCTGAAGCGCCGCGAGCCCGACCTCCGGCGCTTCGTCGCCGCGCTGGAGGCCTGGCTGATCGGCACGCTCGATCAGTTCAACATCCGCGGCGAACGGCGCGAGGAGCGCGTCGGCGTCTGGGTGCGCCGCCCGGAGAAGGGCGCCGAGGTCGAGGACAAGATCGCCGCGCTCGGCATCCGCGTCCGACGCTGGGTCTCGTTCCATGGGATTTCGCTGAATGTCGAGCCGGAGCTCTCGCATTTCGACGGCATCGTGCCCTGCGGCATCGCCGGCCATGGCGTGACCTCGCTGGTCGATCTCGGCCTGCCGCTGACCATGCCGGAGGTCGACAGCGTCCTGCGGGCGCAGTTCGAGCATGTCTTCGGCCCGACCGTCCTGCCCGGTTGAGGTGCTGCGGCGGTCGCGGGCGCTGTTCACGTCCCGTTGACCATGCCCGCCCATCCTGGCCCCATCAGAGAATTCTTGAGGATGAAGATGAGGACATTTCTGTTGGCGGGCTGCCTGGCGGCCCTGCTGGGCGCCTGCACGACCACGGATCAGCGCATCGCCGGGGCTGCGGCAGGCGCGGGTACGGGGGCGCTGATCGGCGGGCCGATCGGGGCGGTCGCGGGCGGCGCGATCGGGGCCGTCTCGGCGCCGACGGTGACCCGCTCGGTCAGGCGCATGCGGGATTAGTCGCCATTCCCAGGTGGCCGGACTTTCCGGCGGCCTGAACTCCGCCGGGGAGCGCGATCGTCCTTTTCACCGGCTGGCGATCCCGGCAGACGCACCGCCGCCGAGGAGGAAAGCGAGGCGCTCATCGGCCTTGCCGGGTGTGATCGAGAGAATCTCGGCCTCGACGACGCGTTCCGCGACGAACGGGTCTTTGCTTACGCGGACCTGAAGCTCGGGCAGCGTCGTCGCATGCGCCAGGATCGCGCCGCCGAGCTTCGGCTGGAGGCTGCCGGCGAGCAGGAAGACGCCGTCGGCGAAGCCGCGTGCGAGCCAGGCGTTATGTCCGCCCATCAGTTCGGCGGCTCGGTCCTTCTCGCCGGAGAATCTGAGCAAGATGACAAACATGGCTGCGACCTCTCCAGGAAAACGACGGGGAATGGCCGGGCATCACGCGGCCGGTATGGGGCGATATTGCGCATCCAGCCAGGCGTGCATCCGTGCGACCTCGCCGCGGACGAACGTCTCATCCCGGAAGGCGCTGGCGAGCGTCGCGACGCCCTGGCTCTGGACCAGGAGCTGCATGGCAAGCGTATCGGGGTCGGCCGTGCGGCCGAGCCTGGCGAATTCGCGGGCCAGCCAGTCACGGAACAGCGTGAAGACCTCGCCGGCCCGGGGGTGGGCGAAATGGTCGAGCTTCGCCATCTCGTTGCAGAGCGTGCCGACCGGGCAGCCATGGGCCATGATCTTCGCCCGGTTGGCGATCAGCATGTCGATGAAGCTGCGGATGCGGGCTGCCGGGTCGTCGTCGCCATCCGCCCATTGCGCCAGCATGCGGCCGGTATTGGCGAGACGCTGCTCGATCACGGCGTCGAGAATCTCGTCCTTGGTCTTGAAATGATAGTAGAAATTGCCGCGCGAGAGACCGATCGGCGCGGCGATGTCGGCGAATGAGGTATGGGCGAAGCCGCGCTCGTAGAACAGCCGGTCGGCCGTCTCGACGATGCGTTCGCGGGTCGTCCTCTCGGTCACAGCCTTCAACCGCGTATCGATCCGGTGCGTTTCCATGAGTGTAGGTCAATCGTCCTAATTCTGTCTAGGACAAATGTCCAACGCGACCGCGCAGGGCCATGGCGCGGTCCGGCCCGGCTTTGCGCACGGCGCATCTGGGCGCGGGCGCCGGTTGGCGTTTTTCGCGCGCCGCGCCATAACCCCGAGGAGAGATTTCGCCAGGGAGCGCGTCGTGCCGGTCATCGAGAGCAAGGTCGACCTGAATTCGGCCGAGACGCGCGCCAATGCCGAGGCCTGGGCCGCGCTGCGCGGCGAGCTGCAGGAGCGGCGCGCCACCGCAGCCCTCGGCGGCAATGCCCGCTCGCGCGAGCGCCACACCGCGCGCGGCAAGCTGCTGCCGCGGGAGCGCGTGCTGCGTCTGCTCGATCCGGGCTCGGCTTTCCTCGAGATCGGCTCGCTCGCCGCCTATGACATGTATGAGAAGGATGTGCATGGCGCCGGCATGATCGCCGGCATCGGCCGTGTCGCCGGCCGCGAAGCGATGGTGGTCTGCAATGACGCCACCATCAAGGGCGGCACCTATTATCCGATGACGGTGAAGAAGCATCTGCGGGCGCAGGAGATCGCCCGCGAGAACAATCTGCCCTGCATCTACCTCGTCGATTCCGGCGGCGCCAACCTGCCGCACCAGACCGAGGTCTTCCCGGACCGCGAGCATTTCGGCCGGATCTTCTACAATCAGGCGACATTGTCCGGGCTCGGCATCCCGC
Organism: Allobosea sp. NPDC055594; assembly: GCF_053618995.1. NCBI lineage: Bacteria > Pseudomonadati > Pseudomonadota > Alphaproteobacteria > Hyphomicrobiales > Alloboseaceae > Allobosea > Allobosea sp. NPDC055594. The sequence continues at coordinate 24,072 of NZ_JBSHIO010000001.1, forward strand.
AGGTCGCGGTGGTGATGGGCTCCTGCACCGCCGGCGGCGCCTATGTCCCGGCGATGTCGGACGAGACGATCATCGTCAAGAACCAGGGCACGATCTTCCTCGGCGGCCCGCCGCTGGTGAAGGCGGCGACCGGCGAGGTCGTCTCGGCCGAGGATCTCGGCGGCGCCGACGTCCATGCCCGGCTTTCCGGTGTCGCCGACCATTATGCCGGCGACGACACCCATGCGCTGGCGATCGCCCGGCGCATCGCCGGCAATTTCAACAGCGTCAAGCGCCCGGACATCGACATCGCCGAGAGCGTCGAGCCGCTCTATGCGGCGGACGAGCTCGAAGCGGTCGTGCCGACCGACCTGAAGAAGCAGTACGATATCCGCGAGGTCATCGCCCGGCTGGTCGACGGTTCGGAGTTCGACGAGTTCAAGCGCCTCTACGGCACGACGCTGGTCACCGGCTTTGCCCGCATCCACGGCATCCCGGTCGGTATCATCGGCAATAACGGCATCCTGTTCTCGGAGAGCGCGCTGAAGGGCGCGCATTTTATCGAGCTGTGCTGCCAGCGGCGGATTCCGCTGCTCTTCCTGCAGAACATCACCGGCTTCATGGTCGGGCGCGATTTCGAGACGCGCGGCATCGCCAAGGACGGCGCCAAGCTCGTCACCGCCGTCGCCTCGGCACGGGTGCCGAAGATCACGGTGCTGGTCGGCGGCTCGTTCGGCGCCGGCAATTACGGCATGTGCGGGCGGGCCTATTCGCCGCGCTTCCTGTTCTCATGGCCGAACTCGAAGATCTCGGTGATGGGCGGCGAGCAGGCGGCGAGCGTGCTCGCGACGGTGCGCGGCGACAATCTCGAGGCGGCCGGCAAGCCCTGGACTGCCGAGCAGGCCGAGGCCTTCAAGGCACCGATCCGCGACCAGTTCGAGGCCGAGGGCTCGCCCTATTACGCGACGGCCCGGCTCTGGGACGACGGCATCATCCTGCCCTCGGAGACGCGCCGGGTGCTGGCGCTCGCCTTCTCGGCCTGTCTCAACGCCGAGATCCCGCAGACCCGCTTCGGCGTCTTCAGGATGTGAAAAAAGGCGCGACGGTTTCCCGCCGCGCCTTCGGTCCCGCGGAATCCGGGGCTTAGTTCTTGGCGAGTCCGAGTTCCTTCAGCACGGCGTTGCCGCGTTCGCCGAAGGTCTTCACATAGGCCTGGAGCTCGGCCGGCGTGTCCCAGACCGGGGTGATGCCGCGATCGGCCATGCCCTTGCGGACGTCCTCGCGCTTCATCGTACGCTCGGCCGCCTCGTAGAGGATCTTGCGCCGATCGGCCGGGACGCCCTTCGGTGCGGCGATGGCGAACCAGTTCTGATAGGTCCAGTCGAGACCGGCCTCCTTGGCGCTCGGCACGTCCGGGAAGTTCGGGTGCCGCTCCTCGGTCATCAGCAGGATGGTGCGCACGCGCCCGCCATCCAGCATCGCCTTGGCCTCGATCGGAGAGCCGGTGAAGGCGCTGATGCCGCCGGCCGCGAGGTCCTGCAGGGCAGGTGCGCCGCCATTGCTCGGCACCCAGCGGATCTGATCGGCCGGCAGGCCCGCCGCCTTCATCAGCCCGCCTGCGGCGACATGCCAGGAGCCGCCCATGCCGGTGCCCGAGGAGGTGAAGGTGCCCTTCGGGCTCTCCTTCACCGCCTTGATGAAGTCGGCGATCGTCTTGTAGGGCGAATCCATCTTCACCGTCACGCCAGCCGGAATCAGCGAGACGCGCGAGAACATGTCGATGCTCTCCGGCGTCAGGTCGCCGAGGCCTAGCGTCTTGAAGAAGGAGATTTCCGGGCTGGCGCCGCCGATGGTGTAGCCGTCTGCCGTCGCCGTCGCGATGGCGGTGTGGCCGGTGACGCCGCCGCCGCCGGTGCGGTTGATGACGGTGACCGGCTGCTTCAGCTCGGCCTCGAGCCCGTTGGCGAAGATCCGCATCACCGCATCCATGCCGCCGCCGGCTGCCCACGGCACGATCAACTGAACCGGGCGGTCCGGAAAGGCGAAAGCCGGGCCGGCGGCGAGCGCCAGCGTTGCCATGGCCAAAGCGGCCCTGCGGAAATTCTTCATGGTCGACCTCCCGTATGTGGCGATAATTCTTGTATGCAATTTCTAGAACGGTCGCGCCTTGTCGACAAGTCGGTATGCGGAATTTTGTATGCAGGATAAGGAGGCGATGCGATTGCGCGTCGCCCTGCAGTATTCTGGCTGGTTATCCGAGCGCGGCCGCGCCGGGATTGTCCTCAGGTACAATAGCGCGACGATCCGGATCGGGCGCCATCTTCAGATGTCTGCGGCCCCGCGAGCCGGGCCATGGGGATCGAGACTGCGGGCGGCTCTACGTGACGGGCGTGGCCCGTCGTGCCACCGGCGCACCCGGCCCATGGAGCGTGTTCTCGCCCGTCGATTTCGCCATCACGCGGTACCCGCGCTTGCTCCGGGAGGGGCTGCCGATGTGGATTCTGATGTACGTCTTTTCGTACTCCGTCAGCCCGGTCGCGACGAGCGACCGCGCCGAGTGGCGGCTTCAGCCGACGGTCGTCTTCCAGGAGTTCACCAGCGAGGATCGGTGCCGGTCGGCAAAGTCTAAGCTGGAGGAGAGCCTGAAACAGGCGGGCGTGAAGCTGAAAAGCGCGCTCGGCGACCTCCAGGCAGTCGGCAAGATCGGCCCGCAGGAGATCATCATAGCCTATGACGTCGACTGCCTTCCGAAGTAGCTTTCGGCCGCGGCCGTCCACCTCACCGCGGGGAGAAACGGGATGCTTCAGATCGATCTTCTCGGTGACGAAGGCATCGTGGTCCTGACGCCGCGCGGGGCGCTGGAAAGCGACGATTTCGAGCGCCTGTCGGGCGTGGTCGATCCCTACCTCGCCGCGAATGGCGCACTCAAGGGCCTCATGGTCGATGCTGCCTCGTTCCCTGGCTGGGACGGCATCGGGGCGCTGATCTCGCATGTTAAGTTCGTCATGGGCCACCACAGCAAGGTCGCGCGCGTGGCCGTGGTTTCGGACAGCGAGCTTCTCAAGCTCGCCCCCCATGCTGCGAAGCACTTCGTGGCGGCGGAGGTCCGCCAGTTTCCATCGGGAGACAAGGCGCGCGCTCTGGGATGGCTGAAGGGTGCTGTGCCCGTTCAGCCTTAGGCGGCGCCGTTGCCCGCAGCATGCGGCGCCCGCGATCTGCCTGGGCCTGTGAACCCGCCTGCAACCGCGCTCCCGGCCGCCGCCGGTTCTGTGAGCTACATCACGGAACGGCGTTCGAAACGGGGGCAGGTTTCGGCGGCAGGGGGCGCAACCACGCATTAGGGGAGGAGAGCCTATGTCTTCCCACAAGCTCACGACACTGGCGGCCGGACAGAAGAGCATCGCGACCGCGGCGATCGAGGCGCTGGCTTCGCAGCTGCGCGGCAGCATCCTGGACGAAAGAGATGCAGGCTATGACGAGGCGCGCGCGATCTGGAACGGCATGGTCGATCGCCGGCCCGGCCTGATCATCCGCTGTGCCGACGTCGGCGACGCCGTCAGCGCCGTCCGCTTCGCGCGCGACCACGAATTGCTGGTTTCGGTGCGGGGCGGCGGCCATGGCATCGCCGGAAACGCGGTCTGCGACGGCGGTCTGATGATCGACCTTTCGCAGATGAAGTCGATCCGCGTCGATGCCGCCGCGCGGCGCGCCTGGGTCGCACCCGGCGCGACGCTCGCCGATCTCGACCGGGAAACGCAGGCCTTCGGGCTGGTGGTGCCGACCGGTATCAATTCGACCACCGGCATTGCCGGGCTGACGCTCGGCGGCGGCTTCGGCTGGCTGACGCGGAAATTCGGCCTGACCTTGGACAATCTGGAGTCGGTCGAGGTGGTGACTGCCGATGGCGAGCTCCGGCGCGCCAGCGAGACGGAGAATCCCGAGCTGTTCTGGGCGCTGCGTGGCGGCGGCGGCAATTTCGGGGTGGTGACGGGCTTCGTGTTCCGGCTGCACAAGCTCGGAAACGAGGTGTTCTCCGGCCTCGTCGTGTATCCGATGAGCGCGGCGGAGGCGGTGCTGAAGGCCTATCGGCAGGCGCTCGAAGTCTCGCCAGACGAGCTGACCTGCTGGGCGGTGATGCGTCAGGCGCCGCCGCTGCCGTTCCTGCCGGCGGAGTGGCACGGCAAGGAGGTGCTGATCCTCGCCATGTGTTGGTGCGGCGACATGGCCGAGGGCGAGAAGGCGACAGCCCGGTTGCGTTCGATCGGAAAGCCGATCGTCGACGTGGTGAGCCCGCACCCGTTCACCGGCTGGCAGCAGGCCTTCGATCCGCTGCTCGCGCCCGGCGCCCGCAACTACTGGAAGAGCCACGACTTCGCCGAGCTCTCGGACGCGACGATCGGGCTCCTGACCGGCGCCATCGGCCGTCTGCCCGGCCCGGAATGCGAGGTCTTCATGGCGCATGTCGGCGGCGCGGCCGGGCGGGTGGCGAAGGACGCGACGGCGTTCCCGCAGCGCAGCTCGCATTTCGTGATGAACGTGCATGCGCGCTGGCGCGAGAAGAGCGACGACCAGAAGTGCATCGGCTGGGCGCGGGAACTCTTCGAAGCCGCAAGACCCTATTCGGTCGGCACGGCCTATATCAACTTCATGCCTGCCGACGAGGGCGACCGCGTTCGGCAGGCCTATGGTGCGAGCTACCAGCGCCTCGCCGAGCTGAAGCGCCGCTACGACCCGTCGAACCTGTTCCGCATGAACCAGAACGTGACGCCGGTTGCGGGGCGGCGGGCGGCGTGAGCCCCGCTGCCTGAAAGACTAGACAAAGAGACAGGCCGGTCCCGGCAAAAGGTGGCCGGCCTGGACAGCTGGCCTGTCAGGCCAGACTGAATGCCTCGTGGATTGCGCTCTGAACGCCGCCGCCCATCACCGGGCCGCCACCGGCGACATGGATGGCGTCGCCGACCAGGGCGGCACCGAGGCCGTGCCGCGGGGTCAGCATCGGGGCGTACTGCTCCCAGCCGTCGCTGGCGGGGTCATAGGCCTCCATCTGGCCGAAGACGCGGTTGGTGCCTTCGCCGCCCATCACGAAGACTTTTCCGCGATAGAGCACGGCGCCATGGCCGGAACGGGCGGTGGGCAGCGGGTTGCGCGGCGTCCATTTGTCGGTCGCCGGATCATAGGCGTGATGCAGGTTGGAATTGGTGTGGAAGCTATCGACCCGCCCGCCGATGACATGGATCAGCTTGCCGATGGCCAGCGTGCCGGTGTGGTCGCGTGCCGTCGGCATCGGCGTCCGCTCGCTCCAGGCGTCGGTCTTGGGATCGTAGACGCGGTGCCAGTTGACCGAGGTCTTGGCGTCGGTGGTGTCACCGATCGCGCCGCCGATCGCATATAGCAGGCCGTTCAGCCCGACGATGGCGGCCGAGCCGACCGGGCGGGGCAGGGGCGCGATCTCGGCCCATTTGTCGGTCTTGGGATCGTAGACGAAGCAGCGTGGATGCGGCTTGCGGTTCTGCTCGAGGAAGCCGCCGATGGCGTAGAGCCTGCCGTCGAGGAAGGCGACGCCGACATGGTTGGCGCCCTGCGGCAGCGGCGCGCCGTCGCTCCACTTGTCGGCCTTCGGATCGTAGACATGGTGATAGGGCCGGTCGGTGCGCTGCTCGCCATAGCCGCCGACGATGTGCATGCGCTCGTCATGCGCGGCCGCCCAGGCCATTTCCGAACGAGGCAACGGCAGCAATGCCTTAGGCTGCCAGCGGCCGGGACTGGCAGCCTTCGGCGCGGGGGAATCGAAGACGTTCTGGCTCTCCGCCAAGGCCGGCTTCGGGATGCGGCCGGGCTGGTTCAGCCGCTCGTAATGACCGCCATGATGCTCATGGCCGGGTTGCTGGGCCAGCGCCGGCGCGGCAAGGCTCGCGGCTCCTGCTGCGATGAAACCGCGACGGCTCAGGCTGGTCATGACGCTTCCTCCCTCGCTAGAAGAGTAAGGCAGACGTAGCGTCAGGCAAGTGAAAGGGCGGAGCCGGTCTGCTGGAAAAGCAGTTCCGCATACTGCATACGCTGCTATGGTCCTGCCGCCTGAAACGGTTGAAAACACGGGAAACGCGAGGATACGCATGTCTGGGCACAACAAGGTCGCCATCATCACCGGTGCCGGTTCCGGCGTCGGCCGGGCCGTCGCCATCGCCTTCCTGAAGGACGGCTACCGCACCGTGCTCGCCGGGCGCCGCGCCGACGCGCTGGAAGAGACGATCAAGCTGTCGGGCGTCGATGCCGCGCAGGCGCTAGCCGTGCCGACCGACGTGACCAATCAGGATTCGGTCAAGGCGCTGTTCGCCAGGACCAAGGAGAAATTCGGACGGCTCGACGTGCTGTTCAACAATGCCGGCGTCAATGCTCCGGGCGGCATCATGCTCGAGGACCTGTCGCTCGCCGACTGGCAGAAGGTGGTCGACACCAACCTGACCGGCCCGTTCCTGTGCACCCAGGAAGCCTTCAAGCTGATGAAGGACCAGCAGCCGCAAGGTGGCCGCATCATCAATAACGGCTCGATCTCGGCCCATGCGCCGCGGCCGAACTCGGTCGCCTACACCGCGACCAAGCACGCCATCACAGGCCTGACCAAGACCTCGTCGCTCGATGGGCGCAAATACGACATCGCGGTCGGACAGGTCGACATCGGCAATGCGCTGACCGAGATGGCGCAGCGCATGACCACCGGCGTGCCGCAGGCCGACGGCTCGATCAAGGTCGAGGCGGTGATGGATGTCGGCCACGTCGCCTCGACGGTGCTGCACATGGCGAGCCTGCCGCTCGAGGCCAACGTGCTCACCGTCACGGTGATGGCGACCAAGGCCCCCTTCGTCGGCCGCGGCTGAGGCTGCTTGACCGACCCGCTGTCGTCATGGTCGGCCTCGTGCCGACCATCCACGTCTTGCGACGGGCGGATTTTCCGCGACACTGGGCGAGGCGGCTCTGGAGCGCCTCGCATGTCGGCTTTCGATGGGCTTCGACGGCCTGAAGACGTGGATGCCGGGGACAAGCCCGGGCATGACGGGGAAGGCACTCGCAATCAGGGCGAGCCCGGTCATGCCGCCCCCGTGGCTCCCAGTGTGGAGCGGGCCTATCGGCTGACGATCTGGGCGATCGCGCTCGGCATCCTGATCTTCGCGGCCCTCGTCGTCGCCTGGGCGCTCGCCATCGGCAATAGTCAACTCCTCAAGGACGGCGTCGACTGGGTCTACGACGTCGCGCTCTACGGCATCGCGGCGCTGGTCTTCGGTCGCGACGGGCGGGCGGAGAAGCTCGCGGCGCTCGGGATCGGTGCGGTGATGGCGGTCGCCGGGCTGCACACGCTCTACGATCTCTGGGACAAGATCCTGCGGCCGCGGCCGATCGAGCTCTTCACGCTCGGCTTCTCGGCGGGAAGCGCGATCCTGATCGCCTATCTGATCGTGCTCGCGCTCTGGCGCTTCCGGCGCGAACCCAACCCTGTGATCAAGGCGACTTGGCTGTCCTCCCGCAACGACACGATCTCGACCACCGGCTTTGCGCTGGTCGGGCTTGCGGCAAGGCTCGCACCGGTGCGCTGGCCGGAATACCTGCTCGACCTCGTCGTCGCCGGCCTCTGCTTCCAGGCGAGCTGGGCGATCTGGCGCTCGGTCAGACAGCCGTCGGACCGAGACGAAGTCTCGCCCTGAAGCATGCTGATTTTGCACGGGAACACACCGTCATCCCGGGCTTGCCCCGGGATCCATCGAAGGACGCCGGAGCCCTATGATGGATCCCGGAGCTGCGCGGCTTACGCCGCTTGTCCGGGATGACAGTGTGGTTCCGAGAAAACCCTGCTGCCTTTGAAGCAACAAGGCCGTCGTCCCGGGCGACCGGAGGGAGGCCCGGGGCCCATATGCCTGAGCCTCCTAGGAAAGGCTCCGGAATGGACCCCGGGTCTGCGCTGCGCTCCGTCCGGGATGCCCCTGTCAGGGGGGTATGAGAAGAAATTTCTCCCCCAACCAAGGTCGTACGACTGGCTTCTTCCGCCTTGATAGCAAACAAAAAAATCCTGTCCGGCTTCTCTTGGGCGGGGTGTGGCGAAATCATGACGGCTCCGAATTTCAAGCCGATCCAGCCCGCGAAAACCGGCCGGTCGGCAGCAAGGAGCCGAGAATGTCCGTGATATCCCTTCTTCGCCGCGGCGCCCTGGCGCTGGCTGCGGGCCTCCTGGCCAGCACCGCCGCCTTCGCCCAGTCGGGGCCGCTGGTCACCACCGAATGGCTCGAAAAGAACCTAAGCGATCCCAAGGTGCGCATCGTCGAGGTCAGCGTCGAGCCGGGCGTCTATGAGCGCGGCCATATCCCGGGCGCCCAGAACGTCGTCTGGCACACCGATCTCGTCGAGACCGTCTCGCGCGACATTGCGAGCCCGGAGAAATTCCAGGCGCTCGCCCGCAAGCTCGGCGTCGACAAGGACACCACCGTCGTCCTCTACGGCGACAGCAACAACTGGTTCGCCGCCTGGGGCGCCTGGGTGTTCGACATCTACGGCCTGCGCGACAATGTGAAACTGCTCGATGGCGGCCGCAAGAAGTGGGAGCTGGAGAAGCGCCCGGTCGCGACCAACCCCGTTGCCGTCAAGGCCTCGGCCTTCACCGTCGCCGAGCCGAACCGCAAGCTGCGCGCCCGCCTGACCGATGTCGTCGCGACCGTCGAGAAGAAGTCGGACGCCCGCATCCTCGACATCCGCTCGCCCGACGAGTTCTCCGGCAAGATCATCGCGCCGGCCGGCTTCCAGGAGCTGGCGCTGCGCGCCGGCCATATCCCTGGCTCGGTCAACGTCGCCTGGGCCCGCGCGGTCAACCAGGCCGACGGCACGATCAAGCCGGTCGAGGAGCTGAAGAAGCTCTATGCCGAGGCCGGCATCGACGGCTCGAAGCCGGTGATCACCACCTGCCGCATCGGCGAGCGCTCGAGCCACACCTGGTTCATCCTCTCGCGCGTGCTCGGCTATCAGGTCGCCAATTATGACGGCTCGTGGACCGAATACGGCAATGTGGTCGGCCTGCCGATCAGCAACCCGGCCGGCACGGTCTGGACCGGCAAGTAAGCGGCGGCGCTCCAGAGCCATGAGCATTTCCGACGATGGCGGCGCGCTCGACTATGAGCAGGCGCGCCGGCAGAGCGGGGCGGCGGAGGCGAGCACGCTTCCGCCGCTGCGCCTTTTCCTTGCGGCCGCCGTCCTGATCGGCCTCGCTGCGGCAGTCCAGCTCGTCGGCCGCCATGCCGAGCCGGCGGCGCAGCTCCAGCTCTCGTTGATCCTCGGCGTCGCCTTCGGCTTCGTGCTGCAGCGCTCGCGTTTCTGCTTCTTCTGCACCTGGAAGGACTGGCTCGACAGGCGCGATCCGCAGGGGCTGCTCGGCATCGTCACCGCACTCGCGGTCGGCCTCGTCGGCTACACGCTGATCTATGGCGCCTGGCTGCCCGACCCGTCGGGGACGCGCCTGCCGCCGACGGCCCATATCGGGCCGGTCGGCCCGGCGCTGCTGCTGGCGGGGCTCGCCTTCGGCGCCGGCATGGCGATCTCCGGCTCCTGCATCAGCGCTCATCTCTACCGGCTCGGGGAGGGCTCGCCGACCTCGCCCTTCGCGCTTATCGGTGCGGTCGGCGGCTTCATCCTCGGTTTCCTCAGCTGGAACCCGCTCTATCTCGGCACGATCTCGGAATCGCCGGTGCTCTGGCTGCCGCGCCAGCTCGGCTATGGCGGGGCGTTGCTCGCCGGGCTCTTCGTGCTCGGGGGGCTTGCCTATTGGCTGCTGCGCACCGGCCGGCGCGCCGCAGCCCCGGACGCGCCAGCTGCCGCTGCCGATCCGCTGGCCGCGATCTTCCTGCGGCGCTGGCCGTCCTGGCTCGGCGGGCTCTTCGTCGGGCTGATCGGCATCGCCGCCTATTTGCGCCTCTCGCCGCTCGGCGTCACCGCCGAGATCGGCTCGCGCTCGCGCCAGCTCGCGGCGCATTTCGAGCTGCTGCCGTCGCGCCTCGAAGGGCTCGACAGTTTTCGCGGCTGCGCCACTGCGATCCGCGACGCGCTGCTGACCCCGAACGGCCTGTTCATCGCCGGCATCGTCGCCTCGGCTTTCGCGGCGGCGCTCGCCGCCGGCGAGTTCAAGCCGAAGCGTCCGGGTGGAGGCCATGTGCTGCGCGGGCTGATCGGCGGGGCGCTGCTCGGCTGGGGCACGGTGATTGGGCTCGGCTGCACGGTCGGCACGCTGCTCTCCGGCATTTCGGCGGGGGCGGTCTCGGGCTGGGTCTTCGGCATCGGGCTACTCGTCGGCACGACGCTGACGCTGAAGCTCGGGCGGCGGCTGGGGCTGCTGGCCTGAGGCTCGGCGTCATTCCGGGGCGCGCCGAAGGCGCGAGCCCGGAACCCATGAACACCACCTTCCAGAATGGGGCACGTCGAGGCCGGCGGTCTGCCTGGCTGCGCCGTGTCCATGGGTTCCGGGCTCTTCGCTGTGCGAAGCCCTGGAATGACGAAGAGGTGCAAGCGCCCATCCGCACCCTGCGCAACATGGCGCAGACAAGGGCCGCGGCTGGGCTATAACGGGGCATCGGTTCGAGGATGTCCCATGTCGATTGCCGCAAAACTGCCCTCCATCCTGATCGCCAATCGCGGCGAGATCGCCTGCCGGGTGATCCGCACCGCCAGGCGGCTCGGCCTGCGCACCATCGCCGTCTATTCGGACGCCGATGCCGAGGCGCTGTTCGTCGAAATGGCCGACGAGGCCTACCGGATCGGCCCGGCGCCGGCCCGCGAGAGCTATCTCGATGCCGACAAGATCCTCGCGGTGGCGAAGCAGGCCGGCGCGGCCTGCATCCATCCGGGCTATGGCTTCCTCTCCGAGAATGCCGACTTCGCCGATGCCTGCGCCGCCGCCGGCATCGTCTTCATCGGCCCGCCGGCCTCGGCGATCCGGGCGATGGGTTTGAAGGACGCCGCCAAGGCGCTGGTCGAGAAGGCCAATGTCCCGGTCGTGCCGGGCTATCACGGTGCCGAGCAGGGCGTCGATTTTCTCAGCAAGGAGGCCGAGCGCATCGGCTATCCCGTGCTGATCAAGGCGGTCGCCGGCGGCGGCGGCAAGGGCATGAAGAAGGTCGACCGGGCTGAGGACTTCGCCGATGCGCTCGCCAGCGCCCAGCGCGAGGGCAAGAACGCCTTCGGCGATGCGCGCGTGCTGGTCGAGAAATACGTGCTCTCGCCGCGCCATGTCGAAATCCAGGTCTTCGGCGACAGCCATGGCAATGTCGTCCACCTCTATGAGCGCGATTGCTCGCTGCAGCGCCGCCACCAGAAAGTCATCGAGGAAGCCCCGGCGCCGGGGATGACGCCTGAGGTGCGCGCCGCCATGGGCAAGGCGGCGACCGAGGCGGCGCGCGCGGTCGGCTATGTCGGGGCCGGCACGGTCGAGTTCATCGCCGATGGCCGCGAGGGGCTGAAGGCTGACCGCTTCTATTTCATGGAGATGAACACCCGTCTCCAGGTCGAGCATCCCGTCACCGAAGCGATCACCGGGCTCGATCTCGTCGAGCTCCAGCTCAAGGTCGCGGCCGGCGAGCCGCTCGGCTTCGCGCAGGAGGATGTCCGCGCCGAAGGGCACGCCGTCGAGGCGCGGCTCTATGCCGAGGACCCGGAGAAGGGCTTCCTGCCCTCGACCGGCAAGCTCTGGGCGCTGCAATTCCCGCAGAGTGAGGACATCCGCATCGACACCGGCGTCGAGGCCGGCGATTCCGTGACGCCGCATTACGATCCGATGATCGCCAAGGTGATCGCCCATGGCCGCACCCGCGACGAGGCGCTCGACCATCTCGCCTTCGCGCTCGGCGAGACCATCGTCGCCGGCCCGCGCACCAATCTCGCCTTCCTGAAGAAGCTGGCCGAGGCCGAGGGCTTCCGGAAGGGGCCGTTCGACACCGGCTTCATCGACCGCAACATCGCGGCGCTCGGGGCCGAGCCGCAGCCGCTCGACGCGGCCGCGGTCGCGGCTGCCGCCTTGCAGCTCGAGGAGGAGCGCCAGCTCGCCGGGCTCGAGGCCGCCGCCGTCCGGGCGGAAGGGGAGGCGCGCTCGCCCTGGCTCGACGCCGACGCCTTCTCGCTGATGCCGCGCCCGGCGCTCGGCCTGCCGCTGCTGGTCGATGGCGAGCGCATTGAGGCGAAGATCGAATGGAGCGGCGACGATGCCCGCGTCTCGCTGCCGGGCCATCCTTTGGCCGAGGGCGAGCATGAGGTGACGTTGGCGCGGGCCGAGGGCGGCACCTATCTCGCGCTGCACCGCGGCCGGCAGACGGCGGTTTCGCTGTTCGACCCGTTCAGCGTCGATCTCGATGCGGTCGGCGGCTCGGGCGGCGTCATCAAGGCGCCGATGCACGGCAAGCTGATCGCGCTCTTCGTTCGGGCGGGCGAGGCGGTCGTGAAGGGCCAGCGCCTCGCCATCGTCGAGGCGATGAAGATGGAACACGTGCTGACCGCCCCGCGCGACGGCACGGTCACCGAACTCGGCGCCGAGCCGGGCGCGCAGGTGGCCGAGGGTGCGAAGGTCGTCGTGCTCGGAGAGTGAAGGGATCGCGATCACCAGGCGATCCCCCATCCGACGAAGAAGGCGCGGGGAACCCTCTCCTGTAAGGAGAGGGCAGGGTGAGGTGTTGGCGGCAAGACCAGTTGCGTGAGCCTTCTCCGCGCGGTCGGGTTCAGGCCAACGTTTCCGCTCCGAACACCTCACCCCTACCCCTCTCCTTCCAGGAGAGGGGATCCCGCGCCAATATGCTCGGCGCGGCGCGCGGAACGAGGGTGCTAACCCGCATCCAGCGCCACGACCGCCCTTGCTGCCACGGCAAAATTGATCTCCGCCAGCGGGTCCTCATCGCCGAGGAACCAGGCGGCCGAGAGTCCGCACCAGGCCAGGATCCATTTCAGCAGGCGTTCGCGCTCCAGCCCGGATTTCGCCAGCACGATCTCCAGCCGGCGCTCGAAGCGGCCGGGCAGGGTGGCGACCGGCGGCTCGGGATCGGCGAGATCGGGGTCGCAGAACAGGATCGTGTATTCGAAGGCGCGGTCGCCGATGACGCATTTCGGGTCGATGGCGAGCCAGCCGCGCGCGCCGAAATCGAGCACATTGTCATGGTGCAGGTCGGCATGCAGCGGCAGGATCTCGCGCTGCGCCGCGAGCAGCTCCCGGGCTGCCGCAGCCGAGCGGGCGAGGATGCCGCCACGCTCCCGCGCCATAGGGAAGAGGTCGGCGAACCAGGTTTCGAGCGGGATCAGGCCTGACGGCGCCGGACCGCGCGGCTTCTGCAGGGTGGCGATGGCGTCGCAGAGGATCGCGGTCGCCGCGTCGTCGCCCTCCGCACCGCTGCGGGCCATGGCGGCGAGCGAGCGCGGGCCGGTGGCGCGCTCGATCAGCATGGCATCGCCTGTGTCGGAGCGGGCGAGCAGGCGGGTGGCGCCGTCGCCATTCCAGTATTCCAGCGGCAGGTAGCCAAGGCGCTCGTCGGGCGCGTCCGGCAGCTTCAGCATGGCCGGCTCGTCGCCGCGCCGGACCGGCAGCAGGCGGCTGGAATGGGTGGTGATCGGCGCGCCATCGGGAACGAGCCCCCAGCGCGCCAGCCAGGGGGCGTATTCTGCGGACTGCGCGGTCACCTCTCAGCTCATCTGCGAGCGGTTGCGGCCGATCAGCGGGTACTGCTCGGCTTCGTAGATCTGGCCGGAGACCGGCGCGCTGTCATCCGAGAGCCAGAAGGCGGTATGGGCGGCGATTTCCTCGGGCTGCATCAACCGTCCGGTCGGCGCGAACAGGGCGGAGACGTCCTTCTCCCAGCCGGGTTTGCGGCCATGGCGCTGCTGCGTCGCGTCCTCGTTGGCGGTGAAGGTCCAGCCGACATTGAGCTGGTTGACGCGGATCCGCTCGCTGCCGAGCGCGTCGGCGAGATTGCGCGTCATGGTCGTCAGCGCGCCCTTGGACATCGAATAGACCGTGAGGTCGGACTGGCCGCAGAGCGCGTTGATCGAGCCGACGGTGACGATGGCGCCGCCCGATTTCTGCAGGCGGAAGGCGCGGATCGCGGCCTCGGCGCAGAGCAGGGGCGCGCGGGTGTTGATGGCGAAGACATGGTCGAAGAAGGCTGCGGTGCTCTCGCCGATGACGCCGCGCGGATAGATGCCGGCATTGTTCACGAGCCCGTCGATGCGGCCGAAGGCCTTGCAGGTCGCGTCGACCAGCGCTTGGGCCGTCGCGGGCTCGGCTAGGTCGCCGGCGACACCGTGGCAGGCGGGGCCGAGCTTGCCGCAGGCGGCCTTGACCTCGCTTTCCTCGCGGCCATGAACCAGCACTTTCGCCCCTTCGGCCAGGAGCCGCCGCGCCATGGCGTAGCCGATGCCGGTCGAGGAACCGGTGACGAGAATGGCCTTGCCTTGCAGTCCGCGCATGTCGTGCCTCCGTTCGGGTCGCTGGCCTTGTAACCTGCGGCAGCGGCGCCGTCATGGCCGTGCTGTCGATGCCAGGAGCCGAGCAGACGGCGCCGGCGCTCGCCAGCGGCAGCGCCTGTCCCGCTCATTCCGACCGCCGCCCGGCAAAGCTGCGGGTGAATATGTCGCGCCCGCCGGGGGCGGCCGGCTTGTGGGAAAAGGCCTGCCGCCTCTGGCCCGGCCGCGCCGGCGGGACTAGGTTGCCGGCCATGCCGCTTCATCTGCTCAAGCTCTGCGTCGGTGCCGAGTCCATCAGCGATCTCGAGGAATGGATCGCCGAGCGGCAGGCGCAGCGCCGCGCCCACGGCGAGCCGGAAGAACAGCTCCACACCACCCGGATGGTGCCGAAGCGGATCGAGGAGATCGTCTCGGGCGGCTCGCTCTACTGGGTGATCAAGGGCCAGCTCTGCGCCCGCCAGCGGCTGATCGATATCCGCCCCTTCACCGACGCCGAGGGGATCGGGCGTTGCCATCTGGTGATGGAGCCGCTGGTCGTTCCGGTCGAACCCCGGCCATACCGGCCTTTCCAGGGCTGGCGCTATCTGCAGGACAAGGACGCGCCGCGCGACATCGACGGCCGCAGCGGCGATCTCGGTGCCATGCCCGAGCAGATGCGGCGCGAGCTGGCGGAACTCGGGCTGCTGTAGCGCGGGCCCCGCAGCCGCGCGATACCGGGCATGCCGGCCGCGGCAGAGTACGGTATTTGACTCTCGCTGCGCGACTCAGGCGTTCTCGGGCCGGAGGCCGCCGAGGGCGGTACTCCGCGACGACAGCCTGGGGGAAACAACGATGATGCCGATCCGCTTTGCCGCTGCGGTCCTGGCCGCATGTGTCGCCATGCCGTTTCAGGGCCTGGCGGCGATGCCGCTCTCTTCCGCCGCTCCGCTTGTCTCGGCTGCGGCACCCGATCTCGTCGTCAAGACCAGCGGCGCGGTCGTCCGGAGCGGCGCTGCCGTCGGCCCGCGGGGCGGCGCTGTGGCGGGGCGCAGCTATGCTGCCCGCGGGCCGCAGGGCAATGTCGCCGTGGGCAGGAGCACCACGGTGGTACGTCCGGGCCGCCGGCCGCCCGCCGCTGCGGGCGCGGTTTGGGTTCGCCCGACGAGCTACTGGTGGCATCCGGGCATGGCCGTCGTCTCCGGAGCGGCGATCGGCTTCGTCGCGGCCACGGCGGCCACGGCCTATGCGACCTCGCCGGCGCCGGCGCCGGGCTATTGCTGGTACTATACCAACCCCGAGCGCACCCAGGGCTTCTGGGACGTCTGTCCGCGCTGAGCGCTTCGCGCGGCGCCTCCCCGGCGAGGCGCCTGCCGGTCCCGGCCCGGTCTCACACCCCGATATTGTCGATCAGCCGCGTGCCGCCCAGCCTCGCCGCCACGAGGATCCGGATCGGGCCATCGGCGAGCGAGGTCACGGGGGCGAGCGTCTGCGCGTGACGCGCCTCGAGGTAATCGAGCTCGAAGCCGGCAGTGATGATCTCGCTCTGGGCCTCGCCGACGGCGCGGAACAGGTCGTCGCGGTTGCGCAGCCGTGCCGCCAGCGCCTGCATGACGCGGTGGAGCAGCGGCGCCAGCGCCCGCTCCTCGGAGGAGAGGTAGCGGTTGCGCGAGGACATGGCGAGGCCGTCGGGCTCGCGGAAGGTGGCGAGCGGCACGATCTCGATGCCGAGATCGAGATCGGCGGCCATGCGGGTCACCACCTTGAGCTGCTGGTAGTCCTTCTCGCCGAAGACCGCGAAATCGGCCCGGCTCTGGGTGAAGAGCTTGCAGCAAACCGTTGCGACGCCTTCGAAATGGGTCGGCCGGAAGCGGTCGTCGAGGCCGACGGCTGCCGGTCCGAGCAAGAGGACGCGGCTGGCGAAGCCAGGCGGATACATCTCCTCGACCGGCGGGAAGAAGATCGCGTCGGCGCCGACCTCGGCGAGTTGCGCCCGGTCGCTCTCGAAGGTTCGCGGATACTTCTTGAAGTCCTCGTGCGGGGCGAACTGCGTCGGGTTGACGAAGATCGAAACGATGACGTGTTTCGCGTGCTTCTGCGCCTCGGCCACCAGCGCGATATGGCCCTGATGCAGCGCGCCCATGGTCGGCACGAGCGCGACCTTCTCGCCAGCGGCGTGCCATCCGGCTACCGCGGCGCGCATCGCCTTGACCGACTCGAAAACCGCGACCTGTGACATGCCATCCTCCCGCCGGACCGTTTCGTGACCGGTCTGACCCACGAAGCGGTCATCCCGGGCGTAGCGAAGCGAAGACCCGGGATCCATGCCGGAACCCTTCTCGGAAAAGTTCGGGCATGGATCCCGGATCGGCGCGGCTGAAGCCGTTTGTCCGGGGTGACCAGGCCCAATTCAGTCCAGACGCACAACGCTAGCGGCAGGACGGGTAGCAAATGCCGGCGGCGCGGCCAATATCTTCGGAAGAGGCGAATCCCGGCGAGCGACTTGGCGAGGGACATGGCGAACGAAGACGGCAAGGCAGTAGGCAAGGCGAGGGAGACGCGACCGAGCGAGGGCGCGGCGCGCTCGAAGCCCGGCGAGATCGACCGCTTCCTCGGGGCGGCGAAGCAGCTCGCTCCGCTCGCGACCGGTCAGGCCGGCCGGCTGGTCTTCGCGCTCGACGCCACGATGAGCCGCCAGCCGAGCTGGGATCTCGCCTGCTCGCTGCAGGGCAGGATGTTCGAGGTCGCCGACAGGACCGGCGGTCTCGCTGTCCAGCTGGTCTATTTCCGCGGCCTTGCCGAATGCCGGGCCTCGGGCTGGATCGGCGAGCCGCGGCGCCTGACCGGTCTGATGAACGGCATCGCCTGCCAGGGCGGGCAGACCCAGATCGGCCGCGTGCTGGCCCATATCCGCGACGAGGAAAGGCGGGTTCCGATCCGCGCCTTCGTCTATGTCGGCGATGCGATGGAGGAGGAGGTCGACAGGCTCTGCGCGCTCGCCGGCGAGCTCGGCCTGCGCGGGGTACGCGGCTTTGTCTTCCAAGAAGGCTTCGACCCGGCGGCGAGCGCGGCCTTCGCCGAAATCGCGCGGCTGACCGGCGGGGCGCATGCGCGCTTCGACGTCAACGCCCCGAACTCACTGCTCGAATTGCTGCGCGGTGCCGCGGCCTATGCCAGCGGCGGCCGCGAGGCGCTGCTGCGGCTGGCGGGCGCGAGCCCGGCCGCCCAAGGTTTGCTGACGGCGATGGAGGGCCGCAAATCGTGACGCTGCTCTACGGCATCGCAGCCGTCATCCTGGTCTGGTATTTTTCAAAGCTCTTCGCGGGTGCCGACCCGAAGAAACTGGTCAGGCTCGGCAAGGTCGTCGGCGGCACGGCGGCGCTTGCCGTGGCCGGGCTGATGATGCTGCGCGGGCGCCTCGACATGGCGATCTTCATGGGCGGCCTTGGCGCCTGGCTGTTCGGCTGGAGCGCCTATGGGCCGGGCGGGCTCAAAATGCCGGATTGGGCCAAGGACTGGGGCGGAACGAAATCCGCAGGCCGCTCCAAGGTCGCTTCGGTCCTGCTCGCCATGGAACTCGACCATGACAGCGGCGGCGTCACCGGAAAGGTGCAGGCCGGCGGTTTCGCCGGCCGCGATCTGGACGAACTCAATCTCGGCGAGCTCGGCGTGCTGATGCGCGAATGCCTCGCGACGGACCCGGACGGGGCCCGGCTGCTAGAGGCTTATCTCGACCGCCGGGCGCCCGGCTGGCGTGAAGACGCTGATCGACACCGAGACCCGGGGCAGGGCCGCGCGCCTGGCGCGGGCGCGATGACGGATCAGGAGGCCTACGAGATCCTGGGGCTTCAGCCGGGCGCGGGGGAGGAGGCGGTTCGCGAGGCCCATAGGGCTTTGATGAAACGCATCCATCCTGACGCCGGGGGTACCAGCGGCCTTGCCGCCCGCGTCAATCAGGCCAAGGATACCTTGCTGAAGAAACATGGCTGAGTTCCTTCCCTGGTCCGGTTAGCCGCGGGTCGCGAAGCAGGCGAAGCCGCCGCGCTTGAGCTGGGCGCAGGCCTTCTCGGCGTCCTTGGACTCCTCGAAGCCGGCGAAGCGAGCGCGATAGAGGGTGGTGCCGCGCGACTCGACCTTCTGGGTGAAGGGCGATGCGTCGGCGAGCGGGCCGGCAGCCTTGGCGCGGGCCCGGGCAAGGATGTCCCTGGCCTTCGATTCATCGTCGGTGGCGCCGAGCTGGATCACCCATTTCGAGGCCGGCGCGGCCTTTTCCACGGGGCGCGCGGCGGGCTTGGGCTCGCTCGCCTCGATCTTGCGCGGCTCGGGCTGGGCCAACGCGACCTGGGCGGCGGGCGCCGGCTCGGCGACCTTGGCGATCGAGGAGGTGGTGTCGACATTCGCCGGCGGGCGCAGGACCTTGCCATCGGCGGCGGGGGCGCCGATCGACCAGCGCATCGCGGACGGGGTCGTCGTGGCGCTGACCGGGCGCATGCCGGAGAGCTGCAGCGGCTGGCCGGCGCTGGCCGAGATCGCGCGCGGCGGCGCGATCGGGGTGGTGGTCGGCGTCGCCGCATAGGCGCGGGCGGCGGCGGGCAATTCGGGCTCGATGCGCGGGCGCGGCACCGGCATCGGGGCCGGCTCGGGCGCCTGGGCGACGACAGCCTGCGCGGCGGCGGCCTGGGCGATAGCCGCCGGCCGGGCCGGCGGTTCCGGCGCGACGGCGGGCGCCGCGATGCGGGCGCGTTCCGGTTGCGGCTCGGGCGCTTCGGCGACCATCGGGGCGCTGCGGCCGCCGCTGGTGGCGCGGGGCAGGGCGGCGACCACGAGATCGGCCATCACCTTGTCGCGGGCGGCGCCGGAGCGGCCGCCGAGCACCACGGAGACGACATGGCGGCCATCGGCCTTGGCCGAGGTCATCAGGTTGAAGCCCGAGGCCCGGGTGTAGCCGGTCTTGATGCCGTCCACACCCTCGATGCGGCCGAGCAGCTTGTTGTGGTTGCGGTAGGCGCCGCCGGCATAGTTGAAGACGCGCGTTCCGAACATCGGATAGTAGCGCGGGAAGCGCTCCTGGATGGCGCGGGCGAGGATGGTCAGATCGCGCGCCGTCGTGATGTTCGGCGGATCATGCGGCAGGCCGTGGGCGTTGTAGAAGGTCGTGCGGCTCATGCCGAGCGAGCGGGCGCGGGCGGTCATCATCCGCGCGAACTCGTCCTCGGAGCCGCCGACATTCTCGGCGACGGTGGTCGCGACGTCGTTGGCGGATTTCGTGATCAGGGCGAGGATCGCGTCCCGGACGGCGATCGTCTCGCCCGGCTCGAAGCCGATCTTCGACGGCGCCTCGCGGGCGGCGTTGGCCGAGACCCTGAGCGGGGAGTCCATGCTCAGCCGGCCGCGCTCGAGCTGCTCGAACAGCAGATAGAGCGTCATCACCTTGGTGATCGAGGCGGGGATGCGCGCCGCATCCTCGTTGACCGCGTGCAGGGTGCGGCCGCTCTTGGCGTCGACCACCATCGCGGCATAGGGCGGGGCGTAGCCGCCGCTGACCTGGCGCCGCTTCTTGCGGGCCGCCTCAGCGGGGGAAGCCGTCGCGACCAGGGTCACGGCAGCGACACTCACCAGACCGATGAACGCGAACCAGCGTCCGCGCCCGGTACCAACGCAACCAGAAGCCATGAAACCCGCCTCAACTCGACACTACAGCCCCCGCAGCGCCTGAAACTCGACGTGGCGGGAAGGACACACTCAGAGAGGTTAGAGCGATGCGGTTACGGAGGTGTTAAGCCTGCCGGCCGGTCCTCGGTATGGCTGCGAACCATTCCCTCGACGGGCTGGGCAGCTTTGCATTTGATGCATTGCAATGCGTTCTTGACTTTTATGTTGCGCTGCACAATATGAAGGCGGTCCCCGGTGATGAGCGTTTCATCCGACCTTGGGGCGAGGAACCTGGGCCGCAAGGCTCGCCAGCAAGAGGCGGCGTCCCCGAGGCGCTGTGGGAAAAACATGATCCAGCAGTTCGAGACCATCCAGAAGGCCTCCAAAGAGAACGTCGACGCCGCTCTGAAGTCGTTCGGCGCCACCTCGAAGGGCGTCCAGACGCTCGCCGTCGAGGCTACCGACTATGCCAAGAAGTCGTTCGAGGCCGGCACGGCCGCGATCGAGAAGCTCGCCGGCGTCAAGACGCTGGACAAGGCCATCGAGATCCAGAGCGACTACGTCAAGACCGCTTTCGAGGGCTATGTCGCCCAGGTCACCAAGATGGGCGAGCTCTTCTCGGCCATCGCCAAGGACGCCTACAAGCCGTTCGAAGGCATCGTCGCCAAGTCGGTTCCGACCCCGGCCAAGTGATCTGCACGGCATGAGCCGAAGGCCGGCATCGCGCCGGCCGCAGCGACGCGATCTACGAAAGCCCGGCCAAAGGCCGGGCTTTTTGCATGGCCGATACAGGTTGTGGGCGTTCGTGCGGAACGGGCTGGCGAAGCCGGCGCGACGCCTGTAAATTCTCGGGCGAAGCACTATCTTGGGGTCTAGCGCCGAAAGAGAACTCTTGAGCCAAGCAGCCATCATGCCGATCGAAACGGACCTTCCTGCCGGCGCCCGCCCGGTGGAGCGCCTCGGCCGGATCGAGCCCCGGCTGGCGAGCAAGCCGCGCCCGCCGGCGATCCCGGTGGATGGTGGCCGGGACGGCAGCGGCACCGGCGCCGCGGTCCTGACCCGGACGCGCACCCGCAAGCCCAATCTCTACCGCGTCCTCATCCTCAACGACGATTACACGCCGATGGAATTCGTCGTGCATGTGCTGGAACGCTTCTTCAACAAGGACCGGGCCGAGGCGACGCGGATCATGATGCATGTCCACCAGAACGGCGTCGGCGAATGCGGCGTCTTCACCTACGAGGTCGCCGAGACCAAGGTGACGCTGGTGATGGATCTCGCCCGCAAGCACATGCATCCGCTGCAATGCGTGATGGAGAAGAAGTGATCTTGAACGCCACCATTTCCCGAGAACTGGATCAGGAGCGCTGACCGTGCCGAGCTTCTCGCGCAGCCTCGAACAGGCGCTACACCGGGCCCTCGCGCTCGCCAATGAACGCCATCACGAATACGCCACGCTGGAGCACCTGTTGCTGGCCCTGGTCGACGACCAGGACGCCGCCGCGGTGATGCGGGCGTGCAGCGTCGATCTCGACACGCTGCGCCGCAATCTCGTCGACTATATCGACGCGGAGCTGACCAATCTCGTCACCGACGGGCGCGACGATTCCAAGCCGACGGCGGGCTTCCAGCGCGTGATCCAGCGCGCGGTGATCCATGTCCAGTCCTCGGGCCGCGAGGAGGTGACCGGCGCCAATGTGCTCGTCGCCATGTTCGCCGAGCGCGAGAGCCACGCCGCCTATTTCCTGCAGGAGCAGGACATGACCCGCTACGACGCGGTCAACTATATCAGCCACGGCATCGCCAAGCGCCCCGGCGCCGGCGAGACGCGCGCCGTGCGCGGCGCCGACGAGGAGCCGGAGCAGCAGCGCGAGCAGCGCTCCGATTCCGGCAATGACGGCGACAAGGACAAGAAGAAGAAGGAAAGCGCGCTCGAAGCCTATTGCGTCAATCTCAACCGCAAGGCGCGCGACGGGCGCATCGATCCGCTGATCGGCCGTGAGGCCGAGGTGCAGCGCACCATCCAGATCCTCTGCCGCCGGCAGAAGAACAATCCGCTGCTGGTCGGCGAGCCCGGCGTCGGCAAGACCGCGATCGCCGAGGGGCTGGCGCTGAAGATCATCCGCGGCGAGGTACCCGAGGTGCTCGAGGACGCGACGGTGTTCTCGCTCGACATGGGTACGCTGCTCGCCGGCACGCGCTATCGCGGCGATTTCGAGGAACGCCTCAAGCAGGTGATGAAGGAGATCGAGCAGCACCCGAAGGCGATCATGTTCATCGACGAGATCCATACGGTGATCGGCGCCGGTGCGACCTCGGGCGGTGCGATGGACGCCTCGAACCTGCTGAAGCCGGCGCTGGCCTCGGGCTCGCTGCGCTGCATCGGCTCGACCACCTACAAGGAATACCGCCAGTATTTCGAGAAGGACCGGGCGCTGGTCCGGCGCTTCCAGAAGATCGACGTCAACGAGCCGTCGATCCCGGATACGATCGAGATCCTGAAGGGGCTGAAGCCCTATTTCGAGGAGTTCCACAAGCTGCGCTACACCAACGACGCCATCAAGGCGGCGGTGGAGCTCTCGGCGCGCTACATCCACGACCGCAAGCTGCCGGACAAGGCGATCGACGTGATCGACGAGACCGGCGCCTCGCAGATGCTGGTGACCGAGGCCAAGCGCAAGAAGACGATCGGCGTCAAGGAGATCGAGGCGGCGATCGCGACGATGGCGCGCATCCCGGCCAAGACCGTCTCCAAGGACGATGCCGAGGTGCTGCGCAATCTCGAGACCACGCTGAAGCGCACCGTCTACGGCCAGGAGAAGGCGATCGAGGCTTTGTCCTCCTCGATCAAGCTCGCTCGCGCCGGGCTTCGCGACGGCGAGAAGCCGATCGGCTGCTATCTCTTCGCGGGACCGACCGGTGTTGGCAAGACCGAGGTCGCGCGTCAGCTCGCCTCGTCGCTGGGCGTGGAGCTCGTGCGCTTCGACATGTCGGAGTACATGGAGCGTCACACCGTCTCGCGGCTGATCGGCGCTCCTCCCGGCTATGTCGGCTTCGATCAGGGCGGGCTGCTGACCGACCAGATCGACCAGCACCCGCATTGCGTGCTACTGCTCGACGAGATCGAGAAGGCCCATCCCGACCTGTTCAACATCCTCCTGCAGGTGATGGACCACGGCAAGCTGACCGACAATAACGGCAAACAGGTCGATTTCAGGAACGTCATCCTGATCATGACCACCAATGCCGGGGCCGCCGATATGGCCAAAAACGCCTATGGCTTCACCCGCACCAAGCGCGAGGGTGACGACCAGGAGGCGATCAACAAGCTGTTCGCGCCGGAATTCCGCAACCGGCTCGACGCGACGATCTCCTTCGGCCATCTGCCGAAAACGGTGGTGGCGCGGGTCGTCGACAAGTTCGTGCTGCAGCTCGAGGCCCAGCTCGCCGACCGCAACGTCACGATCGAGCTCTCGGACGAGGCGCGCGACTGGCTGGTCGAGAACGGCTATGACGAGGCGATGGGCGCGCGCCCGATGGCGCGGCTGATCCAGCAGACGATCAAGACGCCGCTCGCCGACGAGGTGCTGTTCGGCAGGCTGAAGAATGGCGGCGCGGTCAAGGTCGTGGTCGTCCAGTCCGAGACCGGCATCAAGGTGCTCGGCCTCGAATTCCCCGACGGGCCGGCCAAGCCCAAGCCGGAGAAGGATGTCGCTGCCGCGGCCGAGAAAAGGACGCCGCGCAAGCCCCGCGCCAAGGGGGGCGCCAAGGCCAAGGCCGGCCCGACCGGCAGCCTGAAGCGCGGCCCCAAGCCGGATGCGCCGGTCTCGCCGCCGAAGGCGACGGGCAGCGTCCGCACCGTCCCGAAAGTCCCGTTGACGAAGGCCTGAGACCGTGTGGTTCCGACGCAAATCCGAGAGCGCATGGGCGCAGGATGGTGAAGCCACGGCTACGGCAGTGGCCGCCGCCGCGCCGAAGGAGAAGCTCGGCTGGTTCGAGAAGCGCGCCCGCCGCCGCCGGCGCCGCATCGTCTTCGAGGAAGTGCTGGGCTGGATCCTGGTCCCGGCATTCTTCTATCTGGGTTGGCTTGCCTATCAGGCCGTTGGCGGCGTGCCGAAGGAGATCGTCGACTTCGGGAACGAACTGCTCGGGCTGGCGCTGAAGAGCTTCTGACCGCGCCGTCGCTTGCGCCCGGCGCAGGTCCGAAGCGCGGCAAGGCCTCTGCCCCGCCGTGGCGGGAATGCGCATTAAGCATTCCTCGCTGGCCGGCCCGGCCTGCGCATGTCCGGTTCTTCGAGCGTCCATGAGTCAGCCTCCTCCCGAGCCGCCGCTCTCGATGCGCGCGCGAGCGCCGATCCGGCCGCGCTTCGGCGTGGTGTCCGCATGAGCTCGGCCGGCCGCTGGCAGCGGTTTCGCCCGGCGCTGATCGGCTTCCGCGATGCGCTGATGCTGCCGGCCTGGGTCGTCGGCCTCGGCCTGGTCGGCGTCGGCTCGCTGGCGCGCGATGTCGGATACCCCGTCGAGGTGGCGGTGCTGTCGACCCTGCTGGTCTGGGCCGGGCCGTCGCAGGTGCTGTTCTTCGCTTCGATCGCCGCCGGTGCCGCCTGGAGCGCGATCGCGCTGGCGATCGGTTTTGCCTCGCTGCGCTTCCTGCCTATGACGATCGCGCTCCTGCCGCTGCTGCGCCGGCCGGGGCAGGGCGTCGGCATGCAGATCCTGCTCTCGCACTATGTCGCCGTCACCGCCTGGACCGAGGCGCTGCGCCGCCTGCCGGCACTGCCGCCGGAGCAGCGGCCGAGCTATTTCCTCGGCTTCGCCAATGCGCTGATCCTTGTCTCGGCGCTCTGCACCTATGCCGGCTACTATCTCGCCGGCGCGGTGCCGGTTCCCATCGCGGCCGGACTTCTCGCCCTGTCGCCGATCTTCTTCATGACATCGCTGACGGTCGGGGTGCGTGGCTTCAGCGACGGGCTCGCCATCTTTCTCGGCCTCGCGCTGTCGCCGGTCGCGAGCTGGGCGATCGGCGGCGGCTTCGATCTGCTCGCCGCCGGCCTCGTCGGCGGGACGATCGCCTTCGCGGTGCAGCGCTGGCGCCGTCGTGCGATGGCAGGCGCAAAGGCCGGGACATGACGGCGCCGATCGCTTTTCTCGACGGTCCCTGGTGGCCTTATCTGGCGCTGCTGCTCTTCGCGGTGATCCCGACCGAGATGTGGCGCTGGCTCGCGGTCGCCTTTGCCCGCCGCCTCGACGACGGCTCTCCCTGGCTGGAATGGGTGCGGCTGGTCGCGACGGCGTTGCTCGCGGGCGTCGTCGCCAAGCTGATGCTGACACCGCCCGGCGTGCTGGCCGATGTGCCGCTGCTCGTTCGCCTTGCCGCAATCGCTGTCCCGGTCGCGATCGTGCGCCTGACCAATCGCAGGGTGATGCTGGCGGTGGTCGCGGCCGAGGCGGTGCTGATCGGCGGGGCCTGGTGGCTGATATAGTGCGGCATCGCCACTTGTCTCGGCGAGCGCGGATCGAAGATCCGCCGCCCTGCAACACAACCGGTTTCAGCCATGAAGCCGCACCGCCCTCCGAAAACGGGACGCGTTCTCCATGTCAGCCAGCAATCGCATCGTGCTTTCCAGCGATCATGCCGCGATCCAGTTCCGGCAGGCCATCGCGGCTCATCTCGCGGCACTGGGCTGGGTGGTGGTCGACATCGGACCGTCGAGCCCGGAAAGCACGCCCTATCCCAGGCATGGCGAGGCGGCGGCGCGGCTCGTCGCCTCCGGCGAGTGCCGGTTCGGCATCATTCTGTGCGGCACCGGCCAGGGCATCATGATGGCGGCGAACAAGGTGAAGGGCATTCGTTGCGGCGTCTGCGCCGACACGTTTTCGGCCCGGATGATCCGCCAGCACAACGACGCCAACATGCTCTCGCTCGGTGCGCGCGTGGTCGGCGAGGGGCTCGCGCTCGATATCGTCGACGCTTTCCTCTCCGCCGAATTCGAGGGTGGCCGGCATGCGACGCGGGTCGCGATGATCGAGGCGCTTGAGGGCTAGCGCTCTCCTCGTTCCGGAGACACTGGCTCGGCTCGGGTCGTGAGCGAGGCTGGAGCACCGGAGCCCCAGGATGGTTTCCGGCGTTTCGCTTCGCGCCAGCCGGAATGACGGTGAAAGTTGATCGACACTTGTCCTATGCGTCCGAGAGGTCGAGATGCCTGAGCTTGTCGGGATTGCGCACGATGTAGATCCCCTGTACGCGCCCGTCGCGGATATCGAGCGCGGTCGCCTGCAGGGTCTCGCCGCGTTCGAGGCTGAGATAGCCGGGCAGGCCGTTGATCAGCACCGGCTTGAACAGGGTGGTCGGCTTGTCGCGGTGGGCGAGCTTGGCGTTGATGCCGGCGAAGAAGCGCGAGACCCGGTCGATGCCGTAGAGCGGGTTGATCACCGCCAGAACCTTGCCGCCGCCATCGCTGTGGAAGGCGACATCCTGCGCCAGCAGGGCCTGGAGATCGCTCGGATCGGCCTTGTGGGCCGCCTTGAAGAAGGCGTCGACGAAGCGCTTCGCCTCAGCCGGGTCGACCTTGTTGCGCGGCGGCATGTCGATGCGGACATGCTCGCGCGCCCGCTTGGCGAGCTGGCGACAGGCGCTCTCGCTGCGGTCGATGGTGCGGGCGATCTCGGCGAAATCCATCTCGAAGATGTCGTGCAGCAGGAAAGCGGCCCGCTCGAGCGGGGAGAGCCGCTCCAGCGCCAGCATCAGCGCTATCGGCGCATCGAGCCCGGCATCGGCCGGCGTCTCGCCGCCGAGCGCCTCGACCAGCGGCTCCGGCAGCCAGGAGCCGACATAGAACTCGCGGCGGCTGCGGGCCGATTTCATCTGGTCGAGGCAGAGCCGCGTCACGATGCGCGCCAGGAAGGCGCGTGGTTGCGCGATCTCTGCCCGCTCGCTCTCGCGCCAGCGAAGCCAGGCCTCCTGCACGATATCCTCGGCATCGCTGACCGAGCCGAGCATGCGATAGGCGAGGCGGGTCAGGAAGCGGCGATGGCTGTCGAACGGGTCGGCCGCAGGCGCTGAGGTCATCGCGGGTTCCGTCCTCAGGCCACGACCGCCCGGTCGTTCGGATGGGCCGAGCGGAAGCCGATGGCGATGCGGTTCCAGCTGTTGATCGTGGCGATCAGCATGGTGAGCTTCACCGTTTCCTCCGGGCTGAAATGGCGCTGCACCTCTTCATAGACCTCGTCCGGCGCGTGGGTCTGCGAGACCAGCGTCAGCGCGTCGGTCCAGGCGAGGGCGGCGCGCTCGCGCGGGCTATAGAGCGCCGACTCGTGCCAGGCGTCGAGCAGGAAGAGTCGCGCCGGGCTCTCGCCCTCCTTCATCGCGTCGGCGGAGTGCATGTGCAGGCAATAGGCGCAGCCATTGATCTGCGAGGCCCGCATCTTCACCAGATGGATCAGGCTGTGTTCGAGCCCGCTCTCCTTGAGCGTCGCTTCGAGCGCGATCAGCGGCTTCATGGTGTCGGGTGCGGCGACATAGGGGTTCAGGCGCTTGGTCATGGCGGGGTCTCCGCAGGAGGGAAAAGCCCGGCCGGTGCGAAGCCGCGCCCGGCCGGCTGTACGAGTGCCGCTCAAGCCCCGGCTGTCTCGCGGCGACGATCCTGCGGATGGCGGGTGCGGAAGCCGGCATTGATCCGGTTCCAGACATTGATCATGCCGATGGCGACGGAGAGATCGACGATCTCCTTCTCGCTGAAATGCTCGCGTAGTTCGGCGAAGGCCTCGTCGCTCGGGCTGCGCTCGGTGAGCCTTGTCAGCTCCTCGGTCCAGCGCAGGGCGGCGCGCTCACGCAGGGTGTAGAGCTCGGATTCTTCCCAGGCGCTGAGCAGGGTGATGCGGGCCTCGCTCTCGCCGGCCTTGCGAGCATCGGCCATGTGCATGTGCAGGCAATAGGCGCAGCGGTTGAGCTGCGAGGCGCGGATCTTCACCAGCTCTTGGAGGCTATGTTCCAGCGGCGACTGGTTCACATAGTCCTGCAGGCCGCGCATGGCCGCGTAGGCGTCGGGGGCGATCTGGAAGGCGTTGAGGCGTTGGGTCATCCCGGTCTCCATCATTGGCTGATGCAGACCAGGACGAGGCAGCGTGCGGGCGCGTGACATGCGCCGCGAAATTTTTTCGGGTCAGGCGTCCTTGAGCGCGGCGCGGAGCTTCTCGGCGGCCTCGGTCAGCTCCTCGGGCTTGGCCATCACGCTCGCCGGCGGCTTCATCGCGATACCGTCATGGCGCGGGATGACGTGGACGTGGAGATGGAAGACGACCTGGCCGCCGGCGCTCTCGTTGAACTGCTGCACCGTGATCCCGTCCGCCGCGAAAGCCTTCATCCCGGCCCGGGCGATGCGCTGCGAAACCTGGGCGACATGGGCGAGATCGGCCGGCGCGACATCGAGCAGGTTGCGGGCCGGGTTCTTCGGGATGATCAGGGTGTGGCCGGGCGCGCGCGGCATGATGTCGAGGAAGGCCAGCGCCTTGTCGTCCTCATAGACGCGGTGCGCCGGCAGTTCGCCGCGCAGGATCCTGGCGAAGATGTTGTTCTGGTCGTAGGCGGTCATGGCGGTGTTCCTGTCTTGGGCTGGCGGAAGCTGGAGGCCGCTGCGGGAGAAAGGTCAAGCCGGGGATGCGCCGCCGAGCGGCAGCGTCTCGGTGATCCGGCTGTCGAGCACGAGATCGTCGCTGGCGCCCATCAGCCAGAGCGCATCGACTCGCAGGCGCAGCAGGGGCTTCTCCCACCAGCGCGCCAGCAGCGCGGCGAGGGCTTGCGTCTCCTGCGGGTCGAGATCGTCGATCAGGTTGTAGTAGCCAAGGAGATAGAGGTCGCCGGCCGGGCGACCGAAGACCTGCTGGATCTGCTGGAACGGGTTGAGGCCCGGCGCCTGCTGCGGATAGGTGCGCAGATAGAGCCGCCCACGATTGACGTTGCCGGAGAACAGGCCGCGCAATTCGACCTCGAAGGGCGCGATGGCGGCAAGCCGGGCGCGGATCTCCGGAGCGATCACGGGACACTCGCCGCGGCCGAGCGAACCGACGATGGTGGCGTGCAGGCGTGCGGCGCGCTTCGGCAGCAGATCCCAGGCGATCTTGCCGGCGAAGGAGGCGGCGCGCAGCTCGGCCTCGAGCGCGCGCCAGGCCGGCGAAGCGGCCGGCGCGTCCTCCGGAACCGGCATCACCAGCGAGAAGATCTCGGCATGGCGGCCCATTTCGTAGCCGCGACCGTCGAGCCGCGGGATCACCCGTGGATGCTCGGGCGCCAGCAAAGGCAGATGGGCGAGGCGGTAGCTCTCGTCGAGCGAGAGCGGTGTCGAGAAATCGGTCAGGCTGCGGCGATAGCCGAGCGTGTCGTCTGCACAGAACTCAGTCGGCAAGGTCGGCTCCGGATCTGAAGGGCAGTTCGGCTTCGAGCGCCAGCTTCGCGGCGGCGATCTCACGGCGCTCGCCGGGCAGATAGGCGGCGACGGCACGCGCCAGACCGGGATCGGCGAGGAAATGGGCGGAGCGGGTGATCACCGGCCGGTAGCCGCGCGCCAGCTTGTGCTCGCCCTGGGCGCCGGCCTCGACACGCACGAGCTTGTGCGCGATCGCATAGTCGATGGCCTGGTGGTAGCAGAGCTCGAAATGCAGGAAGGGGTGATCCTCGATGCAACCCCAGTTGCGGCCATAGAGCGTGTTGCCGCCGCGGAAATTGATGGCGCCGGCGATGTTGCGCCCGGCCCGGCGCGCCAGCACCAGCACGACGCGCTCGCCCATGCTCTTGCCGATCTCCGAGAAGAAGCGGCGGTTGAGATAGGGCCGGCCCCATTTGCGCGAGCCGGTGTCCTCGTAGAAGGCGTGGAAATCGTCCCAGACGCTTTCGGTCAGGTCGGAGCCCGAAAGTACCGAAACCTCGATGCCGGCGGAGAGCGCCTCGCGCCGCTCGCGCTTCAGCGCCTTGCGCTTGCGCGAGGCGAGGAGGGCGAGGAAGTCGTCATAGCTGGCAAAGCCCTCGTTCCGCCAATGGAACTGGATGTCGTGACGTTCGAGATAGCCGGCCTCCAGCAGCGCCGCCATGTCCTTTTCCTGCGCGAAGGTGACGTGCACGGAGGAGCCGCGGACCTGTTCCCGCAGGGCCTCCAGGCCGGCGATCAGCGCCTCGCGCGCCGCGTTCGCCTGCGCGCCGGGAGCGACGAGCAGGCGCGGCCCGGTCGCTGGGGTGAAGGGCGCGGCGACCTGGACCTTCGGATAGTAGCGGCCGCCGGCGCGCATATAGGCCTCGGCCCAGCTATGGTCGAAGACGTATTCGCCCTGGCTGTGGCCCTTCACGAAGGAGGGCGCGGCGGCGATCAGTCGGCCGGCCCCGTCCTCGACCAGCAGATAGGCCGGCGACCAGCCGCTGTGCCCGCCGACGCAGCCGCTCTCTTCGAGCGCGCGCAGAAAAGCGTGGGAAATGAAGGGGTTGTGAGGGTCTTCCTGAGAAAACGAATCCGCCGCCTGAGAGGTTGATTCAAGCGTCGCGGCGGCGTCGGGATTGGCACAGGCATCCCAGGCCGCGGCCGGGACGCCTTTCAGCGAGGTCGTGACGCGGACCGTGAGGCCCCCGTGCAGACCGGTTTCGCTCAAGGGCGGAAGCCTTCGAAGACCATCTGGTCGGCATGCTCGGCGGCGCGGAGCCGATCTTCCGGCGTGCGCACGGTCCAGCTCATCAGCGGCAGGCCGAGCGCCTTGCGGCAGAGGAAGGGTGCGGCGGTCGGCAGGTCGGCAACTTTCCAGGAGACGAAGTCCGGCTGGCTCTCCCCGAAATGCAGGAGGTTGGCGAGAGCGTGCTTCTGGGCGGGCGTGAGATGGACATAGTCGCCATATTCATAGGCATTCATCGCGACGATGCCGCGGGCGAAGTCCGGTGCCAGCTCGCGCAACGCCGCGACGATCACCGGATCGAAGGATTTCAGCACGATCGGCCGGTCCTTGTGCCCGGCGACGATCTCGGCAGTGCGCTTCGCCAGGCGCAGATCGCCGTCGAAGCGGCTCTTGATCTCGATCACCAGCGGCGTCCTGCCGCTGATCGCATCGAGGAAGCCGGTGAGTGTCGGGATCCTGTCGTCCGAGCCCTTCAGTCTAATGCCGGAAAGCTCGGCCGCCTTGCGGGCATCGACACGCCCGGTCTCGCCGGTCAGCCGGTCCAGGGTGAAGTCGTGGAAGACCAGCGCTTCCTCGTCGGCGCTGAGCTGGACATCGCATTCAATGGCGAAGCCGCCCGCGATGGCGGCCTGCGCCG
Source organism: Allobosea sp. NPDC055594 (assembly GCF_053618995.1). Taxonomy (NCBI): domain Bacteria; kingdom Pseudomonadati; phylum Pseudomonadota; class Alphaproteobacteria; order Hyphomicrobiales; family Alloboseaceae; genus Allobosea; species Allobosea sp. NPDC055594. The sequence continues at coordinate 55,432 of NZ_JBSHIO010000001.1, forward strand.
CCGACAGGGAGTTCTCGATCACGCCGCTCGCGAGATCGTGCAGTCCGCGATGGGCGATCGGACGGGCGGTCAGCCAGGGCTCTGCGCGCATCAGGCGATCTCGAACATCGCTTCGACCTCGACGGCGGCATCGGCCGGCAGGTTGGCGACGCCGACGGTCGAGCGGGCATGGCGACCGGCATCGCCGAGCACTTCGACCATCAGGTCGGAGGCGCCGTTCATGATCGCGGGCAGGGCGGAGAAATGCGGGGTGGCGTTGATGAAACCGCCGAGGCGGACGCAGCGCCTGATCTTTCCGAGATCGCCGCCGAGCGCGGCCTTGGCCTGGGCCAGGACGTTGATGGCGCAGAGCCTGGCCGCCTCGAGTCCGGCCTCGTTGAAGATCTCGGCGCCGAGCTTGCCCTTGTGCGCGTCGGAGAGCTTGCCGTCGAGCCCGAAGCAGAGCTGGCCGGAGATCACCAGCAGATTGCCGGTGATGACATAGGGCACATAGTTGGCGACCGGCGCGGCCGGCGCCGGCAGGGTGATGCCGAGGGCGGCGAGCTTGGTGTCGATGGCGTTCATCGCGGTTCTCTCGGGTTGGCCGGCAAAGGCAGGCTCTCCTTCATGGCCGATGGTCGCAAGCCGGGCAAGCGTGCCCGTCGCGTGCCGGGCCGAGCCTCGCGCCATGTTTGCGCCATCGCCGCAGTGCACCTAATTTGTAGTGATGGCGGCTCTGGCCGCTGCGGCGAGAATCGGGATCGAGGTTCGGCATGGAACGTTGCGGCTATGGGATCGCGGGCGCGGCGCTGGCCGTCATGCTGGCGCCTGCGGTGCAGGCGCAGGCTCCGGCCGAGCGTGTCGTGCTGGTGCCGCATCGCGCGATCTACGATCTTACCCTAGACAGCACCAAGCCCTCCCGCGACATCACCACGGCGCGTGGCCGCATCGCCTTCGACTTCTCCGGAGATGCCTGCGACGGTTATGCGCTTTCCTTCCGCCAGGTTACCGAGCTGACCAGCGAGATCGGTCCGCGCATCATCGATGCCCGCACCACGAGCTTCGAGGAGGGCGACGCCAAGAGCTACCGCTTCAAGACCGAGAGCTCGACAGCCGGCGCGCCGCCCGACGTGGTCGACGGCACCGCGAAGAAGGGCGATGCCGGCTATGAGGTGAGCCTGCGCGCGCCCAAGGCCGAGACGCACCGCGAAGCCGCGATGGCGATGTTCCCGAACGAGCAGATGAAGGCGGTGATCAAGGCGGCGCGGGCGGGCCAGACCACCTTCAATGTCCGCCTCTATGACGGTGCCAACAGCGGCAAGGACGTCTACGACACGCTGTCGGTGATCGGCCGCAAGATCGAGACGAAGCCCGGCGAGGCGCCGCTGCAGCGCCCGGAGTTCGAGAAGCTGGCACGCTGGCCGGTGACGATCTCCTATTTCAAGGTCGGCTCTGGCGAGACCACGCCGGCCTATACCGTCGCCTTCGAGCTCTACGAGAACGGCGTCACCGGCGCGATCCGGCTGGATTATGGGTCCTTCGCGCTGCGCGGCACGCTCACGCGTCTGGATCTTCTGCCGGGGAGCGACTGCTCGAAATAGTCTGGCCGGAAGCAGGCCTGCGCCGGTCGCGCAGCGACAGGCCCTTGCCGATCGCGGTATCGCCGAAGCGGGCGCGGACCGCATCGAGCGCGCTCTCGACGGCTTTCAGGCGCGGCGTCTGCGTGTCGGCGAGGTCGCCGCGGTCGGCATCGGCCGGATCGGAGAAGTCGCTCGCACCGATGCCGATCAGCCGGTAGTGCGGGCCGGTGCATTCACGCCTCAGGAGGTCGCGGCCGGCCGCGAACAGGCGGGCGGCGAGCTGCGTCGGCTCGGGCAGCCGCGAGGCGCGGGTGACGATGTGGAAATCCTGGGTCTTCAGCTTGAGCGTGATCGTGCGCCCGGCGAGACCCTGCGCCTTCAACCGCTTCGAGGTCTTCTCGCAGAGCCGCCAGAGGATCGGCTCCAGCTCCTCGAAGCTGGCGAGGTCGACATCGAGCGTCGTCTCGGTCGAGACCGTCTTGGCCTCGTGCTCGACCGTGACCTGGCGCGGATCGATGCCACGGGCGAGATTGCGCAGGCGCGGCCCGTCCTTGCCGATGGTGCGGTAGAGGGTTTCGACCTCGGCGGCGGCGAGGTCGCCGATACGACGGAAGCCGGCCTGCGCCAGCCGCGCCACGCCGGCCTGGCCGATGCCGGGAATCATCCCGACCGGTTTCGGAGCCAGGAAAGCCACAGCTTCCGCCCGGCCGATGATCGAGAAGCCGCGCGGCTTGTCGAGGTCGGAGGCGACCTTGGCGAGGAATTTGGCGTAGGACAGGCCGACCGAGACGGTGATGCCGATCTCGCCCTCGACACGGCGCTGGAAGCGGGCGAGCACCAGTGCCGGGCTGGCGTGGTGCAGGCGCTCGGTGCCGCCGAGATCGAGAAAGGCCTCGTCGATCGAGAGCGGTTCGACCAGCGGGGTCAGCTCCTGCATCAGCCGGCGTACCTGCCGGCCGACGCCGACATATTTCGCCATGTCCGGCTTGATGACCACGGCTTCCGGGCAGGCCTGCAGGGCCTTGAACATCGGCATGGCCGAGCGCACGCCGGACATGCGGGCGATGTAGCAGCAGGTCGAGACGACGCCGCGCTTGCCGCCGCCGACGATCACCGGCTTGTCGAGCAGGGACGGATCGTCGCGCTTTTCGATCGCAGCGTAGAAGGCGTCGCAATCGATATGGGCGAGATGGAGCTCGTCCCGCTCGGGATGCCGCAGCAGCCGGGGCGAGCCGCAGGCCGCGCAACGCCGCAGCGGTGCGGCGGGCGCCGCCTCGCCATGGTCGCGCAGGCAATCGCGGCAGAGTACGCGCGCCGCGCCGGTCGCGGCGGGCGCGCTGCTCACGGCTCGAAGACTTCGGGCGGGCCGGCGAGAATCTCGCGAGCCTGGCCGACAATGTCCGGATTCAGGCCTAAATTGGCGGCAAACTCGAGCAGCAGCGATTCGCTGGCACAGAGATGGTCGATGACGCCGAGGAGGAATCCAGGTTCTTGCGCTGCAGAGCGCAGGGTCGCCGGGCCGAGGCCGGTGGCTGCGAGAAATGGCTCCAGGCGCTCCGGTTCGCCGGCCAGGAAGGTGAGGGCGCGCAATGCGAGCGTCTCGGCTTCCGGCAATGTGATGGGGCGGGGCATGATGTTTTGCTCGGTGTGTCTGCTAATGGGTTTGCGTTTCGTCAACGGCTCGCGTGCTAGCTTCATCATCGAACGGGGCTGCCGACTTGGGAAGTCCGGAACATCGGATACCCGTGCTGCGGCGGACTGGGGGCGGAATGACAAAGACGGTACTGATCGTCGAGGACAATGAGCTCAACATGAAGCTCTTCAACGACCTGTTGGAGGCGCATGGCTATGCGACGCTCAAGACGGCCGACGGCATCGAGGCGATCGAACTCGCCCGGGCGCATCATCCCGACCTGATCCTGATGGACATCCAGCTGCCGGAGGTTTCGGGGCTGGAGGTGACGAAATGGATCAAGGAGGATGATACCCTGAAGAGCATCCCGGTTATCGCCGTCACGGCCTTCGCGATGAAGGGCGACGAGGAGCGGATTCGCGACGGCGGCTGCGAGGCCTACATCTCCAAGCCGATCTCGGTGGGCAAGTTCCTGGAGACCGTTCGCGCCTATCTCGGCGCGGCCTGAGCGGGAAGGCACTGCCGATGTCCGCCCGGGTCCTGGTCGTCGACGACGTCGCAGCCAATGTGAAGCTGCTCGACGCCAAGCTGTCGGCCGAGTATTTCGACGTGGTGACCGCGACGAACGGCATCGACGCTCTGGCGATCTGCGAGCGCGGCGAAGCCGACATCGTGCTGCTCGACGTGATGATGCCGGGCATGAACGGATTCGAGGTCTGCCGGCGCCTGAAGACCGGGCCGACCACCGCCCATATCCCGGTGGTGATGGTGACCGCGCTCGACCAGCCCAGCGATCGGCTCAAGGGGCTCGATGCCGGCGCCGACGACTTCCTGACCAAGCCGATCGACGACACCGCCCTGTTCGCGCGCGTGCGCAGCCTGGTCCGGCTGAAGTCGGTGACCGACGAGTTGCGGCAGCGCGCGCTGGCCTCGCGCCGGCTCGGCATCGCCGACCCGCTGGCCGCTGCGGCGGCGGAAACCGGGCTCAACGGCCGCATCCTCCTGATCGAGGATCGGCCGCTGATCGCCGAGCGGCTGACGCAGGCGCTTTCGACCTTTCATTCGATCGAGACCGAACCCGATGCGCACGCCGCCCTGGCGCGCGCGGCCGAAGGTGATTTCGAGATCGTTCTCGTCAGTCTCGACCTGCAATCCTATGACGGGCTGCGCCTGTGCAGCCAGTTGCGCTCGCTCGAGAGCACCCGCAATCTCTCGGTTCTGGTGCTCGGCGAGGCGGATGATCGGCGCCGCGTCCTGCGCGGCCTCGAGATCGGCGCCCATGATTTCCTGGTCAGGCCGATCGACCGGAACGAGTTGCTGGCCCGCGCGCGCACGCTGGTCCGCCGCAAGCGCTTCGCCGAGCGTTTGCGCGACAGCGTCCAGTCCTCGATGGAAATGGCGGTGATGGATCAGCTCACCGGCCTCTACAACCGGCGCTATCTCGACGGCCGGATCGCGGTTCTGTTCGACGAGTCCCTGCTGCGGGCGCGGTCGCTCTCGGTCCTCATGCTCGATGTCGACCGCTTCAAATCGATCAATGACAGCTGGGGGCACGACGCCGGCGACGAGGTTCTGCGCGAGTTCGCCGACCGGGTGCGCGCCTGCACGCGCGGTATCGATCTGGTGGCGCGGATGGGCGGAGAGGAGATCGTGGTCGTCCTGCCCGACACGACGCTCGAGGCGGCACGTGCCGTCGCCGAGCGTATCCGCGAGCGGGTCGAGGGCGAAGCCTTCGAAATCCAGGGCGGTGCGCGGAAAATCCCGGTCACCGTGTCGATCGGCGTCGCCTGCCGGCGCGCCGGAGACCCATCCGCCAATGAAATGGTGAAGCGAGCCGACGAGGCGGTCTATCTCGCCAAGGCCGCCGGCCGCAATCGCGTGATCGTCGCCGCGGCTGCCTGAAGCCGAGAGGCATGGGAAGCTCGGGGCCGGCATGAACCGCCGCTGCCCGGCGATGGTGATCATCGGTTCGACCGAAGTCGGCTTCATTGCGCCGCAGCCGTGCTGATCGGGCGGGCGCCTCATTGCCGGATGGATGGTCGACGACGAACCGATTGCGGACATCGCCAGTGCGACGGCTCCCAGCCTTCGGCAAGATTTCTTGCGGTTAAATCAGGTAAATCCATGAATGTATTGAGTATTTTGTATTTACTATAGTTTTTACAGTAAATATCGAGGGTTATCCGGTAAGGTTAAAAAACACTGAAGAATGGTGAATCAACCCTAAACGATTGATCCGCGGTCGCTTCGGCGTAGGGTCGTTTCCAGACAGGCGCCAGCCACAGGCTGTCGCCGCGAAATGCCCCCGGGACCTCGGGTTCCGCCGCATCTCCTGAGGAACCGGTGGGCTCGGCCGGTCGGTAGCGGGATATCTGGCCTCATCAGATCCGCCGCCGGCCGGCCACTATCGGCACCGCCATAGCATCGGACCGAAAAGTGGACTCCGTTCTTCGGAAAACTCCGATGCGATAACAATGAGATAGATCATCGGGATCGCGTCTGAACGGAGGCGCGGCGATCCAGCCAGCAGTCAGCGCAAGGCGCGCTCGAGCAGAGTCGGCAGCCAGTACCCGAGCAGGCCGAAGGCGGTCAGCAGTCCGATCAGCAGTAGCGCCGCCCGGATGCGGTGCAGCCGGGTGGGCGATTCATCGACCTCGACGATCAGGCGTAGGACGCGGCGCAGCGGCCCGATGGCCGGCTGGCGTGTCTTGGCGGGCGGGCCGTGCAAGGCTGGGCTCCAGGCGAGAGAGCAGGGCGATGGACGCTCCGCGACATTAGGAAAGATGCCGCGGATGCGCCAGAGGACATGTCACGCTTGCGAATAGCTGAGTTCTTTTCGCAGATGCGCCTGCCGTAAAAGCAAAAAGCCGCCTGGTTCGAGAGGGCTTGCAGGAGCAGGCAAGTCTAGTGTCTACCGCAGGGAATTGGAATCCAAGGATTCCTTTAGGGCATAGTCTGTGGTCAGCCGCTTTGGCGATGGATCACGGGGCGCAGCCATTCGGATGATGCGGACCTGCCGAGTTGCGTTCCAGCGTATCGTTTATGCATCGGATTCGTCCGGAAAAGTGGATTCCACCTTTTGGTCCGAGACGCCGCGGCTAGAGGCGCCGCGGCTAGAGACGCGGCGGATGGTTACGGGCGATGGCAGGGATCGTCACCATGCGCCCGGAACTTGCAGATTGCTCCGATGGTGAAGCCAATGCCGCCCTTGATGCCGGCGCCCATGACGTTGCCGATGGTCGGATCGTCTTCCCGATGGCGGCGGATCAATGGCTTCGGCTGTCCTCCGAAATAGATGCTGAGGCCTGCCAGAGCGGTCACGTCACCGCCCTGATGCAGAGCGGCCCGTGCAAAAAGGCTGGGCTGGGCCGAACTGGTGCTCGTGAGCGCCCATTCGACGCCAATACCTGCCACCACATGCCCACCCGAGACTGCTCCTGACGCCGTCAGCGCCAAGTTGTCGTCGGGATACCAGGTAAGGCTGGCGCCTGCCACGAAATGCGTGCTGAGATCATGGCGCAGCGCTGTGGCATAGGTCGCGCCACTGGCATCGGTGAGGCCGACCAGGCCTGCCAGCGTGATCGCGTTCCAGTAGCGCTCAGCCTCGATGCCGAGGGAATAAGTGTTGATCCCACCGCCCGCATCGAGGCGCGCATAGCCGGCTTCGACGCCAACCATTCCCGTCGACGGATCGCGCCAGAACAGATGCGCCCCCGTACCATAGAACGCCGATTTCCCCAGAGAGCCGTCCAGGCCGCCGGCCGCACCATCCAGCTGCAGGCCGAAACGCTGTCCGAGCGGCAGGGTTACAGCGCCTTCCAGGCCGGTCCAGTTGTCGCCGCCTGTGCCGCCATGGATGAACATCATCTTGCCGCTGGGCCCGTCCACCGCCGGCAGCGTCTGTTGAGCAGCGGCAGGCGAAGCGACCAGCAAGGCCATGGTCAGGAGGGCATGGAACGGCCGGGGACGAATGGTAACCTCCATCGCTAAGCGACGGAACATTGCCCGTCGGGATCCCGATCGTCTACAGGCGCGCGCCTGTCGCGGGCTCGTCCTGACGATGAAGCCGTCTCGTTCGCAGTGGTGAAAGACGCCACAAGCGCTTCCAGCGGTTTGACCTCGTTCGTAGGGGGCTTTGCGCGCTCCGAGGGGCCGCATGGCCGTGCGGAAGCACAGGTGAAAAATCCTTGCAGCCGTGGAGCTTGGAAATGAAGCGGCCTGAAAAAAGGAAGTCATAGCGCGGGGCGGGGAGCATTCCGGCGCGAGCCCTGACGATGCCCCCAAACGAAAAAACCGCCCCAAATCAGGGCGGTTTTTATCGCTAAGATCGATATGTCATGCCTAATGGCATCACTTGATCTTGGTTTCCTTGAACTCGACGTGCTTGCGCGCGACGGGGTCGTACTTCTTCTTCGACATCTTTTCGGTCATCGTGCGCGAGTTCTTCTTGGTCACATAGAAGAACCCGGTGTCGGCCGTCGAGACGAGCTTGATCTTGATGGTCACGGCCTTGGCCATGGCGAAGCCCTCGAACTGATGGGGCCGTCCTCGACCCGCGCATGAAAAAGAAAAGGGCCGGGCGAGCCCGGCAATCCGATGGCGCCGGAATGCCGTATCGGCGCCTGCAAGTCAAGGAATATCGGGCGTGTATCTGCTCGCCCGCGAAATGGCCGGCGTTTTCCGCTCCTGCGGCTCAGATTTGCTCGCGCACGAAGCTGCCGCGCTTCTCCCAATAGAACGGTACCGGCAGATGCGCGCCGAATCCCGCCTTCAGCCGCTCCTCGACCTCGGCGATGATCACCTTGGTGATGGTCGGCAGGTCGAGCTCGCGGGCCTCGTCGAAGGTCACAGAGACGAGGTCGACCAGCTCGGAATCGGGGCCGATGATGCCTTCGACCTTGCCGGCGACGGCGCTGGCGTCGACGGTGAAGAAGCGGGTGTCGAAACGCTTCGGCCGGCGCGGCGGCGTGATCGCCCGGGCGACGAATGTCACGGCGCCGAGATCGGGGAAGATGCCCTTCGCCGCGAATTCCGACCAGACGCCGGGCGGCGGGTTCTCGGGCGCGCCGTATTCGGCGCTGCCGAAGAGCAGCCCGGTCTCCTCGAAGGTCTCGCGGATCGCCGCCAGCGCCAGCGCCCGCCCGCGCTGGGCGCTCGGGCGCACGCAGCGCGCCGCGAGGCGCTGCTCGCAGGGGCCGGGAAGGGCGCCGGCCGCGATCATGCGGCGATCCTCGGGATCGATCCGCCCGCCGGGGAAGACATATTTCCCGGGCATGAACTTGTGGCTCGGATGGCGCTTGCCCATCAGCACGCGCGGCTTGCGCCCGGAATGATCGAGAATCAGCATGGTCGCGGCGTCGACCGGGCGCAGATTGGTTGCGGTGCGGGCGCGCTCGGCCTGGGTCAGGGTGACGGTGTGATCGCTCATCGGCGGCTCATCTCGTTCGATGCCGGTTGACGTTCGGGCTCCGGCGCGGCGCCGCCGAAGCCATGCATGCGTAGCGCCCATTGCAGGCCGACCACTGCGCCCTTCGTCGGCTGCATCAGACCGAGGCACAGCACCACCGTCAGCAGCGGCCAGACCCACATATGCATCTGCATCGACCAGTCGCCGAATTTCTCGACCAGAACGAGACCGCCGACGACGATATGGCCGACGATCGTGATCACGATATAGGGCGGCAGATCGTCGGCACGCTGGTGATGCAGTTCCTCGCCGCAGATTTCGCAGCTGGCGACCGGCTTCAGGAAGGCGCGGAACAGCCGGCCCTCGCCGCAACTCGGGCAGCGCCCCCTCAAGCCGCGTCCGATCGCCTGGCGCCAATTGCGCTCCGCGGGCGGGGCCGCCAGCTCGTGATAGTGGACGGACATGGCTCTCATCACCCCCGAGGCGCTGGCCTCAGCGCTTCCGGCCGGGCTTGGCTCGGCCGGGCCGGGCCATACTGCGCCTTGCAGCTAGGGGACGCGCGGCTTTTTTGAAAGAGCGGTTCGATGTCACAGTCCGCCCCTCGCTCAGCAATTCGAAGCGCAGGGCGCCGGCGACGGGGGCGGCCTCGACAAGGCGGACATGGACGCGGTCACCGAGGCGCCAGCTCTCGCCGCTGCGTTCGCCGATCAGCGCATGGGCCGCCTCGTCATAGCGGTAATAGTCGGCGCCCAGCGTCGAGGCGGGAACGAAGCCGTCCGCGCCGGTGCCGTCGAGCTTGACGAAGAGCCCGGCACGGTTGAGCCCGGCGATGCGGCCATCGAAGCTCGCGCCGATCTGGTCGGCGAGGAAATGCGCGATCAGCCGGTCGGTGGTCTCGCGTTCGGCCGCCATGGCGCGGCGTTCGGCCGCCGAGATCCGGGTCGCGACCTCGCGCAGTTCGGCCAGCGTCGTCGATTTAGGCAGTCCGTCGTCGCCACGCTTCATCGTCGCGATCAGGGCGCGATGGACGACGAGGTCGGCATAGCGCCGGATCGGCGAGGTGAAATGGGCGTAACGGCGCAGGTTGAGGCCGAAATGCCCGTAGTTCTCGGCGACATATTCGGCCTGGGCCTGGGTGCGCAGCACGACCTCGTTGATGAAGAGCTCGTTCTCCGAGCCTTTGATCATCTTGAGGATGCGGTTGAACAGCACCGGCCGCAGCGCGGCGTCCTTGGGCAGCTTGATGCCGATCGAGGCCAGGACCTCGCCGAGCGCGCGCATCTTCTCGAGCGAGGGCTCGTCATGGCAGCGATAGATCAGCAGGCTACCGGCCTTCTCCAGCGTCTCCGCCGCGGCGACGTTGGCGAGGATCATGAACTCCTCGATCAGCTTGTGGGTCGCCAGCCGGTCGGGGACGATGACGCGGTCGACCGAGCCGTCCGCCTTCAGGATCAGCTTGCGCTCGGGCAGATCGAGATCGAGCGGCTGGCGCGCGTCGCGCGCCCGTGCCGCGACGCCATAGGCGGCCCAGAGCGGCATCAGGATGCTCTCGCGGATCGCGGCGGTCGCCTCGTCCGGCTGGCCGTCGATCGCGGCTTGCGCCTGCTGGTAGGAGAGTTTTGCGGCCGAGCGCATCAGGATGCGGTGGAAGGAATGGCCCTTCTTCGAGCCGTCGGCCTTGAGCACGAGGCGGACGGCGAGCGCCGGCCGGTCCTCGCCGCCGCGCAGCGAGCAGAGGTCGTTCGAGATCCGCTCCGGCAGCATCGGCACGACGCGGTCGGGGAAATAGACCGAATTTCCGCGCTCCAGCGCCTCGCGGTCGAGCGCCGAGCCCGGCCGGACATAGGAAGCGACATCGGCGATGGCGACGGTGACGACATAACCGCCGGGATTGTCGGAGTCCTCGTCCGGCGCGGCGTGGACCGCATCGTCATGGTCCTTGGCGTCGGCCGGGTCGATGGTGATCAGCGGCAGGTCGCGCCAGTCCTCGCGACCGGCCAGCGTCGCCTTCGGCGCAGCCTCGGCCTCGGCGAGCGCTGCCGGCGAGAATTCGTTGGGGATGCCATGGGCGTGGATCGCGATCAGCGACACGGCCCGTTCCGACTTCAGCGAGCCGAGCCGCTCGCGCACCCGCGCCTCCGGCGGGCCGAAGCGACCCTCGCGCCGGAGCGAGACCGAAACGAGGTCGCCGTCCTGGGCGTCGCCGGTCTGGCCCTTCGGGATCAGCGCCTCGCGGCCCTGCGCCTTCTTGTCGACAGGGATGAGCCGGCCGGAGCCGTCGGGCAGGGCGCGGAAGATGCCGAGCACCTGCGCCTTGCCTTTGCCCATGATCTTCAGGACGCGGCCGGACCAGGAAATGCCGGTCGTGCCACGCAGGCGCGAGAGCTTGAGCAGGACCTGGTCGCCGATGCCGGGCGCGGCGACCGCGGGGCCGGCTCGGCGCGAGCGCGACGGGCGGCCGGTCTCGATCAGGATCTTCGGCGCCTCGCCCTGGTCGGTCTCGTTCCATTCGAGCGGCACCGCGACGAGGTCGCCCTCGCGGTCGCGGCTCTTGATCTCGCAGAGCAGCACGGCGGGCAGCGCGCTGTGCTTGCGCACCGGCGAGCCATCCTCCGCCGCATCGACATGCGCTTCGTCCTCGAGCTCGCGCAGCAGCCGCTTCAGCCAGATCTTGCCGCCGGCATCGAGGCCGAAAGCCTTGGCGATGTCGCGCCGGCCGGGCTCACGGCCGGCGGCCCGCTCCTCCTCGATGAAGGCGAGGATGGCCTGGCGGGGAAGGTCAGGGGCTGGCGCTGGCAAGCGGCGGCCTCATCAGGATATGGCGCTGCAATAAATCACGCCTCTCTCTGGCATGTCCTGCCGCGGCGCGCCAGAAGCGGCTGCGCAGGGCCGATCGCGCAAAAGAGAAGGGCCGCCCTTGCGGGCAGCCCTTCCATTGCCGAACCGCAGCCCCGGTAACCGGGCCTGACGTCGCGAAAACTCAAACGGAACCGAACCCCTCATGGGACGAGTCCAGGCCATGCAGTCCCCGCGACAGCGGTTGATGACAATGAGACACTGGATCACCTCCTTTCAGTTGTTACCGACAAGGTGAGGCTAGGGTGATTCCAGCGCGCCCGTAAACGACAAAGATTCAGCGCCGATTTTGCTGTCCACTGCCGAATTCGACGGCGCTTTTGTTGCGCTGCACAGGCGCTGCCCAAATATTCACCGGCCGATCTGCCCGCGCCTTATGCAGATGCGCTCGCATTGTCGCGCCGGGTCCACTGTTTCGGAGAAATCTGCCCGGAATGTCACCGGAACCGCGCAGTTTCCCGCATTTGCCGCGCTTGCGAACGCGACCGGGGCGGTTGGCACGTCGCTTGCGATCCCCCTGTCGCCAGCCAGCAAGGCTGCGCCGTGCCCGGCAGGGGCGCGGTCAACAGAATATCGGGGGACATCTCGATGAAGCTCACACGTCGCGTTGTATTGGGTGCCGCCTTCCTCAGTGCCACGGCTCTCTCCACGGTGATGCCCGCAGCCGCGCAGCAGGAGACCATCAAGATCGGCATCCTGCACTCGCTCTCGGGCACGATGGCGATCTCGGAGACGACGCTGAAGGACGTCATGCTCATGCTCATCGAGGAGCAGAACAAGAAGGGCGGCGTGCTCGGCAAGAAGCTCGAGGCCGTCGTCGTCGATCCCGCCTCGAACTGGCCGCTCTTCGCCGAGAAGGCGCGCGAGCTGATCGTCAAGGACAAGGTCGCGGCCGTGTTCGGCTGCTGGACCTCGGTCTCGCGCAAATCGGTGCTGCCGGTGTTCAAGGAGCTGAACTCGATCCTGTTCTACCCCGTGCAGTACGAGGGCGAGGAGAGCGAACGCAACGTCTTCTATACCGGGGCCGCGCCGAACCAGCAGGCGATCCCGGCCGTCGACTATCTCGCCAAGGAGGAGAAGGTCGAGCGCTGGGTGCTCGCCGGCACCGACTATGTCTACCCGCGCACCACCAACAAGATCCTGGAGGCCTACCTTCTCGCCAAGGGCGTGAAGAAGGAGGACATCCTGATCAACTACACGCCCTTCGGTCATTCCGACTGGCAGACCATCGTCTCCGACATCAAGAAGTTCGGCTCGGCCGGCAAGAAGACCGCCGTGGTCTCGACCATCAACGGCGACGCCAACGTGCCGTTCTACAAGGAGCTCGGCAACCAGGGCATCAAGGCGACTGACATCCCGGTCGTGGCCTTCTCGGTCGGCGAGGAGGAGCTCGCCGGCATCGACACCAAGCCGCTGGTCGGCCATCTCGCCGCCTGGAACTACTTCCAGTCGGTCAAGACGCCGGAGAACGAGGCCTTCATCAAGCAGTGGAAGGCCTTCAAGAAGAACGACAAGGCCGTCACCAACGACCCGATGGAAGCCCATGTCATCGGCTTCGCCATGTGGGTGAAGGCGGTCGAGAAGGCCGGCTCTACCGATCCCGACAAGGTGATCGACGCGCTGCCCGGCATCGAGGCGCCGAACCTGACCGGCGGGATCTCGAAGATGCTGCCGAACCACCACATCACCAAGCCGGTGCTGATCGGCGAGATCAAGGCCGATGGCCAGTTCGACGTCGTGTCGAAGACCGGTCTCGTCGCCGGCGACGCCTGGTCGAAGGAGCTCGACGGCTCGAAGGATCTGGTCGGCGACTGGGTTGATAAGAAGTGCGGCAACTTCAACGTCAAGACCGGCAAATGCGGCGGCGGCGCCTGAGCTGAAGAGGGGGAGGGGCGGCACGGTCGGAAAGCCCGGCCGCCCCTCGCAAATTTCAGCCAGAGCTGGTCAACCAGACGGATAAGCGCGGGGAACCCCTCTCCCGGATGGGAGAGGGGCAGGGGTGAGGGACTGCCGTTGCCGCTGTGGGCGAGCGCTGGCCGATGTCTCCGTGGTGAGTGGGACTGAGCCCTTTCGTTTTCGGGCGGGCCCTCACCCCTACCCCTCTCCCACACGGGAGAGAGGATCCCGCGCCTCACCGTGCCTCCCGAGCAGCCACACAGAAACGAGCCGATGCGCCTCCTTTCACCCTTCCTGCGAGCCCTGACGTTAGCCCTGGCGCTTCTCGCCGCGCCGGCCGTCGCCTTCGCGCAGACTGCCGAAGAAGCCTTCGCGCGCTTCAACGCCGACAGCTTCTCGGACACGGCGCGCGCCATCGATATCCTCGTCCAGAGCGCGCATCCGAATGCGGGCGTCATCATCGAGGCGCTGGCCGATGGGCGCTTGTTCGCCGGGAGCGGTGCCGTCGCGGTGAAGACCAAGGATGGCGGCCTCCTCGACGCACGCACCGGGCAGGCGCTTTCCGCCGAGCCGGCCGGTGTCAGCGCCGTCAGGCTGAACAACAATGTCCGGCGGGCGATCCAGGGCGCGCTCGGCAGCCTCGGCCTGATCAATCCCGACCCTGCCAAGCGCGTCGCCGCCGCCGAGGCGGTCTTCCGGGCGCGCGACGTCTCGGCGCTGCCGGTGCTCGAAGCCGCCATCGCCAAGGAAAGCAACGACAGGGCCCGCCGTGCCTTGCGCGAGGCGCAGGCCGCGATCCTGATCGTCAAGACCGATGCGCCGCCCTTCGACCGGATCGCCGCCGTCGACGTGCTGCGCGAGCGCGGCGACCAGGATGCGCTGGCGACGCTGCGCGCCCTGCCGGGCGATGCCTCGCCGGCGCTGAAGGAGGTGCAGGCCCGGGCTATCTCCGAGATCGAGGGCAAGCTCGCTCTGTGGCAGGCCGGGCAGAACCTCTGGTACGGGCTCTCGCTCGGCTCGGTGCTGCTGCTCGCCGCGATCGGCCTCGCCATCACCTTCGGCGTGATGGGCGTGATCAACATGGCCCATGGCGAGATGGTGATGCTCGGCGCCTACACCACCTTCGTGGTGCAGGAGCTGATCCGCACCAACGCGCCCTACCTGTTCGACTGGTCGCTGGCCTTCGCGCTGCCGGCCGCCTTCATCGTCGCCGGCGCCGTCGGCATCGCGATCGAGCGCGGCGTGATCCGCTTCCTCTATGGAAGGCCGCTGGAGACGCTGCTGGCGACCTGGGGTATCAGCCTGATCCTGCAGCAGGCGGTGCGGACCGCCTTCGGGCCGACCAATCGCGAGGTCGGCGCGCCCAGCTTCATGTCGGGAGCCTTCGAACTCGGCGGCCTCGCCATCACCTGGAACCGGCTCTGGATCATCGTCTTCGCGGCGCTGGTCTTTCTCGCTTTGCTCGCCATCCTGAAACTGACGCCGATGGGCCTGCAGATGCGTGCCGTGACGCAGAACCGGCGGATGGCTGCGGCGATGGGCATCCGTACCGGCCGGATCGACGCGCTGACCTTCGGGCTCGGCTCGGGCGTCGCCGGGCTTGCCGGCGTCGCGCTCTCGCAGATCGACAATGTCAGCCCCAATCTCGGCCAGAGCTACATCATCGACAGTTTCATGGTCGTGGTCTTCGGCGGGGTTGGCAATCTCTGGGGCACGCTGATCAGCGCCATGACGCTCGGCGTCGCCAACAAGCTGCTCGAGCCCTATGCCGGCGCCGTGCTCGGCAAGATCGCGCTGCTCGTCTTCATCATCCTGTTCATCCAGAAGCGCCCGCGCGGCCTGTTCGCGCTGAAGGGCAGGGCGGTGGAAGCATGATCAGCCGCTTCCTGCTCTCGAACATGGATGCGCGGGGCTATGTCTTCCTCGCGCTCGTCGCCGCCATCGGCCTGCTGGTGCCGCTGGCGAACCTGCTGGTGCCGGCCGGCTCGCCCTTCCATGTCTCGACCGCGACAATGTCGCTCTGGGGCAAGTATCTCTGCTACGCGCTGCTCGCGCTCTCGCTCGACCTGGTCTGGGGCTATTGCGGCATCCTCTCGCTCGGCCACGGCGCCTTCTTCGCGCTCGGCGGCTATGCGATGGGCATGTACCTGATGCGCCAGATCGGCTCGCGCGGCGTCTACGGCAATCCGGTGCTGCCCGACTTCATGGTGTTCCTGAACTGGCAGGAGCTGCCCTGGTACTGGTGGGGCTTCTCCTCCTTTCCCTTCGCCATGCTGATGGTGCTGGCCGTTCCCGGCCTGCTCGCCTTCGTCTTCGGCTGGTTCGCCTTCCGCAGCCGCGTCACCGGCGTCTATCTCTCGATCATCACCCAGGCTCTGACCTACGCGCTACTGCTCGCCTTCTTTCGCAACGACATGGGTTTTGGCGGCAATAACGGGCTGACCGATTTCAAGGACATTCTCGGCTTCAGCGTCCAGGCACAGACGACGCGCGCCGCGCTCTTTGCGATGACCTGCACGATGCTCGCCGCCGGCTTCCTGATCGCCCGCGGCATCGTCTCGTCGAAGCTCGGCAAGGTGGTGATCGCGATCCGCGATGCTGAATCCCGCACGCGCTTCCTCGGCTACCGGGTCGACCGCTTCAAGCTCTTCGTCTTCACGGTCTCGGCCTGCATGGCCGGCGTCGCGGGCGCGCTCTACGTGCCGCAGGTCGGCATCATCAATCCCGGCGAGTTCGCCCCGGCGAATTCGATCGAGACGGTGATCTGGGTCGCGGTCGGCGGGCGCGGCACGCTGGTCGGCGCGGCGCTCGGCGCCGTCGTCGTCAACTGGGCGAAGACGATGTTCACCTCCGGCTTCATGGCGCCGTACTGGCTGTTCGCGCTCGGCGCGCTCTTCGTCTTCGTCACCCTGTTCATGCCGAAGGGCATTCTCGGCACCGCTCAGGGCTGGTGGGAGAAGCGGCGAAGGCCCGCGGCCCTGCCGGCGGCCGAGCCGGCTCCGGCGGAGTAGCTGCGATGAACGCACCCGTGCCCGGCGCTCTCACCTCCTCGCTGCTCTATCTCGACGGCGTCAGCGTCTCCTTCGACGGCTTCAAGGCGATCCGCGGCCTGTCGCTGACCATCGCGCCCGGCGAGATGCGCGCCATCATCGGCCCGAACGGGGCCGGTAAGACGACGATGATGGACATCATCACCGGCAAGACCCGGCCCGACGAAGGCACGGTGATGTTCGGCGGCTCGGTCGACCTGACCCGGCTCGACGAGGCGGCGATCGCCAATCTCGGCATCGGCCGGAAATTCCAGAAACCGACCGTGTTCGACTTCCACACGATCGAGGACAACATCCTGCTGGCGCTGAAATCGCAGCGCACCGTGCTGAAGACGCTGTTCTGGCAGACGGGCGCCGCCCAGCAGAAGCGGATCGACGAGATCCTCGGCATCATCAAGCTCGCCGACAAGCGCGAGCGGCTCGCGGGCTCGCTCTCGCACGGCCAGAAGCAGTGGCTCGAGATCGGCATGCTGCTCGCCCAGGATCCAAAACTCCTGCTCGTCGACGAGCCGGCCGCCGGCATGACCGATGGCGAGACGGCGCAGACCGCGGAGCTGCTTAAGGAGATCGCCAGGGATCACTCGGTGATCGTGGTCGAGCACGACATGGGCTTCATCCGCGAGCTCGGCGTGAAGGTGACGGTGCTGCACGAGGGCTCGGTGCTGGCCGAGGGGCCGCTCGACCAGGTCAGCGCCAATGAGCGCGTCGTCGAAGTCTACTTGGGGCGGTGATGATCATGGTCGCGACTCTCTCCCTCCGTCATCCCGGACAAGCCGCGAAGCGGCGCCGATCCGGGATCCATTCCGGAGCGCTGCCGATAGAGGTTCAGGAATGGATCCCGGGTCTGCGCTTCGCTCCGCCCGGTATGACCCGTGGTGTTTCCCGCAACACCGTGGCCGAGGCGATTAAATGCTGAGCGTCGAAGCCATCGACCTGCACTACGGTGCCGCCCGGGCGCTGCGCCGCGTCTCGCTCACCGCCGAGATCGGCAAGGTGACCTGCGTGATGGGCCGCAACGGCGTCGGCAAGACCTCGCTGATGCGCGCGATCGTTGGCCAGCAGCCGATCTCCGGCGGCCATGTCCGCCTCGACGGCCAGGATATCTCGAGCCTGCGCAGCGAGGCGAGGGCCCGCGCCGGCATCGCCTTCGTGCCGCAGGGCCGCGAGGTCTTTCCGCTCCTGACGGTGAAGGAGAACCTCGAAACCGGCTTTGCGCCCTTGCCTCGCAAGGAACGCTACATCCCGAACGAACTGTTCGACCTATTCCCCGTGCTGAAGTCGATGCTCGGCCGGCGCGGCGGAGACCTCTCGGGTGGCCAGCAGCAGCAGCTCGCGATTGCGCGGGCGCTGGTCACCCGACCCAGGCTGCTGGTGCTGGACGAGCCGACCGAGGGCATCCAGCCCTCGATCATCAAGGATATCGGCCGTGCCATCGACTATCTCCGCCAGAAGGGTGGCATGGCGATCGTTCTGGTCGAGCAGTATTTCGACTTCGCCCGCGACCTCGCCGACACGATGTTCGTGATGGACCGCGGCGAGATCGTGCTGGCCGGAGCGATGGCGGAGCTCGACGGAGCCCAGGTCCAGAGGTTGATTCAGGTGTGAGGCCCAAGGCGTTGAGGCGGAATCGCTTTCCGTCATGGTTGGGCTTGTCCCGGCCATCCACGTCTTGCCCGGCTGATAGAATGCCGTGTTCAAGACGTGGATGCTCGCCACAAGGGCGAGCATGACGGAGACCTGCCCCGCTGATTCAGAGTCAGCTGCTCGGCAGTGCGCCCCCCTCAAAATTCCAGCGGCGCGTTGTCGACCACTTCCTTCATCACGAAGAAGGTGCGGGTTTGGCGCACGCCGGGCAGCGCCAGCAGCGTCTTCGCGTGCAGCTTGTTGAAGTCGGCGAGGTCGCGCACGCGGATCTTGAGGAAATAGTCGAAATCGCCGGCGACGATGTGGCAGTCGAGCACGACGGGGAGCTGCTTCACCGCCTCCTCGAACAGGCCGAAGCTTTCCGGCGTCGAGCGGTCGAGCACCACGCCGACGATGGCGAGCGTGCCCTTCTCGACCTTGTGCGGATCGATCTGCGCGCGCACGCCGGTGACGTATCCTTCCGCGAACAGGCGCTGGATGCGGCGATGGCAGGTGGCTGCGCTGGTGTTCACGCGCTTGGCGATCTCGGCATTGCCCATGCGCCCGTCGGCCTGCAGCAGGCGCAGGATTCTGAGGTCGGTTTTGTCGAGTTCGGCCTCCATGAACGATTCTTCCGTTTTTTCGGCTGCTAATAGCGTTCGAGACTATCAAATTGCCGAAACTATGAAAGCAGCAGAAGAATCAGGCGCGAAGTTCGGGAGCACCTTTCAAGGGCGTTTTGCTAGCGTTTGCGGGCCATTTCAGAAGGGAAACCCGCCATGCTCGCCAAATTCGAACGCTATCCCCTGACCTTCGGGCCGTCGCCGATCGAGAAGCTGTCGCGGCTCTCCGCGCATCTCGGCGGCGGGGTCGAGCTCTATGCCAAGCGCGAGGACTGCAATTCCGGCCTCGCCTTCGGCGGTAACAAATTGCGCAAGCTCGAATACATCGTCCCCGATGCGATCGCGTCCGGCGCCGACACGCTGGTCTCGATCGGCGGCGTGCAGTCGAACCACACCCGCATGGTCGCGGCGACCGCCGCTAAGATCGGCATGAAGTGCCGGCTGGTGCAGGAGAGCTGGGTGCCGCATGAGGATGCGGTCTATGACCGGGTTGGCAACATCCTGATGTCGCGGGTGATGGGCGCCCATGTCGAGCTGGTCGACGAAGGCTTCGACATCGGCATCCGGGCGAGCTGGGAAAACGCGCTCGAGGATGTGAAGGCCAAGGGCGGCAAGCCCTATGCGATCCCGGCCGGCGCCTCCGTGCACAAGCTCGGCGGGCTCGGCTATGTCGGCTTCGCCGAGGAGGTGAGGGCGCAGGAGGCCGAATTCGGCTTCAAGTTCGACTATATCGTCGTCTGCACCGTCACCGGCTCGACCCATGCCGGCATGGTCGTCGGTTTCGCGAGGGATGGCCGCCAGCGCAAGGTCGTCGGCATCGACGCATCGGCGACACCGGCGCAGACCAGGGCGCAGGTGCTCGACATCGCACAGAAGACCTCCGAGCTCGTCGGCGGCAAGCAGATCACGGCCGACGATATCGTGCTGAACGAGGACTACGCCTATCCGGTCTATGGCGTACCCTCGCAGGAGACGCTTCAAGCGATCCGCCTCTCGGCCCGGCTCGAAGGCATGATGACCGACCCCGTCTATGAGGGGAAATCGATGCAGGGCATGATCGATCTCGTGAAGAAGGGCTTCTTCCCGGCGGGATCGAAGGTGCTCTACGCCCATCTCGGCGGCGTGCCGGCGATCAACGGCTACAGCTACACCTTCCGCAATGGTTGAGCGTCATGGAGGCGCTCGTCCTCTGTGAGATTGCGGCAGGCCGCGACGACCTGCGCGAGGCGCTGCTGGCGCGCATCGGTCGGCTCGGGCTCCGCGAGCGGGCGAAGCTCAGCTTCGTCGCCCGCGACCGCGTGTCACCCGCCAGCGTCGTGCTGGCGGTCGGCTTCCCCGATGCGGGCGAGGCGGAACGTTTTGCCGCCGAGGCTGCTGGCGAAGGGGGCGCTTCGACGGCCATCAGGCTGCTTGCGCTCGACGCGACCTGGCAGACCGAGCCGCTGCCACTGATGTTTCCGTGACCGGGGCGGTGCCGGGTCCTGTGATCCGGTGCCGGTTCAGAGTTTGATTCAGGCTTGGCGGCCAAGGCGTTGAGGTGGAATCAACTTTTGCTCGGTGAAGGTCGCCGTCATGGTCGGGCTTGTCCCGACCATCCACGTCTGCCTTCGGCCCGCACGGTGTTCAAGACGTGGATGCTCGCCACAAGGGCGAGCATGACGGTGTGATCCGCTGATCAAGAATCAGCTGCCCGGTATCCCCCTTCAAGCCCCAAGGCCGCATTGCTGGAGGCCTTCCTCCCTTACGGCGACGGCGGCCGCGCGGCGGCGATGCCGGCGATGGCCACGTCCGGCAGGTCGCCGATGACCGTGCCGACCGTCTTCGGCTTGGTCAGCGGGGTGGGCACCGGCTGGTTGCCGTGGAGCAGGTCCTGGCCGGCATGGATGTCGCTCGCGACCTGGAGGTCGAGCCGCTCGGCGTCGCGGCGGCGGACATCCTCTACGATCTCGACGACCTCGTCCTCCGGCACGCCGAGCGCACGCAACACCTCGCCGCCGAAGACCATGGCGGATTCGAAGGTCTCGCGGATCTGGTACTCCACCCCGGCGCGGATCAGGTCCATGGAATGGCCGCGGTCGAAGGAGCGGACGAAGAGCTTCGCATGCGGGAACTCGGCCTGCGCCACCCGCACGATCGCGTTGGCCGTGTCGCGGTTCTCGACGCAGACCAGGATCGCCTCGGCATGATGGGCGCCCGAGGCGTGCAGGATGTCGGCGCGCCGGCCGTCGCCGTAATAGACCTTGAAGCCGAAGCTCGCCGCGGCCTGGATCATCTCGACATCGGTCTCGATCAGCGAGACGCTGAAGCCGCGTGCGAGCAGGCCCTGGCTCGCCACCTGTCCGAAGCGGCCGAAGCCGACGACGAGCACGCGCCCTTCCAGCCCCTCGGCGTGGTCGATGCCGTCGAGCGATTCCCGCTCGGCCGGCATGAAACGGTCGATCAGCAGCACGACAAGCGGGGTGAGCGCCATGGACAGGATCACGACGGCGCTGGTGATGGCGTTGACCTTCGCATCGAAGATGCCCGCTGCGGTCGCGGCGCTGTAGAGCACGAAGGCGAACTCGCCGCCCTGCGAGAACAAGGCGACGCGGGTGATCGCATCGCGCGTGCGGGTGCGGAACAGCTTGGCGACGATGAAGATGCCGGCCGCCTTGACCAGCATGAAGGAGGCGACGCCGAGCGCGACGACCCGCCATTCCTGGGCGATCAGCTTGAGATCGAGCGACATGCCGACCGCCAGGAAGAACATGCCGAGCAGCAGGCCACGGAACGGCTCGATATCGGCCTCGAGCTGGTGGCGGAAGGTCGATTCCGAGAGCAGCACGCCGGCGAGGAAGGCGCCCATCGCCATGGACAGCCCGCCGAGCTGCATGGCGAGCGCCGAGCCGAGCACGACAAGCAGCGCCGCGCCGGTCATGACCTCGCGGGCCTGGGCATTGGCGAGCAGGCGGAACATCGGGTTGAGCAGGTATTTGCCGGCGAGGACGAGGCCGACGAGCGAGCCGGCGCCGATCAGAAGAGGCATCAGCCCGCCGCTGCCGGCCGCCTTGGCCGGCGCCAGCACCGCGACGATGGCGAGCAGCGGCACGATGGCGAGGTCCTCGAGCAGCAGGATCGAGACGGCCTGCTGGCCATGCGGCGTCGAGGCTTCGCCGCGCTCGTTCAGCATCTGCATCACGACGGCGGTGGAGGAGAGCACGAAGCCCATGCCGGCGATGAAGGCCGCCACCGGCGCAAGGCCGGCGAGAATTCCGACGCCGGTCAGCAGCGCGCCGCAGAGCCCGACCTGCGCGACACCGAGGCCGAAGATCTCGCCGCGCAGATTCCAGAGCCGCGCCGGCTGCATCTCCAGCCCGATGATGAAGAGGAACATCACGACACCGAACTCGGCGAGATGCAGCACGCTTTCCGGATGCGGGAACAGCCCGATCCCGGAGGGGCCGATCAGGACGCCGCCGGCGAAATAGCCGAGGACCGAACCGAGCCTGAGCCGTCGGAAGATCGGGACCGCGATGACGCCCGCGCCGAGAAGCCCGACGGCCTGGACCAGCTCCGGAGAAAAGCCCTGCGCTGCCATGAAGCTCCTGCTGTCGCTGCCGACGCGGAGGTGCGCCTGCTCGAAAATGCAGGCGCCTTGGGTGTTTAGGCAAGCGCGCGATGGCGTGTCGGATCGCTCAAAAGCTGGTGAACGCATGTCGTCGCGCCGCCGGGGCGGCGTCTTGCGGCGTCATTGGCCGGCGTCGCAGCGATCTCGCCCGGCTTGCCCGCAGCCCTGCATCGGGGCATGAAGCGTCCCCAAGCCGGCTCGTTCCGGCAGCAGGAGCGCTTGCGATGCAGCTTGGAGTGGTCGGCCTCGGCCGGATGGGAGCCAATATCGTCCGGCGGCTGCACCGCGCCGGGCATGATTGCGTCGTCTATGACCGCGATCCGAAGCCGGGCGCGGCGCTTGCCAAGGACGGCGCCGTCAATGTCGGCGATCTCAGGGAGATGGTGGGCAAGCTTCAGGCGCCGCGGGCGATCTGGGTGATGCTGCCGGCCGGCGAGATCACCGAGGGCACGCTCGCCGAGCTCGCCGGCATGCTGGAGCCGGGTGATACGCTGATCGACGGCGGCAACGCCTTCTGGAAGGACGATGTCCGGCGCGGGCGCGAGCTCGCGGCCAAGGGGCTGCACTATCTCGACATCGGTACCTCCGGCGGCGTGCACGGGCTCGAGCGCGGCTACTGCCTGATGATCGGCGGCGACAAGGGCATCTTCGACCGGCTGGAGCCGATCTTCCAGGCGCTGGCGCCGGGCAAGGGCGAGATCGAGCCGACCCGCCATCGCGAAGGCCGCAATCCGACGGCCGAGCAGGGCTATCTGCATTGCGGCCCGGCCGGGGCCGGGCATTTCGTCAAGATGGTCCATAACGGCATCGAGTACGGGATGATGCAGGCCTTCGCCGAGGGGTTCGACCTCATGCGCAACGCCTCCGCCAAGGAGGGCCTGCCCGAGGAATACGGCTTCGATTTCGATGTCGCGGAGATCGCCGAGGTCTGGCGGCGCGGTTCGGTGGTGACCTCCTGGCTGCTCGACCTGACCGCCGAGGCGCTGGCGGCGGATGAAGAGCTCGGTGCCTATTCCGGCCATGTCTCGGATTCCGGCGAGGGGCGCTGGACGGTGCAGGCGGCGGTCGAGACCGCGACCCCGGCCGAGGTGCTGACCTCCTCGCTCTACACCCGCTTCCGCTCGCGCAAGGACCATACCTTCGCCGAGAAGATCCTCTCCGCCATGCGGGCCGGCTTCGGCGGCCATGTCGAGCCGAAGAAGCAGGGCTGAGCGAATGAGCGTCTCGGACAGCGCCGGCAAGCCTGCCGTCATCGTCGTCATGGGTGTCGCGAGCTCCGGCAAGACCTCGCTCGGCGAGCGCCTGGCGGAGCGGCTCGGCTGGTCCTTCCGCGACGCCGACTCGTTCCATCCGCCTGAGAACGTCGCCAAGATGTCGAGCGGAACGCCGCTGACCGACGAGGACCGCAAGCCCTGGCTGGCGGCGATCGCGGCCTGGATCGACGATCTGCGGACCAACGGCGGCAACGGCATCGTCACCTGCTCGGCGCTGAAGAGAGCCTATCGCGAGGTGATCGTCGGCGACCGGCCCGACGTCACGCTGGTCTATCTCAGGGGCTCGCGCGAGCTGATCGGCCAGCGCATGGCGGCGCGGCAGCACCATTTCATGCCGCCGGCCCTGCTCGACAGCCAGTTCGCGACGCTGGAGGAGCCGGGCGCGGACGAGAAGCCGCTCGTGGTCCAGGTCGAGGCCAGCAAGGAGGCGATCGTCGCGCAGGTGGTGCGGGAGTTGAGGCTCGGGTGACGCTTGCCCCGGGACCCGGCTAGCCACCCGGCGGTGCGCTGTCCAGCGCGGTCAGCGCCGCTATGTCCCTGGCGCGGTGGCGCGGCCTGAGCG
The DNA here is from genome assembly GCF_053618995.1 of Allobosea sp. NPDC055594. Taxonomy (NCBI): domain Bacteria; kingdom Pseudomonadati; phylum Pseudomonadota; class Alphaproteobacteria; order Hyphomicrobiales; family Alloboseaceae; genus Allobosea; species Allobosea sp. NPDC055594. The sequence goes on from NZ_JBSHIO010000001.1 coordinate 79,522, forward strand.
AGGCGGCGAGCAGCGCGAGCCTGTGCCGGAGATAGGCCAGGATCAGCGCCAGCAGCGGCGCCGGCGAACGATCGATGCTGTGCACGGAAGCCTCCGCCACCATCGGACGGGCATATCCCGCCCGAAGGGCAGCTTGCGCTCGTCCGGCGCGCGCTGCAAGGCGGCTCCTAGTTTCAACCGATTGAAAACTGACGCCTTCGGCGCGATGCTTGGGCAAGATAAAAAAGCCGCCAGCCCAAGGTCCAGAGATCATGCTCGACAAAGCCATTCCGCCGCGCACGCTCAAGCTCAACGCCGCCGACAATGTCGCGGTCGCCGTCGATCCGATCGATGCGGGCGTCAGCGCCGCCGGGGTCACGGCGCTGAAACGCATCCCGCGCGGCCACAAGATCGCGCTGGTGCCGATCGCCAAGGACGAGCCGATCCGCAAGTTCGGCCAGATCATCGGCTTCGCCACCCTCGACATTCCGCCGGGCGAATGGGTGCACGAGCACAATACCGGCTTCCACGCCTTCGAGCGCGACTATGCCTATGCCGCCGAGGCGAAGAAGGAATTCGTGCTGCCGGTCGAGCAGCAGGCGACCTTCCAGGGCTTCCGTCGCAAGGATGGGCGCGCCGGCACGCGCAATTATGTCGGCATCCTCACTTCGGTGAACTGCTCGGCTTCGGCCGCGCGCTTCATGGCCGAGGAGGTCAAGCGCTCCGGCATCCTCGCCGACTATCCGAATGTCGACGGCGTGATCGCGCTGACCCACGGCACCGGCTGCGGCATCGACTATAACGGCGAGAGCTTCGAGGTCTTGAAGCGCACCACCTGGGGCTACGCCTGCAACCCGAACATGGCGGCAGTTCTGGTCGTCGGCCTCGGCTGCGAGGGCTTCCAGATCAAGCGCATGAAGGAGGCCTATGGCGTCGAAGAAAGCGACATCTTCCGCACCATGACGATCCAGGAGACCGGGGGCACGAAGAAGTCGGTCGCCGCCGGCGTCGAGGCGCTGAAGACCATGCTGCCGATCGCCAACCAGGCGGTGCGCGAGACCGTCCCGGCTTCCGAGCTGATGCTGGCCCTGCAATGCGGCGGCTCTGACGGCTATTCCGGCATCACCGCCAATCCGGCGCTGGGCGCCGCCGTCGACATCCTGGTCGAGCATGGCGGTACCGCGATCCTCTCCGAGACGCCGGAGATCTATGGCGCCGAGCATCTGCTCACCCGCCGCGCCGCCACTCGCGAGGTCGGCGAGAAGCTCGTCGGCATCATCAAATGGTGGGAGGACTACACCGAGCGCGCCCGGATGAGCATGAACAACAACCCCTCGCCGGGGAACAAGGCGGGCGGGTTGACCACCATCCTGGAGAAGTCGCTGGGCGCCGCGGCCAAGGGCGGCACCAAGACGCTCTCGGCGGTCTACCACTATGCCGAGCCGGTCCGGACCAAGGGCTTTGTCTACATGGACACGCCCGGCTACGACCCGGTGGCGGCGACCGGGCAGGTCGCCGGCGGTGCCAACATCCTCGCCTTCACCACCGGCCGCGGTTCGGCCTATGGCTGCAAGCCGACGCCTTCGGTGAAGCTCGCCACCAACACGCCGATCTACGAGAAGATGATCGACGACATGGACATCAATTGCGGCGACGTGCTCGACGGCGTGACGCTCGAGGAAAAGGGCCGCGAGATTTTCGACAGGCTGCTGAAGATCGCCTCGGGCGAGCGCTCCAAATCCGAGCAGCTCGGCTATGGCGACGCCGAATTCGTGCCCTGGCAGATCGGCGCGACGATGTGAGCGGGCGGCCCTCGGCCGCGGCTGACACCTCGCTCGTCATGGTCGGGCTTGTCCCGACCATCTACGTCTTCGCTGGTCGAAGGCTCTGTTCAAGACGTGGATGCTCGCCACAAGGGCGAGCATGACGGTTCAGGCTAAACCCACCAGCCTGAGCCGCGTCCCCCAGGGATCGGTACTCTCGAAGCCGCGATCGATATTCGACGGCGTGAAGCCGGCGCTGGCCATGCGCTCGCGCTGCGCTGCGAGCAGAGCAGGATCGGCGACCTCCAGCGAGAACCAGTCGAGGCCGGTCGTCGCCCGGTCGCGGCTACCGGCGCCGGCGCTGTTCCAGGTGTTGAGCGCGACATGGTGGTGATAGCGCCCTGAGGAGAGGAAGCTCGCCGTGTCGCGCCGCGATGTCGAATCGAGGCCGATGGCGTCGCGGTAGAAGCTCTCGGACTGCTGGATGTCGCCGACGCGCAGATGCATATGGCCGATGCGCAGCCCGGCGGGCGCTGCCTCATAGTCGCTGCGGCTGGTCTCGGTCAGGCTGAGGATGCCGTCGACGTCGAGCCGGTGCGTGCCCATGACGACGCGCTCGCCCTCCCAGCGCCAGAGGCGCGGATCGCGATCGGCATAGACCTCGATGCCGTTGCCTTCGGGATCGTCGAGATAGACGGCTTCGCTGACGCTGTGGTCGGCGAAACCGGTAAGAGGCGTCTGGTTGCGGGCGACATGCACGAGCCAGCGCGCGAGATCGCGGCGCGACGGCATCAGGAAGGCGGTGTGGAACAGGCCGGCGGCGTTGCGCGACTCATACTGCGCCTGCGGCCGCGCCTCCATCGAGACGAGGGGGACGCCGCCCGCCCCGAGCGTGACGCCATCCGCACTGGCCGAGATGACGGCGAGGCCGAGCACGGACTGGTAGTAGCGGCTCATGCGGTCGAGATCGCGTACGCGCAGGCCGATGGCGCCGCAGCGGATCGGCGTGCTGCCGGCAAAGCCCGGGGCGGTGGCCGCGATCGTGCCCGTGCCGGCTGCCGGCGTAGCTTCCGCCCGTGCCGCCGCGACGGCGGCCATGGCGAGCGAGGCCGTTCCGGCCAGTCGCAACAATTTCCGCCGGGTCAGTTCAATCGTCATCGTCATCCATTCCGCTCGCGGCGCATCGCCGCTGCGGCCGTGCAGAGCATTCTTCGCGGCGGAATGCATGTCACAAGCACGAGAGAGGGGCAAAATCCGCTCAGGCGGTCGCAATGCAGCCGGGCCGGCATTGGTCCGGCGCATCACAACGGACACAGACCCCCGACAATGCGCAATTTTCTGATGGTCACTCTGCCCCGGACCGCCCTTGGCCTGCTCTTCCTGGTCAGCGCCGCCGACGGCTTCTGGTATCTGGCGACCGGCAACCACCTGATCCATCCGCCGGTGACGGAAATCGGCCTCGCCTGGGAACGCTCGCTGGAGCAGGCGAAATTCTTCCTGCCGCTGCTGAAGAGCGTGAATCTGGTCGGCGGGCTCCTGCTGCTGCTCAACATCGCGCCGGCGCTCGGGCTGGCGCTGATCGCGCCGGTGATGACGGTGATCGTGCTGTTCCATGCCGAGCTCAACCCGCAGGGCATGCCGGTCGCGGCGATCGTCGCCATCTGCGGCGCGCTGCTCGTCTTCGCCTATCGCGGGCGCTATGCGGCGCTGCTGCGCTGACGACGTCCGAGGCTTTGCCTCCGGTCAGAGATCGGAGGCGGAGCCCCATTCCGGGACATGGGTCGCGAGCTTGTCGAGCAGCTTGCCGAGCTGCGCCCGTTCGCCGGGATCGAGGCAGGCGAGCATTGCCGCCTCCCGCGCCTGCAGCATCGGGATGTAGCGCTCGTAGAGCGCCCGGCCCTCGGGCGTGAGATAGAGCAGCTGGCGGCGGTTGTCGGCCGGATCGGGCTCCCGGCGGATCAGCTTCTTCTTGTCGAGCAGGATCACGGCGCGGCTGACGCTCGCCTTGAGATGGCCGGAGAACTCGCAGAACTCGCTCGCGCTCGCGCCGTCGCGCACGGTCAGGAAGATCAGGATGACGATCTCCGGCCGGGTCAGCCCGAACTCCGTCTCGATCATGCGGAAGGAGGGCTCGCGATAGAAGTTCAGGACGTAGCCGATCTTGTAGGCGGTCGGGATCGCGGTCCCGTCCAGGATGGCGCGCCGCTGCGCGGCGTCCAGCCCGATGGACTCGTCCTGTTGAATTAGTCTCACATTGGACTTTTTTGTTGCGCGCGCCATGAGCCGGTCCTAGCATCCTCGGCAACAGATGGCACGGCCTTGCCGCGCCGGGAGGAGGCGATGGACCAGGCTGGTGCCACAGGGCGGCAGGCGCTTTCGCGCGCGCTGCAACGGCAATGCTTCTATTCGGGTAGTGATGCCCATCCGATCTATGTCGACCGGCTCGGTGCGGCCGGGGCCGGGCGCCTGCCCATCGTGCTCGTCCATGGCGGCGGCCATACCGGCGCCTGTTACCTTACGACCCCCGATGGTCGGCCCGGCTGGGCGCATGCCTTCGCGTCTTACGGCCGCGAGGTCTTCGTGCCGGATTGGCCGGGCCATGGTCGCTCGCCGATGCGGCCGGACTTCGCCACCCTGTCGAGCGTCGAGATCGCGACCAGCCTGCAGCGCCTGCTGGAGGAGATCGGCCCCGCGGTGCTGCTGGTGCATTCGGCGAGCGGGCCGATGGCCTGGTGGATCGCCGAGAAGGCGCCGGGGGCGGTCGCGGGAATCGTCGGCGTCGCGCCGGGCGGGCCTGCAAATCTCCTGCCGGAGCTACCCGATGATGCCGAGGCGGTGGCGAAGCTCAGGGACGATGAGAGTCTGGGCTGCCCGGTCCGCGTCGAGGAGGACAAGCCGCTCTTCATCCCACCCGAATTCATGCGGGCCTATTGGGCGAATTCCGAACGTTTCCCGAAACAGGCCTTCGAGGCCTATCGGCGTTCGATCGTGCCCGAGAGCGCCCGACTGATGAACGAGCGCTTCAATATCGGTGGTAAGGGCTTGCGGATCGGGAATCCCGCGGCACTTTCGGCCCATCCGATCCTGATCGTCACCGGCGATACGGACCCGCGCCATCCGCGCGCGGTCGACGAAGCGACGGCCCGCTATCTCGGCGCCGAATTCGTCTGGCTGCCGGAGCGCGGCATCACCGGCAACGGCCATATGCCGATGTGCGAGGACAACAGCGACGAGATCGCGGCCCTGATCGTCGCCTGGCTGGAGGCCAAGGGTCTTTGACGCGAAGAGCGCCGGCGCACGTCGCAGCCGGCCGGACAACGAGATCGGGAGGAATGTGATGCGGTCGCTACTGTTGGGCGGCGCCATGCTGGCGCTTGCCACTCTGCCGGCGCTGGCGCAGGTCAGCGACGATGTCGTGAAGATCGGCGTGCTGACGGATATGGGCGGTGTGACCGCCGACATCGGCGGCAAGGGCTCGGTGATCGCGGCCGAGCTGGCGCTGAAGGAATTCGGCGCGACCGTGCTCGGCAAGCCGATCCAGATCGTCGCCGCCGACCATCAGCACAAGGCCGATGTCGGCACCTCGATCGCCCGGCAATGGTTCGACGTCGACAAGGTCGACGCCGTCGTCGACGTTCCCAATTCGGCGGTGGCGCTGGCGCTGCAGTCGCTTGCCCGCGAGAAGAAGCGGATCGTGATGTATTCCGGCGCCGGCACGACGGCGCTGACCAATGAGCAGTGCTCGCCCTATGGCTTCCACTGGACCTACGACACCTATGGCGTGGCGCGCGGCACCGCCTCGGCCGTGGTCAAGGCGGGCGGCACCTCCTGGTTCATGCTGGCCTCCGACTATGCCTTCGGCCATCAGCTGCAGAAGGACGCGACCGATGTCGTCGAGGCCAATGGCGGCAAGGTCGTCGGCTCGGTGCGGCACCCGCTGAACAATGCCGATTTCTCCTCCTTCCTGCTGCGGGCGCAGTCCTCCGGCGCCAAGGTCGTCGGTATCGCCAATGCCGGTAACGACACCGTCAACGCGATCAAGCAGGCCGGCGAGTTCGGCCTGGTAGAGCAGGGCCAGAACCTCGCGGCGCTGATCTTCTTCCTGCAGGACGTCCACAGCCTCGGCCTCAAGGCGACGCAGGGGACCTATCTGACGACGGCCTCCTACTGGGATCTCGACGAGCCCTCGCGCGCCTGGTCGAAGCAATTCATGGAGAAAGCGGGCATGATGCCGTCCATGCTGCATGCCGGCGTCTACGGCTCGGTGCTGCATTATCTCAAGGCGGTGAAACAGGCCGGCACCGACGATCCCGACAAGGTCGCCGCCGCGATGCGGGCGATGCCGATCAACGACGCTTTCACCAGGGACGCGACGATCCGCGCCGACGGCCGTGTGTTGCGCGAGATGTATCTCGCCCGGGTCAAGAAGCCGGCGGATTCGAAGGGGCCGTGGGACTATTTCGAGATCGTGCGCAAGATCGAGCCCTCCGAGACGGTCTGGCCGCTGTCGGAAAGCCGCTGCCCGGCAGTGAAGGGCTGAGCCCTCAGAGCGGGGCGAGGTCCTTGAGCCAGCGTGTGCGTTCGGCGGTGACCTGCATCAGGCAGCTCTGATCGGTGAGCGCGGCCATGGTGCCGCGGTCGCCGAGCCGGGACATGAAGGAACAGCTCGAATCGCGATAGCCGAGCCAGGCGCGCTGGGCGTCGCGCAGCAGGTGGCGCTGCGCCGGTTCGAGCCCGTTCGTCGCCGCGCGATAGGCGGCGTTGAGGGCCGCGTCGAGCCTGACGTATTCGGCGTTGCCGCAGTCGAGCATGGCGACGGTGACGCCGCCGGATTTGTCCATGCAGGCCTTGTAGGCTGGCGAGGAGCTGCCTTGGGACGCGCCATCCTGGGCGCCGGCTGCAGCGGGGGCGCAGAGCAGGGCGGCGGCGAGCAGATGCCCGGCTCCTCGGTTCTTCCACGCCATCAAGGATCTCCCCGTCGTCAGAGCGAAAAGCCCTGCAGCCTGTCGCCGAGCTCGCCGAGCCGGTCGGCTCCGACATTGGCGATGGCGATGCGCAGATGTCGCTCCTGTCCGGGGCCGAAATAAGGGCCGGGCAAAGCGAGCACGCCGCGCTCCTGCACCAGACGGCGGACGACCTCGGCTGCGGGAACACCTTCGAAGGGATGGGCGAGATAGGCGAAATAGGCACCGGCTGCGAGGACATTCCAGCCGTTGAGCGGCGCCATCGCCCGGCGGAACAGCCCGGCCCGTGCGTTGATCTCGCTGCGGTTGGCCTCGCGCCAGGCACGGATGCCGTCGATGCCCCAGGCGATGGCGCCCTGACCGGCCCGGACGGGGCTGATCTGGATGCAGTCGAGCACCTTGCCGATCTGCGCCAGCACATCGGTGCCGGCGGTGATCGCGCCGAGCCGCCAGCCGGGAACCGCATAGGCCTTGGAAAAGCTGTAGAGGCCGATCAGCGAATCACGCCAGTCGCTTGCGGCGAAGAGTTCATGCGAGCGGCCAGCCCCGTCCGGCAGGAAATCGCGATAGGTCTCGTCGAGTACGAGCCAGATATTGCGCCGGCGGCAGAGCGCGGCGAAGGCGGCGATGGTGGCAGGCGGATAAACCGCGCCGGTCGGGTTGTTCGGGGTCACTAGCACGATGGCGCGGGTGCGCTCGTCGATCAGGCTCTCGGCGGTCGCGATATCGGGCACGAAGGCCTGCGCGGGATCGCAGGGCAGCGGGCGCGGCTCGACGCCGAGCATGTTCAGCGTCATCTCATGATTGAAGTACCAGGGCGTCGGCAGCAGGACATTGTCGCCGGCCCGGGCCACCGCCATCATCGTTACGACATAGGCCTGGTTGCAGCCGGCCGTGATCGCGATCTCCTCCGGCGAGATCGGCGCGCCATAGAAGGTGCTGGTCTCGGCGGCATAGGCCTCGCGCAAGGCAAGGTCGCCGGTGATGGCGCCGTAGCGGGTCTGGTCGGGCCGGCCGGCCGCCTCGGCGAGGCGCTCCAGCAGCGCCGCGGGCGGTGGCGAGCCCGGCACGGCCTGCGACAGGTCGATCAGCGGGCCGCTGCGGCCGTCATAGGCTCGTGCCCAGCCCTGCGCCTCGGGAATCGGCGGGGTCGCGGTGTCGATGAGATCGGGGTTCAGCGGGGTGGGGGACGGCGAAGGCATGGCCGAGCTTTGCGGCGGCGACGGCCTGCCGTCAACGCCCACGATCCGGTGGTCTTGGAGCGCGGGACGCACACCGCCATATTCGCCGGAAAGCAATGACGATCCGGAGCCCGGCGGCATGGATGAAGAGACACAGGATGCGATCGCGGAACTGCATGCGATGCTCGACCGCGCCCGGGTGATCGTCCCCTTCACCGGCGCCGGCATCTCGACCGAATCGGGCGTGCCCGATTTCCGTTCGCCGGGCTCGCCCTGGATGATCAACAAGCCGATCCCGTTCGATGTGTTCGTCCACAGCCGCGAGGCCAGGGTCGAGGCCTGGCGGCGCAAGTTCGTGATGGACGATCATTGCCCGGACGCCAGGCCCAATCGCGGCCATCGCGCGCTGGCGACGCTGGTCGCGGAAGGCCGCTCGCCCGGCGTGATCACCCAGAACATCGACGGGCTGCACCAGGCCTCGGGCATCGCCGAGGAGGCGGTGATCGAGCTGCACGGCAACGGCACCTATGCGACCTGCCTCAGCTGCGGCTGGCGCCATGAGCTGGCGGCGATCCGCCAGGTATTCGAGGCCTCGGGCGAGCCGCCGGACTGCCTGATCTGCGGCGGCGTGGTGAAGGCCGCGACGATCTCCTTCGGCCAGCAGATGCCGCAGCGGCAGATGCTACGCGCCCAGGATATGACGCTTTCGGCCGATCTCTATCTCGTCGCCGGCTCGTCGCTCGTCGTGTTCCCGGCGGCGAGCTTCCCGGTCGTCGCCAAGCGCAACGGCGCCAAGCTCGTCATCCTCAACCGCGAGCCCACCGAGCTCGACCCGATTGCCGATCTCGTGGTGCGGGCTGAGATCGGCGTGGCGCTGGCGCGGCTGGCGAACTGAACGGCCGCGGCCGGCACGCGGCGTCAGGCCGGCGCTCCTCGCCTCAGCTTGGACTGCGCGTCGCCGCATTCGGCCGATAGGCCGACGCATCCGTCGTGAAATGGGCATGCCCCCAGGCGGCGAGCTGCTTGCGGATGATCGCGACGAGACGCCGATCCACTGCAGCCGAGAGCATCGGGATGTTCATGGCGAGCTTGTAGGCCAGCATGCGGCTGCCTGCGACTGCCGTGGCGATGCCGTAGCAGGCCTTGTCCAGCGCGCCCGGAACCACGCCCATGCTCGCAGCCTTCGCCTTGTCCCCGCCCGCATAGTTCTTGACGAAGAACACCTTCGAGAAGCCTTTCTCTACGCGGTCGAAAATGCGCGACGGGAGGGACTCGTCCGCCGGGAGGTAGGCGCCGATCGTCGCGCGCAGCAGGTTGCCGCAGGTCTCGTCGTCGAAGCCCGAACGCAATGTCGCCAGGCTCGCGGCCATCAGCGTCACGATCTCCTTCGGCGTCGTTCCCAGCAGCGCCTCGGGCAGGCCGAGCAGATAGCAGCGATAGCGGCTGAGCTCGACGCGGGCGCGCTCCTCCGGCGTGAACTCGCTGCGGCCTTCGCGCAGAATGCCCGCAGACATCATGGTGACTCCGATGAGACCGGCCGGCATCTGATCGACCTGCGGGATCGGAATACCGTAGACCGAGACGTCCCAGCGGCCCTTGCGCATGGCGTTGAAGCGTACCATCGAGTGCATCAGGCGGACCATCGCCGCCGCACGGAAGCCCTCGCCATTGCGGGCGAGCGCTCCGGGCAGCACCGAGGTCGCGAAGAATGTCGCCGTCTCCTTGACGCGCCTTGCGGCGCTTTCGTTGGAGAGAGTCCCTGTCAGCGCCATCGGAAGCGCGGCGTAGCGGTTCATGAAGGTCGCGATGAAGGCGGCGCGGATGGCGATCGGGCTCATGATCGCCATGGGTGCGCGCTCGATACGCGCGCCTTCCTCGACCAGGGCCATGTCGAGCCAGTCGGGCACGGTCTCCATCGCCGCGATGAAGTCGCGCAGTTGCGGCGGGGCGTCAGGGACGGAAGCGATGCCGTGCCGGCAGGCCTGGTCGAGCATCTCGATCAGCCGCTTGAAGCCATGTTCCGGTATCAGCGCGGCATAGGGATCGGCCACGCGGTCGCCCATGAAGGTGTAGGCGCGGACCAGTGTCATCAGGCCGTCATCGGCCAGAAGCTGCGCGCGCTCGGCCTCGGTTGCGGTTCGCAGCTCGTTGGGATCGCTGGCCGCGCCGGCGAAGCGCTCAGGCAGGGCATCGAAGTCCACGGCTCCGTAGATCGAGGGCGTCACATCCGCCTGCGACCGCACCTGATCCCAAATCTGCTGCTTGTACATTCCGCTCATCCCGCTTGGAGCCGTTTCACAGCGGCCACCCGGAGCCACGTGGGCGCACCATAGGCAGCCGCGCTTAACCTGGGCTTACCCAACGTTTCTGGTCGTGACGGCCGGCGCGCAGCCTCGACGATGCGGGTGGTTGTCGGCCTGCGACCACGAGCCTGGCGCTGCGTCGCGCCGGCATTTCGCCTGTCGCGGCGGAGTCCGAGCGAGCCGTCGACCATAGGGGCGAAGGCCGGCCCGAGGGCGGCCATCCCAGTATATTTTCGGCCTCGATCATGTGGATGAAAGGGTTGGCGCTGTTTCGCGAGTCCGCTGCGGTGCTATCGTCGCAAGACGAATCAGATTTCGCATCGGAGATGAGCGGCACATGTCCGACGAGTACGGCGATGGTGGGAGGCCCCCACTCGGACCGATCCAATCGCTCAACCGGGTCGTGCGGCTCGACGGCCCCGAGGCTGGCTTCGTCGATGCAGGCGTCGAGCTGGCGGGCTACGTCAAATGGTTCGACGTCAGCAAGGGCTACGGCTTCGTCGTGCCGGAAGACGGCGGCAGCGACATCCTCGTCCATGTCACGATTCTGAAGCGCGACGGCTTCAACGCCATCGCCGAAGGCGCGCGCATCGTTCTCGAAGTGGTCGCCAAGGCGCGCGGTCGCCAAGCGATCCGGGTGCTCTCGATCGACACCTCCGCCGGGCGCCATCCGGCTGAAATGCCGATGCCGCGCACCAATGCCTCGGTGACACCGACCAGCGGGCTCGAGCGCATGGTGGTGAAATGGTTCAACCGGCTGCGCGGCTTCGGCTTCGTCTCGGCCGGCGAGGGCGCGCCCGACATCTTCGTCCATATGGAGACGCTGCGCCGCTACGGTATCGTCGAGCTGATTCCCGGCCAGACGGTTCTGGTTCGCTATGGGCCGGGGCCGAAAGGGCTGATGGCCGCCGAGATCAGGCTCGAGCAGGGCGGGCCACCCAGCTCGCATTGAGAAGAAAAATCTCCTGGAAGGGCGCCTTCGGGCGCCTTTTTTCGTTGCGCGCCGGACATCCACGGCAGCATGACTGAATAATTAACGTAAATCCCCGTGAAATACCTAAATTTCCGTTGAATTGTGCGCAATGCATATTATAGAGGCGGCCCGATACTGAAAGTGGGGGCTGCCTCGCGCGACCGGCTGGTCGGGAGGGCTGCTCCGGAGAGCCGGCCGTGAAGCTATTCCACCCTATCCTGGCTGGCGCGACATTGGCCGAGCGCACTGCGGCCTGCGCCGGCGTGTTTGCCGCGATCGCGCTCACCGCCGCGGCCGGCTTTGCCTTCCCCGTCCATGCACCGCTCGTCCTGGCGCCGATCGGTGCTTCGGCGGTCCTGGTCTTCGTGGTACCGGCGAGTCCGCTTGCGCAGCCCTGGCCGGTGATCGGTGGCAACGTGATCTCCGCCTTCGTGGGGCTCGCCGCCGGCTGGGCCGTGCCTGACCTGACGATCGCGGCTGCGCTGGCCGTTGCGCTCGCCATCGCGGCGATGTCGCTGACGCGCTCGCTGCACCCACCAGGTGGCGCAGTCGCGCTCACCGCCGTGCTCGGCGGGCCGGTCGTCATGGAGTGGGGGCTGTTGTTCCCCTTCGTGCCGGTCGGGCTGTGCTCGCTCTCGCTGGTCGCGCTCGGCGTTGCCTTCCACGGCCTCACGCGCCGCAGCTATCCACATCGTCACATGGCGGCCGGCCATGCGCCGCCTCAGGCGGAGCCGTCGGCGACGTTCAGCCCCTCCGACATCGATGAGGCCCTGGCGCAGATGGGCGATTCCTTCGACATCGCCCGCGAGGATCTCGACCTGCTGCTGCAATATGCCGAGGCGAGCGCGATGCGCAGACAGGCCCTGCGGTCATGAGGGATTTCGCTCGGCTCGGATTTTTCGAGGCGAAACGAAAAATTTGAACGATTCCGTTTCATCCGGTCTCAGGGAACCGGGGCTAAGGTGATCTCGTTGCAAGGATATGCCGATCACCGTGCTACTGATCACCGACCGCCCAGAACAATCTCACAAGCTCGACCGGCTGCTGTCGCTGTGGGGACCTTGCGCCGTGGTCGACCTGAACCGGCCGGTGGCTGTGCGGCCGGCGTCGCGGCATTTGCTGATCAGCGATGTCGACCTGTCCAACCGTGCCTCGGTCGAGGCGGTACGGCGCACACTCGCCAGCCATAGAAGTGCCGGAACTCCGTTCCTGTGCCTGCTGCGCGACCCCTCGCCACGGACGGCCGTGCAGGCCAATGCGATTGGCGCCAGTGCCGTGCTCTCGGCCGATGCGCCGGCCAAGGTCCTGCTCGGCGAGGTCGGACGGATGCTCAATGGCGGCGGGGATTCGCAGCCGGTGCAGCAGCAATTCGTCGCGGCCTCGGTCGTCGTAGCCGACATGCTGGAGCGGGCGGCGAGGGGCGATGCTCTGTCCCCCGCGGCGCTCGACGGCGGCATCGAGGCGATCAATCGCGCCGCCGACCAGCGCGATCTCGGCGCCTGGCTCGACATGGTCTGGAGCCATGACGATGCCACCTATCAGCATTGCCTGCTGGTCGCCGGCCTTGCCGCTGCCTTCGCCGAGCGGCTCAGCTTTCCCGAAACTGCGCGCCGGCTGGTGACCGGAGCGGCGCTTCTGCACGATGTCGGCAAAGCGCGCGTCCCGCTCGCCATCCTGCACAAGCCGGGCGCGCTGACGACGGAGGAGATGCGGATCGTGCGCGAGCATCCGCAGGTCGGCTACGAGATGCTGCGCAGGCAGGGCGGTTTCGAGCGCGAGGTCGTCGACGCCGCCTATAGCCATCACGAATATCTCGACGGCTCCGGCTACCCGCGCGGCCTGCGTGCCGACGAGATCTCCGATCTGGTGCGGATGATCACCATTTGCGACGTCTATGCGGCGCTGATCGAGCGGCGCTCCTACAAGGCGCCGATGGCGCCCGAGCAGGCCTACGGCACCCTGGCGGCGATGACCGGCAAGCTCGATCCCGATCTGTTGCGCGCCTTCCGGCAGGTCATTCTGCCGAACTGACCGGACTTTAGAGCGCGAAGGACGTGCCGCAACCGCAGGAGGCGGTGGCGTTCGGATTGGTGATCTTGAACGACTGGCCGACGAGGTCGTCGACGAAATCGATCGTGCAGCCTTCGAGCAGGTCGACCGAGGTCTCGTCGATGAGCACGGTCGCGCCGCTGCGCTCGATCACGATGTCGCCCGGCGCCTTCTCCTGGTCGATGTCGAAGACATATTGGAAACCCGAGCAGCCGCCGCCGGCGACGCTGACACGCAGCATCGAGCCCGGCGGCTCCTTGGCCATGACCGCGACGATGCGCCCCGCCGCCTTGTCGGTCAGCGAGATCGCGCGCGGATTGGCCTCGATTGCGGTCGTCATGCGCAGAACATCCTTGCTCCTGCCTCGCCCGCAAAGGTAATGGCCAGCCTGCGCCCGTTCAAGCCGCCTCCACCGGTGGGCAGCCAAGCAGCGAGCGAACATCGAGCGAGCGAACATGGCGCCAGCACAAGATCCGCTTCATCCGCCGCGCGAGCCGGGCGATCGCTGGCGCGCCGTCTATGCCTGCCGGACCGCCACGAGCCGTGGCCGGCTGGTCGAGGAGCCGGGTTCCGCGACGCGCAACCCCTTCCAGCGCGATCGCGACCGCATCATCCATTCCACCGCCTTCCGTCGGCTGAAGCACAAGACCCAGGTCTTCGTCTCGCATGAGGGCGATCATTTCCGCACCCGGCTGACCCATTCGATCGAGGTGGCTCAGATCGCCCGCGCGCTCGCCCGGGCGCTCGGCCTCGACGAGGACCTCGCCGAGGCGCTGGCGCTGGCGCACGACCTCGGCCACACGCCCTTCGGCCATACCGGCGAGGATGCGCTCGACGAATGCATGAAGGATTTCGGCGGCTTCGATCACAATGCCCAGACCCTGCGGATCGTGACGCGGCTGGAGCGGCGCTATGCCGGCTTCGACGGGCTGAACCTGACCTGGGAGACGCTCGAGGGGCTGGTCAAGCACAACGGCCCGCTGGTCGAAGCCGATGGCCGGCCGGTGCCGCGCTATGCCGCGACGGGCATCCCGGCGGCGATCGTCGAATATCAGGCCAAGCAGGATCTCTGGCTCGCCACGCACGCCTCGGCCGAGGCGCAGGCGGCGGCGCTCGCCGACGACATCGCCTACAACGCCCATGACATCGATGACGGGCTGCGCGCCGGCATGTTCGAGCTCGCGGAACTGCGCGCGGTGCCCTTCCTCGCCGGATTGCTCGACGAGATCGAGAGGCTGCATCCGGGGCTCGAAAAGCCGCGCGCGACCAACGAGCTGGTGCGCCGTGTCATCACCCGCTTCGTCGAGGACGTGATCGGCCATTCCGAGGCTCTGATCGCGGCGCTCGCTCCGGCCGATGTCGATGCGATCCGCCGGGCCGGGGCGCCGGTCGTCGCCTTCTCTGAGCGGATCGCGGCGGCCGACAAGGCGATCAAGGGCTTCCTCTATCCGAACATGTATCGCCACCCGCGCATCAAGGTGATCCGCCAGCAGGCGGCCGATGTGGTGCGCGACCTGTTCGACCGGTTCAACGCCACGCCGGAGGCGATGCCGGGCGAATGGTCGGCGGACTGCGCGACGCTGGACGAGGCCCGCCGGGCCCGCCGGATCGCCGACTATATCGCCGGGATGACCGACTCCTACGCGCTCGGCGAGCATCGCCGGCTGTTTGACGCCACTCCGTCGCTGCGATAGGGCCGGGCCGGTCAATCCTTCGAAATCCATCAATCTCCGTCGAAAATCGCTGGTCGCCATGAATATTTTCGAGACTTTCTCCGCGCGCCTCGCCGCCATCCTCTCCGGAATGGCGGAGGCCGGCCGCATCCCCGCCGGGCTTTCGCTGGCGCGGGTCGTGGTCGAGCCGACGAAGGATCCGGCCCATGGCGATCTTGCGATCAACGCCGCCATGGTGCTCGCCAAGGAGGCCGGCATGGCGCCGCGCGCGCTCGCCGAGCTGATCGTCGCCGAACTCGCCAAGGACGCCGATGTCCTCAAGGCCGAGATCGCCGGGCCGGGCTTCATCAACATTACGCTGCAGCCCGCCGTGTTCACCGCGGTTCTGAAATCGGCGGTGCTCGCCGGAGCCGAGCATGGCCGCGGCCGGCCGAAGCCTGAGCCGAAGATCAATGTCGAATATGTCTCGGCGAATCCGACCGGGCCGATGCATGTCGGCCATGGCCGCGGCGCGGTCTTCGGCGATGCCCTGTCGGCATTGCTCGCTTTCGCCGGTCACGATGTCACCCGCGAATACTACATCAACGACGCCGGCGCGCAGGTCGACGTTCTCGCCCGCTCGGCCTTCCTGCGCTATCGCGAGGCGCTGGGCGAGGAGATCGGTGCGATCCCCGAAGGGCTCTATCCCGGCGATTATCTCGTCGCGGTCGGCGAGGCGCTGGCGCGCGAGCACGGGCCGGCGCTGCTCGGCAAGGCCGAATGGGACTGGCTGCCGACCGTGCGCCAGGCGGCGATCGACGGCATGATGGCGATGATCCGCGACGATCTCGCCGCGCTCGGCGTCGTTCACGAGGTCTTCTTCTCGGAGCGCTCGCTGCAGGGTCGGGACGGCAATGCCGATGCCGTGCACCAGACGATCGAGGATCTGCGGGCCCGAGACCTGATCTATGAGGGCCGCCTGCCGCCGCCGAAAGGCCAGAAGGACGAGGACTGGGAGGATCGCGAGCAGACCCTGTTCCGCGCCACCAAATTCGGCGACGATGTCGACCGGCCGCTGCTGAAGTCGGATGGCAGCTACACCTATTTCGCCAACGACATCGCCTATCACCGCTCGAAGTTCACGCGCGGCTTCGCCGAGATGATCGACGTCTGGGGCGCCGACCATGGCGGCTATGTCAAGCGCATGCAGGCGGCGGTGAAGGCGGTGACGAGCGGGGAGGGCGCGCTCGACGTCAAGCTCTGCCAGCTCGTGCGGCTGCTGCGCAATGGCGAGCAGGTCCGCATGTCGAAGCGCTCCGGCGACTTCGTCACCCTGCGCGAGGTCATCGACGAGGTCGGCCGCGACGCGGTGCGCTTCATGATGATCTTCCGCAAGAACGACGCGACGCTCGACTTCGACCTCGCCAAGGTCGTCGAGCAGTCGAAGGACAACCCGGTATTCTACGTCCAGTATGCCCATGCGCGCTGCGCCTCGATCTTCCGTCAGGCGAAGGAAGCCTTCCCGGACCTCGATCTCTCGCCGCAGGGGCTGGCGCAGGCCGATCTCGGGCTGCTCACCGACGAGTCGGAGATCGGCATCGTCAAGATGATCGCCGCCTATCCGAGGATGATCGATGCCGCGGCTTCGTCACACGAGCCTCATCGTGTCGCCTTCTTCGTCCACGAACTGGCGAGCGCCTTCCACTCGCTCTGGAACAAGGGCAAAGACTCGCCGCAATTACGGTTCGTTAATCAAACTGATCGAAAGTCGACCGCAGCAAGATTGGCGTTCGTGCATGCGGTGCGCAGCGTCCTTGCTTCCGGTCTGGCGGTCGTCGGTGTGGCGGCGCCGGAAGAGATGCGCTGACGGGTCTGCCCCCGTCGCCTCGGGCGCCCTGCGGATCAGAAGATCCGGCCAGCGTCTGCCGGGATCGATGCGGGAGCGGGATTGGTTGGGCGTGCCGGAAGGCAGGCTGGCCGGGCTTTCGTCAGATTGACCGCGCGCTGCCGCCGTTCTTTGATGGCGCTGGCAGCGCGCTGGAATGGATCACGTCATGAGCGAGCCAGCTAGAAACCGTTTCGCCCTCGATCTGGATGACCTCGAGCGCCAGCTCCGCGGCGCGGCCCAGCCGCAGAAGCCGGGTTCGGCGAACGATCCGCTGATGGAGTTGACCAGGCTCGTCGGCCAGGACGATCCGCTCAAGGAATTGTTCAGCGGCCGCCCGGCTGCGCCTGTTGCCGCGCCAGTCTCGGCTCCGGCGGCGGCTCCCGTCCGGCCCGTGGCCGAGGCTCCGGCGCACTGGCCGGCGACGGCCCGCGTCGAGCCTTCCTTCCACCCGGCACCCGCAAGCCAGGCTCCGGCCGAGGCCGCGCAGCCTCCGGCCGAGTTGATGGGCGCCCTGGACGAGTTCGAGGCTCTGCTGCGCCGGACTGAGCCTGGAAGGGCTCCCGCGGCCCCGATGGCACCCGTGCCGGCGCAGTTTCATGAGCAGGCGCACCGCCAGGAAACCGCGTATCCTGAAGCCGGCTATGCCGAATATGACCAGCCGGCCGCCTCGCAGCATGGCTATGCGGCGCCGGCCTATGTGCCGCAGGTGGAGGCCGGCGCGCACGCCTATGTGCCTGAGGAGCCCCGCGATCTCGACGAGGCGGTGCAGCAGGGCTACCCGGTCGGTTACGACCGGGCGTTGCCCGAGGATTATGCCCAGCCGCAGCAGGCCGAGGAAGATGCGCGCCAATATGCCCAGCCGCGTTCGCGCAAGGGGTTGTGGGCGGCTGCTGCCGTGATCGCCGTCACCGTTGCCGGCGTCGGCCTCGCCATGACCTTCCGCGGCTCGCGCCCGACGGTCGGAGCCGATGGCCAGCCGCCGGTGATCAGCGCCGACGCCGCGCCGACGAAGGTCGCTCCGGTCAATCCCGGCGGCGCCGAGATTCCCAACCAGAACAAGCAGATCTATGAGCGCTCCGGCGAGACCCCCGCGGCCGAGACCAAGGTGGTCAGCCGTGAGGAGCAGCCGGTCGATGTCCAGCAGGCGGCGCGCTCCATGCCTTCTCGCCCGGGTTCGTCCGACACGACCAGCGCGGCGCTCGCCTCCGGCGAGCCGGGGCTGATCGCGGTTCCGCCCGTGCCGGGCCTGGGCGAGCCGCGCAAAGTCCGTACCGTCGCGATCCGCCCGGATGGCACCCCGGTTCCGCCGGCGGGCAATGGTGCGGCGGCGCCCGCGCCGCAGCCGATGGTGACGGGCTCCGCGCCGGTCAGCCGTCCGGCGGCGACGCCGACGGTCGACGCCGCCAAGGTGCAGGATCGTGCCGCCGCGCCGACGACGTCGCCGGCCGCCGTCACGCCGCCGCCGCGGACCCGCACGGCTGCGCTCGACCCGGTTGCGCCGACCAGTGCCGCGCCGGCCGCGCCCCGCGCCGACGCCAATGGCGGATTCGCCGTGCAGCTGGCGGCGCCGGGCAGCGAGGCCGAGGCGCGCGCGACTTTCGCGGCCCTGCAGCGCAAATACCCGACCCAGCTCAGCGGCCAGAGCCCGATCGTGCGCAAGACCGAGCTCGCAGGCGGCAAGACCGTCTATCGCCTGCGCGTCGGTCCCTATTCGCGCGAGGATGCCGCGACGATGTGCACCGCGCTCCAGGCCGCCGGCGGGCAGTGCTTCATCGCCAAGAACTGAGCCCGCCATAGCGGATATCGCCGTTATTCGATCAGCGCCGGCCGCGACATTCGCGGCCGGCGTTTCCATTTCCCGCCATGCATGACGGGCCGGGCGAGGGGCGCCCCCGGCGTGCTTGCCTCCGGCGTTCGCCGTGGGCAGGCTGGGGCCTCGTCCTTCCAGCTCCGCGGTCTTCCGTCATGTCTCTCGATCCGATCTCCCGGCCCGCCGATGGTGCCGTTTTCCTCGGTGGCGAGGCCGTCCATTACGATGCAGTCTCGCCCGGCTCTGTCGCGGTGATCGGCATCCCCGGGGCGACGCCCTACCGATCAGGCTCGCTTCATAGTGCGGCGGCACCAAGCGCGATTCGGGCCGCGAGCGCGCCCCAGGCGGCGCGGCGCGGGCACTATGATTTCGATCTGGGCGGCCCGCTGCTCCGGGAGCGGGACAGGCTGGTCGATTGCGGCGACATCGCTTTCGACCCGGCCGATCTCGCCGGGAACCGGGCGCGGATCGAGGCCGTCTATACGAGCCTGTTGGCACGAGGGACTGCACGCCTGCTGCTGGGCGGCGACGACAGTGTGCAGATTCCCGCGCTGCGCGCCTTCGCCGCCCGCGACGAGATCAGCGTCCTGCAGGTCGATGCGCATATCGACTGGCGCGAGGAGGTCGAGGGCGAGCGCTTCGGGCTGTCGAGCACGATGCGGCGGGCCTCCGAGCTTTCCGGCGTCAAGGCGATCGTCCAGGTCGGCGCGCATGGTATCGGCAGCGCCCGCGAGGCCGAGGTCATCGATGCGCGGGCTGCCGGCGCGCAATTGATCGATATGCGCATGCTCAGGGCCAAGGGCATCGCTCATGCCGCGCAGTGCGTGCCGGCCGGTCGCCCCGTCGTGGTCTGCTTCGATGTCGACGGCTTCGATCCCTCGGTGGTGCCGGGCGTGCTCGGCCGCGCGCCGGGCGGGCTCGGATTCGGCGATGTCGTCGATCTGCTGAACGGGGTCGCCGAGCGCGCGCCGATCATCGGCTTCAACATCGTCGAGTTCGTGCCGCAGCAGGATGTCGGCGGGCTCGGCACGCGCGCGGTCTGCCGCCTCGCCATGCTGGCGGCAGGGCTGCTTGCCAGGAGCGTCGAGCGCTGAACCCGAATCGATTCAGCTGGTTGGATGGCATCCTTCACCATCGGGTATCGGAGCCCGTAACCGTCTCCGTCGCTCGCCGGCGGCCATGCATGCCGGCGCTTGCGCACCGCTTCGGCCATTCGGCAGATCGCTTGAACGCCGTATGCGTCGCGCCATCCGGCGCACGCTTCTTCGAAATTTTCCCGTGGATCGTGCGGTTTCAGGCGCAACCGATCCCGCTTTCCGCCCCGTCTAGGGCGCATGCGGCCCTTCCGGCCGTGCCGTTTTGCCGCTAGGGCGGTAGCGGTAGCGTCGCGCTACCCTGGCGAGCAGTGCCGCCCGAGAGGCGCGAAAGCTCGCAAGCAAGAGGAAAGCCATGGACCGCCGCAAATTCATCAAGTCGGCTGGCGCGGGTGCCGCCGCCAGCGCCGCCATCGCCGCTCCGGCAGTGGCCCAGTCGATGCCGAAGGTCAGCTGGCGTCTGACCTCGAGCTATCCGAAGAGCCTCGACACGCTGTTCGGCATCTCGACCCAGGTCGCCAAGCGCGTCGCCGAGGCGACCGACGGCCAGTTCCAGATCCAGACCTTCGCCGCCGGCGAGATCGTGCCGGCGCTCCAGGCGCTCGACGCGGTGCAGAACGGCACGGTCGAATGCAGCCACACCCTGGCGAGCTTCTATATCGGCAAGGACACCGCCTTCGCCTTCGAGACCTCGCTGCCTTTCGGCATGAACACCCGCCAGCAGAACGCCTGGCTCTATGCCGGCGGCGGGCTCGAGCTCTGCCGCGACTTCATGAAGAAGTTCAACATCCACACCATCCCCTCCGGCAATACCGGGGCGCAGATGGGCGGCTGGTTCCGCAAGGAGATCAAATCGGTCGCCGATCTCCAGGGCCTGAAGTTCCGCATCGCCGGTCTCGGCGGCCGGATCATGTCGAAGCTCGGCGTGGTGCCGCAGACCCTCGGCGGCGGCGACATCTACCCGGCGCTGGAGCGTGGCACGCTCGATGCGGCCGAGTTCTCCGGTCCCTATGACGACGAGAAGCTCGGCTTCCAGAAGGTGGCGAAGTACTACTACTACCCGGGCTTCTGGGAAGGCTGCGCCAATGTCAGCTTTATCGCCAACATGGAAAAGTGGAACGCGCTGCCGGCGCATTACCGCGCTATCGTCGAGGCCGCCTGCGCCGAGGCCAATGCGCTGTGCATGGCCAAGTACGACCATGGCAACCCGGATGCGCTGATCCGCCTGGTCGGCACCGGCGCCGAGCTGCGCCCGTTCCCGCAGGACGTGATGCAGGCGGCCTTCAAGGAGGCTTTCGCACTCTACGCCGAGCTTGCCGCCAGCAACCCGAACTTCAAGACGTTCTGGGATTCCTTCCTGCCCTACTGGAAGAAGGAACAGCTCTGGTTCCGCGTCGCCGAACTGCCCTTCGACGCCTTCAACGCCCAGGCGGCGGCGCAGCTGCGCTGAGCGGCGGACCCGATACAGTCATCCCGGCTGGGCGCGGCCCGGCCGGGATGACGAAGTGGTTCCCAACGAATGCCGCCCGCGTTCCGGGCGCGTTGATCCGGCTGTTCGGTCAATGGCTTGCGGCCGGATCCAGCCAATCTGATTCAAGCCGGTCGCAGCTGGCGCCTGCTCAGTCGAGATAGCGTACCCGGCTGCTCGCCAGCAATTCGATGACGAAACCCGGGGCGTCGAGCCCGGCGGTAACCTCGGAGAGCAGCCCGCCCTCATTGGTCCGCACCACTTTCAGCCGCTCGACGATCTCGGCGGCGCGGCGACGCGGCACCACGACGACGCCGTCGGGGTCGCCGATCAGGATGTCGCCCGATTCGATCGCGATGCCGCCGCAGACGATGGGCAATCCGACCGTGCCGGGGCCCGAGCGGTGCACGGAGGAAGGCGTCGCGCCCTTTGAGAACACCGGCAGGCCGATGCGGCGCAGATCGGCGATGTCGCGTACCACGCCGTCGGTGACGAAGGCGGCGACCTCGCGGTTCTTCATCATGCCGGCCAGGAGATCGCCGATGATGCCGGCCTGGGTGAAGCCGTGGGTCGCGGCGACGATCACGTCGCCTGGCTCGGCCAAAGCGACGGCCGCGCAGACCGCGAGATTGTCGCCGGGACCGCAATCGCAGGTGAGGGCGGTGCCGATGAAGAATTCCGGCAGGCCGGGCGGCGCCTTAATCGCGAAATCCATCGCGCCGCCGGCATGCATGGCGTCGGATATCTGGGCCGTCGGGGCGCCCTTCAAGGCTGCGATCAGGCTGGCCTGCGGGCGCTCGAAGGTCTTGCGGATGGTCAGCAGCGGGGCTTCGTCGATCATGGCTATGCGGTCTCGCGTCACGGGGCTGACGAAAGTCTAGGCCGGGAGGCGGCCGCCGCAAGCGGCAACCCACAATTCGACGATGCCACCCGCTTGACCGGCAAGGCCGGCATTCCTACGCCTGTCGCATGACCTCGCGCGCCTTCATCGCCGGCTGCCTCGGCACGAGCCTCACTCCCGACGAGCGCGCCTTCTTCCGCGACGCCCGGCCCTGGGGCTTCATCCTGTTCAAGCGCAACACCCAGGACCCGGCGCAGGTCGCGGCGCTGACGGCCTCGATGCGCGAATGCGTCGGCTGGCAGGCGCCGATCCTGATCGACCAGGAGGGCGGGCGGGTACAGCGCATGGGGCCGCCGCACTGGCCGCCCTATCCGCCGGCGCTGGCCTTCCTCGCCATCAACGATCCCGTGCAGCAGCGCGAGATCGTCAGGCTCTCGGCGCGGCTGATGGCGCATGACCTCAAAAGCGTCGGCATCGATGTCGATTGCCTGCCGGTACTCGACGTGCCGGTCGCCGGCAGCCATGACGTGATCGGCAACCGCTCCTATGCGCGCGATCCCGTGATGGTGGCCAAGCTCGGCCGGGCGGCGGCCGAGGGCCTGCTCGCCGGCGGCGTGCTGCCGGTGATCAAGCACATGCCCGGCCATGGCCGGGCCAAGGCCGACAGCCATCACGACCTGCCGGTGGTCGAGGCGAGCCTCGACGCGCTGCGCGCCCACGATTTTACGCCCTTCCGCCATCTCGCCGACATGCCGCTGGCGATGACGGCGCATGTCGTCTTCACCGCCCTCGACGCGCGCAGGCCGGCGACGACCTCGCGGCGGATCGTCCGCGAGGTGATGCGCGGCGAGCTCGGCTTCGACGGGCTGATCATGACCGACGACATCTCGATGAAGGCGCTTTCCGGCAGCTTCGCCGAGAAGTCGAAGGCGGCGATCCGGGCCGGTGTCGACGTCGTGCTGCATTGCCATGGCATCATGGACGAGATGGTCGCCGTCGCCGGGGCGGTCCCGGCGATGACGGGACAGCGGGCGCGGCGGGCGGCGATGGCGCTGGCGCGCATCCGCCATGAGCCGGAGCCGATCGACGTCGACGCGGCACGCGCCCAGCTCGCCAGCGCCCTTGCCTTGGGCGGAAGTTAGGCCGAACCTGCATGCGTTGGGGCTGAGACGCTGGGGTCACTCATAGTCCCCATCCTGAGGAGCGAGCGCACTCGCGTTTCGAAGGATGTTTCCAGAGGGCGCTGGAACCTCCTTCGAGGCGCCGCGGAGTTATCCTTGGGCCGGCCAAAGGCCGGACCCGAGGGCGGCTTCTCAGGATGAGGGCTGTGAACCCACAAGCGTTACTGTATCGGGGATGGGCCGACGATGGCCGCTGAACTGCCATTCGAGGAGAGCGCCGCGCCCGAGCGCGCGGTGGAGGAGCCGGCGTTCCTGATCGATGTCGACGGCTATGAAGGGCCGCTCGATCTCCTGCTCGATCTCGCCCGGCGCCAGAAGGTCGATCTGGCGCGGATCTCGATCCTGGCGCTGGCGGAGCAGTATCTGTCCTTCGTCGAGCGGGCGCGGGAACTGCGCCTCGAGCTCGCTGCCGACTATCTCGTGATGGCGGCCTGGCTCGCCTATCTGAAATCGCGCCTGCTCCTGCCGGAGCCTCCCAAGGGCGAGGAGCCGAGTGCGGCCGAGCTTGCGACCGCGCTCGCCTTGCGGCTGAAGCGGCTGGAAGCGATCCGGGCGGCGGCGCAGCGCCTGGCGGTGCGCGAGCGGCTCGGCCGTGATGTCTTCGCGCGCGGGGCGCCGGAGGCGGTGGTCGCCGGGGTGCGCCCGGTCTGGGAGGCCGAGCTCTACGACCTGCTCGCCGCCTATGCGCAGCAGCGCCAGCGCCATGTGCGCACGCCGATGAGCGTCGGCCATCGGCAGGTGCTCTCGCTGGTCGAGGCGCGCGAAGCGCTGGCGCGGCTGGTCGGCGAGGCCGGTGAGTGGACGGCGATCGACGGCTATCTCGCACAGTACATGCAGAGCCATGGCATGCCGGCCGAGACGATGACGGCGACGGTGAAGGCCTCCTCGCTCTCGGCCATGCTCGAAATGGTGCGGGAAGGTGTGCTCGACCTGCGCCAGGACGGCGCCTTCGCGCCGCTCTATGTCCGTCGGCGCTCGTCCCGGCCACCGTCTCTGGGATTGTGAGGACCTGATCCGCATGGCCCCGGCCGAAGCCCAGAGGGACGAGGACGACGAGCGCTGGGACGGCGCCGAAGCGCTGGCTCGCGCCTGCCGCATCGCGGAGGCGCTGCTCTTCGCTTCGACCGCGCCGCTTTCGGCCGAGGAGCTCGCCAAGTCGGTGCCGGCCAATGTGCCGATCGAAAAGGTGCTGGTGGCGCTGGAGCAAAGCTATGCGATGCGCGGCGTGACGCTGAAGCGCGTCGCCGGCGGCTTCGCCTTCCGCACCGCGCCCGATCTTGCCTATCTGCTGGCGCCGGAGGCCGAGGCGCCGCGCAGGCTCTCGCGCGCCGCGCTCGAGATCCTGTCGATCATCGCCTACCACCAGCCGGTGACGCGGGCCGAGATCGAGGAGATCCGCGGGGTCGCCACGGCCAAGGGCACGCTCGACATCCTGCTCGAGGCCGGCTGGGTGCGGCTGCGCGGCCGGCGGCGCTCGCCGGGCCGGCCGGTGACCTTCGGTACCACGAAGGGCTTCCTCGACCATTTCGGGCTCGACCGCATCGACGACCTGCCCGGGCTCGACGAATTGAAGGGCGCCGGCTTCATCGAAGGCCGGCTCTCCAAGGACCTCTCGGTACCGGTTCCGGACGACGATCCGGACCTGCGCGCCGACGAGGATCCGCTCGGCGACCTGTTCAGCCCGCTTGACGAAGGCGGCTAGCCGCCGCACAGCGCGGGCGAGTAGGGTATGTCGACCCCACGCCCGCCCCGTCATCCTGGACAAGCCGCTTCAGCGGCGTAGTTCGGGATCCATCGTAGGTCTCCGCTCTTTGCGATGGATCCCGGGACTTCGCTGCGCGAAGCCCAGGATGACGAGGATTTCATCAATTTTGGAGAACGCATTGGCTCGTAGCGAAAGCATGATGCGCCGGCTGGGCTGGGGACGGCGCGGCACCGCCGGCGCCGCCATCCCGGTCTCGCTCGGCTTCGACGAGGTCACGCAGCGATTCGGCGGCGTGACCGCGCTGGACGCCGTCTCGCTGACGGTCGCGCCGGGCGAGGTCATTGCGCTGCTCGGTCATTCCGGCTGCGGCAAGACGACGCTGCTGCGGCTCGCAGCCGGCGTCGAGCGGCCGAGCGCTGGCCGGGTTCTGCTCGAGGGGAGGGATGTCGCCTCGGCCGACGCCTTCGTCGAGCCGGAGGAGCGCGGCGTCGGGCTGGTCTTCCAGGACTACGCGTTGTTCCCGCATCTCAGCGTGCGCGAGAATGTCCGCTTCGGCCTGCGTGGCTATGGCGATGCGCAGGCGGATGCCACGGCCCTGCGGGCGATCGCGCGCGTCGGCCTCGCCGATCTCGCCGAGGCTTATCCACACATGCTTTCGGGCGGCGAGCAGCAGCGCGTCGCGCTGGCGCGGGCGGTGGCGCCGCGGCCCGGCGTGCTCCTGATGGACGAGCCCTTCTCCAATCTCGACCGGCGCCTGCGCGACACGGTGCGCGACGAGACCATGGCGCTGCTCGATGAAATCGGCGCCACCTCGATCATCGTCACCCATGATCCCGAGGATGCGATGCGGATCGCCGATCGGATCGTGCTGATGCGCCAGGGTCGGATCGTCCAGATCGGTACGGGCGAGGAGCTCTATCGCAAGCCCATCAGCCTCTTTGCCGCCCGATTTTTCTGCGATCTTACTGAAATCGACGGGACGGTCGTGCGCGGCGCCGTCGATACGCCGATCGGCCGCTTTCCCGCGAATGGACTGGCCGAAGGCGCGGCCGCGGTGGTCTGCGTACGCCCGCAAGGCGTCCGGCTCGTGCCCAGGGGCTTCTGCCTGCCCGGCAGGGTGGTGATGCGGCGGTTCCTTGGCGAGGTGGACGAGCTCCAGATCGCGGTCGACGGGCTCGACAAGCCGCTCACGGCGCGCTTCGCGCAACCGGGGTCGGTTCGCGAGGGCGAGGATGTCGGTCTCGACATCTCGACCGACGAAGTCCTTGTGTTCCCTGCTGGGGACACCTAGTTTCCGGCACAAGCGACTGGCCCGGCTGGGAGGTCGGAGGCTGGGTTCAATTCGGAGGAATTTGCGATGGGTGGCGTCAGTATCTGGCACTGGGTCGTCGTCGGTGTCATCGTCATGCTGCTCTTCGGCCGCGGCAAGGTCTCGGAGCTGATGGGCGACGTCGCGAAGGGCATCAAGTCGTTCAAGAAGGGCATGGCGGAGGATGATCCGCCGGAGACCACCGCGCAGCCGGCCGATCCCAAGGTGATCGACCACAACGCGCAGACGGCCAATCCCGCCCCTGCCAAGGCCGAAACCAAGGCCTGATGGCGCGCCGCCAGCGTGCGTCCCGATCGGTCGCGCGCGGCCGGACGCAGAGGAATGCGCTGGATCGATATCTCGAGCAGGCCGGCCCGCAAAAGTGGTTTCCACTTGCGGCCGCGCATGCTCTAGAGCGGCGTGGGTGGCGAGAGGACTAGCCGTCGATGTTCGACATCGCCTGGAGCGAATTATTGCTGGTCGGGGGCGTCGCGCTCATCGTGATCGGCCCCAAGGAATTGCCGGGCGCGCTGCGCACTGCCGGACAGATGGTCGGCAAGGTCAGGCGCATGGCCGCGGAATTCCAGGGGCAGTTCAACGATGCGATGCGCGAGGCGGAGCTTCACGACCTGAAGAAGCAGGTCGAGGACATCGGCACCTCGGTGCAGGCCTCGACCAATTTCGACCCGATCGAGCCGATGAAGGATTTCGGCACGCCGGCCGCGCCGAAGCCCGACGAGGCGGCGGTCAAGGAGGCGGAAGCCAAGCTCGCGGCGATTCCCGGGCCGGAGCCCTTGCCCGAAATCGTGATCGATCCGGCACCGGTCGCGGCCGCGGAGGCGCCGGCCAAGCCGAAGCGCCGGCGCAAGACGGTCGCCACCGAGGAGCCCGTGATCCCGGAGGCCGAAGCCGCGTCGCCGGAGCCGGTCGCCAAGCCGGCCCGCAAGCGCAAGCCCAAGGCCGCCCAGAATGAAGACGGGAGCCCGGCATGAGCCTCGCCGAGGTGAAGACGCCTTCGGATCGCGAGGGCGAAGATGAGATCGAGGCCTCGCGCGCTCCGCTGATCGACCATCTGATCGAGCTGCGCGCGCGGCTTATCAAGTCGCTGGTCGCCTTCCTGATCATGTTCTTCGTCTGCTTCGCCTTCGCGACGCAGATCTACAATCTCCTGGTCCAGCCCTATGTCTGGGCGGCGGGGCCGGGCGCCAATGTCCAGCTGATCTACACGGCGCCTCTGGAATATCTCTTCACGCAGATCAAGATCGCGGCGTTCGGCGCGGGCTTCTTCGCCTTCCCGGTGATCGCGACGCAGATCTACAAATTCGTCGCGCCGGGGCTCTACAAGAACGAGCGTCAGGCCTTCGCGCCCTATCTCGCGGCGACGCCGATCTTCTTCGTGCTCGGCGCGGCCATGGTCTATTTCTTCGCCATGCCGGTGCTGATGAAGTTCTCGATCGGCATGCAGCAGGCGGCGACCGAGGGGCAGGCCGGCATCCAGCTCCTGCCCAAGGTCAGCGAATATCTCTCGTTGATCATGACGCTGATCTTCGCCTTCGGCGTCTCCTTCCAGCTGCCGGTGATCCTGACCCTGCTCGGTCAGGCCGGGATCGTCTCCTCGCAGTTCCTGAAGGAGAAGCGCCGCTACGCCATCGTCTTCGTCTTCGTGGTCGCAGCCGTACTGACGCCGCCGGACGTGATCTCGCAGCTGATGCTCGCCGTGCCGATGCTGTTGCTCTACGAGCTCTCGGTGTTCGCGGTCCGCCATGTCGAGAAGAAGCGCGACGATAAGAAGGCGGCGGAAGAGGCGGCAGAGAAGGCCGGCGAGTAAGTCGTTATCCCCGCCTGTCCGCCTCGTGGCGGGCAGGCGCGTTCGAGCGCAGCCCTTACGACCGAAGCCGTGGATGGTCGGGACAAGCCCGACCATGACGGCAGAAGCGTCTATTGCAGCGATGCAGGCAGTTCCCTCGCGCGCCGTCCCGGTCTACAGCATCACGCTCTTTCGATTAATGGCGTGACTGGCGATGTACGACATCAAATGGATTCGCGAGAATGCGGAAGCGTTCGACCGGGGGCTGAAGCGGCGCGGGCTGGAGCCCCTGTCCTCCTCGCTGCTCGCGCTCGACGACACCCGCCGTGCGGCCATCGCCAAGGCGCAGGCCGCGCAGGAGCGCCGCAACGCCCTCTCCAAGGAGATCGGCAAGGCGATGGGCGCGAAGGACCTCGCCCTCGCCGAGAAGCTCAAGGCCGAGGTCGCGGCGCTGAAGGATGCCGGTCCTGCGCTCGAGGCGGAGGAGCGGGCCGCGGTCGAGGCGCTCAGCGAGCAGCTCGCGGCGATCCCGAACCAGCCGCATGAGGATGTGCCGGAAGGCGCCGACGAGCACGGCAATGTCGAGCACAGCTGCCATGGCGAGAAGCCGGAGCAGGGCGGCAAGCGCCTGACCGGTGTCAACCAGCCGAAGGAGCATTACGAGCTCGGCGAGGCGCTCGGCCAGATGGATTTCGAGAAGGCGGCCAAGCTCTCGGGCTCGCGCTTCGTCGTGCTCGACCGGCAGATCGCCAGGCTGAACCGCGCCATCGGGCAGTTCATGCTCGACACCCATGTCGAGGAGCACGGCTACACCGAGGTCAATCCGCCGCTGATGGTGCGGGACGACGCGATGTTCGGCACGGCGCAGCTGCCGAAGTTCCGCGACGACCAGTTTCGCGCCGGCGAGGATCATTGGCTCATCCCCACCGCCGAGGTGCCGCTGACCAATCTGGTGCGCGAATCGATCCTCTCTGAGGAGGAGCTGCCGCGCCGCTTCACCGCGCTGACGCCCTGCTTCCGGGCCGAGGCCGGCTCGGCCGGTCGCGACACCCGCGGCATGCTGCGCCAGCACCAGTTCGAGAAGGTCGAGCTGGTCTCGATCACCGCGCCCGAGAAGTCGCGCGAGGAGCATGAGCGCATGCTGGCCTGCGCCGAGGCCGTGCTGAAGAAGCTCGACCTGCATTATCGCGTGATGACTTTGTGCACCGGCGACATGGGCTTCGCCTCGCAGAAGACCTACGACATCGAGGTCTGGCTGCCGGGCCAGAAGACCTATCGCGAGATCTCGTCCTGCTCGGTCTGCGGCGATTTCCAGGCGCGGCGGATGAACGCCCGTTACAGGACCAAGGACGGCAAGGGCCCGTTCTTCGTCCACACCCTCAACGGCTCGGGCACGGCGGTCGGCCGCGCGCTGATCGCGGTGATGGAGAACTACCAGAACGCCGACGGCTCGATCACCGTGCCGGAGGCGCTGGTTCCCTATATGCGCGGGGCGACCCGCATCGAGAAGGCGGTCTGATCCCATGCGCATCCTAGTGACCAATGACGACGGCATCCATGCCGAGGGGCTGGCCGTGCTGGAGCGCATCGCCGCTCAGCTCTCCGATGATGTCTGGGTCGTCGCGCCCGAGACCGACCAGTCGGGCGTCGCGCATTCGCTGTCGCTGTCGAACCCGCTGCGCCTGCGCCAGATCGAGGAGAAGCGCTTCGCCGTGCAGGGGACGCCGACCGATTGCGTGATCATGGCGGTGCGCTCGATCCTCGCCGACGCCAAGCCCGACCTCGTGCTCTCCGGTGTCAATCGCGGCCAGAACGTCGCCGAGGACGTGACCTATTCCGGCACCATCGCCGCAGCGATGGAGGGCACCCTGCTCGGCATCCCCTCGATCGCGGTGAGCCAGGCCTACACGCCGGGCGACCGCAACAAGATCAGCTGGGACTGCGCCGAGCAGCACGCGCCGCCGATCATCCGGCGTCTGTTGGAGGAGGGGATTCCCAAGGACATCCTGTTCAACCTCAACTTCCCGAATCTCCCGCCGGCCGAGGTCAAGGGCGTGGCGGTGACGGTGCAGGGCCGGCGCGACCAGGAACTGGTCAAGCTCGAGCCGCGCCAGGATGGCCGCGGCAACCCGTATTTCTGGATCGCCTTCCAGCGCTCGAAGCGCGACCCGGCGAACGGCACGGATCTGCGGGCGCTGGCCGAGGGCAAGATCTCGCTGACGCCTCTGGAACTCGACCTGACCCATGAACCGACACTGACCCGCTTCGCGCAGGTCTTCGCGTGATGGAGGGCGCCGGCTCGGCGGTGCTTGGCTGATGAGCTGTGACCGTCATGCCGGGCAAGCGGAGAAGCCGCCCAGCTCCGGAAATCATCGGAGGGCTCTGCGCCCTGCGATGATTTCAGGCGCTCCGCTGCGCTGCGGCCGGAATGACGGCATTTGGTTTCTGCTCGGCGAGCGACCACTCCGGTTCGGGACGGGAATGCGATGACCGAGGAGGGGGCCAGCAGCGAGAGCGAGCGCACCGTCGCCTTTCTTCTCTCGCTTCGCGCGCGCGGCGTGCGCGACCTCGCCCTGCTGCGCGCGATGGAAAAGGTGTCGCGCGAGCACTTCGCGCCGTCGCGCTTCGCCGATCTCGCGCGCCAGGACGTCTCCGTGCCCTTGCCCTGCGGCCAGACCATGACGGCGCCGCACACGGTCGCGGCCCTGCTCGGCGCGCTCGAGCTCAAGCCCGGCTGCCGGGTGCTCGAGATCGGCTCCGGCTCCGGCTATGTCGCGGCGCTGATGGGGACGATGGGCGCGCAGGTCGTCTCGCTCGAGCGCTACCGCACGCTCGCTCTCGCCGCCCATGAGCGGCTGGCCGGCGGCGGCTTTTCCGGATCGGTCGAGCTGCACCATGCCGACGGCTTCCAGCCCGATCGCGCGCTCGGCCGCTTCGATCGCATCCTCGTCAATGGCGTGATGCAGGTGTTGCCTGAGGCGCTATTGGCCCGGCTCGGGCAGGGCGGGCGCCTCGTCGCGGCGCTGCCGGGCGAGGGGGGCACCCGGCGCGTCGTGGTGACGAGCGGTGAGAACGGTTTCGAGCATGCGCTCGGCCCGGCGATCCGCCTGCCGCCGCTGGCGCCCGGCCTGGCGCTGGCGCTCTGAAGGCCGGTCGGGAAAGTAAGCCCTCAGCCTGAGGCGCCGTGCGGCAGCGTCTCGCAAGGATGCTTTGGATGGCTTTTCTGAACCTCCCGAGGCGTCCTTCGCCACTCCATCCATGCGGAACGGCTCCTCAGGATCAGGGCTGCGGGAAACTCGAACAGGCGCCGAGGCGGAGTTCGCCGGCTTCAAAATTTACGCCGGCTCCTCCTCGCGAAACGGTTTCGTAACCTAACCGCCGCTTTAATGCGGACCATAGAGTTGCGTCGTTCGCGAGTGCTGAGTCCATGCGTAAGCAAGTTGAGTTGGCAATGCCGAAGCCCCTGGTCCGCCTCGTGTCGGTCTGCGCCCTCACGGTCGCTCTCGGGGCCTGCTCGGAGGCTACGCGCTTCACCGAGGCGCCGTTCAGCAATCCCTTCAGGACCGCTCAGGCCCCGTCCGGCTACGATCCGGCCACGACCGGTTCGATCGGGCGGTCGTCTCCGCAGCCGGTTCCGTCGCGTTCCTACGAATCCGCGTCGGCCGCCCCTGCCGGAGGTGTTCGCAGCCAGCCGCTGCCGCCGCCCAGCTCGGCCGTCACCTTGCGCTCGGCTCCTGCGGCCTTGCCGTCCTCCTCTCCCGCCGTCGTCGGTTCTGCGGCGGGCTGGAGCGCCCAGGGCGGGACGCCGATCGTCCTGGCTCATGGCGAGACGCTCGATACGATCTCGGGCCGCTACGGCGTGCCGCGCTCGGCGCTGATGTCGGTCAACGGCCTGTCGAGTGCCGAGGTCACGCCTGGTACGCGCATCGTCGTCCCCGTCTACAATGCCAGCGGTAGCCAGACTGCCTCGCGTCAGCCCTTCCCGAACGAGAGCCGCAACGACGCCAACCGGTTGGCGCCGCCGCCCGCTTCGTCGCCGGCGGCGCGTCCGGTCGCCGCCATCCCCACCGCGCGTCCCGCCGCCGCCGCCCCGAAGGCAGTCAGTGCTGCCGAGGCGAAGGCGCAGGCCGCAGCCGAAGCCAGAGCAAAGGCAGCGGCCGACGCCAAGGCGATGAACGAATCGCGGGCTCGCTTCGCTGCCGAGGCCAAGGCCAAGGCGGCTGCGAAGCCGGTGGCCGAGGCCAAGCCTGCGACTCCGGCTCCCGTCGCTGCCGCCAAGCCGAAGGTCGCGACCCAGGTCGCCAGCCTGCCGGCCGAGCAGAAGCCGGTGGTCCAGTCCAGGCCGGAGCCGAAGCCGGTCGCCGAGCC
Organism: Allobosea sp. NPDC055594; assembly: GCF_053618995.1. NCBI lineage: Bacteria > Pseudomonadati > Pseudomonadota > Alphaproteobacteria > Hyphomicrobiales > Alloboseaceae > Allobosea > Allobosea sp. NPDC055594. The sequence goes on from NZ_JBSHIO010000001.1 coordinate 111,857, forward strand.
GCAGACCACCGCCAGCCTGCCGCCCAAGGCGGAAGAGCAGCCTGCCGGCCCGAGTGCCGATTTCCGCTGGCCGGCCCGCGGGCGCGTCATCGCCGGCTACAATGGCAAGGGCGGCAACGAGGGCATCAACATCGCGGTGCCGGAAGGCACGCCGGTCAAGGCGGCCGAGGGTGGCGTCGTCGCCTATGCCGGCAACGAGCTCAAGGGCTACGGCAATCTCGTGCTGATCCGCCACCCGAACGGCTACGTCTCGGCCTACGCCCATAATGGCGAGATCAACGTCAAGCGTGGCGACCAAGTCAAGCGCGGCCAGGTCGTCGCCAAATCCGGCCAGTCGGGCAACGTCAACTCGCCCCAGCTGCATTTCGAGCTGCGCAAGGGTTCGACGCCGGTCGACCCGGTTCCCTACCTGAACAACTGAGCCGAATTTCACCATTCGACCGGATTCGCGAGACCCTGCCGGTCGACACGAGACGGGGCGGTCCCAGGAAAGGCCGCCCCGTTTTCTATGTGAAACACGTCATGGCCGGGCATGCTCCGGCCATCTCAGGCAGAAAGAGGCGCTTGCCCGAATCTGCCCGTCCTGAGATTCTCGGGTCTGTGCTTCGCTTCGCCCGAGAATGACGACCGCTCACCCCTCGAGCTTCTTCTCCAGCCGCCCGGCCAGGTCCTGAATGTACTGCCAGGCGGTGCGGCCGGAGCGCGAGCCGCGCGTCGTCGCCCATTCCAGCGCTTCGCGGCGCAACTGCTCAGGCTCGATCGTCAGGCCGAAATGGCTGACATAGCCGTCGATCATGGCGAGATACTCGTCCTGGCTGCATTTGTGGAAGCCGAGCCAGAGGCCGAATCGGTCGGACAGCGAGACCTTTTCCTCTACGGCCTCACCGGGATTGATCGAGGTCGAGCGCTCGTTCTCGACCATCTCGCGCGCCAGCAGGTGCCGGCGGTTCGAGGTCGCATAAAACACGACATTGGCCGGCCGGCCTTCGACGCCGCCGTCCAGCGCCGCCTTCAGCGACTTGTAGGAGGTGTCCTGTCCGTCGAAGGAGAGATCGTCGCAGAAGACGATGGCCGGATGAGGATCGGCCTTGAGCAGCCCCATCAGCACCGGCAGGCTCTCGATGTCCTCGCGATGGATCTCGATCAGCTTGAGCGGCCGCGCGCCGGCGGGCAGGCGCTGGTTGGTGTCGGCATGCACGGCCTTGACCAGCGAGGACTTGCCCATGCCGCGGGCGCCCCAGAGCAGGACATTGTTGGCGGGCAGGCCGCGGGCAAAACGCTCGGTGTTCTCGGCCAGCGTGTCGCGGACCCGGTCGACGCCGCGCAGCAGGGAGAGCGCGACCCGGTTGACCTTCGGCACCGGCGAGAGCGACTGCGTGGAAGCCTGCCAGACGAAGGCGTCGGCGGCGGTGAGGTCGGGCGCCCGCCGTGCCGGCGGGGCGAGGCGCTCCAGCGCGGCGGCGATCCGCAGCAGGGTGTCGAGGGTCTGGTCGGAGGCGATGTCGGTCATCGGAAAGGGCTTCCGCTGGTCTGGATTGTACCGAACGGTACGGTACGCTCCATAGATCGCAGCGCAAGCTCGAAATCAAGACCATTGCGCGAAGGGCAGGGACCTCATAGGTGAGGGCGGCGAAGGGGGAAAACCGTCCCCTCGCATTGATTTCAGCTCGCCGCTGACTATAGTCCGCCCGTTTTTGCAACCCCCGCGCCGGCCGGCCGAACACTCGGCCCGGCGACGTGAAGGAGCCTTCCCGTGATCACCCCCGCTTTCGCCCAGGGCCTTGGAGGCGGCGGCACCAACGACATCCTGATGTCGCTGGTCCCGTTCGTCCTGATCTTCATCATCATGTGGTTCCTGATCATCAGGCCGCAGCAGAAGCGGGTGAAGGCTCATCAGGAGATGATCAAGAACGTCCGCCGCGGCGACACGGTCATCACCTCCGGCGGCATCATCGCCAAGGTCTCCAAAGTGGTCGACGACAGCGAGATCGAGGCCGAGATCGCCGATGGCGTGCGCGTGCGCATCCTCAAGGGCATGGTCCAGGACGTTCGCTCCAAGGGCGAGCCGGTCAAGAGCTGAAGGCGCGCCGCGCGCGGCCGGAGCAGGCCATCCGAGGCGGGAGCCGGTCTGACGACCGCACCCGCCTTTAGCCTCCCAGGACCGCGCCGACGCAGAAAAGGCTTCCCAAGCAGATGCTTCGTTTCCAGGCCCGCAAGGTCATCGTCCTCCTCCTCGTCCTGCTCTTCGGCTGCGGGCTCGCATTGCCGAATCTGTTCTCGCCCGAGACCCGCAAGGCGATCGAGCAGGGCGCTCCGTCCTGGATTCCGAAGTTCCTGCTGCCGATCCATGCGGTCACGCTTGGGCTCGACCTGCAGGGCGGCTCGCACGTCCTGCTCGAGATCGACCGGGCCGATCTGATCCGCAGCCAGATCATGCAGCTGCGTGACGATGTCCGCCGCATCCTGCGCGAGGAGCGGGTCTCCTTCCAGGGCGGCATCGGCCTGACGCCGCGCGGCGTGCAGCTGCGCGTTCCGGATGCCGCCGACCGGGCCAAGCTGTTGCCGAAGTTCCGCGAGCTGGCGCAGCCGGTCGGGACCCTCGGCGCCTTCGGTCCCTCCGGCAACCAGACCATCGAGATCAGCGAGACGCCCGAGGGTGTGATCCAGCTCAACGTCACCGAGGCCGGATCGAACGAGCGCATCCGCCGCGCCGTCGAGCAGGCCATGGAAGTGCTGCGCCGGCGCGTCGACGCGCTCGGCACGACCGAACCGAACATCCAGCGCCAGGGCCTCGACCGCATCCTGGTGCAGGTCCCCGGCCTGCAGGATCCGCAGCGCCTGAAGGACATTCTCGGCCAGACGGCCAAGCTGCAGTTCCGCATGGTCGCGGATTCGCCCGGCGGCGATGTCGACATGCTGCCCTCGCAGGATGCCGGCGGACAGCCGATCCCGGTGCAGCGCCAGGTGATCGTCGAGGGCGAGGACCTGATCGACGCGCAGCCGGCCTTCGACCAGCGCACCAGCCAGCCGATCGTCAATTTCCGCTTCAACATCCGCGGCGCCCAGCGCTTCGGCCAGGCGACCACCGAGAATCTCGGTCGCGCCCTGGCGATCGTGCTCGACAACAAGGTGATCTCGGCCCCGGTCATCCAGTCGCCGATCACCGGCGGCTCCGGCCAGATCTCGGGCAACTTCACGGTCGAGGCGGTCAACAACCTCGCCATCCTGCTGCGCGCCGGCGCGCTGCCGGCGAAGATGACGATCGTCGAGGAGCGCACCGTCGGCCCCGGCCTCGGACAGGATTCGATCCAGGCCGGCAAGATGGCGACACTGATCGCGACCGTGCTGGTCATCCTCTACATGATCGGCACCTACGGCATCTTCGGAGCGATCGCGAGCGTCGCGCTGCTCGTCCATGTCTGTCTGATCTTCGGCCTGATGTCGCTGCTCGGAGCGACCATGACGCTGCCGGGCATCGCCGGCATCGTGCTCACCATCGGCACGGCGGTCGATTCGAACGTGCTGATCTATGAGCGCATGCGCGAGGAATCACATCTGGGCCGCTCTCTGGTCTCGGCGCTCGAGGCGGGGTTCACCCGCGCCTTCGCCACCATCATCGACTCGAATATGACCATGCTGATCGCGGCGGTCGCGCTGTTCTCGCTCGGCTCCGGCCCGGTGCGCGGCTTCGCGGTCGTCTTCATCCTCGGCATCCTCACCACGGTCATCACCGCGGTGACGCTGACCCGGATGATGATCGCGTTGTGGTATCGCCTGGCGCGGCCCAAGACCTTGCCGTTCTGACGCTGCTGATTCAGGAGACTTAAGAGCATGCGTCTGCTTCGCATCGTTCCGGACAATACCCGTTTCAAGATCGTCCGCTTCCGGCGGTTCTCGTATCCGTTCTCGGCGCTCTACTCGATCCTGACGCTGGTGCTCTTCGTCACCGTCGGGCTCAATTTCGGCATCGATTTCCGCGGCGGCACGCTGATGGAGATGCAGGCCAAGAACGGCAAGCCCGACATCGCCCATGTCCGCCAGACCGCGAACGCCTTCGGCTTCGGCGAGGTCGAGGTCCAGGAGTTCGGCAGCGGCGGCGAACTCTCCATGCGTTTTGCGCTGCAGCCCGGCGGCGAAGTGGCGCAGCAGGGCGTGGTGACCAAGGCGCGCGCCGCCTTCGCCCAGGACTATGATTTCCGCCGTGTCGAGACCGTCGGTCCACGTGTCTCGGGCGAGCTCGTCCAGGCCGGCACGATCGGCGTCGTGCTCGCGATCATCGGCGTGCTGGTCTATCTCTGGTTCCGCTTCGAGATGCAGCTCGCGATCGGCGCCATCGTCGGCACGATGCACGATATCGTCCTGACGCTCGGCTTCTTCCTGTTCACGCAGCTCGAATTCAACCTGACCTCGATCGCGGCGATCCTGACCATCGTCGGCTATTCGCTGAACGAGACGGTGGTGGTGTTCGACCGCACGCGCGAGCTCTTGCGCCGCTACAAGACCATGCCGGTCGAGGAGCTGCTCGATCTTTCGGTGAATTCGACCCTGTCGCGCACCGCGATCACCTCGACCACGACCGTGCTCGCGCTGATCGCGCTGGTGCTCTTCGGCGGCACGGCGATCGAGGGCTTCGCGCTCGTCATGCTGTTCGGCGTGGTGGTCTGCACCTATTCGGCGATGTTCATCTCGACGCCGGTGCTGCTCTATCTCGACGTCCGCGCCGGCCGGCTCGACCAGAGCGAGGATGCCGCGGAGGCCAAGGCCCGCGTCTGAGCGGGCTTCGCCGGGGCTCGAAAATGACGCGTTTCGACGGCTTCGTGCCCGGCAGGCACCTGATCGACGCCTTCGGCGCCGGCGGTTTCCGATTCGCCGAGATGAGCCATCGCGGCTCGATCCTGGCGACGCCGGGCGGGATCAGGATCTGGCCGGTGTTGCGCTTCGCCGAGCTGACGCTGGAGAGCCTCAAGCCTGTCTTCGACGAGGCGGAGGCGATCGACTTCCTGATCCTCGGTATCGGCCACGAGATCGCCTTCCTGCCGCCGAGCCTGCGCGATCCGCTGCGCGAGGTCGGGATCGCCGTCGAGGCGATGGCGACGCCTGCGGCGGCGCGGACCTATAATGTCCTGGTCGGCGAGGAGCGGCGCGTGGCGGCGGCGCTGATCGCGGTGGAGTGACCACGTCATGCTCGGGCTTGACCCGGGCATCTCGGGTCTGTGCTGCGCTTCGCCCGAGAATGGACGGGTGTCGATCAAATCCCATCGGCCATGCCCGGCCCGCGTAGCCAATCGGGAATGGTGGGCCTAGACTGCCGGCGACTTCGGATCGCGCTGCGGCGATCGCAGGAGGGCACATGACAACCGAAACCGAGCATCGTGCCGGCACCGCACCGGCACCGTTGTCGCAAGCCTATGCGCATTGCGCGGCGCTGTTGCGGGAGGCCGATCCCGACCGCTATCTCGCTTCGCTCTATGCGCCGGAGGCGCTGCGGCCGGGGCTGCACGCGCTCTATGCCTTCAGCCATGAGGTCGCGCGCGTGCGGGAGCTGGTCAGCGAGCCATTGCCGGGCGAAGTTCGCCTGCAATGGTGGCGCGACGTGCTGGAAGCTGGAGACAGCGGCGGAGGATCGGCACATCCGGTGGCCCAGGCGCTGCTCGACACGGTGCGGCGCTTCAGATTGCCGGTTGCGCCGCTCTCGGGGCTGATCGAGGCGCGCGTCTTCGATCTCTATGACGATCCGATGCCCTCGCTCTCGGATCTGGAAGGCTATGTCGGCGAGACCTCGAGCGCGCTGATCCGGCTCGCCTGCCTCGTGCTGGCGCAGGGGCGCGATCCTGGTGGTGCGACCGCTGCCGGCCATGCCGGCGTCGCCTATGCGCTGGCCGGGCTGATGCGTGCCTTTCCCTGGCATGCGGCGCGGGGACAGGTTTATCTGCCGGCCGACATCCTCGCCCGCAACGGCGTCACCCGCGAGGACATCGTGCGCGGGCGCGGCGGCCCCGGCGTCGACTACTCGCTGAAGGAATTGCGGGCGCTGGCGCGGATCCATCTGCGCAAGCTGAACGATCTCAGCGCGACCGTGCCGGCGGCGATCCGGCCGGCCTTCCTGCCGGTGGCGCTGGTCGAGCCCTATCTGAGGGTGATGGAGCGGCGCGGCTATGATCCCTACCGGACCATCGTCACGCTCTCGCCGCTGCGGCGGCAATGGACGCTCTGGCGCGCCTCGCGGGGGCGCTGAGGCGAAGATCGTCGCTACCTATGGTGGTTGTGCTCGCGGGAGGTAGCCATCGGCGCGCCTGCGACGCGCCGATGGCTGTAGGGTGGGCCGTTATTCGTGCACCGAGCGATTCTGGATGACCAGGATCGCGAAGATCGCCAACGCACAGCAGGCCATCAGATAGGCGGCGACATAGGTCGGCCGGCCATCGGCGGCGCCGACCAGCGCCTGGGCGATCAGCGGCGTCGGCCCGGCGACCAGCACTCCGTTGAGCTCGCGCGACATGGCGAGGCCCGAGAAGCGATAGCGCGTCGGGAACAGGTTGGTCAGGAAGGCTCCCTGCGCGCCGGCCATGGCGCCGAAGCCGATGCCGTAGCCGAGGCTGATGCCGAGCGTCGACCAGAACAGGCTGCCGGTGTCGAACATCCAGAACAGCGGATAGGCCAGCAGCAGCACGAACAGTGCGCCGCCCATATAGACCCTGGCGCTGCCGATCCTGTCGGCGAGCGTGCCCATGAAGGGCACGCCGGCAATGCCGAAGAGCGAGCCGATGGTGACGGCGATCAGCCCGTCAGTGCGGGCCATGCCGACCGTGTTGGTCATGTAGCTCAGCGAGAAGGCGCTGAGGATGTAGGCATTGGCGTTGTGGCCGGTCACCGAGAGGAAGCCGAACAGCACCTCCTTCGGGCTCTTGCGGAAGAGTTCGCCGAGCGGGACCTGCTGCTCGTGCTTCTTGGCTTCGGCGCGGGCCATGGCCTCGACATATTCCGGGGTCTCGTCGAGATGCTTGCGGATGTAAATCGCGACGAGGAAGAGTGCGCCGGAGAGCAGGAAGGGCACGCGCCAGGCCCAGCCGAGCAGCACCTCTTCCGGCAGATAGGAAATCACCAGGAAGGAGAGCGTCGCCAGCATGATGCCGACCAGCGTCGCCGCATTGGGCAGGCCGGTATAGAAGGCGCGCCGGTTCGCCGGGGCGTATTCGGCGACGAGGACGATCGCGCCGGCGAGTTCGGCGCCGGCGCCGAAGCCCTGGACCAGGCGCAGCAGCACCAGCAGGATCGGTGCGGCGATGCCGATGCTCTGATAGGTCGGCAGCAGGCCCATCGCGACGGTGGCGAGGCCCATCAGCAGGATGGTGAGGATCAGCGCCGGCTTGCGGCCGAACTTGTCGCCGATATGCGAGATCACGATGCCGCCGACCGGCCGGGCGAAATAGCCGACCGCGAAAGTCGCGAAGGCGGCGAGAAGGCCGGTGGCGGGCGACAGGTTGGGGAAGAACAGCTTGTTGATGATCAGCCCGGAGGCGGCGCCGTAAAGCGCGTAGTCATACCATTCGATGACCGTGCCGACCGTTGCGGCGGTCACGGCCTTGCGGATGTTCGCGGCGCTGGCCTGCGGCCGCGAGCTATGCGTACTAGTCATAATTTAGAGCGTCTCCAGTCCTTGGTCCTGCATTTGAAGCGGGACTGTTAGAGGCCTGGAGCAGGCGCAGCCACGGCCTCAGGGCCTGCCTGCCATGCATCGGGCGACCGCGCCGGAGGCGCTCGCGTCGCCGCCGGCGCATGCGCTGAGGAAGCCGCGAAGAGGTTCCTGGAAGCTATTGAATATCAAAGGCTTGCGAGCGCCGCTTGCGTACCTGATTCAGCTTACGGAAGGGCATGGTCAGCGCCGCCGCGCAGGGCGGCGGCGTTCACATTCGTGTGGGTGTAGCCGCTGCTACTCGGCCGCCCGCGCTTGCGTGCCCGAGATCCAGCCGTCGAGCGCGCTCTTCGCCCTTGCCGTGAGCGCCTGCTTGCGGGCGACGCTCTTGGCCGGGCCTTTCAGGCGCTTTCCGTCCGGGCCATGGCTGGCGACGCCCTCGATATGCGGGAACAGGCCGAAATTGATGTTCATCGGCTGGAAGGAGCGCGGGCCCTCGTCGATGGTGACGATATGGCCGCCGGTGATGTGGTTGACCAGCGCGCCCAGCGCCGTCGTCGCCGGCGGCGGCTCCAGTTCCCGGCCGAGCCGCTCGGCAGCGGCGAGGCGGCCGGTGAGCAGCCCGATCGCGGCGCTCTCGACATAGCCCTCGCAGCCGGTGATCTGCCCGGCGAAGCGCAGGCGCGGATCGGATTTGAGGCGCAGGGTCGGGTCGAGCAGCTTCGGCGAATTGAGATAGGTGTTGCGGTGAATGCCGCCGAGGCGCGCGAATTCGGCGTTCTGCAGGCCGGGGATCATCCGGAAGATCGAAGCCTGCTCGCCATATTTCAGCTTGGTCTGGAAGCCGCTCATGTTGAACAGCGTGCCGAGCGCATTGTCCTGGCGGAGCTGGACGACGGCGTAGGCCTTGACCGTCGGGTTGTGCTTGTTGGTCAGGCCGACCGGCTTCATCGGTCCCCAGCGCAGCGTCTCGCGGCCGCGCTCGGCCATGACCTCGATCGGCAGGCAGCCGTCGAAATAGGGCGTGCCCTCCCATTCCTTGAATTCGGTCTTCTCGGCGGCGAGCAGTGCGTCGATGAAGGCCTCGTACTGGTCGCGGTCGAGCGGGCAATTGATGTAGTCGGCTCCGGTGCCGCCGGGGCCCGGCTTGTCGTAGCGCGACTGGAACCAGGCCGTTTCCATGTCGATCGAGTCGAAATGGACGATCGGGGCGATGGCATCGAAGAAGGCGAGCTCGTTTTCGCCCGTCAACGACTTGATGCCCTCGGCCAGGGCCGGCGAGGTCAGCGGGCCGGTGGCGATGATGACCTTGTCCCATTCGGCCGGGGGCAGGCCGGCGATCTCGCCGCGGTCGATGGTGACCAGCGGATGCGCCTCGAGTGCCGCCGTCACCGCCTGCGAGAATCCGTCGCGGTCGACCGCGAGCGCACCGCCGGCCGGGACCTGATGGGCGTCGCCCTTGGCCATGATCAGCGAATCGAGTCGGCGCATCTCCCAATGCAGCTGGCCGACCGCATTGCTCGTCGAATCATCGGAGCGGAAGGAATTGGAGCAGACCAGCTCGGCCAGCCCCTCCGTCTTGTGCGCGTCGGTGCCGCGTACCGGGCGCATCTCGTGCAGGATGACGGGAACGCCGGCCTGGGCGATCTGCCAGGCGGCTTCGGAGCCGGCGAGGCCGCCGCCGACGACGTGGATGGGTGAGGTGCTCATCGCCGCGATGTGTCCGCGCGCGCGCGGAAGGTCAAGGGGCAGGAGGCGTGTCAGGCCCCAAAACGCAAAATGCCCGCTCGAAAGCGGGCATTCGCTCTTCGACCAGACCGAGGGGAGGACACGGTCCGGGAGAAATCAGGCGTCTTGTGTTCAGACCGCGGCGTGCGAGCGCGCGACGAACTGGATCTCGGAGCGCGAAAGGCCGAGATCGTCGAGCTCGCGGTCGGTCAGACGGGACAGCTCACGGACGGTCTCGCGGTAGCGAAGATAGGCGCGGATCTTGGCGGCGATCATGGTGACGAACATGGTGGTTCTCCTTGTTATTGCAGGGCTCAACCCCTGACAGCGATGAATTCGTTGTGCACTGCATATAGAGCGATCAGCCTGCTTATTGCAGGGGCTGTTCCATCAGTTCCGTTATGCTCTGGATGCATGGTGAATTAAGAGACCGTTTGGAAAGTTCCCCAGACCCGCGCAGGGCGCTTAACAATTCGGTAGGAACTGTGAAATTCGTGCCTTTAATCTGGGCAAATCGGGCGATCGGCGACGGTGCTTGAGGAAGATGCCCAAATATGCGTCGAAATGCCCGGATCTGCCATGCGATGTTGCGCCGCAATATGGCTGGGGCCGGCGCAGCCGCCGAAAGAGGGCGCTCACCATGACGGGTTTCGCATATGCGATATGGTCGCGAGGGCGCCGTTCGGCAATGTCAGGCCGGGCCTCGCAAGCGGGAGGCGAGGGCGCGGCAGGAGAGGGCGAATGGGCAGCTATGGCTATTGCGAGCGCACGGATCCGTCGTTCTGGGCCGAGCCGCTGAATGCGTGGAGCAACGGCGCCTTCCTGCTTGCGGCGCTGGCCGGTCTGATTCTGCTGTGGCGTGTGCGCCGCGCCGACTGGCCGGTCGCCATCTTGATTACCCTGGTCTTCGCCATCGCGATCGGCTCGTTCCTGTTTCACACCATGCCGCGGCGCTGGACGCTGCTTGCCGATATGGTGCCGATCCAGCTCTTCGCCTTCTTCTATTTCGGTCTGGCGCTGCGACGCTTCTTCGGGCTGGCGCCGGCGGCCGCGTTCCTCGGCACGCTCGCCTTCCTGGCCGCCTCCTCGGCGCTGGCGGCAGTTCTTGCGCTCTGGCTGCCGCCGGTCCTGCGCGGCTCGGCCGGTTATGCGGGCTTCGTGCTGGCGCTGTTCGGGGTCGCGGCGGCTCTGGCGGTGCGCGGACAGGCCGGCGCGACCGCCCGCCAGATCGGGCTGGCCGGCCTCGTCTTCGGGCTGTCGCTGACCTTCCGCTCGCTCGATGGTCTGGCTTGCCAGCACGTGCCGTTCGGGCTGCACTGGGCCTGGCATCTGCTCAATGCGACCGTGCTCTACCTGCTGCTGCGTGCGGCGCTCACGCATCGCAGCGCTTCAACTCGCATCTAGCACTGCCGCCGGTCGGGCGCTGCTCAGCGCACGACGACCACGCCGCGGCGCGCCGGCACGACGACGGTGCCGCGGCGGGCAGGGGCGACCACGACCGGGGCCGGGCGGCGGACCGCGACGGCACCGCGCGGGCCCGCGCAAGCGGCGCCGCGAACCCCGCGGGCGCAGGCCGTGGCGTCGGCCGGCGTCGAGATCGCTGGCGCCAGGGCTAAAAAGCCGCCTGTGGAGACGGTGAGCAGGACAGCGAATCTCAGAAGGCTGTGCATGGCGGCATCTCTCCGTTTCGGGGATGGTGAGCCTTGTTTCCTGCGTCGCGGCAACTGGCGGCGCTGCATCTGATGGTCTGCCCCGCTCTGGTGTTCCGCAAGGGAATTCTGTCTCGCTCAGGCTGCCGGGGCGCTTGACTATGCGTGATCTATTATATAACAAATTAATTATATAAGGAGATGGAGATGAATAGGCTCGATGCCGCCTTTTCGGCGCTCGCCGATCCGACCCGACGGGCGATCCTGGCGCGTTTGGCGCTGGGTGAGAGCACGGTGATGGAGCTCGCCCGGCCGTTCGAGATGACCCAGCCCGCGGTGTCGCGGCACCTCAAGGTGCTCGAGGAGGCGGGGCTGATCATCCGGCGCGCCGAGGGCACGAAGCGGCCCTGCAGCCTGGCGCCGACGGCGCTGAACGAGATCGACCAGTGGCTCGGAATGCTGCGCCGGGCACTGGAGGCGAATTACGACCGGCTGGACGCGGTTCTGGCCGAGATGGAGCCCGGCAAGGAGAAGGATGGCAGATGAGCAGACTGACCCTCGAGACCGAAGGCGACACCCATGTCGTCGTCACCCGCCGCTTCAGGGCTTCGCCCGAGGCGGTCTATCGCGCGCATACCGAGCCGGAGCTGATCCAGAAATGGCTGCTCGGGCCGGATGGCTGGACCATGCCGGTCTGCATCAACGAGGCGCGGGCCGGCGGCCGCATCCGCTATGAATGGAGCGACGGCAACGGCAATGGTCTCGTCCTCACCGGGGAATATGTTTCGCTCGAGCCTTTCGGCCGTATCGTCCATGTCGAGCGCTTTCACATGCCGGACCCGACGCCGGACAATCATGTCGAGACCCGCTTCGAAGCGGATGGAGCTGGCACGCTGATGACCATGCGTATGACCTTGCCGGACAGTGCGACCCGCGCCGCCATGCTGGCGACCGGTATGGAGGACGGCATGGAGGCGAGCTACGCCCGGCTTGACGCCGTGGCTGGCTGATTCTGTTCGCTTTCGGCGCGGTGTTCAGCACTTGGACGGGGCCTTTGCGGCCCTGTCCTCCTTTCGGCTGGGCCCGCAGCCCTGCGTTTCCCGCACTGCCCCAAGACGGTCCGGTCGGTTGACCCTTGGGGAGGGCGTCGACAAGCTTCCACAAAACATAGGGGGAAGCGATGTCCGACTTGGCTGCCACATTCGATCTGGAATCTCTGAAGACCCGACTCTATTCAGCCGTGCTTTCGGACGTGCTCGACCAACTCGGCTATCCGAGCCAGGCTGTGAAGCCCTTCGTTCGGCCGGTCGACGACAATGCGATCCTCTGCGGCTTCGCTCGCACCGGTCTCTACATGAAGCGCTATCACCTGCCCGAAGGGCATAATCCCTACGCGCTCGAAATGGACCTGATCGACAGCCTGAAGCCCGGTGAGATCCCGGTCCTGGCCTGCGACGGGCCGACCGACCGGATTGCGCCCTGGGGCGAATTGCTGACCACCGCCTCGATGGTGCGCAAGGCGGCGGGCTGCCTGACCGACGGGCTGGTGCGCGATGTCCGCCGCATCCGCGAACTCGGCTTCCCGCTCTTTCACGGTGGCATCGGCCCGCTCGACACCAAGGGCCGGGCCGAGATGATGGCGGCCGACGAGCCGGTCGAGGTCGCCGGCGCCCGTGTCGAGCCCGGCGATTTCATCTTCGGCGATGTCGACGGCGTCGTGATCGTGCCGCGGAAGATCGCGGCCGAGGCGGTCAAGCTTGCCCTCGAGAAGATCGAGGCCGAGGACAGCACGCGCGACGAGCTGCTGGCGGGCGCCAGCCTGCGCTCGGTGTTCGAGCGTCACGGCGTGCTCTGAACCTGCACGTCATGCTCGCCCTCGTGGCGAGCATCCATGTCTTGAGCGCCGCATGCGATCAGTGAAGGCGTGGATGGTCGGGATAGGCCCGACCATGATGGTGGCGCGGTTGACGGCCGCCCTCAGCTGCACTGATCGAGCAGGCGCGAGGCGGCGGTGATGCCGCTGAGCGAAAAGGTGTAGCTGGTGTCGTTGCCGCGGGCCGAGGTCGCCTCCAGCACCATGGACGAGCCCGCCTTCATCGCCGCGAGCAGGTCGCTCTCGCGCTCCAGCCGGTTCAGCCAGGCGCCCTTGCCGAGCGTCAGCATCTGGAATTCCGCATCGCCGATGGTGATGCGGACCACCGAATCCTTGGCGAATTCATAGCCGGTCTGGAAGCTGGTCTCGGTGTTACTTGTCTTGCCATCACTGGTCTGCACGAAGAAGAATACATCTCCATGTCTGAGTTGTTCAGGCTTTGCTGTTGTCGGAACACTCGAGATGTAGCAACGCTGGCTATTGCCGTTCTGATAGGACGCAGCGTTCCAATCCTTGAACTGCCCCATGGACTTGGCGGGGCTAGCCTGTGCCGTGCCGGCAGCGGCAAGAAGCAGGATCACCGCTGGCACCGTCAGTTTCATCATGGCCTCATCTCCTTTTCCTGCGCAAGGGATGAAACCTCGGAGATTAACGAGGCGTAAAAAAGATCGTCAAAAATGCGTGGGGTGACGATCCGCGTCAGGGGGACGGGGCGGCTGCGATGCGGGCCAGCGCGGCCTGCCACTGGTCGTCGTCGAGCACGATTCCGAAGCGGTTTTCGAGCGCCCGGCGCAGCGCGGCGTCGTCCGCGATTTGCTCCGGCAGCGAGGCTTCGCCGAGCCGGTGCTCGGTCAGCCGGCGGTCGAGCAGGGTCAGGCGGCCATGCGGCAGGATGCGGGCGGCGCGCAAGGTGAAGGTGAAGGCCGAGGCCGGATGGGTCGCGACATAATGGTTCGCCACCACCTCGTCGATCGCCGGCACCGGCTGCAGCGTGAAGCGGTAGAGCAGGCGCCATTCGCCTGATATCTCGGCGCGCAGCCACCAGTCCTCGCCGCCGCGGTCGAGCCGGTAGGGCTCGTGCGGCGTCTTCTGCGGGGCGCCTTCTGCGAGGCGCAGCGGCCCGGTCAGCGTCATGCCGCCAAAGCCGACATCGGCGATCAAATCCTCGCCCTCGCAGATGACGCGCAGCAGCTTGTGGGTGCGGGCGACCTGCGCATCCTCGGCCTGGCCCATCAGCACGCGTCCGCCGAGCGCCGTCACCGGAAAGCCGAAGGCCTCGAGCACCGCATGGAACAGGGTGTTGTGCTCGAAGCAGTAGCCGCCGCGCCGCTCGCGGACGAGCTTGGCGAAGACCTCCTTCAGCGCGATGCGCACGCCGCGGCCGGCGAGTGCGTCGAAATTCTCGAAGGGGATCGCCTGCGGGTGCAGGAAGTGCAGCCGCGCCAGGGCCACCCGGGTCGGCGCGACCTCGCCATCATAGCCGATGCGGGCGAGATAGGCGGAAAGGTCGTCCGGGGCGAGCATGGTTGCCTCAGCGCGGCGGCAGGGCGGCGTAATAGGCCGCGATCGCCGCGACCTCCTGGACCGTCATATGGCGGGCCATGAAGCGCATCTCCTTGTGCGGGCGCTTGCCGGCGCGGAAGGCCATCATCTGGTTGAACAGGTATTTCTCGTTCTGCCCGGCGAGATGCGGCACCTCGGTATCGCGCGCGATGCCGTCCTCGCCATGGCAATAGGCGCATTGCTCTATCGGCGACGAGCGCGGCTCGGCCATGGCCGGAGCGGCGCCCGTAGCCAGCACCACTGCCGCGGCCCAGCGCCGCACGCTCCGATATCGTCCCGTCAACGTTCGAATCCCCCGCTTGTCGTTGCGGCGAGATTAGACGGGCGGAGGGTAAATAAAACCGCTTCTTCGGACTGCGAGCGCGATGGCACGGCCGACAAGGCCCGGCGGGGCGGGGCGCGTTGCCCTTGACTTGATTAGGACTCCTAATAAAACTTCGACCTGCCCCGAGCTTCCGGGCCGGACCTTGCCGCATGAAGCGGCGGGCCGGCCCCAGAAGGCGGCGGGCGTCGACTGCCATCGGCGCCCGCCTGTGAGAAAACCCCGCGAAACAGGAGAAATCCCATGGCACGAGTTAATCTTGTCGATCCCGGCACCGCAAGCGGCGAGGCCGGCGGGCTGCTCAAGAGCATCGACCAGGCCTTCGGCGTGACGCCGAACATGTTCCGCGCCGTCGCCAATTCGCCGGCGGCGCTGAAGAGCATGTGGGGCTCGTTCGGCGCGCTCGGCCAGGGCCGCATCGACGCCAGGCTCGGCGAGCAGATCGCGGTGGCGATCGCCGATCGCAACGCCTGCGAATACTGCCTCTCGGCCCATACCGCGCTCGGCCGCAAGGCCGGGGCGAGCGCCGAGGAGATGGCGCAGGCCCAGGCCGGCCGCTCGGCCGATCCGAAGACGCAGGCGGCGCTCGCCTTCGCCCTCAAGGTGGTCGAGAACCGCGCCGCCGTCGCCGAGGCCGATGTCGCGGCACTGCGCCAGGCCGGCTTCGACGATGGCGCGATCGTCGAGATCCTCGCCCATGTCGCGCTCAACCTGTTTACCAACTACGTCAACGTCGCCCTCGACGTGCCGCTCGACTTCCCGGCGGTGAAGCTGCTCAAGGCGGCCTGAGCCGAAAGCGGGCTCCGGCAAGCGCCGGGGCCCGTTTTCGGCATGTGAAGCGTCGCCCTTGTCAGCCGACGTGCTTGGGCTTGACCTGAGCATGACGGGGCGGGAGCCGCGGCGCCTTTTGCCTTCTCCCGGATGGGAGAAGGTGGCGCGGAGCGCCGGATGAGGGCCTGCCGTCGCGGTAGAAGGCGCGGGGGCTCCGCTGCGGCCTCCCCACAACCGTCATGCTCGGGTTTTCGCGGAGTTTATCCTTGGGCCGACCGAAGGTCGGACCCGAGGGCTCGGCCCGAGAATGACGCATGAGCCTACCCGCCCGCAGGCCTGCCTGCGGGCGCTGAATCATACGGGGCTGGCGGAGCGCCGCGAGGCGCGTCGTGAGATCCGCTTCCGTTGAGCCAGGAAGCGGCGCGGATGAAGCCTCATCCGCACGCCCCGTGGCGCTCCGCCTTCGGCGATTTGAAAACTCCGGGCCGCGCTTCTGCGAAGCCGGCAGCGGGCTCAACCGCGAAGGTCCTTCGAAGCCAGTTCCCTTCTTCGGGCGTCGCCTCGTCGGTCCGTCGCAGCGGCTGGCGCCGCCGCTTCATCTAGCGAGCTCCTCGCGCAGGGGTCGTAATGCCCCCAGGTCGGTTCCCGAAGCCTCCCGGGAGCGGGGCGTAACCCCCGCCCGCAGGCGCCGACCCTCACCCAGCCTCTGGCATACCTCCGGACGGTCGCCCCGTATGGGTGATGGGCGAGGGGATTGTATGGGAGGTTTTGCGGGCGGGGATAAGTTCGGATTCCGTTTGGCTAGGCTTCGAATAAGCTCTCTTAGGGGGAGGGCGCGATTCGATGAGCAAAAGACTGCGGGATCCAGTGCATGGTCTTATCGTCTTTGACGAGACCGATCAGCTTGATATCGACCCTCTCGCTTGGTCTTTGATAGACACCCCAGAATTCCAACGTCTACGGCGCATCCGACAATTGGGTGTCTCGGAGTTTACATTTCCAGGCGCTGTGCATACGCGCTTTGCGCACTCTGTGGGTGTGTTTCACACCGCTCGTACACTCGTAGAGGTGATCGCTCGTGAGATGAAGCGCATTGGGCAGGGGTTTGAGCCAGAGAAGGCTCAGGTCGCCCTTGTCGCGGCTCTCCTGCATGATCTTGGACACGGTCCCTTCAGTCACACGTTTGAAGGCGTTCAGGAGTCTCGTGGCGTCAAAAAACGTCATGAGCAATGGACGGCGGATATCATTCGGAGCCAGCAAGGTCGGATACAGCCTATCCTTGAGGCTTATCGGCCGGGATTTACAGACGAGGTAGCAGGTCTTCTAGAAAAAGAAGACCCAGAAGACATTTATCATGCCGTTGTATCAAGTTCCTTTGATGCTGATCGCTTGGATTACCTCCGGCGCGACAAATTCATGACTGGAACGGGCGCCGGGGCGATCGATTTCGATTGGCTAGTCGAGAATGTTCGTGTTGCCGAGATCGAGATTGATGCTCCTGATGACAGCGATGCACAGGCGCGGCGCGTCCCCACATTCTGCTTACATAAAAAGGCCTTGCCAGCAGCAGAGCAGTTTTTGCTAGCGCGATACACGCTGCATCAGCAGGTTTATTTTCATAAAGCCACGCGTTGCGTAGAGCATATGATAGCAAAATTGCTTCGCGCCGTGGCCAAAGCTGCCTCTGGCAAGAAGGCCGACCTCAAGCGCACTGGCCTTCCAGATGGGCACCCGCTGCTGCGTTTTTTCGCAAGGGGCGGAGACACTGTCACCAACTACCTCGCGCTTGATGATACACTCGTTATTAGCGCGCTAGAATCAATGTCGTTTGCCGAGGATGGAGTCATTGCCGATACCGCCATGCGATTGCGGGAGCGGAAGCTATACAAGACCCTTGATCTGGCCGAGTTCGGAGAAAATGCGGGGGTGCAACGTTCGCGGCTGCGGCGAATTCAGAAGCAGTTTGAGGCCAAGCTTGCTTCGGAGGATGTGCTGCTGGACGAGAAGGCCACGGTTGGCATTTACGCCGAAATTGGTGGTGATGAAGAGCGAATGCACAAGAAACTTCATATCTTGGATGGAGTTGATCCGCGAGAAATCAGCGAGCTATCGCCCATGATCGAGGCGCTGGTAATGAAAAAAAAGCAGTTCACACGGCTCTATTTCCGAGAGGTTTCGGACCGTGATGACGCGCGTGGTTAGGGAGGACGCCATGGCCTATGAACCCGAAAATCGTGTCGCCGACATTATCACGGCTGCGGGTGGACGACTCGCGAGCCGCGTGCGTCTCCAAAAAATTGCATATCTTCTTGATAAGTTGGGCGCAGAAAGTGGTTTTTCCTACACCTATCATCATTACGGGCCATACTCCCGTGATCTTGACAGCGCAATCTTGGATGCAGAGGCATTCGATAAGATCGAGGAGAAGTTTGAGCGACGGAAGTCTGACGGCGCGCGCTATAGTGTCTTTCTTTCAAAGATTAGAAACGACGCATACGATTATTCGTTCCTTGCCAGGCCCGAACTTCGAGCCCGGGTGCTCGAATTGGCTTCTGTCAATGTCACAGTTCTTGAGCTTGCGGCTACAGCTCACTGGCTTTTCAAAGAGGAGAAAGTCTCCGATTGGAAAGCCGAAATTGTTCGTAGGAAAGGTTCAAAAACGGAGGGAGGGCGTCTTGACGATGCGACTCGCCTGCTTGGACGACTCGGCCTTGAACCAGCTACGGCTTAAAATCAGCGGCCGCTAGCTTTCCCAAATAGAACGGCGGAAATTACTCCGCCGCCTGTCTTGCCCCCTTGCCCTTCAACGGCCGCCGCTCCAGCACCTCCTTGAGGAAGCGCGCGGTGTGGCCCTTGCCGATGCGGACGACATCCTCCGGCGTGCCTTGCGCCACGACCTCGCCGCCGCCGTCGCCGCCTTCGGGGCCCATGTCGATGATCCAGTCGGCGGTCTTGATCACTTCGAGATTGTGCTCGATCACCACCACGGAATTGCCCTGCTCGACCAGCTCGTGCAGCACCTCCATCAGCTTGGCGACGTCGTGGAAGTGCAGGCCGGTGGTCGGCTCGTCGAGGATGTAGAGGGTGCGGCCGGTGGCGCGCTTTGAGAGCTCCTTGGAGAGCTTGACGCGCTGCGCCTCGCCGCCCGAGAGCGTCGTCGCCTGCTGGCCGACCTTGACATAGTCGAGCCCGACGCGGGCGAGCGTCACCATCTTATCGCGGATCGAGGGCACGACCTTGAACAGGTCCTTGGCCTCCTCGACCGTCATGTCGAGCACGTCGGCGATCGAGCGCTCGCGGTATTTCACCTCGAGCGTCTCGCGGTCATAGCGCTTGCCCTTGCAGACATCGCAGGTGACGTAGACGTCCGGCAGGAAGTGCATCTCGATCTTGATGACGCCGTCGCCCTGGCAGGCCTCGCAGCGGCCGCCCTTCACGTTGAAGCTGAACCTGCCTGCTTGATAGCCGCGCGCCTTGGCCTCGGGCAGGCCGGCGAACCATTCGCGGATCGGCGTGAAGGCGCCGGTATAGGTCGCCGGGTTGGAGCGCGGCGTGCGGCCGATCGGCGACTGGTCGATGTCGATGACCTTGTCGAGATGCTCCATGCCCTCGATGCGCTCATGCGGGGCAGGGTGCTCGATCGAGCCGTTGAGCTTGCGCGCGATCGCCTTGTAGAGCGTGTCGATGACCAGCGTCGACTTGCCGCCGCCCGACACGCCGGTGATGCAGGTGAACAGGCCGAGCGGGATGTCGACGTTGACGTCCTTGAGGTTGTTGCCGCGGGCGCCGACGATCTTCAGGCTCCGGCCCTTCTGCGGCTTGCGGCGCTTGCCGGGCACCGCGACGCTCATCTCGCCGGTGAGGTATTTGCCGGTGAGCGAGTTCGGGTCACTGAGGATGTCCTGCGGCGTGCCCTTGGCGATGATCTCGCCGCCATGGATGCCGGCGCCGGGGCCGACATCGACGACATAGTCGGCGGTAAGGATCGCGTCCTCGTCATGCTCGACGACGATCACGGTGTTGCCGAGGTCGCGCAGGCGGCGCAGCGTGCCGAGCAGGCGCTCATTGTCGCGCTGGTGCAGGCCGATCGAGGGCTCGTCCAGCACATAGAGCACGCCGGTTAGGCCGGAGCCGATCTGGCTGGCGAGGCGGATGCGCTGGCTCTCGCCGCCCGAAAGCGTGCCGGAGGCGCGGGCGAGGGTGAGGTATTCGAGCCCGACATCGAGCAGGAAGGTCAGCCGGTCGCGAATCTCCTTCAGGATGCGCGGGGCGATCTCGTTCTGCTTCTTCGAGAGCCGCTCGGGCAGGGCGCTGACCCAGGCGAGCGCGTCCTTGACCGAAAGCCGCGAGACCTCGCCGATATGGCGCATGTCGATCTTGACCGCCAGCGCCTCGGGCTTCAGGCGAAACCCGTTGCACGCCGCGCACGGCGTCTCCGACATGAAGCGGCCGATCTCCTCACGGGCCCAGTCGCTCTCGGTCTCCTTCCAGCGCCGCTCCATATTGGTGATCACGCCCTCGAAGGGCTTCTTCACCTCATAGGCGCGCAGGCCGTCATTATAGGCCATGCGCACGGCCTCGGTGCCGGTGCCGAACAGGATGGCGTCGCGGGCGCTCTGCGGCAGCTCACTCCAAGGCTTGGTCGTCGAGAAGCCGAAATGCTTCGCCAGCGCATCGAGCGTCTGGCCGTAATAGGGCGAGGTCGACTTGGCCCAGGGCGCGATCGCGCCCTTCTTCAGCGAGAGCGAATGGTCCGGGACTATCATCTCCGGGTCGATCCGCATCTCGTGGCCGAGGCCGTCGCAGGCCGGGCAGGCGCCGAACGGGTTGTTGAACGAGAACAGCCGCGGCTCGATCTCGGGGATGGTGAAGCCGGAGACCGGGCAGGCGAATTTCGAGGAGAAGGTGACGCGCTTGGCCTCGCCATTCTCCTCCTTCTCGTCGGCATATTCGAAGACCGCGATGCCCTCGGCGAGGTCGAGCGCCTGCTCCAGCGAGTCGGCGAGGCGGGCGCCGAGATCGGGCCGGATCACGATGCGGTCGACGACGACGTCGATGTCGTGCTTGAACTTCTTGTCGAGCGCAGGCGCGTCCGCGATCTCGTAGAACTCGCCATTGACCTTGACGCGCTGGAAGCCGCGCTTCAGCCACTCTGCCATCTCCTTGCGGAACTCGCCCTTGCGGCCGCGCACCACCGGCGCCAGCAGGTAGCCGCGCGTCTTCTCCGGCAGCTCGACCAGCCGGTCGACCATCTGCTGTACGGTCTGGCTCTCGATCGGCAGGCCGGTCGCCGGCGAATAGGGGATGCCGGCGCGCGCCCAGAGCAGGCGCATATAGTCGTGGATCTCGGTGACGGTGCCGACGGTCGAGCGCGGGTTCTTCGAGGTGGTCTTCTGCTCGATCGAGATCGCCGGCGAGAGCCCGTCGATCTGGTCGACATCGGGCTTCTGCATCATCTCGAGGAACTGGCGGGCATAGGCCGAGAGCGACTCGACATAGCGGCGCTGGCCCTCCGCATAGATCGTGTCGAAGGCGAGCGAGGATTTTCCGGAGCCGGAAAGCCCGGTGAACACCACCAGCTTGTCGCGCGGAATCGCGAGGTCGACATTCTTGAGATTGTGCTCGCGCGCGCCGCGCACGGAGATGACGCGGGCATTCCGATCGGCCGCCGAGTCCTGTGCGGACTTGCGGTCGAACATGTCTTCCAGCGTCGCGGCCTGTTCGGCGAGCGTGGTCTTGCGGGCCATGGTGGTGTCCGATTGAGCTTTAGCCGTACAGATAGGGCAATCGCCGGGCCGTGCCAGTGCAGCTGGGCGAGAGGCGGGCATGAGTAGCACGCAGCCGCCGATGTTGCTGCATTGTTCTTGTCGCGCTTGCTGACAGGCGCTGTCAGGAGCGTGGCAGGCTGCGGAAGCGTCGCCTGAGCAGGATCGCCGAGACCAGCATGGCGAGCGCCAGCGTCCCCGACAGGATCAGCGCCGCCGAGGCGCCATAGCGCTCGATCAGCAGCGCGTAGCCGAGCGGCGAGGCGGCCGAGAGGAAGAAGCCGGGCGCCAACAGCCTGCCGACATAGGCCCCATAGCTCTTCGGGTCGAACAGCATCAGCGGCAGCGTGCCGCGCGTGATCGTCAGCACGCCATTGCCGGCCCCATAGCAGAAGGCGAAGGCCAGCGCCGCGATGGCGCTGGCCCCGCCGGCGAGGCCGAGGACGAAGCAGAGCGGCAGGACGAGGCAGGCGACGAGGTTGAGGTTGAACGGACTGGTCCGCGCGCCGAACAGGACTTCGCCGAGCCGCGCCAGCGACTGGCCGATGCCGCGGGTCGAGCCGATCCAGACCGCGGCCGCGGCCGGCAGGCCGAGTCCGGCGAGGATGCCGATCATATGGGCGGACATGCCGGCATTGAGGACGCCGGCGAAGGTGACGATCAGCGCGTAGAGCAGGCCGGCGAAGCGGGTATCGGCCGGGCTGAGCGTGACGACGGTCTTTGCTG
Source organism: Allobosea sp. NPDC055594 (assembly GCF_053618995.1). Classification (NCBI taxonomy): domain Bacteria; kingdom Pseudomonadati; phylum Pseudomonadota; class Alphaproteobacteria; order Hyphomicrobiales; family Alloboseaceae; genus Allobosea; species Allobosea sp. NPDC055594. The sequence continues at coordinate 133,887 of NZ_JBSHIO010000001.1, forward strand.
CGGCCGCGTCGGACAAGGGCCGCGCCGAGGCAGTCGGCAGCGTCAGGTGCAGTGGCAAGGTGAGCAGCGCGAAGCCGGCATAGGCGATCAGCGCGCCGCGCCAGCCGAATTGTTCGGCGAGCGCATGGCCGAGCGGCCAGAACACGGTCGAGGCCAGGCCGCCGAGCAGGGTGATCTGGGCGATCGGCCGGCGCGCGGCGCTGCCGCCGATGCGGGCCAGGGCGGCGAAGGCGGCATCGTAGAGGCTCAGCCGCATGGCGAGGCCGAGGCATATCCAGGCGGCGTAGTAGGCGGCGATCGTGTGAGCGTAGGCGAGGCCGAGGCAGCCGGCGGCGGTGAGCAGCGATCCCAGGCACATCACGGTGCGGCCGCCATGACGGTCGATCAGCCGGCCGACTGCGCCGGAGGTCAAACCCATCACCAGCAGGCCGGCAGAGAGCCCGCCATGGATGATCGCCTGCGACCAGCCAAGCTCCTTGCCGATCAGCTCACCGAAGGCGCCGACCAGATAATAGGAGACGCCCCAGGAGATGAGCTGCGCCAGCCCGAGGCAGAAGACGGTGCGGTGGGAGATCATCGTGGATTCATTGACGGCAGCAAGCAGTCGCGCTCGCCCTGGCGCGGTCATCCCGGACAAGCGGCAAAGCCGCGCCGATCCGGGATCCATGCCTGAACCTCCATCGGAAGCGCTCCGTCATGGATCCCGGATTTCCGCTTCGCTCCGTCCGGGATGACATGCACTGTCTGTGGAGAAACACTATCTCGCTCCGCCGGGCAGCGTCTGGTCTCCCGGTCCGAGGCTGCGCTGCATCAGCACGGTGTCGACCCAGCGGCCGAGCTTGAAGCCGGCCGAGCGCAAGGTGCCGACCGGCTCGAAGCCGAAGCGGCGATGCAAGCCGATCGAGCCGGCATTGCCGCTGTCGCCGATCACCGCCAGCATCTGGCGCCAGGGGCCGGCCTCGCAACGGGCGATCAGCGCGCCGAGCAGCGAACCGCCGATGCCGCGGCCGGCCTGTCCCTCTGCGACGTAGACCGAGTCCTCGATGGTGTGGCGATAGGCCGGGCGAGGGCGGTAGAGGCTGGCATAGCTGTAGCCGACGACGCGGCCATCGAGCTCGGCGGCAAGATAAGGCAGGCCGAGCCCGAGCACCGCCTGCCGGCGCGCCAGCATCTCCTCGATGCTCGGCGGCGTCTCCTCGAAGCTGGCAAGGCCGTGCAGGACATGGTGGCTGTAGATCGCCTGGATCGCGGCCATATCCGCCTCCTGCGCGTCGCGGACGAGGATGGGCGGCGCGGTGTGGTCGGCGAACTCGGAGATCGTCATCGCAATCGTTCCGACCCCGCAGGGCCGCCTTTCCGTCTGGTCGGGGCGCTCGGTCAGCGCCTCCTGTCGCGTCACGCCGATATCGGCGTGCCCTTGAGCCCTCATCCTGAGGAGCCGCGGTAGCGGCGTCTCGAAGGATGCACCAGACGGCCTCGGAGCCTCCTGAAGCATCCTTCGAGACGCAGCCTGTGGCTGCTCCTCAGGATGAGGGCTCAAGGGCACGCCAGAAATCTCTTGTTGGCAGCTTCATCGTTGCTGTTCCCGCGGCCGCCGTTCTCGCGCCGACCAAGCCACCTTGCGCTTTGCCGTCTCATAAATGAAGCTTCTCGAAGTTATGCAGAGCATGAGAAATTCTTTGAGATGCGCGATCTTCGCCTCGACCAGCTCGACAGCTTCCGCCAGGTGATCGCGCTCGGCAGCTTCTCGGCCGCGGCCGAGAAGCTTGGCCTGAGCCAGCCGGCCGTCAGCCTACAGATCCGCGAGCTTGAGCGGCGGCTCGGCGTGACCCTGATCGAGCGGGTCGGGCGTCGGGCGCAGCCGACCGCGGCGGGAGCCGAGCTGCTCGACCATGCCGGCCGGATCGCGGCGGCGGTCGCGGCGGCGCAGGAGGCTATGGCACGGCACGCAACCGGGGCGATGGGCCGGGTGCGGATCGGCACCGGCGCCACCGCCTGCATCTTCCTGCTGCCGCCGCTATTGCGAGATCTGCGCCAGCGCCACCCGACGCTGGAGATCACGGTCAGCACCGGCAACACCTCGGACATCGTCAAGGCGATCGAGGACAACCAGATCGATATCGGCCTGGTCTCGCTGCCGGCCGCTGGCCGCAGCCTCGACGTGACGCCGCTGCTGGAAGACGAATTCGCCGTGATCGCCCCGCCGGGCATGGAGTTGCCGGCGCGTTTGACGCCGGAGGCGCTGGCGCGGCTGCCGGTGCTGCTGTTCGAGCCGGGCGGCATCACCAGGCGCATCGCCGATGAATGGTTCGCCCGCGCCGGGGTGACGCTGAAGCCGGTGATGTCGCTCGGCAGCGTCGAGGCGATCAAGCGGCTGGTCGGTGCCGGCCTCGGCTGCGCCGTGCTGCCGGGCATGGCGGTGCGCGGCGAAAGCGAGGGGCTGGTGGTGCGCTCGCTGTCGCCGCGGGTGCACCGCACGCTCGGCCTCGTCCTGCGCAAGGACAAGCCGCTGCATCGCGGCCTGCGCGAGACGCTGAAGGCCTTGCGGGCGCTGGGCACGCCCGGCTGAGGGCCCTTCGGAACCGAGGCGTTCATCCTGAGCGCTTCGCCATCGCATTGTCGTCCCGGACGTAGCGAAGCGGAGATCCGGGACCCATGCCTGAACCTTTATCGGTGAAGTTCAGGCATGGGTCCCGGGTCTCCCTTCGGTCGCCCGGGACGACTCGATCTTATGTTGGACGACAAGATCCCATGCTGGTGGCCAGCGGCCGCCACCGCTGCTGACAGGCCCGGTCGGCGGGGCGGTCCATGCCATCACCCGTTTGCGCAGTGCCCAAGGCGGGAAGTGGCGCTAATGTCGTCGCCTGCCGGGCGGAACATTTCGCTCGCTTTCGCGCTTCGTGGACATGCCCAACCGTCAGGTGCCCGGACCGGGGCACAGCAGCCAGCGGGGGATCGTCATGATGAAAGCCGTTCTGCGCACTGCAACTCTGCTGCTTGGTCTCGGGCTGGCCGCGCCCGTTCTCTCCTGCGAGCTCGACAGGCCGCTGAAGATCGCCGGGCTCGACTACGATTCCGCCGCCTTCCACACCGCGGTGGCGCGGGCGGTGGTCGAGAAGGGGTTTGGCTGCAAGGTCGAGCGCGTGCCGGGCGTGGTCGCGCCGCTGGTCAACGGGCTGGCGCGCGGCGATGTCGACGTGATCATGGAGATCTGGCTGGCGAACCCGGTCGAGGCCTGGACCAGGGCGGAGGCCTCCGGCAAGGTGATCCCGCTCGGCACGACCTTTCCCGACGCCAATGAGGGCTGGTACGTGCCGCGCTATCTCGTCGAGGGCGCGGATGCCAAGGCGAAGGACCTGAAGACCGTCGCCGATCTCAAGCGCCACAAGGCGCTGTTCCCCGACCGGGAGGAGCCGGGCAAGGGGCGCTTCTACAATTGCGTCGCCGGCTGGGTCTGCGAGGGCATCAACACCAAGAAGCTTACCGCCTATGGGCTGGCGGACGACTATAACAATGTCCGTGGCGGCTCGGGCGAGGCGCTGGTCGCGGCGATCGAGGCGAACCTGAAGCGCAGGCAGCCGGTGCTGTTCTACTATTGGAGCCCGAGCTGGCTGATCGGCGCCTATGATCTGGTCAAGCTCGGGGAGCCGGCCTTCGACCCGGCGATCTGGGCCGAGCTGAAGGCGAGCGACAAGCCGACCAGGGCGACCGCCTACCCGGTCAGCAAGGTGGTGATCGGCGCCAATCTCGCCTTCACCCAGTCGGCGCCGCAGCTGACGAGCTTCTTCAAGAATTACGGCATCAGCAGCGCGCTGACCTCGCAGATGCTGGGCGAGGCCCGCAAGGCCGGGATCACACCGGAGGAGCAGGCGCTGCGCTTCCTCAAGGACCGGCCGGATGACTGGCGCCATTGGCTCACCGCCGAGGTCGCTGCGAAGGTTCAGGCCGGCTTGTGAGCGCTGGCCTGCTGCCTGATCTCGGCAAGCCGCTCCAGGGCGTCGTCAACCGGCTGGTCGATGCGCTGGTCACCGGTTCCGGCGACAAGCTCGATGCCGTTTCGGACGGGCTGACAGCGCCGGTCAGGCTGCTCGAAAGCGCGCTCGCGCAGGTGCCGCCGGAGGCTGGCATCGTCCTGGTCGGGCTCGCGGCCTGGCTCGCGACCCGCCGGATCGCCTTCGCGGCTGGCATGGCCACGCTCGTGCTGATGCTCGCTCTGCTCGGGGTCTGGCCGGCCGCGATGCAGTCGCTGGCGCTGATCGTCGTCGCCGTCGTGCTGGTCGTGCTGCTTGGGCTGCCGCTCGGTGTCGTAGCGGCGAGGACGCCACGGATCTCGCGGGCGCTGACGCCGCTCTACGATTTGATGCAGACCGTGCCGAGCTTCGTCTATCTCATCCCCGTCGCTATGCTCCTCGGGCTCGGCCGTGCGCCTGCCCTGGTCGCGACCCTGATCTATGCCCTGCCGCCCTTTGCCCGCCTGACCGAACTCGGCCTGCGCGAGGTCGACGGGCGCGCCGTCGAGGCGGCGCGGGCGCTGGGTCTGAGCGCAAGGCAGAGCCTCTGGCTGATCGAATTGCCGCTCGCCCGCCCGGCGATCCTGCAAGGGCTCAACCAGGCGATCATGATGGCGCTGGCCATGGTGGTCGTGGCCTCGATGATCGGCGCCAAGGGGTTGGGCGAGACCGTTCTCCTCGGTCTGCAGCGCGCCGATCCCGGGCTCGGCTTCGTCGGCGGGCTCGGCATCGTGCTGCTGGCGGTGCTGCTCGACCGGCTCGCCCAGGCGATCTTTCGCGCACAGCGTTCGCCGCGCCGGCCCGGCGTGCCCTGAGGCTGCTGATACTGGCCGTTAGGGAGCCGGTTGCGCTTGCCCCGGCGCTTCGGCAGCTTGCCGGCCGCGACGATAGTGGAGAGACGCGCCATGTACGGTCTGATCGGACGGATGCTGGCCAAGCCCGGCGAACGCGAGGCGCTGATCGGCCATGTCCTCGGCAGCAGCGCGGCGATGCCCGGCTGCCTGAGCTATGTCGTCGCCCGCGATCCCGCCAATCCCGACGCGATCTGGGTGACCGAGGTCTGGGATCGGCAGGAAAGCCATGCCGCCTCGCTGCACCTGCCGGCCGTGCAGGCGGCGATCGCCAAGGCCCGCCCGCTGATCGCCGGCTTCGACAATCACACCGTGACCGAGCCGGTGGGTGGGCATGGCTTGGCGCCGGGCTGAGTGTCGGCTTGGACTTGTCTTTCCGCTCTCTCCAGACGTCATTCCGGAGCGGCTCCGTTTCGATGTGACGGCAGTAGCGGGCCGGGCATGACCAGTGCGGCTTCCGCTGGCGGATTGCACGGGCTAAGAGCCTCGCAACGCAGCCGAACGGCGAGGGCGAGCCTGTCATGACCGATTCCGAAGTCCGCAAACTCACCATCGTGCCCTTCGCCGGGGCACTGCGCGGCAAGGTGACGCCGCCGGGCTCGAAGTCGATCACCAACCGGGCGCTGCTCGTCGCGGCGCTGGCCAAGGGCACCAGCCGGCTTTCGGGTGCGCTGAAGAGCGACGACACACGCTATATGGCGCAGGCGCTGCGGGCGATGGGCATCACCGTCGAGGAGCCGGACGCGACCAGCTTCGTCGTCACCGGCGATGGCCGTTTGCGGGCTCCTGCGGCGCCGCTCTTCCTCGGCAATGCCGGCACGGCGACGCGCTTCCTCACCGCCGCGGCGGCGCTGGTCGAGGGGCAGGTCGCGGTCGATGGCGACGAGCATATGCGCAAGCGGCCGATCGCGCCGCTGGTCACGGCTTTGCGCACGCTCGGCGTCGCGGTCGAGGCGCCGAGCGGCTGCCCGCCGGTGACCGTTGCGGGGCAGGGCGGCTTTGCCGGCGGCCGCGTCGAGGTCGATGCCGGGCTTTCCAGCCAATATGTCTCGGCGCTGCTGATGGCCGGCGCCTGCGCGCGCGGGCCGGTCGAGGTCGCGCTCAGCGGTTTGGGAGACAGCCAGGAGATCGGTGCCCGCGGCTATGTCGACCTGACGCTCGCGACGATGGCGGCCTTCGGCGCCAAGGTTTCGCAGCCGGATCCCGCGACCTGGCGGATCGAGCCGACCGGCTACCGCGCCGCCGATTATCTGATCGAGCCCGACGCCTCGGCCGCGACCTATCTCTGGGCGGCTGAAGTGCTCACCGGCGGCAAGATCGACCTCGGCGTGCCGGCGGCCGCCTTCACCCAGCCCGATGCCAAGGCGCATGCGCTGATCGCCGCCTTCCCGAACCTGCCGGCCGAGATCGACGGCGCGCAGATGCAGGATGCGGTGCCGACGCTCGCCGTGCTCGCCGCCTTCAACAAAACGCCGGTGCGCTTCACCGGCATCGCCAATCTGCGCGTCAAGGAATGCGACCGGGTTTTTGCGCTGTCGCAGGGCCTGTCGCGGATCCGGCCGGGGCTCGGCGTCGAGGAGGGCGATGATCTCCTCGTCGCTTCCGATCCCGGTCTCGCCGGGCAGACGCTGCCGGCCGAGATCGACACCTTCGCCGATCATCGCATCGCGATGAGCTTCGCGCTGGCGGGGCTGAAGATCGGCGGCATCACCATCCTCGATCCGGCCTGCGTCGGGAAGACCTATCCGGACTATTGGCGGGCGCTCGCCGCGCTCGGCGTGACCTTCGAGGGCGAGGCGCCCTGAGCGTCAGTTCCCACGTAGGCTGCTGTCTGAAATCTGGTCGAGTCGTAGCGGAACGAAGGCGGTTGGCGGGCCGCCTCCGGGCCTGTCCCGAGGCGTGGAATGTCGCCGCAGCGAAGGTGCGCGCTTGCCAGCCGGGCGCTATGACGGCAATCTCAGCGCGACGATACCTTCAGCGGGCCTATGCCGAAGCAGTTCCTCTTCGCGCAACAGGACATGGGAAGTCCGGAAACATGAGCATGGACGATAGCAATGCCGGCGCCGGCAAATGTGGCGCGGCCGCCTTGCGCGAGCCTCGGATCGGCGGGCTCGACCGCCGGTCGTTTCTGGCCGGCTCGGCCGCCGGTCTCGGCGCGCTGGCGCTGGGCGGCTGCGCGACATCCGACGGCATGAGCCTCGCCGAGGCGCAGAAGCTCTACGGGCCGGTGCCGGAAGAGAAGTTCCCGGTTCCGGCGATCGACGTCAGCAAGGTCGATCCGAAGTACTTCCGGCGGACGGTCGCCTATGACAGCAAGGAGCCGGCCGGTACGATCGTCGTCGATCCCGCCAATTACTATGTCTATCGCGTCGCGGGCGACGGCACCGCGACCCGCTATGGCGCCAATGTCGGCCGCGACGGCTTCCGCTGGAACGGCAACGCCTATGTCGGGCGCAAATCCGAATGGCCGACCTGGACGCCGCCCAGGGAGATGATCAAGCGCCAGCCCGAGGTGGCGAAATATGCCCGCGGCATGCCGGGCGGTCTCGAAAACCCGCTCGGCGCGCGCACGCTCCATCTCTACCAGAACGGCGCCTACACGCTCTACACGATCTATGCGTCCCTCGACGCCGAATCGATCGGCAACGGCATCACCAGCGGCTGCGTCGGCCTGCTGACGCAGGACATGATGCACCTCTACGCTCAGACCCCGGTCAAGACGAAGGTGGTCGTGCTCCCGGCATAGGCGAGAGCTGACGAAACAGCTGCGACGATGTGAGGTAATGCGCCGCCGCTTCCCGGAAGCGGCGGCGTTGTCGTTCTGGCCGCGCTCGACGGGTGGAGCGCAACGAGAAGCGGTCCCGGCCAGCCTGTTCCGCAGGGCTACCTCCGAAGAGCCATGGCCTTGGGCGAGTCTCGCCGCCAACATGGCAACCTCAAGCTGCGTATGTGCCGGGCGCCTGCCGCGCCGAGGTTGGGGCTTTCGCCGGAATGAGCATGGACGGCAAGTTCAGATATTTCCTGTGCCGCCACGCGCATGATCCCGTCGAGATCAATCTGTCGGATTATGTCGACCCGTTCGCCGATGTCTTCCTGACCTACTGGGTCGGCGTCCTGAAGGTGCTCGAGCCCCTCCTCGAGGCCGATGGCCTGATCTTCTACATCGTCTGGGGCACGGAGACGGTACGGGAGCTGCCGAGCTATGGGAGGAACGTCGTAGTCCTGCTCCTGATGGAGGAGTTCTGCGAGATCCCGCCCTATTTCGACAAGGTGCGCTACGTCTTCAAGACGCATGGCTTCTTCCCCTATGTGAACACGCTTCAGATCGGCGCCGGCCTGGCGCTGTTGGCGAAGACGGTCCGGGACGCGGTGCGCTGGGCCTGGAGCAGCGGGCTGCTGGCGCTCCGGCACAAGGATGCGATCGCCCGAGAGGAGGGCGGCATGACCGTTCCCCTCGGCTACGCCAGACAGACGGACCTGCCCGGCAAGCCCTTCGCCGAGCGCCGCTACGCCGTCTCCTTCATCGGCAGCGTCAAGCAGCGCGCCTATCATCCGCTCTCGATCCGGGCGCTGCTGGGAACGCCGAAGGACATTGCGCGCTCGCGCATGCTCGAGGAGTTGCAGCGGCTCGCCGCGGCAATGCCGGGCGAGGTGTTCTGGGCCGACACCGGCTCCTACATGAATGGGATCCTCTCCGACGGGGTCCGCTATTCCGAGCTGATGGCCGATTCCAAGATCTGCCTCGCGCCCCGCGGTTCCTCGACGGAGACTTTCCGGCTGTTCGAGGGCATGCGCCAGGGCTGCGTCGTGATCTGCGACCGGGTGCCCCGGCACTGGTTCTTCGCGGACTGCCCCTTCATCCAGCTCGACGACTGGTCCGAGCTCGGCCCTTGCGTGAACGGCCTGCTCGCCGACCCGGAGCGCCTCGCCGAACTGCACAGGAGCGCGCTCGACTGGTGGCGGCGGCGCTGCTCACCCGAGGCGCTCGCTGGCGTCATGGCGGAGCGGCTTTCACGATTGGCGCGGGCCGAGGGCGGAGCGAAGCTCGCCGCTGCAGGGCCGGAGCCGCGGGTCCGGACGGCGGAAGGTGCCGAGAGTTGGCGAGTGGCCCCGGCCGTGCGATCGTCGCGCGCTGGGGGGTGAACAGGCGAGGGCGCTATGGATACGGACCCGGTGGCCAAGGACCGCGTCACGCAGATGCTCAGGAAGCATCTGGAGCTCGCGCAGGAACAGCTCGACATGGCCGAGCGCGGCGTCCTTCTGTCGATCGATGGTGCGCCGGAGGGCGTCAACCTGACCAGGGAAGCCCTGGCGATCCGCGTCGAGCAGCTGCAGGGCGCGCTGGATCGGCAGCGAGGACGCGGTTGAAGTCTTCGGCGGCGGCTCGGAAGCTCTATTTGCCCGGGCTTCGATTTGCTCTCAGGTCCAGCGAACGGCCGATCTCGGCGGCAATGGTGCTGTAGTCGAGCGGGCCGGCATCGTCGCGCAGCGCCTGGCGCAGGAAGCGTATCGGAAAGCGGATTGCCTCCTGATTGGCATCGGAGAGCTCCGTCGCCCGGGCGGAGGCGCCCTGGTCGGCACGATCGAGCGCCGCCTCGATCTGGCTGCTGTCCAGCTGGCCTTTTCGCTTCAACTCTCCGAAGAGGGCAGCGGCCGCGAGCAAAAGACCTTCGAGTTGGAGATTTGCAGTGTTCATCCTGAACTCCGAATGATCGCCGGACCGAGGATTGCCGATGAACTCTAAATCTCCGGGCTGAAGCGCGCCAGATCGTCGCGCGTCCGTTCGGCCGCCCGACGATATTATCGCATCGGCCCCTGTTGCGCCCAAGCCGATGCGGGCGCCGATGCCGCGGCGGATTTCAGGCCTGGGGAACGGACGGACCGGTTGCGAATCTCCGGGGACAACTCGGGATTTTATGCTTGAACAAAACGGGAACATCATTGATAAAGCGATGATGGATCGCTAGGGTCCGCTTCCGGTCGATCGGCCGGTTCGTGATGAAGTGCGCAGGAAAACGGAGCCTGTCATGGCTGGTAGCGTCAACAAGGTCATTCTGGTCGGCAATCTCGGGCGCGACCCCGAGGTGCGGCGCCTCGGAAGTGGCGAGCCGGTCGTCAATCTGCGCATCGCCACCTCGGAAACCTGGCGCGACAAGCAGTCGGGTGAGCGCAAGGAGCGCACCGAGTGGCATTCGGTGGTGATCTTCAACGAGAACCTCGCCAAGGTCGCCGAGCAATATCTGAAGAAGGGCTCGAAGGTTTACATCGAGGGCCAGCTGCAGACCCGTAAATGGCAGGACCAGCAGGGCGTCGAGAAGTACACGACCGAGATCGTGCTGCAGCGCTTCCGCGGCGAACTCACCATTCTCGACAGCCGCGGCCAGGGCGGCTCGGATGAATATGGCGAGGGCGGCGGCGGTTCCTTCGAGGATCGCTCCTCCGGCGGCGGCTCCTTCGGCCGCCAGAGCCCGATGGGCGGCAGCGGCGGCGGCTCGCGCCAGCCGGCGATGTCCGGCGGCGGTTCGGGCGGCGGCTCCTCGCGCTCGTCGAGCCATCTCGACGACGACATCCCGTTCTAGTTTCTCGCTGTTTGGGGGCGACGTTGTCGCTCTGTGGTTAAGGGAGGCGTCTCGCAGGAGGCGCCTCTTTTCGTATGCTGCGAGATGAGGCGCGAGCAGGGGCGAGAAGCGAGGCATGCTGAGACTGGACCATCTCACCGTGATCGCGCCGACGCTCGCGGAGGGCGTCGCGCATGTCCGCGCCTGTCTCGATCTCGATGTCCCCTTCGGCTAGCACCATCGCTACATGGGCACGCATAATCACCTGCTTCAGCTTGGCGACGGCGTTTATCTGGAGATCGTGGCGCTGGATCCCGAGAGTGAGGCGCCCAACCAGGCGCGCTGGTTCGGCCTCGACGATCAAAGGCAGGTGAGGGCCGACTGGGAGGAGGGGCGACGCCTGCGCGGCTGGGTGGCACGGACCGATGCGATCGATACCGTGCTCGCAGGCCGCGGCGGCGTCTTCGGCCGCAAGGTCGCGCTTCCGGCGAACGGCCCGGCCTTCGATTTCGCCATTCCCGACGACGGTGCGCTGCCGCTCGACGGGGCGGTGCCTTCCGTGATCGACAGGCGCGGCAAGCCGCGCTCGATGGCGGCGATCGCCGATCTCGGGGCACGCCTGCGCGGCTTCTGCCTCGCGCATCCGGAGCCGGGTCCGATCGCCGCGCTCTATCGCGAACTGGCGGTCGAAGGCGCTCCCGCGCTGATCCTGGGGCCAAGGCTGCGCTATCATGCGCAGATCGAGACGCAGGCCGGGCTGCGGCAGCTGAGCTGAGTGCGCCTGCCCGCGGACCGCGGGGCCGCTGCCCGCCAGCGGCGATGGACAAAGCCGGCGAAATGGCCAATCTCCTCGGTATCGCCACGCTGTCCTGCGAAACCAAGCCATCATGACCATTCACGATCCCGCCGTTCCCGCGCTCTCCGTATGGGTCGCGCTGGAGAGCCCCACCCATCACGTGCCCGGCGTCAACGGCATGATGGACCTCGTCGCCAGGGAGGTCGAAGGCCTGCCGATCGCCGTCGAGCGCATTCCCGGCCGTGACGGGCTCGGCGACAGCCTGGTGCTGCGCGCCGGCGTCGACAATGGCGAGAAGGCGCTCGCGCTGATGTCGCATCTCGACACGGTCCACCCGGTCGGCACCAGCGCCAAGGACCTGCCGGTCCGGGTCGAGGGCGACCGACTCTACGGCCCTGGCGTCTACGATATGAAGGGCGGTGCCTGGCTGGCGCTTCAGGCCTTCAAGGACGCCGCCAAGGCCGGCGCTACCCGCCGGCCGATGGTCTTCCTGTTCACGCCGGACGAGGAGATCGGTTCGCCGACGACGCGCGGGCTGATCGAGGATATCGGGCGCCGGTCGATGGCGGTTCTGGTCACCGAGCCGGCACGCGAGGGCGGCAAGATCGTCACGGCGCGCAAGGGCGTCGGCCGCTTCGAGGTGAAGATCGAGGGGCGCCCGGCCCATTCGGGCTCGCGCCATGCCGATGGCCGCAACGCGATCCGCGAGGCGGCGCATCAGATCCTCGCCGTCGAAGGCATGACCGACTATTCGCGCGGCATCACCACGACGGTCGCGCTAGTCGGCGGCGGCACCGCGGCGAATGTCGTGCCGCAGCATGCCTGGTTCAGCGTCGATTGCCGCGTCACCACCGTCGCCGACGGTGCGCTGATGGAACAGCGCATCCTCGGCCTCAAGCCGCATGACCCAGATGTGAAGGTCACGGTCAGCGGCGGCATGAACCGCCCGCCCTATGAGAAGAGCGCCGAGGTCAGCGCGCTCTTCGAGAAGGCACGGGCGATCGCTGCCGCAAACGGCTTCGACCTGCAGGACTGCCCGATGACCGGCGGCGGCTCCGACGGCAATTTCACCGCGGCGCTCGGCGTCCCGACGCTGGACGGGCTCGGCATCGATGGCGACGGCGCTCACACCCTGCAGGAATACGGGCTGATCCCGTCGATCGCTCCGCGCCGGGCGCTGATCAAGGGGCTGCTCGAGACGCTATAGCACTCCGCGTCATGGTCGGGCTTGTCCCGACCATCCACGTCTTCCTTCCTGCAATGCGCTGTTCAAGACGTGGATGCTCGCCACAGGGGCGAGCATGACGGGGGGCAAGCCCCCTTCCGTTAGCCGGCCAAATCCGCTCTGATCCGCTTCATGGCCGAGAAGCCGGCCGGAGCAAGGGAGCGCGGCATGAAGGGCTGGATCGCGGGCGTGCTGGGTGTCGTCGGGATGATGGTCACGGGAATGGTGGACGCTCAGGAATTGCTGGTCGAGAAGAAGGTCTTCGACCTGCCGAGCTTCACCACGCAGGGCGGGCGCACGCTGAAGAAAGTCAAGGTCGGCTGGGAGAGCTATGGCACGCTCAACGCCGACAAATCGAACGCGATCCTGATCTGCCATTTCTTCTCGGGGAATTCGCACGCCGCCGGCAAATATGCGGCCTCGGATGCGGCGCCCGGCTATTGGGACGCGATCATCGGCCCGGGCAAGGCGATCGATACCGACAAATATTTCGTCATCGCCTCCGACACGCTGGTCAATCTCAATACCGGCGATCCGAAGACCACGACCACCGGCCCGGCCTCGATCGATCCCGACACCGGAAAACCCTATGCGCTCGACTTCCCGGTCGTGACGATCGGCGATTTCGTCAATGTCCAGAAGGCCCTGGTCGAGAGTCTCGGCATCAGGAAGCTGGTCATGGTCGCCGGCCCGTCGATGGGCGCGCTGCAGACCAATGAATGGGCGGCGAGCCATCCCGACATGGTCGGCAAGGCGATGGCGGTGATCGGTGCGGCCGAAGCCGACGCGCAGCTCATCGCCTGGCTCGATGTCTGGGCGGCGCCGATCCTGGTCGATCCGAACTGGAACAAGGGCGATTATTACGGCAGGACGCCGCCCAATGCCGGCCTCGCCAAGGCGCTGACCGTCGTCACCCTGCAAGCCAATCACAGCGACTGGACCAACGGCACCTTCGGCCGCCGCCCGGCCAAGGAGGGCGAGGATCCGGCCAAGGCGCTCGGCAACAAGTTCCAGGTCCAGAGCGTGCTCGACAATGCCGGCGAGGCGCGCGCGAAAGTCTCCGACGCCAACCATTTCCTCTATCTGGTCAAGGCGAACCAGCTCTATGCCGCCGGCGGCAAGTCGCTTGCGGATGGGATGAGCCGGATCAGGGCGCCGCTGCTGATCGTCAGCCAGCCGAAGGATCTGGTCTTCCCCGACGAAATGATCCAGCGCAGCGTCGCCGAAGCGAAAAAGGCCGGGCGCGACGTAACCCACGTCACGATCAACGGCAGCCGCGGCCATCTCGACGGAGTGATCTCGATGAAGCAGGCCGAAGAGGCAGTGAAGGCCTTTCTGGAGAAATAGGCCGGCGCGCGCCCGCATCGATCCGCTGCGAGCCGCCCAAACCCGCGGCTGAGCCGGTCAGAGCGTCAGGCACCCCCGGCCGATCCTGCCTCAGCCGGCCCTGATCACCGCGCGCATGCCGTCGATGACGAACTGCACCGCGAGTGCTGCGAGGATGACGCCGAGCAGGCGCGTCAGCACGACATTGCCGGTGACCCCGAGCAGACGCGCGATCGGCACGGCCAGCAGGAAGGTGGCGAGGCAGGAGAGGATGACGAGCCCGCAGATCACGGCGAGGGAGGTGAGCATCGCGATGTCGCCGCCGGCGCGGCCTGCGAGCAGCATGACCGCGGTGAGGGCACCAGGGCCTGCCATTAGCGGGATCGCCAGCGGGAAGGCGGCGACATTGCGGATATGGTCCTGGGTGATCGCGGTCTCGGCCGTCGCCTGTTTGCGCTCGTTGCGGCGCTCGAACACCATCTCGAAGGAGATCCAGAACAGCAGCAGCCCGCCGGCGATGCGGAAGGCCGGCAGAGAGACGCCGAGGGCCTTCAACACGATGTCTCCGACCAGCCCGAAGAAGGCCAGGATGCCGAAGGCGATCAGGCAGGCGCGCACCGCGACTTGGCGGCGCTCGTCATTGGTCATGCCGCGCGTCAGCGACAGGAAGATCGGCGCGAGCCCCGGCGGATCGAGCGTGACCAGCAGCGTGACCAGGGCGGAAGTGAGATATTCGAGGAACATGCGGGGAGCTTACGCATGGCGCAACGCCGGCGTCACGCGCGAAACATGGCGAGATTGCGGCCCGGTTGCCGAACCGATTCAAGAATGGCGCGTAAAGCACTGAAAGATCAGAGGCTTATTTTCACCCCATCGAATCGTGTTTCGCTGGCCTCGAAGCGTGGAATCGGGTAGCCAGAAAGCTGAAAAACTGGGTTGAATCGGGGCTTTTCCCTTGAGCGAAGACAACGACGACAAGCGCGACGACGGCCCGCAGTTCGGCGGCGAGATCAAGCCGATCGCGATCACCGACGAGATGAAGAAGAGCTATCTCGATTACGCGATGAGCGTGATCGTGAGCCGCGCTCTGCCCGATGTCCGCGACGGCCTGAAGCCGGTGCACCGGCGCATTCTGTTCTCGATGCACGAGAACAAGAACCTGCCCGAGCGGCCCTACACCAAATGCGCCCGCATCGTCGGCGACACGATGGGTAAATACCATCCGCACGGCAACCTCGCGGTCTATGACGCGCTGGTGCGCATGGCGCAGGACTTCTCGCTGCGCCTGCCGCTGATCGACGGCCAGGGCAATTTCGGCTCGATGGACGGCGACAGCCCGGCGGCCGATCGCTACACCGAGGCGAGGCTCGACAAGGCGGCGATGCCGCTGCTCGAGGATCTCGACCTCGACACGGTCAACTTCCAGCCGAACTATGACGGCAAGGAACATGAGCCGACGGTCCTGCCGGCGCGCTATCCGAACCTCCTGGTCAACGGCGCCGGCGGCATCGCGGTCGGCATGGCGACGAACATCCCGCCGCATAATCTCGGCGAGGTCATCGACGCCTGCATCGCGCTGATCGACAATCCCGAGATCACGATCGATGAGCTGATCGAGATCGTGCCTGGCCCGGACTTCCCGACCGGCGCCTCGATCATGGGCCGCAGCGGTATCCATTCGGCCTATCACACCGGCCGCGGCTCGATCGTGATGCGCTCGAAGACGCATATCGAGGAGCTGCGCAAGGAGCGCGAGGCGATCGTCGTCACCGAGGTTCCCTATCAGGTGAACAAGGCCTCGATGGTCGAGAAGATCGCCGATCTCGTCCGTGAGAAGCGGATCGAGGGCATCTCCGATCTGCGCGACGAGTCGAGCCGCGAGGGCGTGCGCGTCGTCATCGAGATCAAGCGCGACGCCGTCGCCGACGTGGTGCTGAACCAGCTCTACCGCTTCACCCCGCTACAGACCTCGTTCGGCGCCAACATGGTGGCGCTGAATGGCGGGCGGCCGGAGGTGCTGAACCTCCGCGACTTCATCTCCGCCTTCGTCGAGTTCCGCGAAGAGGTCGTCTCGCGGCGCACGCGCTATCTGCTCAACAAGGCCCGCGAGCGCGCCCATGTGCTCTGCGGCCTCGCCACCGCCGTCGCCAATATCGACGAAGTCATCCGCCTGATCCGCACGGCGCCGACGCCGTCGGCGGCGCATGAGGCGCTGATGGCGCGCGACTGGCCGGCCGACGACATCGCGCCGCTGATCGCGCTGGTCGACGATCCGCGCCATCCGATGAATCCGGACGGCACCTACCGGCTCTCCGACGCACAGGCCAAGGCGATCCTCGAGCTGCGCCTCGCTCGCCTGACCGCCCTCGGCCGCGACGAGATCGGCGACGAGCTCGAAAAGCTCGCCAAGGAGATCGCCGACTATCTCGACATCCTGCGCTCGCGCCAGCGCATCCAGGAGATCATCAAGACCGAGCTCTCCGAGGTGAAGGCCGCCTTCGCCACGCCGCGCCGGACCGAGATCATGGACTGGGGCTCGGATCTCGATGACGAGGACCTGATCGCCCGCGAGGACATGGTCGTCACCGTCAGCCATGCCGGCTACATCAAGCGCGTGCCGCTCTCGACCTATCGGGCGCAGAAGCGCGGCGGCAAGGGCCGCTCGGGCATGGCGACGCGCGAGGAGGATTTCGTCACCCGCCTGTTCGTGGCCGACACGCATACGCCGATCATCTTCTTCTCCTCGCTGGGCCAGGCCTATAAGGAGAAGGTCTGGCGCCTGCCGCTCTCGGCGCCGAATGCGCGCGGCAAGTTCCTCAACAACATGCTGCCGCTGGACAAGGACGAGCGCATCACCACGGTGATGCCGCTGCCGGAGGACGAGGAGAGCTGGAGCCGTCTCGACGTGATGTTCGCGACGAAGACCGGCAATGTCCGCCGCAACAAGCTCTCCGACTTCGTTCAGGTCAACCGCAACGGCAAGATCGCGATGAAGCTCGACGAGGGCGACGCCATCGTCGACGTGCAGATCTGCTCCGAGCATGACGACGTGCTGCTGACGACGGCGGAGGGCCAGTGCATCCGCTTCGCGGTGCCGGAGGTGCGCGTCTTCAAGGGCCGTGACTCGACCGGCGTGCGCGGCATCAACCTCGCCAAGGGCGACGAGGTGATCTCGCTCGCGATCCTGCACCATCTCGATGCGACCGCCGATGAGCGCGCCGCCTATCTCAAGCTCGCTTCGGCGGCGCGCCGCGCCGTGACCGGCGATGGCGAGGAGGCGGCGGTGCCTGCGGCCGAGGCCGAGGAAGCGGCCGGCGATATCGAACTCGGCCAGGAGAAATATGCCGAGATGGGCGCCTCCGAGCAGTTCATCCTGACCGTTTCGGAAAACGGCTACGGCAAGCGCTCCTCGTCCTTCGAGTATCGGGTCACCGGGCGCGGCGGCAAGGGCATCGTCGCCATGGTGGTGAACGAGCGCAATGGCCGGTTGGTCGGCTCCTTCCCGGTCGAGGATCGCGACGAGATCATGCTGATCTCCGATGGCGGCCAGACCATCCGGATGCCGGTGGAAGGCGACAAGCCGATCCGCATCGCCGGCCGCTCGACGCAGGGCGTCACCATCTTCAACACCGCCGAAGGCGAGAAGGTGGTCTCGGTCGAGCGTATCGGTGACAGCGGCGAGAGCGAAGGCGAGGGCGAAGCCGGTGACACCGGCGTGGCTGAGGGTGGGGAGCCCGGCGCCGAAGCCTGAACCGGGACACGACCGGGCCAAAATCGCGACAAGTCCGGGATCGCCCCGCATCCGTCGATGCGGGGCGATTTCTTTTTGGGTTGCCTGCGGGCAGTTCGGCGGTTGCCGCAGCAGCGCTGCGGAAAGGGCGGAATTCAGAAAACGGAAGGACGCACTCGCTGCTGCGATCCTCCACCGCGGTGGCGAGAGGCGGTGGCGATTTCGGGCGGCGTCAGCGCCCCAGAGGGGAGATCGAGCCCGTCGGGTGGAACGCGGCCTCGAAAGTCGGCGTGAACACCGCGTCGTTGAACGGGCCGCGAATCTCGAGCGGTGTGCGGGCCGAGCCGTTGGCCGCACTCAGCAGGCCGGTGAGTTCCAGCCAGCGGCGCCCGAGATCGGCGCTGCCGCTGAGCGACAGCGTGAAACCCGGGCCGGTCATCTGTCCCTCGGTCAGGGTGAGGACGCCGCGGTTCGCCAGGGCGGCGAACTGGGCGGTCTCGAAGCTGGTCTTGCCATGGCGCCATTCGCGTGCGGCCGGAGGCTTTTCGGTGCGGCGCAACAGCTCGGCGAAGGCGACCCCCTTGAACTCGCCCTGGCGCAGGCTCGCATTGGCACGGCCGGTCAGGGAGCCGACGACCTGCTCGAGGCTGTCGCCGGTACCGTCGAGCGCGATCTGGCCGGTGGCGAAGCCGGTAAGGCCGCCGAGCAGTTCGGGCAGGTCGGCGCCGGCCTGGCCGAGGTTGACGCGGTCGAGCCCGGCCTGGAGCTTGACCTCGGCGCCTGACGGAACCGCGGTCGCCAGCAGCTTGGCACGCGCGACTCCGCCATAGGCGGAGGCGCGCAGGATGGCAGCCTCGAAGCGCCCCTTGCGGACCATGAGCTGCGCGGCGAGCTCGCCGAGCCGGGCCGAGCCGAGCCGGGCAGCATCGAGCGAGACGCGCAGATCGACGTCATGGGCCGTCCAGCTGTCGAATTCGAGCGGGGTCTCGCCCGGCTCGCCGGTTCCGGGCGGCTTCTGATAGCCGCCCTGGCGGAACAGGCGCGCGAGATCGAAATCGGCACCGGCCAGCGTTCCCGACAGCACCCGGCGCGCGCCGCCGCCGTCAATCTTCAGCGCGCCCTCGAGCTGGTCGCCATCGAGCTTGGTGATGACGTTGCTGAGCGAGATGTTGTCGCCGGCGAGCTGCGCTTCGGCGGTGAGCTCCACCTGCCGGACCAGGGTGGCGATACGGGGGCGCGGGCCGATCCAGGCGAGCGCATCGGGCAGCGAGCGGCTGGTGAACTCGACCTGGCCGGTCGTGACGCCCTGCGCGGCGGAACGCGCGCCGTTGAGGCGGAAGCCCAGCAGATCGGAGGAGACCGCCAGGGCGATCCGCGAGCGCTCGCCCGTCACCGGCCAAAGCAGATTGACCTTGGTGGGCTCGCCGCGCCAGGTGAAGCTGCCGGCGAAGGCGATGGGCTCGGCTTCCTCGCGTTCCTCGATGACGAGGTTGACGTCGCGCAAGGTGGTCAGGATCGTGTTCCCCGAGCGCGCCATCAGGCTGCCGGAGCTTATCACGAGCCGGGTTTCGCCCGTGAGGGCGGCGAGATAGGCGAGCGGCGGCGCGACCCAGTTGCCGTAATTCTCGGGCTCACCGGGGACGGCGATGTCGATCTCGGGCCCGATCAGGTCGACGCGGTCGAAGTCGAGCTGGCCGCCGACCAGCGAGAGCAGGCGGGCGCGGGCGCGCAGCCTGAGCGCCGTCCCGGACAGGGTTCCGTCGGCCGCGCCGAAGCTGACTTCCGAGAGGCTGACGCGCGGCATCGGCAGAAAGGCGATCTCGGCGCGCTTCAGCGAGGTCACCTTCAGGCCGACGCGCTTCTCGATACCCGCGACGACATGCCGCTCGACCAGCGCCTGTGCCAGTCCCCAGGATTTCAACCCGAGCGCGATCAGGATCGCGACGGCCGCCAGGCCGAGAATGGAGTTGCGTCGTGACATGGGCCTCGATCTGCACTGCGGCTGCCGTTTCGGGCCACGGTGCGAGGGGATAATCGCAAGCGAATCGGCGTCGAACGGGCCGTAACGGCGCTCGCGCGGCAACGGGTTTATTCCGACCGCTCGGGAATGTCGAGTTGCCGGCCCGGAATCAGCTTCCCGCGGCCAGCTTCTCGCCATTGCCGGCGCGCGCCAGCATGATCGCGGGATAGATGCCGATCAGCACGATCAGGAGCGCCGCGAGCGCGCCATCCTCGAAGACGCCGCGCGAGGCGTGACCGTAGACCTGGGTCGCCAGCGTTTCGAAATTGAGCGGCCGCAGGAGCAGCGTCATCGGCAGCTCCTTCATGCAGTCGACGAAGACCAGGAGCGCCGCGGCGGCGATCGCCGGACGGGTCAGCGGCCAGTGCAGCCGGCGCAGCAATTCGCGCCTTCCGGCGCCGAGAGAGCGGGCGGCGTCGTCGATGCGCGGCGAGATGCGGGCGAGCCCGCTTTGCGTGCCCGCCAGCGCGATCGACAGGAAGCGGACGAGATAGGCGATCACCAGCGCCGCGCCGGAGCCGAGCAGCAGCAGGCCGGGGCTGGCGCCGAAAACGGCCCGGCTGGCATCGGCGACGAGATTGTCGAAGGCGGCGAGGGGGACGAGCAGGCCGAGCGCCAGCACGGTTCCGGGCAGGGCGTAGCCGAGCGAGGCCAGCCTGGCGACGGCCGGAAGCCAGGGCTCGCGCCCGAGCCTGACCGCGGCCGCGACGCCGACCCCGACGGCGACGACGATGGCCGTTGCGGCGGCCGAGATCGCGAGCGTGTTGGCGAGCGAGCGCAACATCGCCGCATCGGCCTGGGCGATCAGGTCGCGCCGCAGGAATTCGCCGAAGAGAAAGGCGAGGGGCAGGATCGCGCCGAGTAGGACCGGCAGCGCGCAGGCTGCGCTCGCCGCCCAGGCGGCGCTGCGCGGCAACGGGCTGCGGCCGACCGGTCGCAGGCGCTTCACCGGCAGGGAGAAGCGCCTGGCGCCGCGGCTTTGCATCTCGACCAGGATCAGCCCGACGACGACGAGCAGCATGACGCAGGCGATCTGCGCGGCGCCGGGCAGCGACGAGCGGTTGAGCCAGGTCGTGTAGACCGAGAGCGTCAGCGAGCGGACGCCGAGATACTCGCTGGCACCGATATCGTTGAGGGTTTCGAGCAGAGCGAGCGTAAGCCCCGCCGCCAGGGCCGGCCGGGCCATGGGCAGGGCGACGCGCCGGAACAGCGTCCAGCGCGAGGCGCCGAGGGTACGCGCCGATTCGACGATGGCGGCGCTCTGCATGCCGAACAGCGCCCGGACGCTGAGATAGACGTAAGGGTAGAGCACGAGGCCGAGGATCAGGATCGCGCCGGTGAGGTTGCGCGGGTCGGGGAACCAGTAGTCGCGCAGCGAGCGGTAGCCTGTCAGCGCCCGGAAGAGGCTCTGCAGCGGGCCCTGGAATCCGAGGATTTCGACGTAGACATAGGCGGTGATGTAGGTCGGCATCGCCAGCGGCAGCACCAGCAGCCATTCCAGGCTCTTCCGTCCGGGGAATTCGTGCTGGGTCACCAGCCAGGCGGTGCCGACGCCGACAATGCCGCAAAAGACGGCGACGCCGGCGAGCAGCAGCAAGGTGTCGCCGAGAGCCGCCGGCAGGACATTGGCGGTCAGATGCGGCCAGACCGCCAGGGCCTCGCGCGACAGGGCGGTGAGGCCGAGCGAGAGAACCGGCAGAGCGACCAGCGCCGCGGCGAGCGCGGCGAGCAGGGCAAGACGCGTCGACGGCCGCCACAGATGTGACGGCCGTCCATTGGCGGGGCTGATGACAGCCTGACTCAATTGTCGAAGCCGACCTTGTCGACCAGTTCGGAAGCTGCCTTGCGGTTCTTGGCGACGTCGCCGAGCGGAGTCGTGTCGGGCGTCAGGGCGCCGAGCAGCTTGACCGAGGCGGCTTCCTTGACGTCGGCATTGACCGGGTACTCGAAATTGCCGTCGGCATAGAGATGCTGGGCCTTCTCGCCGAGCATGTACTCGACCAGCTTGACCGCGTTCTCCTTGTTCGGCGCATTCTTGGCGATCGCCGCGGCCGAGACGTTCACATGGGTGCCGCCGCCGGCGAAGCTGCTCTTCAGCGGCTTGATCGCCTCGTACCAGCCCTTCTGCTCGTTCTTCGCCTGGCTCATCAGTCCGATATAGTAGGTGTTGATGATGGCGATGTCGCACTGGCCGGAGAGAATGTCACGCGCGACGTCGCGGTCGCCGCCGCCGGGCTTGCGGGCGACATTGGCCTTCAGGGCCTTGAGATAGGCCTCGGTCTTCTCGGCGCCGTTGCGGGCGAGATAGGCGGCGAAGAAGGCGTTGTTGTAGGGGTGCTGGCCGGCACGGATGCAGAACTTGCCCTTCCACTTGGGGTCGGCGAGCTCCTCATAGGTGATCGCATCCTGCTTCACCCGGTCCTTCGAGGCGACGACGATGCGGGCGCGCTGGGTCAGCGTGACCCAGTTGTTGCCCGGGCCGCGCAGCGCGGCCGGCACGGTCTTGTCGACGAGCGCCGACTGGATCGGCTGGGTGATGCCGGCATCGGCGGCTTCGTTGATCTGGCCGACATCGACCAGCAGCATCACGTCGGCCGGGCTGTTGGCGCCCTCGGCCTTGATGCGCTCCTGCAGGCCGTCCTTCAGGAAGACGGCGTTGACCTTGATGCCGGTATCCTTGGTGAAGGCCTCGATCACCGGGTTGAGCAGGGCCGGCTCACGCGTGGTGTAGAGGTTGACGCTCTGTGCGAAAGCCGGGCCGGCGAGCAGGCAGGAAGTCAGCGCTGCGGCATAGAGGCGGGACTTTACGGACATGCTTCACTCCTGGTGCGGGCCCGAATGGCCTCGGGTGTCGGCAATGCAGGTAGAGCGCCAGCCGCAGGTGGTCAAGGAAATATGTAGCTTTATCAATGGGTTATATCAATTCTAAACTGGCTCCATTTTGGATTAATTCTAAGAATGAGACTGAGGATTCGGCATGGCCGGGCTGCGGCGCGGGGGAAAGTGGCCACCCCTGGGATGCCTCGGTGCATGCAAGAAGACGGCGCTGTAAACATTGCGCCAGTCGTTAAAATTCGTGACATTTCTACAACAATTGTTCGGATTGCAGCGGCGGCAAAGCTGAGCGCGGCAATTGCCGCGATGCCGCCACAAAGCGCTCCCAGCAAATGAACCTGCCAATTCGTCGCGGTATGGAAGATTTGAGATTGATTTTCCGGGTTTCCGGAAAGGGTTTCAGGCTTCCTGCAGGCGGAGGGGGTGGCGTTGCGTCCCGCGATGGCCGCGTGGCACATCGGGTCGCGCAGAAGGCGCGGCTTGCGGTCAGGAAGACAGAGTACGATGGACGGACGCGTTTTCGATAAGTCTAAGCTCCCCAGCCGGCATGTCAGCGTCGGCCCGGCCCGTGCTCCGCACCGTTCCTATTATTACGCCATGGGCATGACCGCGCGGCAGATCGCGCAGCCCTTCGTCGGCGTCGCCTCCTGCTGGAACGAGGCCGCGCCCTGCAACATCGCGCTGATGCGCCAGGCCCAGGCTGTCAAGAAGGGCGTCGCCTCGGCCAGCGGCACGCCCCGCGAATTCTGCACCATCACGGTCACCGACGGCATCGCCATGGGCCATCAGGGCATGAAGTCCTCGCTGGCCTCGCGCGAGGTCATCGCGGACTCGGTCGAGCTCACCATGCGCGGCCATTGCTATGACGCGCTCGTCGGGCTCGCCGGCTGCGACAAATCGCTGCCGGGCATGATGATGGCGATGGTGCGCCTCAACGTGCCCTCGATCTTCATCTATGGCGGCTCGATCCTGCCCGGCAGCTTCAAGGGCAAGCCGGTGACGATCCAGGACGTGTTCGAGGCGGTCGGCAAGCATTCGGTCGGCGCCATGTCGGACGAGGATCTCAAGGAGTTGGAGGAGGTGGCCTGCCCGTCCTCCGGCTCCTGCGGCGCCCAGTTCACCGCCAACACCATGGCGACGGTCGCCGAGGCGATCGGCCTGGCGCTGCCCTATAGCTGCGGCGCGCCGGCGCCCTACGACGTCCGCGACACCTTCTGCTACACCGCCGGCGAGATGGTGATGGAGCTGATCGCCCGGAACATCCGGCCGCGCGACATCGTCACCCGCAAGGCGCTCGAAAATGCCGCCATGGTCGTCGCGGCCTCCGGCGGCTCGACCAATGGCGCGCTCCATCTGCCGGCGATCGCGCATGAATGCGGCATAGATTTCGATCTCTTCGCCGTGGCCGAGATCTTCAAGAAGACGCCCTACATCGCCGATCTGAAGCCGGGCGGGAAATATGTCGCCAAGGACATGTTCGAGGTCGGCGGCATTCCGCTGCTGATGAAGACCCTGCTCGACCACGGCTATCTGCATGGCGACTGCATGACGGTCACCGGCCGCACCATCGCCGAAAACCTCGCCTCGGTGAAATGGAATGACGAGCAGGACGTGATCCGTCCGGCCAACAAGCCGCTTTCCGACAATGGCGGAGTCGTCGGCCTGGTCGGCAATCTCGCGCCCGAAGGTGCGATCGTGAAGATCGCCGGCATGCCGGCCGAGAGCCTGGTCTTCAGCGGCCCGGCGCGCTGTTTCGACTGCGAGGAGGACGCGTTCAAATGCGTCGCCAACCGCGAATACAAGGTCGGTGACGTGCTGGTGATCCGCTATGAGGGCCCCAAGGGCGGCCCCGGCATGCGCGAGATGCTGGCGACGACCGCGGCGCTCTACGGCCAGGGCATGGGCGACAAGGTTGCGCTGATCACCGACGGGCGATTCTCGGGCGCGACGCGCGGTTTCTGCGTCGGCCATGTCGGCCCGGAGGCGGCTGTCGGCGGGCCGATCGGCCTGATCCGCGACGGCGACATCATCGAGCTCGACGCCATCACAGGAAAGCTCGCAGTCCGCCTTTCTGATGCCGAACTTGAGGAGCGTCGTAAGGCCTGGAAGCCGCGCGGGACCGACTACAACTCCGGCGCGCTCTGGAAATACGCGCAGACCGTCGGCTCCGCCAAGGGAGGGGCCGTCACCCACCCCGGAGGGGCGGCCGAGACCCATTGCTATGCGGATATCTGAAACCATCCTAGCCGGAGCCCTGTTCGTCCTGGGCTGCCAGCCGGTCGCCTGGGCGCAGGAGCTGAACGGGCAGCGCGGGCTGGTCCCGCCGCGTCCGATCCCCGGCATCGCCCTGCCTGAGCCGGAGGATGGCGCGGTCGGCGAGCCGTCTCCGCTCGCCGGCGGGCGGGCCATCGCGCCAGCGCCGAGCGGGCCGGTCGCCCACACCGCCCTGCCGCTCGCACCCTTCAGCAGTGCACGCGACGCGCTGAAGGCCTGGATGCGCGATTCCTCGGCCGGCGACCAGGCCGGCGCAGTGCGCGCGCTCGAATTCGCCGCCTCGCGCGGGCATCTCGCGGCGCAGTTCAAGCTCGGCCGCGTCTATGCCAGTGGCGACGGCGTTCCGGTCAATGATCTCAAGGCTTTCGAATATTTCTCGAAGATCGCGGATGAGAATGCCGACCAGATCCCCGGCACCTCCGATGCGCGCATCGTCGCCAGCGCCTTCGTCGCGCTCGGCGGTTATTTCCTCGACGGCATCAAGGGCACCTATGTGAAGCCCAATGCCGACCGCGCCTTCGACATGTTCCACTATGCCGCCTCCTATTTCGGCGACTCGGACGGCCAGTACAATCTTGCGCGGCTCTATCTGAATGGCACCGGCGCGCAGCGCGATCCGCGCCAGGCGGCGCGCTGGATGAAGCTCGCCGCCGAGAAGGGCCATGCCCCGGCGCGCGCGGTTTTCGGCGATATGCTGCTGCGCGGCGGCGATGGCGTCCCGCGCCATCCGATCCTCGGCCTGATGTGGCTGGCACTGGCCCGCGAGGGCGCCGACGCGACCCGCGAGGGCTGGATCGTCGAGCGTTGTGATGCCGCCTTCGGAGCTGCGAGCCCCGCCGACCGGACAGCGGCGCTCGCTCTGGTCGAACGCCAGCAGGTGGCTGGGCGCGGCGCGCGGCGCTGAGGCCTGCATCCAGCGGCGCGCTGGTCGCCTCAGCGCGAATCCCGATCGGAGCGGCGTCTTCGGACGGGAAGGGATGTGTTCTCCCCGGCATGCGGCCGGCTCGCCCTGATGACGATGTCCCTGTCCTGAGCGCGGCGATCTATGCGCCGAAGGTATCCATCAGGATGAAGGTGCCATCCTGTCTTTGATGGCGGTTGATCAGGGGCACCAACCGGGTGAAGTGCTCCGTCCGGCAATGGGCGTCGAGTGCGGCGCGGTCCGGCCATTCCTCGACGAAGATGAAATGGCCCGGGTCCTTCCGGTCGACGAAAAGCTCATAGCCGAGGCATAGCGGCTCAGCCCGCGTCTTCTCGACGAGTTCACGATAAAGCGGGGCGACGAGTTCCAGCGCGTCCAGCCGGATGAAGTCCTGGGCTATCACCTTCAGCACGCGCTTGCCCCCGATGGTTATGGCGAGAGCGGCAGTGCCGGTCAGTTCAGCTCGATCAGCACCGGAACATGGTCGGAGGCTTTTTCCCAGCCGCGGACATGCTTGGCTATGGAGACGCCGGCGAGCCGGTCCGCCGCCTGCGGCGAGAGCAGGAGATGGTCGATGCGGATGCCATTGTTCCGCTGCCAGGCGCCAGCCTGATAGTCCCAGAAGGTGTAGAGTCCGGGCGCATCGGTCGAGGCACGCAGGGCCTCGGTGAAGCCGAGATTGACGAGCTTGCGGAAGGCGGTGCGGGTCGGCGGCAGGAACAGCGCATCGCCGGCCCAGGCGGCGGGATCGCGCGCATCGCGCGGCTCGGGGATGACATTGTAGTCGCCGGCGAGCACCAGCGGTTCCTCATGGGCGAGCAGGCCGCGTGCATGCACGGTGAGGCGCTCCATCCAGGCGAGCTTGTAGGGATATTTCTCGGTGTTGGGCGGGTTGCCGTTCGGCAGGTATATCGAGGCGAGCCGGACGACGCCGTCGCCATGCGGCAGGACGCCTTCGAGATAGCGCGCCTGTTCGTCGCCATCATTGCCCGGCAGGCCGCGCCGGATATCCTCGAGCGTGCTGCGCGAGAGGATGGCGACGCCGTTGAAGGCCTTCTGGCCGTGGGTCGTGACCTGCCAGCCGGCCTCCTCGATCTCGGCCCGCGGAAAGTCGCCATCGACGCATTTCAGCTCCTGCAGGCAGAGCGCATCGGGCTCGGCCTCCTTCAGGAAGGCGAGCAGGTGCTGAAGCCGCTGGCGGACCGAGTTGACGTTCCAGGTGGCGATACGCACGGGCTGACTCCGGATTCTCAGGGCTCGCCACCATAAGGACCCCAGCGGGCGCCAAGGCAAGTCAGCAGGCGCGTCAGGGAGCGAGCGCGGCGCGCGGCTCCCGACCCGTTGCGGACCTTTCCTGAGCGTGACACGGTAGCGTTATGACGACGCACACCCGAGCTGATCTAGACCGGCTATCGGCGCTGGCCCGACGTGAGTTTTCGCACGCTCACATGTCAGACACGAAGTGGAGGAGGCTCTTCACGGCTATGGACGAGGCCGGTGTCGATCTCGAACAGATGATCGTGAAGTTTATCCATGTGCCCGAGCCAAAGGTCATGTACTTCCCCTCGATTAACGCGCTCTATCAGCCCTATCCCTGGATAGACAGCTTTGATTTCGGCCCTATTGAGCTTCGCTCAATCGAATGGATGGACATTCCCGCCGTTGCTCGCTTCCCGCGTCTAAACAATGTTCCGGCTCTCGAGACTGCTCAGAACTTGGCGGCAGCAGAAGCCGTTCTCCTGCATCTCAACTGCAATTTCGCAGCCACTCCCGGTGGCCTAAGGGTTATCGGCTATAGCCGATAGGTTCCGCTTTCGACCCATCTCGGACATGCGCAGCCCAAGGCGCTCCGCTTTGGCCATAACGAAAAAGGCCTCCCCATGCGGGAAGGCCTCGATGCGAACCGGAGCTGCGCCTGGCGCTTACGGGCAGGCGCGGACCACGCCGCCGGTGCCGATATAGGTGCCGGTCTCGGGGTCGTAGGTGCGGAAGCGGCGCGAGCAATAGGCGATCGCGTCGGCGTCCGGCGTGGCGTAGACCGGGCCGCGATAGGGCGGGGGCACTGGCTCGGCATAGACCGGGCCGGGTGCGAGCAGGGCACCGGCGGCCAGGGCACCGATCGCGCCAGCCGCGATGCCGGCACCGACCGCGGCGCCACGATTATAGCGATAGCCGCCATAATAGCCGCCGCGGTAACCGTAGCGCGGACCGTAATAGCGGCGATACTGCACGGTCTCGACGAGGCCCGCATCGGCGGCCGCGGTGACGGCGGCAGTTGCGGGCGCCAGCGGCGCTGCATTGGCCGGGGCGGCGAGAACGAACGCGCCTGCGGCAGCGGCTGCGATCATGGTCGTCCTGAACATCGAAAAACTCCTTTCCTCTCCAACGCGAGAGGAACGCTGACTGTTCCCCCAGGGCTGCCGCCACTATCGGCGGCGGCGACGTGTAGCCGAATGCACTAATCGTCAAAAGCGGCGAAAGTTCAACGTTCTCGATGAATATTCGGTATTTTTGCTTGCGAAAATCGCGGGAACTCACCATTTCGCGCTGCACAAGGCGCTTGGCGTCCGATTCCCCCAGAGGCCCGAACCCGACATGTCGCACCCCGTCGAACCCACCGGCGCGCTGCCGGCCGCCACGCTGAAGCCGCTGCCGATGATCATCTTCGCCTCGCGCTGGCTGCAGGTGCCGCTCTATCTCGGCCTGATCGTGGCACAGTGCGTCTATGTCTTCCTGTTCCTGAAGGAACTCTGGCACCTCGTCACCCATTCCTTCGACTTCAGCGAGCAGCAGATCATGCTGGTCGTGCTCGGCCTGATCGATGTGGTGATGATCTCGAATCTGCTGATCATGGTGATCGTCGGCGGCTACGAGACCTTCGTCTCGCGGCTGAAGCTGCAGGGCCATCCCGACCAGCCGGAATGGCTCAGCCACGTCAACGCCTCGATCCTCAAGATCAAGCTGGCCATGGCGATCATCGGCATCTCGTCGATCCACCTGCTGCGGACCTTCATCGAGGCCGGCAATATCGGCATCGCCGGGCGCACCGCGAACTACACCGAGACCGGCGTGCTGCTGCAGACGCTGATCCATGTCGTCTTCATCTTCTCGGCGATCGGCATCGCCTGGGTCGACAAGATGACGATCGGCAACGGCAAGGGACATTGATTTGACGCGCGTCAGGCTCGGGCTCGACCCGCGTATCTCTGGCCGTAAAGGGCGCTGACTGGAGCCTTCTCGTCATGGGATTCTCGGCCCTCCGCTACGCTGCGGCCGAGAATGACGTAACTACCCCCGCGCCCGGCGCGGCGGCAGGCCCTTGATCTGCGGCGAGGCGAGGCCGGGGGCGGTCTCGACGCCAAGCGTCGGCAGGGCCAGCGTGCGCTGGCCGCGGAAGTCGACATGGCAGACGAGGAGCCCGCGCTCTTCGATATAGCCGAGCAGGCGGCGGGCGCGGCTCGGCGAATGGCTGCCATAGGCCTCGGCCAGCTCGGCGTCGGAGGGGCTGGGGACGCCCTCGATCGCGCTGCGGGCAATGAACAGGAAGAGCCCGTGCAGGTCCTCCGGCAGCGTCTCGGCGGCGGTGAGCGCCTTCTCCCAGGCGTCGGAGGACAGCACCGCCTCGCTCGCCCCGGCGCGGGCGACGGCGAGCCGCTTGCGGAAGGCCTCCAGCCCGGTTTCGGGGCCGCTGACGCGGCGCATGCGGCAGCGCACGGTGAAATCCTGGTAGAGCACGGCGACCGGCCGGTCGCGCGCCTCGGTATCGTCGAGCAGCTCGTTCAGGATCTCGACGAGCGCCGCCTCGCGCTCCTCCGGTTCCATCTCGATCTCGGGCTCCGGGGGCGGCATGGGCGGCTGGTGCGTCTCGATCCGCCGGATGATCTCGGGGGCGACGGCCGGGCGCGGGCGCGGCTGGCGCGGCCAGGGAGCAGGGGCGACCTCGTCCTCGCCAGCGGTGAAGATCAGCTTGCTGGCATCCTCCGGCGCCTGCTCGGGCAGCGGCAGCAGGCTGGGCGCCCCACCGCGGTCGACCGAGGCGACGGAGCCGATCCGCACCGGCAGGGGGCGGCGCGACAGGGCCGGGCCGAGCGCGACGAACTGGCCGCGTTCGAGATCGCGGAACATCTCGGCCTGGCGCCGGTCCATGCCGAGCAGGTCGGCGGCGCGCTGCATGTCGATGTCGAGGAAGGTGCGGCCCATCAGGAAGTTCGAGGCCTCGGCCGCGACGTTCTTGGCGAGCTTGGCGAGGCGCTGGGTCGCGATCACGCCGGCCAGCCCGCGCTTGCGACCACGGCACATCAGATTGGTCATGGCGCCGAGCGAGAGGCGGCGCGCCTCGTCGGAGGCTTCGCCGGCCATCACCGGCGCGAAGAGCTGCGCCTCGTCGACGACGACCAGCATCGGATACCAGCAGGAGCGGTCGACATCGAACAGCCCGCCAAGGAAGGCGGCGGTGGCGCGCAATTGCTCGTCGGCGTCGAGCTCCTCGAGATTGAGCACGACCGAGACGCGGTGCTGGCGCACGCGCAGCGCGATTCGCTGCAGCTCCGGCGGGCTCGCCGTGCCGTCGACGACGACATGGCCGAACTGGTCGGCCAGCGAGACGAAGTCGCCTTCGGGGTCGATCACCGCCTGCTGCACCAGGGGCGCGCTCTGCTCGAGCAGGCGGCGCAGCAGATGCGATTTTCCCGAGCCGGAATTGCCCTGGACCAGCAGCCGGGTCGCCAGCAGTTCGGCGAGATCGAGCTCAGCGGGCTCGCCGCTGCGCGTCGAACCCATGTCGATGCCAGTCTTCATGCCGGGAGATATGCTACCTTCGATCCACGCTGGCCAGCCCCGCCAGCAAGGCGCGGGCCGCGCGCCCGTCTAGCATGGCAAGCGGTCGCTGGGGGACGATCCCGCCCGGCATCCAC
Source organism: Allobosea sp. NPDC055594 (assembly GCF_053618995.1). Classification (NCBI taxonomy): domain Bacteria; kingdom Pseudomonadati; phylum Pseudomonadota; class Alphaproteobacteria; order Hyphomicrobiales; family Alloboseaceae; genus Allobosea; species Allobosea sp. NPDC055594. The sequence continues at coordinate 164,347 of NZ_JBSHIO010000001.1, forward strand.
AGCAAATGGCCTCAGCGCGGGCAGCCATGGGTGCGCTCGACGCGCTGGATGTCGGCGATCTGCCGGCGCTGACTCGTCGAGAGCGGCACGTCCTCGACATTGTCATAGACACAGCCGGCATTGCCGAAGGCGCGAATGGCGCGCTCGGTGCGGAAGCAATAGCCCTGGGCCTTGTAGATCTCGTTGCGCTGGTACCAGAGATCCTCGCAGGTCTGGGCCTCGGCCGAGTGGATGATGACGAACGACGACAGGGCGAGGCCTGCGCCGACTGCCAGGAGCAGCGATCTCGGCATGGGACGGCGCGCGTTTTCAGTCACCATTGTGAAAGCCTCCTGCTTCGGGCGAGAATTGTTTTCGCTTCGCCGCCACGACCGCATCATGATCCTGCGGCAAAGGGCTGGCAAAACCGTGAATTGACGCCTCCGTCCGCCAGGAACGACAAGACCGCGAAGCCATGAATGCCGAACCTGCTATCGCCTTCCCACGTCTGCAAGCCCGCCGCCGCCCGGCGCGGACGCTTCGGCGCGTGCTGGTGGTGCTCGGTGGCGCGCTGGCAGCTTTCGCTCCGGCCCATGCCCAGGCCCAGAAGCGCTCGATCGCGCTGATCCGCGATGCCGAGATCGAGCAATTGCTGCGCGACTATGCGACGCCGATCTTCAAGGCGGCTGGGATCAATGCGCGCGGGACCCGAATCATCCTGATCAACGACCGCGCCTTCAACGCCTTCGTCGCCGACGGCAAGTCGATCTTCGTCAATATCGGCGTGCTGATGGATGCCGCGACCCCGAACGAGGTGATCGGCGTGCTGGCGCATGAGAGCGGCCATCTCGCCGGTGGCCATCTCGCCCGGCTGCGCCAGGAGATCCAGGGCGCGCAGATCCTCTCGATCGCCGGTCTGCTGGCCGGCGCCGGCGCCGTCGTCGCCGGCGCGCGCGGCGGCGGTGGCTCGATGGGCAATCCCGGTATCGGCGCGATGGGCGCCCTGACCGGGCCGCAGGAACTCGTCCGCCGCTCGCTGCTCGCCTATCAGCGCTCGGAGGAGCAGGCGGCCGACCGGGCCGCGGTGCGCTATCTCGGCGCCGCCGGCATGTCGGCGAAGGGCATGCTCACCGTCTTCGGGCGCTTCGCCGAGAACAGCGCCTTCCTGACGCGCAGCATCGATCCCTACACGATCAGCCATCCGATGCCGACCGAGCGCGTCGCCCAGCTCGAGACGCTGGCCAAGGCCAGCCCGCATTTCAACAAGGCCGATCCGCCGGAGCTGCAGGCGCGGCACGACCTGATGCGGGCCAAGCTGATGGGCTTCGTCGAGCGGGAATCGGGCGTCGCCCGGCGCTATGGCATGGCCGACCAGTCGATGGCGGCACGTTATGCCCGCGCGATCAGCGATTATCGCTCAGGCCGCATGGCGCAGGCCTTGGTGGCGATGGACAAGCTCAGCGCCGAGCAGCCGCGCAACGCCTATTTCCTCGAACTCAAGGGCCAGGCGCTGCTCGAGGCGGGCCGCGCCCGCGAAGCCGTGCCGGTGCTGCGCCAGGCGGTCGCGCTGGCGCCGCAGGCCGGGCTCATCCGGCAGATGCTCGGCCATGCGCTGCTCTCGACCGGGCAGGCGGGTCTGCTGGACGAGGCGATCCGCGAACTCTCGAACGCCGCTTCGCGCGAGCCCGATTCCGCCGAGGTGCACCAGCACCTCTCCAATGCCTATGCGGCCAAGGGCAACATCGCCATGGCCGAACTCTCGGCGGCGCAGTATGCCTTCGCCAAGGGCGACTGGACGGTCGCGCATACGCAAGCCAGCCGGGCGCTCGGCAAATTGCCGCAGGGATCGCCCGCGGCGCTGCGCGCGCGCGACATCCTCGACTATGTTCCTCCCGACAAGCAACGCTAGCGGCCGCCGGCCGCAGCCCTGAAAGGACCTACACCAATGCTGCTTTCCCCGCTCCGCCGCCTCGCCATGGCCGGCCTTGCCGCGGCCGCGCTCGGCTTCGGCGCCATGCCGGCCAAGGCCCAGGCCCCGGCGCTGACGTCCGAGCAGCGCCAGGCCGTGGTCGATCTCGTCCGCGAGACGCTGCTGAAAAATCCCGAGCTGATCCAGGAGGCGATGGTCGAGCTCGAGCGGCGTAACCAGCTCGCCCAGGTCGAGGCGCAGCGCAATGCGCTCTCGGCCGAGAAGGCGAGCCTCGTCGACCCCGCGACCTCGGTCATCGCCGGCAATCCGCAGGGCGACGTCACCATCGTCGAGTTCATGGATTACAATTGCGGCTTCTGCAAAAGGGCGATGGAAGACGTCAACACGCTCGTCAAGGCCGATCCGAAGCTGAAGGTCGTGATCAAGGACTTCCCGATCCTCGGGCCGGATTCGGTCGAGGCCAGCCGCGTCGCGATCGCCGCCAAGGCGCAGCTCCAGGGTCAGAAATACTGGGACTTCCACCTCAAGCTGATGGGCACCAAGGGCCGCATCAACGGCGCCAAGGCGATGGAGGTCGCCAAGGAGGCCGGCGCCGATATCGAGCGCCTGAAGAAGGACATGGAAGCGCCGGCGACCCGCGCCGTGATCGAGCACACGGTGGCGCTCGGCGACCGGCTCGGCCTGACCGGCACGCCGGCCTTCGTGATCGGCGACGAGGTGGTGTTCGGCGCGGTCGGCGCTCCGGCCCTGAAGCAGAAGATCGAATCGGTCCGCAAATGCGGCAAGGCGACCTGCAGCGGCTGAGCGGCAGGGCAGACCAGCTGGACGGGATCGGAGGCGGCGCCACGCCTTTCTGGGGCGCCGCAGGCGATTTTCGCCGGCAAACGGGGGGAGGCGGTCGCCTTCTCCCTTCCCCTGAACCGCCGTTCCGGCTAAGACCCGCCGACGCGGCGCGGCCGCCGGCTTGATCCGGCGCCATTCATTCGCATATCCGCTTTTCCTTCGGGACGTGCCGTCCCATCCATCGAGCTTACAAAGACGGTGAAGTCCGCCATGGCGACCAAGAGCCCCATCGATCCGGAACTCGTGCGCGAAATGGCGCAGCTGATCAACGAGACGGACCTGACCGAGATCGAGGTGCAGAAGGGCGATCTGCGCATCCGCGTGGCGCGCACCATCACCGCGACCGTGATGGCGCCGGTCGCTTCGGCGCCGGTCATGGCAGCCGCGCCGGCACCTGTCGCCGCCGCGCCGCTCGAGGCCAAGGCCGCAGCCGCGCATCCCGGCACGGTGAACTCGCCGATGGTCGGCACCGCCTATCGCCGGCCCTCGCCCGATGCCAAGCCCTTCATCGAGATCGGCCAGGAGGTTAAGGCCGGCGAGCGCGTGCTGCTCGTGGAAGCGATGAAGACCTTCAACGACATCGTCGCGCCGCGCGCCGGCAAGGTCATCGCCATCCTGGTCGAGGACGGACAGCCGGTCGAATACGGCGAGCCGCTGCTGGTGATCGAGTGAGGCCGGCGCCGGACGGGAGCGGGCTGAAGATGTTCGACAAGATCCTGATCGCAAACCGCGGCGAGATCGCCCTGCGCGTGCTGCGCGCCGCCAAGGAACTGGGCATCGCCACGGTCGCCGTGCATTCGACCGCCGACGCCAACGCCATGCATGTGCGCCTGGCCGACGAGAGCGTCTGCATCGGCCCGCCGCCGGCACGCGAGAGCTATCTCAACATTCCCGCCTTGATCGCCGCCTGCGAGATCACCGGCGCAGATGCGGTTCATCCCGGCTACGGCTTCCTCTCCGAGAATGCCCGCTTCGCCGAGATCCTCGAGCGGCACAACATCACCTTCATCGGCCCCAAGGCCGAGCATATCCGCAGCATGGGCGACAAGATCGAGGCCAAGCGCACCGCCAAGCGCCTCGGCATCCCCTGCGTTCCGGGTTCGGAAGGCGGGGTCGCCGATGACGAGGAGGCGCTGCGCATTATCAGAGAGATCGGCCTGCCGGTCATCATCAAGGCGGCGTCCGGCGGCGGCGGCAAGGGCATGAAGGTCGTGCGCAGCGAGGACGAGATATCCGTCCTGCTCGCCACCGCCCGCAGCGAGGCCAAGGCCAATTTCGGCGACGATGCCGTCTATATCGAGAAATATCTCCAGAAGCCCCGCCATATCGAGATCCAGGTGCTCGGCGACGGCAAGGGCCGGGCGATCCATCTCGGCGAGCGCGACTGCTCGCTGCAGCGGCGTCACCAGAAGGTCTGGGAGGAGGGGCCGTCACCCGCCCTCAATGCCGGTGAGCGTGACAAGATCGGTAATATCTGCGCCAAAGCGATGGCCGATATGGGCTATCTCGGCGCCGGCACGATCGAGTTCCTCTACGAGGACGGCGAGTTCTACTTCATCGAGATGAACACCCGTATCCAGGTCGAGCATCCGGTCACCGAGATGATCACCGGGATCGACCTGGTCAACGAGCAGATCAGGATCGCGGCCGGCGCGCCGCTCTCGATCCGCCAGGAAGACGTGATCATCGAGGGCCATGCCATCGAGTGCCGCGTCAACGCCGAGCATCCGTCGACCTTCCGGCCGTCTCCGGGGAAGATCGCCTCGTTCCACACGCCGGGCGGTCTGGGCGTGCGCGTCGATTCGGCGGCCTATCAGGGCTATGTCATCCCGCCGCATTACGACTCGCTGGTCGGCAAGCTGATCGTGCACGGCCGCAACCGCGACGAATGCCTGATGCGCCTGCGTCGCTCGCTCGACGAGTTCGTCGTCGACGGCGTCGACACGACCCTGCCGCTGTTCCGCACCCTGGTGCGCAACCAGGACATGCTGAACGGCGACTACAACATCCACTGGCTGGAGAAGTTCCTGGCCAATGGCGGCATGGGGCAGCCCATCGAGGGGTGAGCCTTTCCTTCTCCCCTTGCGGGAGAAGGTGGCGCGCAGCGCCGCATGAGGGGTCGCGCCAGGCTTTCCGCTTCGGCATGATGGCGAGATTGCAAGGTCGCGAAACCCCTCACCCCAACCCTCTCCCGCAAGGGGAGAGGGGCTGGTCGCGACCCTGGTTTGACAGGCTGGCGCGCCCGCGCTCCCATCACTGCATGAAGGCCCGTTCCAGACCCGTGCGCGCGCCCATGATCACGCCGGAAATCCTGCTGCGCGCCTATGCCGGCGGGGTCTTCCCGATGGCCGAGAGCGCCGAGGATCCCGGCCTGTTCTGGGTCGAGCCCGAGATTCGCGGCATCATCCCGCTCGATGCCTTCCACGTTCCCGGCAGGCTGCGGCGCACCGTGCGCTCCGATCGTTTCGAGATCCGCGTCGACCACGACTTCGAGCCGGTGATCGCAGCCTGCGCCGAAAGCCGCCCGGATCGCGAGGAGACCTGGATCAACCGGCGCATCCGCGCGCTCTATGGCGAGCTTTTCGCTCTCGGTTTCGTCCACACCGTCGAGTGCTGGCGCGAGGGACATCTGGTCGGCGGCCTCTACGGGCTTTCGCTCGGCGGGGCCTTTTTCGGCGAGAGCATGTTCCATCGCGAGACCGATGCCTCGAAGGTAGCGCTGGTGCATCTCGTGGCGCGGCTGCGGCGGGGCGGCTACCGGCTGCTCGACGCCCAGTTCCAGACCGCCCATCTCGCCCAGTTCGGTACACGCGAGCTGCCGCGGGAGATCTATCGCAGCTTGCTCGAGCCGGCGATCGCCAGCGAGGCGCAATGGTGGAGCTGGCCGCGGGAGAAGCGCGTCAGCGGCAGCGAGGCGCTGGCGGAACTGGAGAGCGTGCCCGGCGCGCACTGAAGATTCGGCAGTCACGGGAAAAGGATGGACTCGCGGCAAGGCGAGGGGCTTGATCTTGGCCATGTCACGCAACATATGAAGTTCCATGAAGCGCGACAGCCGATTGTCCGGGGTGCTGCATGTCCTGCTGCACATGGCGGAACAGGATGGCCCGGTGACCTCCGAAGTCCTCGCCAGGGCGATGGCGACCAATCCCGTGGTGATCCGGCGGGTGATGGCAGGCCTGCGCGACCAGGGCTATGTCCGCTCCGAGAAGGGGCATGGCGGCGGCTGGACCATTGCCTGCGATCTTTCGAAGGTGACATTGTGCGACATCTACGACGCGCTCGGCAGCCCCTCGCTGCTGGCCATCGGCAACCGGACGGAGGCCCCCGGCTGCCTCGTCGAGCAGGTGGTGAACGCGGCGCTCGACCAAGCCTTCGCCGATGCCGAGGCCCTGCTGCTCGCCCGCCTCGGCGAGGTGACGCTGGCCGGACTGAGCGCCGGCTTCCATGAGCGGCTCGTCGCCCGTGGCGGCCGCCACGATCTGGAAGCTTCCCATGGTTGAAGCAGTCTGCCGTCGCCTGGCCGGATGGCAGTGGAGCGCTGGTGCTCGCCGCTTTCAGCAGCCGAAGACGAGGCCGATCTCATGAACGCATCGACGGCGCCATTCTCGGACCCCGCGGCGGTCGCTCGCTATGCGGAAGGCCCGCCGCGCTTCGTGCCCGGCTTTCACGATCTCCATAAGATGACCGGCATCCTGCTGGCGGAACGGGCTCCGGAAGACGCCCGGGTGCTGGTCCTGGGGGCAGGGGGCGGGCTCGAGCTCAAAGCCTTGGCGCAGGCCCGGCCGGGCTGGGTCTTCGACGGTGTCGATCCGGCGGCCGAAATGCTGAAACTAGCCGGCCAGACGCTGGGGCCGCTCGGCAGGCGCGTCGATCTTCACGAGGGCTATATCGAGGATGCGCCGGAAGGGCCGTTCGATGCGGCGACCTGCCTGTTGACCCTGCACTTCCTGGCGCCCGAAGACAGGCGGCGCACGCTGGGCGAGATCCATCGCAGGCTGAAGCCCGGGGCGCCCTTCGTCGCCGCTCATGCCAGCTTCCCGCAGGGGGAGGGCGAGAGGGGACTCTGGCTCTCGCGCTACGCCGCCTTCGCCAAGGCTTCGGGGATGGACCCGGCCAAGGCGGAGAGCGCCCGCGCGGCGGTCGCAGCGCATCTCCAACTGCTCAGCCCCGAGGAGGACGAGGCAATCCTGCGGGATGCCGGGTTCTCGCAGGTCGGCCTGTTCTACACGGGCTTCAGCTTCCGCGGCTGGGTCGGCTACGCCTGATCCTCAGGGGTAGGGAACGCTTCCGGCGCGGGCTGCCAGAGCTCGATCGGATTGCCCTCGGGATCATGGATGCGGCAGAAGCGGCCAACCTCCGAATCCCATTCGGGACGGCTTTCCACCGCGATGCCGGCGGCCTTCAGCGCGGCCATCATCGCGTCGAGATCGTCGACGCGGAAATTCACCATCCATTGCTGCTCAGGCCGGCCGAAATAGTCGCTCGTCGCGGCAAAGGGGCCGAAAATGGTCGGGCCTGCATCCTGGCGCCAGACCGCCTTGGCGAGGTCGTCGATGCCGAGATGACGTTCATACCAGGCGGCGAGAGCCTGCGGGTCACCAGCGCGGAAGAAAAGACCGCCTATGCCGGTGACGCGCGCCATGGTTCAGTTTCCGCCGGTCGGGTCGCGGCCACCGCCGGCCGGGTTGGTCGGGAAGAAGCGCTGCGTCGGGGCGCGCGGCTGCACTGGCACGCCCTGCGGCGGAGCGACGTCGATGCGCTGATTGCTGCCCGGCGCGCCCGGGGGCGGGGTCTCGCGGGCCGGACGCACCGGGCGCTCCGGACGCTGGCCCGCGGTCGGCGGCGGGGTGGCCTCCGGCTCCTTGGGGTCGACGACCAGTTCGGTGCCGCCTTTGCAGTCGGTCAGCCAGACATCGTAGATCGCATGCTCGACGCCGTGCAGGCCGGGGCTCGCCGCATACATCCACCCGGTGAAGATCCGCCGGTATTCGTTGTTGAAGGTGACCTCGTCGACCTCGGTGAAGCTCGTGGTCTGCGGCGCCTCGGTCGGCGGCCGCGTCCAGCAGACGCGCGGCGTCAGCTGCAGGGCGCCGAACTGCACGGTCTCGTCGATCGCGACCTCGAAGGAGATGATCCGACCGGTGATCTTGTCGAGCCCGGCAAAGACCGCGACCGGATTGCGGATGCGGTCGGCCTTGGCCGGGGCCGCCAGCACGAGCGCGGCGCCGGACAGGGCGGCTAAGGCGAGGCTTCTGCGGAGCGAGGGCATGCTGGCTTGCGATTCTCTTCCAGCGCGGCCGAGCCGCGACGGCGCCGGAGTAGCACGGCAATCGCAGCGGAAAAAGGGCGGAAGCCGGGGGCCAGGGTGGCGGCGCCGCGGCCATGCGCATGCGATCGAGGGCGAGTGACCGACGCCCGGCCGGTAGCCTGCGCCTGTGCGGTCGGGTCGGAAGGCTCTTCGGCCAAAGAAAAACGCGCGACCCGCCAGGATCGCGCGCTGCTCGATGGCTTGCGGGCGCTCGTGGGCCGCTCAGCGGCCCGGCGTCCAGGCCTCGTAATCGCCGGTCGCCGGCGGGCGCTCATTCTCGGCCAGGGTCGAGCCGGAGGGGCGATAGGCGAGGGCGGTGCCGGTATGGTTCGGCTGATGCGGCTGCTCCCAGTCGCGCGCAGCGTACTTCTCTTCGGAGGGCGCGATGTCGACGGTGTGGTGCAGCCAGCCGTTCCAGCCGGACGGGATCGTCGAGGCCTCGATCGGGCCGTTATAGACGACCCAGCGGCGCTGGATGCCGAGGGCCTTGTCCTTGGCGCCACCCTTGGTGCGGTAATAGACGTTGCCGAACTGGTCCTCGCCGACCTTCTCGCCGAAGCGCCAGGTGTGGAAGCGCGTGCCGAGGGTCTGGCCGTTCCACCAGGTGAAGATCTGAAGCAGGGTCTGGTTCATCGCTCTTGTCCGGAGGCGCTCGGGCTCGCGCGACTTATGTCGTCCAGCGCCCGCGATGTCCAGTGCGGCCGGGCGCAGCAGGCATGCATGGCTACGGCGCTGCCGCCACGATCCGCCGCAGCAGGCCGATGAAGTCCCGGGTGCGGGTTCCTCTTCGGCTGTTCCCGGATTCGGCTGTCTGGACCACCACCAGGCGCTTGCCCGGGACGATGGCGAGCAACTGCCCGCCATAGCCGGACGCGAGCGCCGCGCCCTTGCCGAAACCGTCTTCCGGCAAGGTCCACCACATATAGCCATAGCCACGCGCCGGCCGATCGGTCGCGGCATGGGAGGTGGTCGATTCGCGCACCCAGGCTGCCGGTACCAGCTGGCGCCCGTCCCAACTGCCGCCATTGGCGAAGAGCACGCCGAAGCGGGCGAGATCGCGCGCGCTCATCCGGAACGGATAGGCCGGGTGCCGGGAGGCAGGCGATTGCGCATAGCGACCATCCGCGGCCGAGAAGTCCTGCATGCCGATCGGCGCGGCGATACGGCGGGCGAAGCTCTCGAAGATGTCCTCGCCGGTGCGCTGGCGATAGATCGTGCCGAGCGCGTTGAAGTCCCAGTTGTTGTAGAACCAGAAGGTCCCAGGCGCGTGGCTGCCGCGGGCCGGCCGCTTCTCCCTGATCTCGGAGGTCTCGTGCGCCGCCGGGAGATAGATGCCGGAGCGAGCGGTCAGCAGGTTGCCGACGGTCGCGCCCTTCTCCTGCTCCGAGAGCCCAGGCGGCTTCTCGTCGATGCGGAGTTCACCGAGCGTCGAGTCGAGGTCGATCCGTCCTTCTGCGACCGCGATGCCATAGAGCGCGCTCAGCAGGCTCTTGCGGACCGAGGCGACGCCGACCTTGCGGGCCGGGTCGCCGAAGGAGGCGATAACGGCGCCGTTCTGCACCAGCAGCAGGGCGGTCGGCTTGCGCAGGTCGGCATAGTCCCGCAATGGCTGCAGCGCGGCTGCGGGCCAGCCTGCCGTGGCGGGATCGGCGGTCCGCCACTCCTTGTGGGGCTCGGCCCGTGCTGGCAACACCCAGAGACAGAGCACGATGATTGCGAGCAGGCGTTGCATCGGTTCGGCTCCTGGTGTCCTGCGCGCATCAGGCGGGGCAATCCCGGCGACTATGCGGTGCCGAAACCGGCCATCCAGACTCAGCGCAGCAGCGAGCGTGCGGTCGGGATGAGGCGGGCGATATCCGGGGAGCGGCCGCCGCCCACCGAAATCTCGCGCAAGGCCGCCTCGAGCGCGGGGATCGTCTGCGAAACCGCTGGCCGTACGAGCGCGACCGCGACGCATTCTCCTTCGCGCACGGGGAGGCGCGCGAATCCGTTCCTGCTGCGGTCGCTGATCATGCTGGCAAGAATCTCGCCGCCTTCCGCGCGAACCGCTTGCGCAACCAGATTTGCGCTCTCGGCCGCTTCGGTGTCGCTACTCGTCGGCGCGAGATGGTGGATGGCGACCAGATGTGTCCGCCCGTCTTGGCGATCGACGGTTCCCGCGGGCAATCGCCCGAGTCCACTTGGGTCGAAGCCAAGGCCGGGTGCGGCAGGCTTTAGCATCAGCGCGTTGTGCCATGCCAGCATGGTCTCGTTCGCGGCGGGGCCGTGCTCCGCCCAGACCGGCCCACCATAGAAGGCGGGGAGGGCGCGGCTGCGGGCGTCCTGATCGGCAAAGCCGCGGAACCAGACGAACTGGTCGGGCGCCGCGGGATCGCGGAACTGCGCCACGACGCTCATCCCGGCCGCTTCCTGCGTCTCGACGAGGTAAGTGTCGAAGACGCGGATCAGGGTTTCTCGTGCACCGGGCTTCAGGCTGTCGCGGCGCAGTTCGAAGACGGTGTCGGTCATGGCGTTCCTTTGGCTGGCGTTCCCCTGGCTGGTGCTTCCGCTAGGCGGAGGGGCAGCCCAACTCCGTCAGCAGCGTCGTCGGAGCCTTCGCCACGATTCGGTCACGGTTCGGGAGGCGTCCGCGGCCGGTTGCGGGTTCGCGCCAGCCGGCCAAGCGTCGCGCGGATTCAAGCACTTGTGGCGGCTGCCGCAGAGAACGCTTCCAGTAGTGGGTCAGGCGGGCCCCGGTTGAGGGCAGGTTAACCATGGTCCGGTGGATTTTAGGGATTTCGCGAGGCGGCGGGTCGTTGCAATCTGGCAACGCAGCGCCGATTCCCCATGCGATTCCTTGGGTTTAGCCGGCTCCTTGAAACTTATCCCCATGATCCACATCTTCCTACCAGATGTCGTGTCCACACTCTTTGTGGCGCACTAATCCTTGACGGCGCGGTCCGATCGGGACTAAATTTTGAGGGTCGCGAGACGGCTGGCGGAGACGCCTTCGATCCCCGCGAACGAGTTCCCAGACGGGTCGAAGTGATCACCGCGGCGCGCCGATATCGGCGACGGCGAACGGCGACCTGCGGCCCGGCTGGTCGCATCCGGAGTTTCGATGGCGGGGTCACACCGCTGCGGGACCCAGGGCATCAAACCGAGTTGGGCTGACATCAGGAGCCGGTGAGCAACCGGCCGCGCGTGGCTTTCCCGAGCCCGCGGCACGCATTGGGGATGAAGACATGCGCATCGAGCGCCGCCACACCGCCGCCGGCCAGTCGCCCTATCAGGCGATCCCGTTCCGCTCGGCCGTCAGCGAGATTCGCAATCCCGACGGTTCGATCGTGTTCCGGCTCGAGGGCATCGAGGTTCCCGAGGCCTGGTCGCAGGTGGCGAGCGACGTGCTCGCGCAGAAGTATTTCCGCAAGGCCGGCGTGCCGGCAGCGCTGAAGAAGGTCGAGGAGAACGACGTCCCGTCCTTCCTCTGGCGTTCGGTTCCCGACGAGGCGGCGCTCGCGGCTCTCCCCGAAGACAAGCGCTACGGCTCCGAGGTCTCGTCCAAGCAGGTCTTCGACCGGCTCGCCGGCTGCTGGACCTATTGGGGCTGGAAGGGCGGCTATTTCTCCTCCGAGGAGGACGCCGCCGCTTTCCATGACGAGCTGCGCTTCATGCTGGCGACGCAGATGGTCGCGCCGAACTCGCCGCAATGGTTCAACACCGGCCTGCACTGGGCCTATGGCATCGACGGGCCGAGCCAGGGCCATTTCTACGTCGACTTCAAGACCGGCAAGCTGGTCAAGTCGAAGTCGAGCTATGAGCATCCGCAGCCGCATGCCTGCTTCATCCAGGGCGTGCAGGACGACCTCGTCAACGAGGGCGGCATCATGGATCTGTGGGTGCGCGAGGCGCGCCTGTTCAAATACGGCTCCGGCACCGGCTCGAACTTCTCGATGCTGCGCGGCGAGGGCGAGAAGCTCGCCGGCGGCGGCCGTTCCTCCGGCCTGATGTCCTTCCTGAAGATCGGCGATCGGGCCGCCGGCGCCATCAAGTCGGGCGGCACGACGCGCCGCGCCGCCAAGATGGTGGTGGTCGACGTCGACCATCCGGACATCGAGACCTATATCGACTGGAAGGTGAAGGAGGAGCAGAAGGTCGCGGCGCTCGTCGCCGGCTCCAAGATCGTCCAGAAGGCGATGAAGGCCGTGATGAAGGCCTGCGTCAACTGCGAGGCCGCGGACGATGCCTGCTTCGATCCCGAGAAGAACCCGGCGCTGAAGCGCGAGATCAAGCTCGCCCGCAAGGCGATGGTGCCGGACAACTACATCAAGCGCGTCATCCAGTTCGCCCGCCAGGGCTATACCGACATCCAGTTCGACACCTATGACACCGACTGGGATTCGGAAGCCTATCTAACCGTCTCCGGCCAGAACTCGAACAATTCGGTCTCGCTGACCGACGATTTTCTGCGCGCCGTCGAGACGGACAGCGAGTGGAACCTCGTCGCCCGTACCACCGGCAAGGTGACGAAGACGCTGAAGGCCCGCGATCTCTGGGAGAAGATCGGCTACGCCGCCTGGGCCTCGGCCGATCCCGGCCTGCACTTCAACACCACGATGAACGACTGGCACACCTGCCCGGCCTCGGGACGCATCCGCGCCTCGAACCCGTGCTCGGAGTACATGTTCCTCGACGATACCGCCTGCAATCTGGCCTCGGCCAACCTGCTGCAGTTCTATGACCGCCAGACCAAGGCCTTCGACGTCGAGGGCTACGAGCATCTCTGCCGGCTCTGGACGATCGTGCTCGAGATCTCGGTCGCGATGGCGCAGTTCCCGAGCCGCGAGATCGCCGAGCTCTCCTATGAGTACCGCACGCTCGGCCTGGGCTACGCCAATATCGGCGGCCTCCTGATGACCATGGGCCTCGGCTACGACAGCGACGAGGGCAGGGCGCTCGCCGGCGCGCTGACCGCTGTGATGACCGGCGTCTCCTATGCCACCTCGGCGGAGATGGCGGGCGAGCTCGGCCCGTTCCCGGGCTACAAGAAGAACGCCAGCCACATGCTGCGCGTCATCCGCAACCACCGTACCGCCGCCCATGGCCAAGCCGACGGCTATGAGGGGCTGCAGGTCACGCCGGTGCCGCTCGACCATGGCACGCTGGCGCGCCTCGGCGGCTCCAGCATCAAGCTCTCCGAGCGCGCCCGCATCGTCTGGGACGAGGCGCTGTCGCTCGGCAAAATGTATGGCTACCGCAATGCCCAGGCGACCGTGATCGCGCCGACCGGCACGATCGGCCTCGTGATGGACTGCGACACCACCGGCATCGAGCCCGACTTCGCCCTGGTGAAGTTCAAGAAGCTCGCCGGCGGCGGCTATTTCAAGATCATCAACCGCGCCGTTCCGGACGCGCTGCGGGCGCTCGGCTATCGCGAGGCGGACATCGCGGAGATCGAGGCCTATGCCGTCGGCCACGGGTCGCTGGCGCAGGCGCCGGGCGTCAACCATGGCTCGCTCAAGGCCAAGGGCTTCCCGCAGGACAAGATCGACGCGATCGAGAAGGACCTTAAGGCCGCCTTCGACATCAAGTTCGTCTTCAACAAGTGGACGCTGGGCGAGGATTTCCTCACCGGCACGCTGAAGGTCCCGGCCGAGAAGCTCGCCGACATGTCCTTCGAGCTGCTGCCCTTCCTCGGCTTCACCAAGGCCGAGATCGAGGCCGCCAATGTCCATGTCTGCGGGGCGATGACGCTGGAAGGCGCGCCGCACCTGAAGAAGGAGCACTACAACGTCTTCGATTGCGCCAACCCCTGCGGGCGCATCGGCAAGCGCTATCTCTCGGTCGACAGCCATATCCGCATGATGGCGGCAGCGCAGCCCTTCATCTCGGGCGCGATCTCCAAGACCATCAACATGCCGAACGACGCGACCGTCGAGGACTGCAAGAGCGCCTATCTGCTCTCCTGGAAGCTGGCGCTGAAGGCCAACGCGCTCTATCGCGACGGCTCGAAGCTGTCGCAGCCGCTGAACTCGGCCCTGATCGCCGATGAGGACGATGATGCCGAGGACGCGGTCGAGGCGCTGCACCAGCATCCCATGGCGGCGCGCGCCACGCAGGTCGCCGAGAAGATCGTCGAGCGCATCGTCGAGCGGGTCGAGCGGGTGCGCGACCGCGAGAAGATGCCGGCGCGCCGCACGGGCTATATCCAGAAGGCGGTGGTTGGCGGCCACAAGGTCTATGTCCACACCGGCGAATATGCCGATGGCCGCCTCGGCGAGATCTTCATCGACATGCACAAGGAAGGCGCGGCCTTCCGGGCGATGATGAACAATTTCGCCATCGCGGTCTCGCTCGGCCTGCAATACGGCGTGCCGCTTGAGGAATATGTCGAGGCCTTCACCTTCACCCGGTTCGAGCCCTCGGGCTTCGTCCAGGGCAACCAGTCGATCAAGAACGCGACCTCGATCCTCGACTATGTCTTCCGCGAGCTGGCGATCTCCTATCTCGGCCGGCACGACCTCGCCCATGTCGATCCCAGCGAGATCGGCCATGACGTGATGGGCGGCGGCGTCGAGCAGGGCAGGGTGGCACCGGACGCCGTCGCGCCGATCACCACGACGCCGCTGGCCTCCTCGGGCTTCCGCCGTGGCAAGCCGATCAACCTGCTCGCCATCCAGGGCGGCTCCGCGGCGAATGACGCGGTCGCCCGCTCGGGCGGCAGCGTCACGGCGCTCGCCACCGCTGGCGCGACCGCGCTGAAGGAGGAGCCGGAGGCCTATGGCGAGGCGGAGATGGCCAAGCTCGGCTTCGCCGCGCCTGCCGCTCAGCCGAGCGCCTCAGAGCGCCGGGCCGAGGCGATCATGAAGGGCTATGTCGGCGACAGCTGCGGCGAATGCGGCAACTTCACCCTGGTCCGCAACGGCACCTGCCTGAAGTGCAACACCTGCGGCTCGACGACGGGCTGCAGCTGATTGGTCCGAGTGGCCTTGTGAAGTGCAGGCGCTCCGGAAGTTCGGTTCGATTCTACCCGAAGCGTGTCCCAATGTGCGGGGAAGTCCGCCTCAACCTAGAAAATGCCCTGCCGCGTTATCGCGGCGGGGCAAAGGATCGAAATAGGGCTTTCATCGGCCCTCCACCCCCAAACTGAGTTCGATCGCCCCTGGGGCTTCAGCACCGTTACGGGAGTCGTATGTCGTTGGAGAAGGAACGTGTCGACGCTGCCGGGGACCTGCTGAAGAGCGTGATACCTCGCGATAGTTTTCGAGCGCCGGAAGTTGTCGAGGCCTTCACGATCGCCAATGGATGGCGCGAACGGCATCTTGATGCGATCAGGCAGATCCGAGCTCAGCTCGCAGCCGCCAATCGCGCGCTACAAACAGGCGGTGTCACAGCCGCGCGTCTTAAGCGCATGCCGGCGATCAGGAGGAAGCTGCGGAGGCTGAGCTACAAGCTCTCCGAACTCCAGGACTTGGGCGGATGCCGGGTCATCCTCCCAACCATCGACGACGTGAAACGCTTCAGTGACCGACTTCAACAGTCCGATCGCCACCAGCTCCGCGAGACCGATGACTACATCCTCCGGCCAAAGAAGGATGGATACCGCTCTCTTCATCTGCTGCTCAATCACGATGATCTGCGTTTCCCAGGGCAGCGGGGGTTGAGAATCGAGCTCCAGGTACGCACCCACCTTCAGCACGCTTGGGCCACCGCCGTAGAAGCGCTCGGCCTTTATCTGAGAGTGAACATCAAGGGCGGTGAAGGGAGTGAGGCATGGCGCCGCCTCCTAATGCTGATGTCCTGTGAATTCGCAGAAAGCGAGGGCTGCGCTCCAGTTCGTGGTGCACCGAGTGGAGGCGAGCGCCGCAGCCTGATCATCGAGCTCGATCGGCAGATTGGAGCTCGAGCTAAGCTGGATAATCTCGCCCATGGATTTCAGATCATCGACCGTTTCGTGTTCGATCGCTACGCAAAGCACCTTCTCCTCCGATACGACCATGCGGCCAAGCGCGTCGATGTCGAGGCGTTCACTGAGGCGCCTGCCAGCACCCGGGTTTACGGGGATATCGAACGCCGACTGGCTGTAGACAGCATCGATGATGAAGATCCATCTAGCGATACCGTCTTGGTCAGCCTGGGGCAGCTCAAGGACTTGAAGAAGGCGTTCCCAAACTATTTCGGCGACGTCCGGGTTTTCCGTGAGCAGCTCGGACACATCTGTCAGGGCCGTGGAGTGGCGACATACAACCTTCCGAAGCAAGCCCTCGCCCCTCCTCGGCCTCGCGAGATGGTCGATCCTGCTTGGCTAAGACGCCCTCGCTTCGACAAGCCAAGCGGCGCATGAGCTATGGAGTGCGCCTCTTGAGGCGGACATGGCGATGGCCAGCAATTGACCGGGAAGCTGGGCTTTCGAAGAATGACCGACCTCGGCCCAGAAGCGCGACTTGGGTCCGTCGTCACCGCCGCCGCGACATCTCCGTCGCAGAAGGATGCCGGCTGATGGGGATCATGCGCTCGACCTGCCACGATAAGCTGGCCGCTAGATCGCCGAGCCTTCCATCGGACGCGGTCACGGTGATCTATCTCATTGTTATCGCATCGGAGTTTTCCGAAAAGTGGATTCCACTTCTCGGTCCGATGCTCTAGCCTGCCCGGGTCGCCAGGAGATGCCGTGCATGCCATTACGCATCATCAATGAGCCGGGCTTAGCGGGGGAGCGTCGCACGGCGCCTGACCCGGTGCTTCCGGAACGGCGTTGAGCGCTCCGATCAGGAGTTCTCCGGCCGTCGCAATCGCAGCAGAATCCCGAGCGCGGAAGACAGTGAATTGCAGCCAGGGCCCCCTCTCCGATGATCAGCAACCCGATCCCCTGGCCGAACAAGGCCCGCTGCGCGGTCGCCTTCACCTTCGACATGGATGCGGAGGCCCTGCTCCACGTCAATTTCCGTGAGCAGGCGCCGGAGCGGGTCGCATTGGCCTCGATGCTGCGCTACGAGCCGCAGGTCGCCGTGCCGCGGCTTCTGGAGATATTCCGCCGTTTCGATCTGAGGCAGACCTTCTTCATCCCGGGCTGGTGCGTCGAGGCCTATCCGGAAAGCGTCGAGCAGATCCTCGCGGCCGGCCACGAGCTCGGCCATCACGGCTATCTCCACAAGCGGCCGAATGCGCAGAGCCGCGACGAGGAGGCGGACAGCCTCGGGCGCGGGATCGAGGCCCTGAAGCGGCTGAGCGGGCAAAGACCGGCCGGCTATCGCGCGCCGGCCTACGCCTTTTCCCGGCACACGCTGGAGCTGCTGCAGGAAAGCGGTTTCCGCTATGACAGCTCGCTCATGGGCGACGACCAGCCCTATCTGATCGGCAACGGCCGCGGCGACCTCGTCGAGCTGCCCACCGACATGTCGCTCGACGACTGGACGCAATATGTCTGCATCAAGGAGTTCGGCTACATGCTGCCGATCGCCTCGCCGGAGCGGGCGATGGAGGTCTTCCGGGCCGAGTTCGACGCCGCCTGGCGCCATGGTGGCCTGTGGAACGCCGTCTGGCATCCCTTCGTCTCGGGCCGGCCGTCGCGTGCCGACGCCTTCGCCGGGCTGATCGAATACATGCAGGAGAAGGGCGGCGTCTGGTTCGCTACCCTTGCCGAGATCACCGCCCATGTCCGCGGCCTCGCCGAACGGGGTATCTGGCAGCCACGGCGCGATCAGGTCCCGTTCTGGCCCGAGCCCCTGCAGGACAGGGAACTCTCCTGAGATCGGGAGCGGCGGCCGCGAGGTCAGGCCAGGATGCGGCCGCGGTTCAGGATTCCCGCCGGGTCGAGCGCGCATTTCAGCGTTCGCATCAAAGCGAGCTCGGAATCGGAGCGGCTATAGCCGAGATAGGGGCGCTTGAGCACGCCGACGCCGTGTTCGGCCGATATGCTGCCCTCGACGTCCCGAACCGTGCCGTACACCAGTTCGGCCAATCCCTCGAAGCCTGCTCCTTCGGGCGGATGGATCGACAGATGCAGATTACTGTCGGCGAGGTGGCCGAACAGGATCAGGGTCGCATCGGGCCTGCTTTGCGCAATCCGGGCATGCAGGAGATCGACGCCCTGCACCATCGCCGCGAGCGGCACACTGATGTCGAAATGCAGACCCGTCGACAGATTCCGGTAGAATTCCGAGCTCGCCTCGCGATAGCTCCAGAAGCGTGCCCGCTCACGACTCGATTGCGCGACGAGCACATCGTCGAGCAGCCCTTCCTCGGCGAGCGCGCCGAGAGCCTCCAGGAAGAGATCCGCATAGGCTTCGCCGGTGGGAAGCGCCGCCTCGACCAGCAAAGTGAGCGCTGGGCCTGATGTGAAGGGCGGCGGCAGCGCCGCATGGGTTTTCGCGGCGGCAAGATAGTCGCGCCACATCGCCTCGAAGGCGAGGAGGCCGCCCGGCAGCTTCGCCTCGAGCCGGTCGAGGACCTGCAGGGCCTCAGCGACGCCCGCGACGGAGCACAGCGCGGTGTGATGGCTCGGCACCGCCGGCTGCAGCGCCAGCAGGACGCGCGTGACGATGCCGAGCGTGCCTTCGCTGCCGATCAGGAGCTGGGTCCAGTCGTAGCCGGCGTTGTTCTTGATCACCTTGACGAGCGAGCTGACGATCCGCCCATCCGGCAGCACCGCCTCGAGGCCGAGCACGTTGCGGCGTGTCATGCCGTAGCGCAGGACCTGCACGCCGCCGGCATTGGTCGCGACATTGCCGCCGATGGTGCAGCTGCCGCGCGCGCCGAGATCGACGCCGTAGAGCAGGCCTGCCTCGGCCGCCCGTTGCTGGATCGCCTCGAGCGGCGTGCCGGCGAGGGCGGTCATCGTCCGGCCGAGCGGGTCGAGCTCCTCGATGCCGTTCATGCGTTCGAGGGAGAGCGCGATCTCGCCTTCGACCGGATGCGCGCCACCGGCGAGCCCGGTCAGGCCGCCCTGGACCACGACCGGCAGGCGGAAGCGGTGGCAGATTGCCAGAGCCGCCGAGACCTCGGCCGTGCTGCGCGGCAAAAGCAGCGCCGCCGGTGCGCAAGGCGGCATTCCGGCGCTGTCGGCGCGGTTGCGCGCGGGTACGGCCTCGCCGAGGCGGATTTGCTCCGCGCCGAGGGCGGCGGTGAGGGCCGCCAGCGCATCCGGGGGCAGGCTCACGCCGCGACGCCCTCGCGGCCATGGCCGAAGACCGCCTTGACCTCGAGGAAGTCCTCGAAGCCGAAGACGCCGCATTCGCGCCCGTTGCCGGACTGTTTGTAGCCGCCGAAGGGCACGGCGCTGTCGAGCGGCGCGCCGTTGAGATGGACCATGCCGGCCCGCATCCGGCGGGCGATGCGGCGGGCGCGCTCACGGTCGCCGGAGGTGATGTAGCTCGACAGCCCGTAGGGCGTGTCGTTGGCGATGGCGATCGCCTCCTCCTCGGAATCGTAGGGGATGATCGCCAGGACGGGACCGAAGACCTCCTCGCGCGCGATCGTCATCTCATTGTTCACGTCGGCGAAGATGGTCGGGCGGACATAGTAGCCGCGCTCCAGCCCGTCCGGCCGGCCGGGGCCGCCGGTGACGAGCGTCGCGCCTTCCGCGATCGCGATGCCGATCAGCTTCTGGATGCGCTCGAACTGGATCGCGCTGACCACGGGCCCCATGGTCGTGCCGGCGGCGTGGGGCGCGCCGACATGCACCGCCTCGGCCGCCTTGCGGGCGAGCGCGACCACCTCGTCATGGCGGGCGCGCGGCACGAGCAGGCGCGTCGGCGCGTTGCAGGACTGGCCGCTGTTGCCGAAGCAGCTGCGGACGCTGCGCGGGACCGCGCTGTCGAAATCGGCATCGTCGAGCAGAATGTTCGGCGACTTGCCGCCGAGTTCCTGATGGACGCGCTTGACGGTGTCCGCCGCCGCCTTGGCGACGAGGACGCCGGCCCGGGTCGAACCGGTGAAGGAGACCATGTCGATGTCGGGATGCCGCGCCAGCGCCTCGCCGGCGCCAGGCCCGTCGCCATTGATCATGTTGTAGACGCCGGCCGGGATGCCGGCGGCATGGACCATCTCGCTGAAGAGCAGCGCCGAGATCGGCGCGACCTCGCTCGGCTTCAGCACCATGGTGCAGCCGGTCGCCAGCGCCGGGCCGACCTTGCAGGCGATCTGGTTCATCGGCCAGTTCCAGGGCGTGATGAAGCCGCAGACGCCGACCGGCTCGCGCGTGATCAGGGCATCGTTGATGAAGTGGTCGAAGCGGTAGTCGCGCAGCACCGCCAGGGCCTGCTGCAGATGGTCGAGACCGGCCGCGGCCTGGGCCCGGCGCGCCAGTTCGATCGGCGCGCCCATTTCCTGCGAGATCGCCTCGGCCATCTCGTCATGGCGCTTGCGGTATTCCTCGATCAGCGCTTCGAGCAGCTCGATGCGTTCCCGGCGGCTGGTGAGCGCATAGCCGTCGAAGGCTCCCCGCGCCGCGGCGACGGCGGCATCGACATCGGCGGCGCTGGCCAGCGCGATCTCGGCGAAGGGCGTTTCGGTCGCGGGATCGATGACCGGCAGCATGGTGGCGCCGGACGCGGCTACCCAGCGGCCGCCGATATAGAACTCGCGATGGGATTTCACGGGGCCTCTCCTTGTGGAGCCTCGGCGAGCCGGCGGTCGTAGTCGAGCACGGCCTGGAGCAGAACCTGCGCGCCGGCGCCGCAATCGTCGAAGGAGGCGTCCTCCGCCTCGTTATGGCTGAGGCCTCCGGCGCAGGGCACGAAGATCATCGCCGTCGGCGCGATGCGGGCGATGTAGGCGGCGTCGTGGCCGGCGCCCGAGACGATGTCGCGCATGCGGTAGCCGAGATTGCCGGCAGCCTGGCGCACCGAGGCGATGCAACGGGGATCGAAGGGCACCGGCGGCGAATCCCAGATCCGCGTCAGCGTGCCGGTGACGCCGTGTTCGGCACAGATTGCCGCCAGGGCCTGTTCGATTGCTTTCTCGGTCCGCTCGAGCGCGCCGGAATCGGGATGGCGCAGGTCGATCGAGAGGGAGGCTGCACCCGGGATGACGTTGCGGGAGCCGGGATGGACCGCGATCGTTCCGACGGTGGCGACGGCGCCGGGGCAGGCGCGCGCCGCAGCCTGCACGGCCAGCACCAGCGCGGCCGCGGCGGGGAGGGCGTCCTGGCGCAACCGCATCGGAGTCGAGCCGGCATGCGACTCGCGGCCGGTGATCTCGACATCGTACCAGCGCATGCCCTGGACGCCGGTGACGACGCCGATCGTGTCGCCCTCGGCCTCGAGGATCGGTCCCTGCTCGATATGGAGCTCGAACATGGCGCCGATAGGCGTCGCCCCGATCGCAACCTCGCCGCGATAGGAGATCGCCTCGATCGCCTCGGCGAAGCTCACGCCGTCGCCGTCCTTGCGCGTATCGGCATAGGTCCGGTCGAACACGCCGGCATGGACGCCGGAGCCGAGCATGGCGGGGGCGAAGCGCGAGCCTTCCTCATTGGTCCAGTTGACCAGCATGACCGGCGCATGGGTTTCGTAATCGGCCGCATGCATGGTGCGCAGGCATTCGAGCCCGGCGAGGACCCCGAGCACGCCGTCGAACTTGCCGCCGGTCGGCTGGGTGTCGAGATGGCTGCCCATCGCGATCGGCGGCAGCGCGTTGTTCCGGCCGGGCCTGATCGCGAACATGTTGCCGACCTCGTCGACATGCACACTGCAGCCGAGGCTCTCGCATTCGGCCCGGAACCAGTCACGGACGCGGCGATCCTCCTCGCCCAGCGTCAGGCGCCGGATGCCGCCCTTGGCCGTGCCGCCGATCTGGGCGGTCTCCATGAGATCGCTCCAGAGCCGCTTCGCATCGATGCTCAGATTGTTCGCGCGCTTGGTCATCACGTCTCTCAGCAGGGGACTTCGATCAGGAACGGGCCGGGCTGGCTAAAGCTCGTCCCGACCAGCTCGATCAGGCGCTCGACGCTGTCAGCGCGGGCGGCTTCCACGCCCATGCCGCCGGCGAGCTTGACCCAGTCGAGATCGGGGCGGCGCAGGTCGAGCATGTCGAGCGCCGTCCGGCCTGGGTTCAGCGCGCCGACATTGAACAGCTCGGTCTCGAGGCTCTGATAGGCCCGGTTGGCGAAGATGATGTTGGTGACGTTGAGATTCTCGCGCGCCTGCGTCCACAGGGCCTGCAAGGTGTACATGCCGCTGCCATCGGCTTGCAGCGCGACCGTGCGCCGCTCGGGGCAGGCGACGGCGGCGCCGGTCGCCAGCGGCAGGCCGATGCCGATCGAGCCGCCGGTGAGCTGCAGCCAGTCATGCGCGGGAGCGCCGGCCGTGTGCCGGTAGCAGAAGCCCGCCGCATTGATGCTCTCGTCGATGAGGATCGCATCCTCCGGCAGCAGGGCGCCGACGACGGCGGCGGCGGCCTCGGCGCTCAGCGCGCCGGTCGGCAGCGCCGGGCGGGCCGACGCCTGCAGGACCGGCGGCGCGCCGGCGCCGATCAGGTCGGCGAGCCGCTCGAGCGCATCCTCGAGGTCGTCCTGCGGCGCTGCGAGCCGATGGACGGAGCACTCCGGCGGCAGCACGAGGCTCGGCTTGCCGGGATAGGCGAAGAAGGCCACCGGCTCCTGGGCGCCGACCAGGATGACGCGGCGCACCTCGCCGAGCTGCGCGAGCGCGTCGGTCACCGGGTAGAAGACGCGTTCGAGCGCGACGCGCCCGGCGCCGCGCGCTATGCGGGCATTGGAGGTCGGCGCCATCAGGCGTGCGCCATGTGTCTGCGCAATCCGGCTCGCCAGTTCCAGCGGCCGGGCACGTAGGGCGCGGCCGCCGACCAGCAGCAGCGTCGGCTCGCCGGAGCGCAGGGCGGCAGCGGCCTCCTTCAGCGCCTCGTCCGAGACTTTCGGGCGCGTCGGCAAGGCCAGGCGCGGCGCCGGGCCGTCGGACTCGTTCCAGGCGGTGTCAGCCGGCAGGATCAGGGTCGCGACCCCGCCAGCGCCGGAGAGCGCCGCTGCAACCGCCTCGGCGCCGTCGCGGGCGACCGCGCGGGCATCCTTCGAGGTCCGGACCCAATCCGACATCGGCCGGGCGACGCCTTCGACATCGGAGGTCAGGGGCGCGTCGTAGACGGCGTGGTGCGTGGCATGGTCGCCGACGATGTTGACGATCGGCGTATTGGCCTTGCGGGCGTTGTGGAGATTTGCGAGCGCGTTGCCGAGGCCGGGGCCGAGATGCAGCAGGGTCGCGGCCGGCTTGTCGGCCATGCGGGCATAGCCGTCGGCAGCGCCCGAGACGACGCCCTCGAACAGCCCGAGCACGCAGCGCATGCCGGGGACACGGTCGAGCGCCGCGACGAAATGCATTTCAGACGTGCCCGGATTGGCGAAACACGTATCGATCCCGCTGGCGATCAGCGTCCTGACCAGGCTTTCCGCGCCGTTCATATCCTGTACTCCCGCCTTGTCCTGCCGGAGGAATGGAGGGGCCGGGCGAGAGCCCGGCCCCGAGTGATCAGAGCGGATCGCGAATCAGCGGCGAGGTCGAGCAGTGGATACCGCCGCCGCCGAGCGCGACCTTGTCGTATTCGACGACGCGCACGGAGATGCCCGCCTTGTCGAACTTCGCCTGCGAGCGCTCGGAGAGGCCGCCGGCCATGATCACCCGGCCCGGGCGCACGGCGAGGCAGTTGATGACCCAGTTGCCGTCATCCGGGCAGACCTCGATCTGGCGGATGCCGAGCTGCTTCAGCCGCTCGAGGAACCAGAAGGGCAGCAGCGTCGGGTTCACGAACGCCGTCTCGGCGTCGATCATCACGAACATGCCGTCGATGTGCAGGCGATAGCCGGTGAGCTCGACCCGCAGCAATTCGACCCCGTGGACACGCAGCACTTCCTCGAGCTGGCGCGCGCCTTCCTCGTTGACGCGGCTCGACAGGCCAATGACCGCGACCTTCGGCGTGATGAAGGCGAAGCTGCCGCCTTCCATCAGGCCGGTGCCGCCGATGGTCCGCAGGATCGGCATGCCGAGCTTGGCGAGGGTGCGCGTGACCGGCAGCTCCTCGCCGCGGCGGATCGGCGGGCCGAGACGGGTGACGATGGCGCCGCCATCGATGGCGATGACGCTGTCGCGGGTGTAGACGGACTTCATCTTGCCCGGCGCGCATTCGTCGAGGAAAACGACCTCGGCCCCTTCCTCGCGCAGCGCGGCGACGAGGTTGTCATGCTGGGCCTGCTGGGCCGGAAGATCCGGGATCGTGTCGCCGCGCCAGTACCAGCCCTGCTCGGGATCGCCGAAGGCGCCGATGTCGGGGATGCGCTTGGCGGGGTCGACGATGTTCAGCTCAGGGCCGGGCCGGTGCATCAGCACCTTGCGGATCTGGCCGACATCGTTGTTGCAGCCCCAGCGCCGCCCCCAGACCTCGACCTGCTCGGACTCGGCCTCGAAGGCCGGCTCGGCCCGTGAGGCGAAGGTCTTGATGAGCATGTTGTAGCGGTATTCGTGTTCCGAAATGATCGACATGGTCTTCTCCTGAATCCGACGCTGAACTGATCTCTCGCAGCTGGGGCTCAGCCGGCAGCGGTCGGAATGGTCCATTCGTCGCCACGGGCGGTGGTGACGTATTCCGGCCAGCGATAATTGACGGGCGCCTCGAAATCGGCCGGCAGCAGCGGCGCGACCCACTTCTCGCCGCCGATGCCGCCGCCGGTGCGCTCCTTGAACTCCGCCTGCGCCGCGGCGAGGCTGGCGCCGTCGGTCAGGAGGTCGACGATGGTGGTGGCGATGACCTTGGCCGCGGTGCTCCACATCGGGTCGATGCAGGCCGGCATGCCGCCCATGGCGTAGCGGGTCCATTCCGGATAGCGGTAGCCGGGCGGGGCCTTGAGGGTCGGGCGGCCGACATAGAGCCGCACCGTCGGCGCATGCCATGTGTAGTCGACATAGTCGTCGGCAGCGAGGTTCTTCTGCCAGGACGGCAATTGCGCGCGGAACGCCTCCTCGCCCTCCCAGGGCGCCGTCAGGCGCTGGATCTCCGGCATGAACGGGTCGTCCATCGGCTCCAGGCCGAGATTGCGTTGGATCTCGCGGCCGAAGTTGCGCGCTTCCTCGCCCCATTGCGGCGCGCCGATCGCGGAAAAATTCCGCCAGGCTGCCTGCGCCATCGCATGGTTCGGCAGGCCGGCGCGGGTACGGGTGATCCAGGCCGGCGTGACCGTGCAGTGGCTCATCGCGGCGCAATGCTCGGCATTGCGGTCGAGCACCGCGAAGACACGCTCGCACATGTCGAGCGTCGGGGCGCGCAGCGAATACTGGATCTGGGCGAGGCCGGGGGCGAGATTGTCGGCGGCGGCATAGCCCGCCTGGATAATGTGTTCGTTGAGCGTCCAGCTGCCGTGATGCGGCAGCATCGACTCCTTCATGTACTTGGACGAAGTGTACATCAGGCAGACCGCGTCGATTGCGCCGGGTGCGCGCGCGGTCGAGTGGCTGTGGGCCACGCCGGCGAAGGCGCCGGTCTGCTGCCAAGTCTCCGGGTTCGGGCACTCGAAGGTGTAGACGCGGCTCCAATAGGGGGCGCTGTGGGTGTCCCAGAAGCAGCTGTTGGCCAGCGCCGGGAACGAGTGCGGGTGGAAGCTGATCGCGGCGTCGAGATCGTTGTAGTAGCCCTTTGCCGCGTGCACCGGCTTGGAGCCGCACATCTTCTCGGCCGGCTCGCCGAAGAACTTGATGCGGCCCTTGATGCCGTGCTTCTGCATGGCGTGCTTGGCGGCGAGGAAGCCGGCGAACGCGCCGATCCCGAGCGCCGAATGCGGATCAGTATGGCCGGCGGCGTGGCGGCTGACGCCCTCGCGCGGCTTGCGGAAGGGCACGGCCTCCTGCGAGGTGCCGGGCACGGCGTCGTATTCGGCATAGCCGCCGATGGTCGGGCCCTCGCCATTCGACCATTCGGCGCAGAACGCCGTCGGCATGCCGCCCGAACCTTCCTCGACGGTGAAGCCCTCGGCGCGCAGCCGCTCGACATACCAGGCGGCGGAGCGGTACTCGCGCCAGGACGGCTCGTGCAGGTCCCAGATCGTCATATGGTCGGCCGAGAGACGCTCAGCGTTCTCTTCCAGCCAGGCGAGCGCGCTCTGCTTGTCGGCGCCAAAATCGCTGATGTCAGACATGGTTCTGCCTTTTCGGATGGTTCAGTTCGCGCGCCGCGAGCGCACATAGGCGTCCGCGCACAGAAGGCTGACGGTGACGGCGATGAGGACCGCCGCGACGGCGGCCATGGTCGGATCGAGCGCCTCGTTGATGCCGTCCCACATGCGGCGCGGCAGGGTGAAGACGGCGCGACCGGCGATGAAGAGGGCGAGGACGAGCTCGTCCCAGCTATGGATGAAGGCGAAGATCAGACCGGAGACGACGCCGGGCATGATGTTCGGGATGATCACCAGGCGCAGCGTCTGGCCCATGCTGGCGCCGAGGCTGAGCGAGGCCTGCTCGAGGCGCGGGTCGAAACCGGCGAGCGCGGTCGAGACCGTGATCACCACATAGGGGACGCCGGTGACGGCATGGGCGATGATCAGGCCGGTATAGGTGTCGAGCAGGCGCAGATCGATCCAGAACTGGTAGATGCCGAGCGCGTAGACGATGGTCGGCACCATGATCGGCACCAGCATCAGCATGCGGACGAAATCGCTGGCCCGGTTGCCGAGGCGCCAGCAGCCGATGGCGCAGAGCGTGCCGGCGACGACGGCGACCGCCGTCGAGACGCAGGCGATGATGAAGCTCTGCAGGATGCTGACGAGCCAGGGGCCGCTGCTGAACAGGTTCCGGTAATACTGGAAGGAGACCTCCGATTCCGGCAGCGAGAGATAGTGCCGGTCGGTCACCGAAACCGCGAAGACCACGGTGATCGGGAGGACGAGGAAGCAGATGATCAGCCACGCGAACGAACGCGTCATGATCGAGATGTTGCCGAAGCCGTTGCCGGTCATGAGCTTAGCCCGCTCCGAAGAGTTTACGCAGATTGACCAGCCGGCTCAGCGCCGCGAGCAGCACGCCGATGACGATCAGCAGCACGGCGGCGAGCATGCTGGCGACGCCCCAGCGCACGACCTCGAGGATCTGGACCTTGATGTATTCGGCGATCATCAGCGTCTTGCCGCCGCCGAGCAGGGCCGGGGTGACGAAGAAGCCGAGCGAGAAGATGAAGACCAGGATGCTGGCGCCGACGACGCCGGGCAGGGACAACGGCAGGAACACCCGCCGGAAGGCCTCGAACCGCGAGGCGCCGAGGCCGCGGGCGGCGGCGATGCAGCGCTGGTCGATGTCGCGCATGTTCGAGAAGATCGGCAGGATGCCGAGCGGAAGCATGTAGTGCACCATGCCGATCATGACGCCGGTCTCGTTCCAGATCAGGCTCAGCGGCGAGTCGGTGACCCCCGTCGCCATCAGCGCGGAATTGATCAGCCCCTCGCGGCGCAACAGCACGAACCAGGCGAAGGCGCGCACCAGCACCGAGATCCAGAGCGGCACGAGTACGCCGAGGAACATCCAGCGCTGGACTCTCGGGGAGGAGTGCACGAGCGCATAGGCGACGACATAGGCCAGCAGCAGCGTGAAGATCGTCGTCAGCACGCTGATGCGGGCCGTGGTCCAGAGCATGCGCTGGATCGAGGCGCTGCTGGCGAGCAGCTCGTAATTGTCGAGCCCCGGGCCCGGCACGGTGACGCTCATCCAGAGCACGCGGCCGATCGGGTAGATGTAGAAGACCCCCATCAGGAGGAGAGCCGGCGCGATCAGCAGCCAGTAGCGCGTCTGAGGCGACGCGAAGAGGCCGAGACCGGCCCGGCTGCGCGCTGAGTCGGCAGGAGCAGTCATCACATGTCCGATCGGGTGGGAAAGTGCCCTCGGGCGCGGTCATGCCCTCCTTTGGAGAGGGCATGACCCGTCGTGCGTCGCGAGACGCGCAGCCGTTACGAGGAGATCAGGTCCAGGAAGCTCTGGAACGTCTTCGAATGGTTGGCCTTGTACCATTCGGCGTTGATCTTGGCCTGGATCGCGGCGTTGGCGGCGTCGGAGGGGTTCTTCTTCTTGAGTTCCGCCGGCACGAGCGCGTCGGCCGCGGGGTTCGAGGGACCGTTGCCCATCGCCGCCAGAAGCTTCACCTGTCCTTCAGGCTGCTGCATCGAGGCGATGGCGCGCATCGCTTCCTTGCCGGCGGGGTTGCCCTTGGGCACGACCCAGAGGCCGGGCTGGAGCAGGCCGTCCTTGAAGGTGTAGGTGACGCGGCCCTGCGTCTCGTCGGCGAGCACGTTGGCGCGGGTGTGCCAGAGCAGGCCCATCACGCATTCGCCGTCGCGCATCAGGCTCTGGCTTTCCGAGCCGCTGTTCCAGAACAGCAGATCCTTCTTGATCGTCGCGATCTTGGCGAAGGCGCGCTTGACGTCGAGCGGGTAGAGCTTGTCCCTCGGCACGCCGTCGGCGATCAGGGCGAGCTCGAGCATCGCCTGCGAGTCCTTGCGCATCATGCGCCGGCCCGGATACTTCTTGGTGTCGAAGAAGTCCGCAAGCGTCGGCTCGCCCGAGACCTTGCTCTTGTCCCAGGCCAGGACCGAGCTGAACATGTAGTTCACCACGCCTTCGTCATAGGCAAAGGTGGGGTCCAGCTTCTTCTTGTCGACGATCGAGTAGTCGATCTTCTCCAGCGCGCCGTGCGGGCCGAGTTCGGCGAGGGTCGTGATGCCGGCGTCGCAAATGTCCCAGGTGACATGGCGCGACTGGACCATGGTGAGGATCTTGCCGTTCAGCGCGCCGCTGCCGTCGAGCACGATCTTGCCACCCTGGGCGGCGAAGGGCTTCACGAAGGCCTCGTCGAAGGCCTTCATCGCGACGCCGCCGAAATTGACCAGCACGACTTCTTTGCCGCTCTGGGCCCGTGCGGCGCCGCCGCCAAGCGCCAGAGCTGCCGGCGCGACGCCGAGCGCGAGCGCGCTGCGGATCAGGTCGCGGCGCGTCTGGCCGCTGCCGAGTTCGGCCGCAAGGGCCCTGCAATCTTCCGCGAAGCTCTGCTTTTCCATCATGATCCCCTGTTCTCGTTGATGATGAAGATGAGGCTTTCCGGTCGTTAGGTCCGGCCGCTAAGCCTCCTGGACTTCCATCCCCGCCCGCGCACTCCAGCCCAGTTCGAGGGATTGCCCGACTTCCGGAGCATTGCCGGCAGTCCAGGCCGGCAAGGAGACGCTGATCGGGCCGCAGCCCGCGGTGTCGACGAGAACGCGGAACTCCGAACCGAAATAGTTCCACTCCCTGACGACGCCGCTCAGCCGGTTGTCGCTTTCGGTGCCGGGGGCGACGATGGAGAGCTTTTCCGGCCGCAGCGCGACCGTGACCTTCGAGCCGATGCCCGGCTTGGCGTCGCGGGCCTTCTGCACGAAGCGCACGCCGTCCCCGGAGAATACGAAACCGTCCCCGACATGGGACTCGACCTTGCCGCGCACGAAATTGCTCTTGCCGAGGAAGTCGGCGACGAAGGCCGTGCGGGGCCGATCATAGAGCTCGCTCGGCGTGCCCTGCTCGACCAGTCGCCCGTCGCTCATCACGACGATGCGGTCAGACATGGACAGCGCCTCGTCCTGGTCATGGGTGACATAGATGAAGCTCAGGCCGACCTTGCGGTGCAGGCGCTTCAGCTCCTCCTGGAGCTCGGCGCGCAGCTTCTTGTCGAGCGCGCTCAAAGGCTCGTCGAGCAGGAGAAGGTGAGGGGTGAAGACGAGCGCACGAGCGAGGGCGACGCGCTGCTGCTGCCCGCCCGAGAGCTGGCGCGGCAGGCGCTCGCTCTGGGTCGTCAGCTTGACCAACTCGAGTGCCGCCTTGACCTTTTCCTCGATCTCGGCGCGCGGGCGCCGGCGCACTTTCAGCGGAAAGGCGACGTTGTCGAAGACCGACAGATGCGGGAACAGCGCATAGCCCTGAAAGACCATGCCGAAATTGCGCGACTCCGGCGGCAGATGCGTGATCGGCTGCTTGTCGAGGTGGATGCTACCTTGGTCGGGCTGCACAAAGCCCGCAATCATCATCAACAAGGTGGTCTTCCCGGAACCGGAAGGACCTAGCATCGTAAGAAATTCACCGCCCTTGATGTCCAGAGAGACGTCTTTGACAGCTTTGAATGTTCCAAATGTCTTCGATACACCAGATATCGACAGGTCATGACCTGGAATCGTTGCCGTCATTGTCAAGGCAGCCCCTCTGTTATATTTATTTCGACCTTGGCTGTCTGGTCGAACGTTTATGGAGCTTAGCTGCCTCAAAATCAGAGTCAACTATAAAAAAAGAGCTCACTCTAAAATTTTTTGAGCTAGGCTCGCGGGGAACAGGAGGGCGTTTTGGCCAGCAAAGTGATCGGACTGAGAGAGCGCAACCGGCAGCACCGCATCGGGCTCATTCTGGGCGCGGCCTCTCGCCTGTTCGCGCAGAGCGGCTATGACAGCACGCGGATCGAGGAGATCGCCGAGGCGGCCGAGGTCGCGCCGGCGACGGTCTATAACTACTTCACCAACAAGGCGAACATCCTGACCGCGCTGGCCGCGCGGCATGCCTACAGCTCCTGGGCCGAGCGTAGCGCCTTCGTGCAGAAGCCGCCGGGCGATCCTATGGAGGCCGTGCAGGGCTTCGAGCGTCTGCTCGCCGACCAGGCGATGCGCACGCTCGGCCGGGAATGCTGGCGGGTCATTCTGTCCGCGCCCTATCTCCAGCCCGGCAGCCGTCTCCACCGCGCCGGGATCATCTTCGGCTGGCTGATCGAACGCCACTATCGGCGCATGCTGCGTACCTTCAAGGAGCGCGACCAGCTCGATGCCGATGTCGACATCAGGGCGCTGGCCGAACTGATCACCGCGATCGGGACCTATCATTTCGGCCGCTTCATCTCGGACGAGACCATGACGCTCGACGCGCTCAAGCACGAGATCGAGAAGCATGTCCTGATCATCTTTCTCGGCGTCGTGCCCAGACAGGCGCGCCCGGACGCTCCGGGCGTGCCAGCTAGACGCTAAGGCAGAGGTATTTGATCTCGAGATAGTCCTCGATGCCGTATTTCGATCCCTCGCGACCGAGACCCGACTGCTTGATGCCGCCGAAAGGCGCGACTTCGGTCGAGATCAGCCCGGTGTTGATGCCGACCATGCCGTATTCCAGTGCCTCGGCGACGCGGAAGATCTTCGAAACGTCGCGCGAATAGAGATAGGAGGCCAGGCCGAACTCGGTGTTGTTGGCCATCGCCACCACCTCCGCGACGGTCTCGAAGCGGAACAGGGGGGCGACCGGACCGAAGGTCTCCTCGCGCGCGACCTTCATCGCGGCGGTCGCGCCGGTCAGCACGGTCGGCTCGAAATAGAGGCCGCCGCGCTGGTCGCGCCTGCCGCCGGTCAGCACCTGTGCGCCTTGCGCGGTCGCGTCGGCGATATGCTCCTCAACCTTGGCCAGCGCCTTGTCCGAGATGAGCGGGCCGGCGAGCGCGCCCGCCTCGAAACCGTCGCCGACCTTGATCTGCCTGACGCGCGCGGCGAGTTTCTGCGCGAAGGCGTCGTAAACTCCGGCCTGGACATAGAGGCGGTTGGCACAGACGCAGGTCTGGCCGTTATTGCGGTATTTCGAGACGATCGCACCTTCGACGGCAGCGTCGAGATCGGCATCGTCGAAGACGATGAAGGGGGCATTGCCGCCGAGCTCGAGCCCGAGCTTGAGCACCTGGTCGGCGCCCTGCCGCATCAGAATCTTGCCGACATTGGTCGAGCCGGTGAAGGTCAGCTTGCGGATCTTCGGATTCTCGCAGAACTCGCGGCCGACGGCGATCGCATCGGTCGAGGGCAGCACGCTGAAGAGCCCGGCGGGCAGCCCGGCGCGCTCGGCGAGCACGGCGAGGGCGAGGGCCGAGAGCGGGGTTTCCGATGCCGGCTTGGCCACCATGGCGCAGCCGGCCGCGAGGGCCGGCGCCAGCTTTCGCGCCAGCATCGCGTTCGGAAAGTTCCAGGGCGTGATCGCCGCCACCACGCCGACCGGCTGCTTGACGACGATGATCCGCTTGTCGGGCTGGTGCCCGGGGATCGTGTCGCCATAGACTCGCTTGGCCTCCTCGCCGAACCACTCGACATAGGAGGCACCGTAGAGGACCTCGCCTTTAGCTTCGGCCAGCGGCTTGCCCATCTCCGCGGTGAGGATCGCCGCGAGATCGTCGGCATTGGCGACGATCAGGTCGAACAGCCGGCGCAGGATCGCCGCCCGGTCCTTGCCGGTGCGAGCCGCCCAGTCCTTCTGTGCCTCCTGCGCCGCGTCGATGGCGGCGGCGGCCTCGGCGCGGTTCAGGTCCGGCAGCGTCGCCAGGACCTCGCCTGTCGAGGGGTTGGTAACGTCGAAAGTCCGTCCGGTTGCCGCCGAGGCGACGGGCCGGCCGGCGATGAAGCCGCATTCGACGGCGAGCGAGGTATCCTTGAGCCGCGCGAGGAGGCTAGCTGCGAGCGCCATCGTCTCAGGCCTCCGCGGCGCATTCGCGCAGGCTGTCCTCGAGGATGTCGAGTGCCTCGGAGAAGGTCTCGTCGCTGATCGTCAGCGGCGACAGGAAGCGGATGACATTGCCGTAGACGCCGCAGTTCAGCAGGATCAGGCCCTTTTCGAGCGCGCGGGCGCGGACACGATTGGTGAAGTCGGGGGCGGGGGTCTTCGTGCCCGGCAAGGTGAACTCGACCGCGTTCATGAACCCGGGGCCGCGAATGTCGGCGATCTCAGGCACATCGGCCGTCAGCGACTGCAGGCGCTGCTTCAGGCGGGCGCCGAGCTGCTCGGCCCGGGCGCAGAGCCCTTCTTCGGCGATGACGTCGAGCACGGCATGGGCCGCAGCGATGCCGATCGGGTTGCCGCCATAGGTTCCGCCGAGGCCGCCGACACCGGGGGCGTCCATGATTTCGGCGCGTCCGGTCACGGCTGCGATCGGGAAGCCACCGCCGAGGCCCTTTGCCATGGTGGTGATGTCGGCGACCACGCCGGCGCGCTCCATCGCGAACATCCGGCCGGTCCGGGCGAAGCCGGTCTGCACCTCGTCGGCGATCAGCAGGATGCCATGCTGGTCGGCCAGCGCCCGCAGGGCCGCCATGAAGGCGCGCGGCGCCTCGTAGAATCCGCCTTCGCCCTGGATCGGCTCGATGATGAACGCCGCGACGCGCGACGGATCGACATCGGCCTTGAACAGCCGGTCTAGGGCGGCCAGCGAAGCCTCGGCGGTGACGCCGTGCAGCTCGACCGGGAACGGAATGTGGTAGACCTCCGGCATCATCGGGCCGAAGCCGACCTTGTAGGGCGCCACCTTGCCGGTCATCGACATGCCCATGAAGGTCCGGCCGTGGAAGCCGCCGGCGAAGGCGATGACGGCCGAGCGGCCGGTGGCGGCGCGGGCTATCTTGACCGCGTTTTCGGTCGCCTCGGCACCGGTGGTGACGAAGATGGTCTTCTTGGCGAAGTCGCCAGGCACGGCCTCGTTCAGCCGCTCGGCCAGGGCGACATAATTCTCATAGGGCACGACCTGATGGCAGGTGTGGGTGAAGCGCTCGAGCTGGGCCTGCACCGCCGCAATCACCCTTGGATGGCGGTGGCCGGTGTTCACCACGGCGATGCCGGCAGCGAAGTCGATATAGCGCTTGCCTTCGGCGTCCCAGAGCTCGGCGTTCTGCGCCCGGTCGGCATAGATCTGCGTGGCGACGCCGACGCCGCGCGAGACGGCCGCAGCCCGGCGGGCTTCGATGGCGGAATTGGACATTGCTTGCTCCCCTCGGATGGCCGTGCCTGCGCCGGCAATTCTTCGAAGATTTTCTTGCAGTTTTTCTGCAAGAAGACAAGATGGCCGCGAGACGCTTTCCTGCCTAGACCGTCGCGCGTCCTATCGGACGCGAAGCGACGATCTAGCTCTTTGTTTTAGCATCGAATTTTTCCGAAAAGTGGATTCCACTTTTCGGCCCGATGCTCTAGGTTTTCGCGCGATCGCCGTGACGATCGGCGCAGCCTGGGACCGGATGTGGAGCCTGTTCGATTTCGCATTACCGAGGCGGCCCGCATGGCGGGCGTCTCGGCCTCGACCTTGCGGCTCTGGGAAGCGCAAGGGCTGATCGAGCCGATCCGGACCGCCTCGGGACAGCGGCTCTACAGCCGTGAGCAGCTCGACCGGCTGCAGGAGATCGCCTGGCTGCGGCGCGAGAAGGGCCTCAACCCGCCGGCGATCGCCGATCGCCTGCGCCGGGAGGACGCCCCCGAGCCGCCGGCGGGGGGGGCGGCTGCGGAGGCGTCAGCGCCGGAGGTTCCGGTCGGGCTGAAGATGCGGCGGCTGCGCCAGGCGGCGCATGAGACGCTGGAGGATGTCGCCCAGGCGACGGCGATTCCGGTCTCGGTGCTCTCGACCTTCGAGCGGACCTCGCTCGGCCTGTCCTTCAAGGCCCTGCACGAGCTCGCCCGTCATTTCGGCACGACGGTTGCGGCGATCAGCGGGCAGGAGGATTACGACCAGCGCGAATCCCTGGTGCGCTCCGGTGCCTGGGCGACATGGCCGCCGACCTCGCCCGGCGTGACCGTGCAGGCACTGGCGCGCGGCCAGACGCTGATGGAATGTCATCGCTTCCAGCTCGCCCCGGGCGCTTCGAGCGAAGGCACCTATGAGCATGAGGGCGAGGAGTTCCTGCACGTCCTCACGGGCAGCCTGGAGATCGTTCTCGACGGGGACAAATTCTTCGTCCTCGAAGCCGGGGACAGCTTCTATTTCGAAAGCCGCAGGCCTCATGCCTGGCGCAATGCCTGCGGGCAGGAAACCGTGGTGATCTGGATCAACACGCCGTCGAGCTTCTGATCGGGAGGTTCAGCCGCGCTGGCGTCGGGTTTGGGGGGCGCCGGCGCTGGCACGGGCTGGAATGCAGCCGCGTTGCGGGGTCTGACGAACAGTAAGGTTGGTGTAAGGCGGGCCGGCATAAGGTCCTCTCACGGAACGAGCCGGCCGCGACGGTCGGATGGATGGAGAGAGGAAGAAGCCGATGACCAAGCAGGACCTGAACAACATCGCCCTGACCGATGAGGAGCTAGAGGCCGCGGCCGGCGGCGCCGGCCAGTGGGTTCCCCCCAGCCGCGGTGAGTGGTGGGTCTGGAAGGAGAGCCACTCCTCCTTCACCGGCAATCCCGCCAACTTCCATGCGACTGCCGGCAGCGGCGGCGGCAACGTGCGCAGCGAGGTGATCGACGGCAAGCGCCACTTCATCAAGTTCGACGGCACCAAGGAGGTCACCGTCGCCATCCGCTGATACGGTCGAGTTTGTCCTTTGATCGCCCGGCTCCCCAGGGAGCCGGGCGATTATGTTTCGAGAAGGAGCGGCGTCGCCGCTGCTGCATTGGCGTACCCGGTCGGCCAGCCGCTCCTTGATCGCCGGTGGTCACGCCATCTGGCGGCGGATCAGCCCGGCGAAGACGCCACCGGCCGCGGCCAGCGTCTCGTAGTCGCCCTGCTCGACGATGCGGCCTTCCGACAGCACATAGATCAGGTCGGCGTCGCGCACCGTGCTCAAGCGATGGGCGATCACCACACGGGTTACGTTCATCTGCGCCAGCGTTGCCATGACATGGGCCTGCGTCGCATTGTCGAGCGCGCTCGTCGCCTCGTCGAGCAGCATGATCCGCGGCCGCCTCGCTATGGCGCGGGCGAGCAGAAGCCGCTGGCGCTGACCGCCGGACAGGGTGGCGCCAGCGTCGTCGACATAGGTGTGCAGTCCCATCGGCATCGCCGCGATGTCGGGACCGAGCCCGGCGAGGCTTGCCGCCTCGAAGGCGGTCTCCAGGCTCAGCGGCGCCGTCCCGGCGATGTTGTGATAGAGGCTGCCGGCCTCGATGCGGCTGTGCTGCAGCACGACGCCGAGCTGGCGCCGGACGGCGCCGCGGTCGAGATCGCGCAGATCATGGCCGTCGAGCAGCACCGCGCCGCTATCGGGCTGCTCGAAGCCGAGGAGCAGGCGCAGCAGCGAGGATTTGCCGGAGCCGGACGGGCCGACCAGGGCGACGAAGGCGCCGGCCGGGATGCGCAGCGAGACGTCCGAGAGCGCGCTCTGCCCGCCGGGATAGCTGAAGCTGATGCGAGACGCCTCGATCTCGCCATGCAGGGTTCCGGGGTGGATGCTGCCGGCGCCGTCCTCGGTCGGCTCGGCCAGGATCGGCCGGGCGCGCTCCCACAGGGGCAGCACCGTCGCCAGCGCCGGGATCAGTCCCGCGAGCGAGAGGATGGCCGAGACGAACTGGCCGGAGACGCCGGAATAGGTGACGTAGTCGCCGAGCGTCATTTTGACGCCGCCCAGGCCGACGAGGCCGATCAGCGCCGCCATGACGAGGATGTTCCAGCCTGCGCCGAAGGCGCCTACCGCGCTGCCGACCACATTCGCCCGGAAGTTCACCGTCTGGTCCACGGCGAAAAGATGCATCCAGCGCGCCAGGAAGCGGTTCTCGGCGGCGGCGACGCGCAGCTTCGAGATGCCCTGGAAGATCTGCACGGTCAGCGTCTGCATCGCCCCGCCATTGGCGAGGGCGCGCCGCTGCAATTGCAGCTCGAACAGGGTCATGCCGACGAGGATCACGAGCTGGACGGCGCAGACCGCGAGCGCGAGCAGAGCTGGCTTCAGCCCGTAGCTCAGCAGCACGACGAGATTGACCGAGGAGAACAGCACGCCGAGCAGGGCCGTGATGCTGGCGACGCCGACGGTCCGGCGGATCTGGTTCACCGCATCGGCGCGCAAGGCGAGGTCGCCGGCGCCGTAGCGGCGGAAGAAGCCGGGCGAGAGCCGCAGCAGCCGGCTCCACAGAGCCCCTTCGACGGCCGAGCCGAGCACGGATTCGACGCGCAGCACGGCGAGGCCGCGCACCAGCTCGAAACCCATCACCCCGAACGCGACCGCGACCATCACCAGGATGAGCTGCAGAATCTCGCTGCGCACCCCGTCGGGGATGACCGATTGCACCAGCATGCCGGACAGGAACGGCGTCGCCATGGCGAGCAGGCCGGCGGCGAGGCTTGCCAGCGCGATCAGCGCCATTTCCCCGCGCACGATCGCGAAGACGAAGGCGGCGAGTGCCCGGCCGGGTCGCTGTTCGCTGCCGGAGAAGCCGCGATAGAGCACATGGGCATGCGGGGTCAGCGAGGCCGCGACGCCGTCGTCGACCCTGACGCGTTCGCCGCTGCCGGGGCGCACCATCCGCCAGCCGCTGCGTGCCGGCAGGAGTGCGACCGGCGTGCCGTCGCGCAATTGCCCGATCATCGCCTCGCCGGCCTGGCGCCACCAGCCCTCCTGCAGCTTGAGTTCGCGCGACCTCAGACCGGCCTTACCGGTGTAGAGCGCGAGGGCGTCGCCGTTCTCGCCGATCGAGCGCAGGCGGTCGAAATCGGCCGGCAACCTGACGCCCATCGCCCGGGCGACCGCACGAACCGCCGCCGCGAGCGGCGGTTCGGCTCCGGGGCCTTCCCGAGCCGTACGCGGTGCGGTTCGCCCCGCGACCCTCGCCATCGCTGCCGATAGTGCCGCTGCATCCGCGTCGGCGACCGTCGCGACATGCTGGCCGAGGGCGGCCATCCTGGTGTCGAACCAGGCCTGCAGCAGCTGGCCGAGTGCATCGTTGAAGCCAGTGAGCGCGGCGAGGAGGGAGCCTTCACGGGCCAGCGCGGCGCTGTCGAACACCTGGATCTCGCTTGCCCGCTCGGCCTGGAGCGGTGCGCCGCGCAGCACGGCGACCGGTAGATCCCGTGGATCGCCACTTCGTCCCCAGACATTGGCGCAGGAGCCGGTCCGTGTCCGGTACCAGAGCAGGGCCTGCGAGCCGCCGGGCACGGCGGTGTCTCCCGCCGCAAGGCTGTGAAGCCCCGGCTCCAGCCGGTGCGGGGCCAAGCCGTCGGCAACACCGGCATGTGCCGGAAGCTCCGCCAGATGCCGTGCGTGTTCGGCCATCACAGCGATCCAGGACTCGGCGGAGCGCGCAAAGACGTCAGGCTTTCCAGCCAGATCGGGGAGGGCGATCGTCTCGATCTCGGTGCCGGCCTGAGGGATTAGGACGAGGTGCACGCCCTGGCCCGCCAGGCCGAAGGCGGTAGCGCCGGCGCCGAGCGTCGCGACATGGCGCAGGCTCCCGGCCTGGCCCTGCTGTGCGACGAAGAGGTCGGCGCCCGCGCCGGCGAGCCGGTAGGCGAAGCCCTCCTCGCAGGCGATACGGGTTGCGGCCTGCTCGCTTGCTGCCGCGGCGCTTTCGAGCACTTCACTCTGCACGGACGAGCTCCGCATAGCGGCCCGCGGCCGCGATCAGCGCCCGATGCGTGCCGCGTTCGACGATCCGGCCGCGGTCGAGCACGATGATCTCGTCGCAATCGCGCACCGTGCTCAGCCGATGCGATATCACCAACGCACTGACGACGCGCCGGCGCAGATTGGCGAAGACCTCCGCCTCGGTGACGGGGTCGAGCGCCGAGGTCGCCTCGTCGAGGACCAGTATGGCCGGGTCGGTGGCGAGGGCGCGGGCGAGCTCCAGGCGCTGGCGCTGGCCGCCGGAGAAATTGAGCCCGCCTTCGGCGACATCGGCGCCATATTGGCCGCGCCGGCGCACGATCTCCTCGTGGACGCCGGCGTCGCGCGCCGCCGCGATGATCCGGGCATCGTCGAGCGAGCCGTCCCAGAGCGCGATGTTGTCGCGGATCGTGCCCTCGAACAGCACGACGTCCTGCTCGACATAGCTGAGCGAGCCCGCGAGTACGCGGCGTGGCACGTCGCCGGCTGCCGTGCCGTCGAAGCTGATGCTGCCTGCGGCCGGTTGCAGCAGCCCTGCGACCAGCCGCGCCAGGGTCGACTTGCCGCTGCCGGAGCCGCCGACCACCGCGACCCATTGGCCAGGCGCGATGGAAAGGTCGAGCGCCTCGATCAGCCCGGCCTGGCCGGGATAGGCGAAACCGAGTCCGCGGATATCGATCCGGCCCGAGAGCCGGGCCTGCCGCGCCGGCCAGTTTTCGGAGACCGCTGCGTCGCCTTGCAGGCGGGAGGCCGGCGCATGGCGCATCGTGTCCTGCACGCGCTCGAGGTCGCCGCGCAGCTCCTGCAGGCCAGCGACGGCGCCGATGAGCGACTGGACCGGGGTGTGGAAGGCCTGGAGCACGGCGAGGAAGGCGATCAGCGTGCCGACCGTCATCTCGCCATCCATCACCTTCAGCGCGCCCCAGCCGAGCAGGGCGGCATAGGACAGGCTCTTGATCACCGAGGGCGCCAGGGTGAGGAAGAGCGTCGAACGCTCCAGCGCCTGCATCATGTTGAGCAATTGCGCCTGCGCGCCCATCAGCCGGGCGAAGAAGGCGTCCTCGGCGCCCGACGCCTTGATCGTCTCGATCGACTGGATGCCGCCGAGCGCGACGCTGGCCAGGCGCGAGCGCTGGACCACCACGCGCCTGACACCCTCGACCCGGATGCGGGTGATGAAGGCGATCGCCGCGATGTCCGCCGTCGCGAAGGCGAAGCAGGCGAGCGCCATCGGCACGTCGTAGACCATCATGATGGCGGCGCTGATCAGCGCGCCCATGATGCTGAAGAGCGCCGAGGAGATCGAGACCACGGCGCTGTGCGACAGGCGGCGCGCCGCCTCCATGCGCGAGGCGATGTCGCCGACATGGCGCTGCACGAAGAAGCCGATCGGCAGCCGCAGCATATGCGCCATCAGGCCTATGGCCGATTGCGTGCCGAGCCGCCGCTGCAGCCGGGCCAGCACCAGACCGTGCAGCCAGGACAGCAGCATCGAGAGCAGGGCCGAGCCGATCAGCGCGACCAGCAGCGGGCGCAGCCAGCTCGTCGCGTGCTGGACCATGATGTTGTCGGCGAAGATCTTGCCGGCGGCCGGCACGAAGATCGGCGGCAGCACGTTGCAGAGCGCGATGATGCCGAGGAAGCCGAGCGCGGCGCGGGTCTCGCCGCCCTTGGGCAGCAGCGCGCGCAGCAGGCGCGGCCGCTCGCCGGCCGGCTCGAAGGCGGGCGTGGGCGCGAAGGTCAAGAGGATGCCGGTGAAGGCACCGTCGAACTCGGCCGCATCGATGCTGCGCCGGCCATGGGCGGGATCGTTGATCTGGACGCGTCCGCGCGAGACGCCCTCGATCACGACGAAATGATTCATCTGCCAGAAGGCGATCGCCGGAAAACGATGCTGTGCCAGCGCCACCGGCTCGACGCGCCAGCCCTTGGCCTCCATGCCGAAGCTGCGTGCGGCGCGCAGCAGCGAGGCCGCAGTGGCACCGTCGCGCGTCACCTGGCAGGCCTCGCGCAGCCGTTCCAGCGGCAGCCAGAGGCCGTGATAGGCCAGCACCATGCCGAGCGCAGCAGCGCCGCACTCGACCGCTTCCATCTGCAGCATGGTCGGCACGCGGCGGGGCCGGCCTGCATTCGGCAGGGGCGGCACGGCCGCGGCGATGGTCGCGCTCTCAGTCATGGCCGGGCGCCCTCACAGCCCGGTCCAGCGGCGCAATGCCGGAATGATCAGGGTGATCGGCGGCGCGCGCCGCACCGTAACGTTCGCCGTGAGCAGCAGGCCGCTGCTGAGCGGGATTTCCTGGCCGCGCTGCGAGGTCCAGGCATAGCCGCCTGTCTCGCCGGGCGCAGTCTCGAGCGTCGCCCGTACCTCGAACGGGGCGCCGTTGCGCGCCATCTGCCGTGCGAGATCCGGATTGCCGAGCCTCTCGGCGATCTCGGCCTGGCCCTCCGGCTGCGGCGAGATCGACACGACCTTGCCGACGACCATGCCGTATTCCTCGCGCGGCGCGATCGAGGGCGAGATCCGCACCTCCATGCCCGGCGCGAGGCGCTTGCCCATGTCGCCGGGCACGAAGAACAGGGCCTCCAGCCGCTCGCCGCCGGTCTCCAGCGTCATGATCCTTTGACCGGCGGTGACCAGGGCGTTCATCGTCACCGGCACCAGAGCTACGGTGCCGTCGCGCGGGGCACGGATCTCGTCGGCGAGCCTGCGGCTCAGCCTCGCCTGTTCGAGCTGTCCCCTGAGGTCGAGGATCTGGCGCTGGCTGGCCTCCAGCTCCTGATCGCGCGCGCCGCCCAAGGCGAGGATCGCACCGTTCAGCGCGGCCAGTTCCGACTGGGTGCGTGACAGGCTGGAGCGTGCGCCGAATAGCCGCTCGCGAGCCTCCTGCACGCGGTCGGTGGTGCCGGCGCCGCGCGAGAACAGCATTTCGCGATTGGCGAGCGTTTCCTCCGCCTCGGCGATCCGGCGGCGCGAGAGGTCGACGGCCTCGTCGAGTTCCGCGCGGCGGCGCTGCTGCGCGACGGTCTCGGCGGCGACGCGAACCTCGTAGCGCTGGGTGATGGCGGTGCGATGGTCTTCGGCCTGGCCGATGCGTCGCTCCAGATCGGCGATGCGCGCATCCTCTTCAGGGGTGGTCAGCGAGGCCACGATCTGGCCCGCGGCGACCTTCTGGCCGGTCGGAACGAGCCCGTCGACCCAGCCCGATTTCGGGGCGTTGAGGCCGATGAAGACGCCGCCGCCGCGCACGAAGATGCCCGGTCCCTCGACCGTCTCGCGATAGCGCGCGAAGCAGGCCCAGACGACGATGCCGATGCAGAGCGCCAGGCAGAGCAGGCCGGCGACCCATTCGACGCGGCCGACCACGCGCAATGGTGCGTGGAAATCCTCCGGCCTGTCGAGCTGCTGCAGGGATTGCTGCCGGAACAGGGTTCCGCCGGCTCGCTGCGGCGTCGGGGCTGAATGAACCTCTGACATCCGCAGCGATCCTGAACTCTCCGTATCCCGGCCAGATAAACTGGCCAAACGTTGAGTATTCGCAAATGCCGGCAGTATTTCTGCCGCGGGGCCACGGATTTGCTCTCGTGCCGGCAGCGCCGGCCCCGGAAGGGGCCGGTGCTCGCTCTATGGGGAGGTCAGGCGGCCTCGAGATGGCCGATGCCGTCCACCAGCATGTTGCAGCCGCGGCTGGCGAGGCCCCACTGGCGGGTGACGACACCGGTCGCGGTGGTCAGGACGCCGCCCGTGGTAAGGGCGATGCCCAGGATCTTCTGGCCGAGGCCGGCGCCGGCCACGGTGTCGAGCTCGTCATCGGTCAGGGCGATGGAGGTGTCGCGGGCGGTGTCGAAGGCGTTGGTGGCGGTCATGCTCGGTTTCCTCTCGCTTCCGGCCGGCGACTGCTTCGTCCGGCCTGGTGAGAGGCATTTGACCGCCCTGCGCTTACAGGCACCTTACAGCTCGCGGGCGGTGTCGGCGGGCGTGCGATCTTCCTTGTCGGACGCGTTTGCGGAGGAGCGAGCGCAGCGGTGGTCCGGGGCTCGCCCTTGGCGTGACGCGCGGCCGGGCAGGGGAACCCCGGCCGAGAATGTCACCTCGCCCCGTCCAGCCCCATCTGCCAGAAATCGGCTTCCAGCCGCGAGGCCTTGCCGAACAGTGCCGCGAGGTCGGCGAAGCGGCGTTCGGTCATGGCACGGGCGGCGAGCTCGTCGAGATGGCGGCGGGCATCGCGGGCGATGCTCTGGAAGGCCTCGCCGGCATATTCGCCGATCCATTCGCGATAGGGGTGGTTTTCGAGCGCCGGGCCGATCTCGGCGGCGAGTCGGGCGCCGATTTCGGCATAGCCGATGACACAGGGGGCGAGTGCGACATGCAGGTCGAGCAGGTCGCCGGACTGGCCGCAATCGAGCACATAGCGGGTGTAGGCGACCGTCGCCTGGTGCTCCGGCGCCGCTTCGAGCTCCTCCGGCGACAGGCCCCAGCGGCCGCAGAGCCGGACATGCAGCTCCATTTCGAGGTCGAGGATCGCCGAGAGGCCGGCCTTGGCCGCCCTCATGTCGGCGAGCGTCCGGCTCTTATAGGTGGCGAGCGCATAGGCGCGCGCGAACTGGATCAGGAAGAGATAGTCCTGGGTGAGATAGGTCCGGAACGCCGCCTGCGGCAGCGAGCCTTCGCCCATCTGCCGCACGAAATCATGCTCGACATAAGTTGCCCAGTCTGCGGCGGCGGCAACTTTCAGCCTGTCGAAAATATCCATGTCGGCACCTCGTTTCCGGAGACGGAATCGCGCGCAGTCATAGCCAGCGCGCGGGCGCCACGGAAGCGCTGCGCCGGACGGGCCGCCTTGCGCGACTACAGCCTGAGCGCGGTCAACGCCTCGTTGATCCACCACCATTCGCGCCCGGGCGCCGCCTCGCCGCGCAGGATCGCGAGCAGCTGCTGGTAGCGCAGCGATCGGTCATGGTGGCGACGGTACTGGTCGAGATGCCAGGTGCGGAAGGCTTCGTCCGGCTGGCGCTTCATCGCCTTGGCCGAGGCGTCCAGCCAATCGCGCGCAATGGACAGGCCGGTCACGGAGCTTGGAGCCTCGTCCTTCGCCATCGCCAGGCGGATGCTGGCAAGGATCCGCCCGGCGGCGGCATGATAGGCGGCCGGATCGAAATCCGCCGTCCACATCGAGGCGGAATCCGTTCTGGCGCTGGCGATGAGGGCCGGGTCGCTCAACATTGCCCGCAGTTCGGCGAAGGCGTCGATCTGCTCCGGCGAAGGGTCTTCCGGCAGCTCCGGGGTTCCGGCAGCCAGGGCTTCGCGCTTCCATTCGGGGCTGATCCCGTCCCCGGTGACCTCCTCGAAGAAGCGCTCGGTCAGGGCGCGCATATCGGCATTGGACAGCAAGGTCATGGTCCATAATCTCCTGATGTCGTCCGGGGAGGGCTCGGGGTGGCGCAGCGCGGCGCGCAGGGTCGCGGCGATGCGCCGCTTGCCGGCGATTTCTGCTTCGAGGGCCGACAGGCGCAGCGCCAGCAGTTCGACGAGCGAGGTCTTGCGCGCGAGCATGCCGCGGATCGCGGCGAGACTGGCGCCCATGGCACGCAGCGCCTGGATCAGTTCGAGCCGCGCCGCATCGGCATCCGAATAGACGCGGTAGTTCGCCATGGTCCGGCTGGCCGGCGGCAGCAGCCCCTTGTCGGAATAGAAGCGGATGCGTCGCACCGGCACGCCGCTGAGCCGGGAGAGTTCGCCGATCGTGTAGCGTTCGTCAGTCATGGCGATGTCGTAGCGTCTCCATCTGATGGAGGGTCAAGCGCTGCGCATCACTCGCCATGCAATGGTTCGAATGCGCGGCAAATGCGCAAGCGCTCCGAAACCTTCCGAGCCGAAATCG
Organism: Allobosea sp. NPDC055594; assembly: GCF_053618995.1. Classification (NCBI taxonomy): domain Bacteria; kingdom Pseudomonadati; phylum Pseudomonadota; class Alphaproteobacteria; order Hyphomicrobiales; family Alloboseaceae; genus Allobosea; species Allobosea sp. NPDC055594. Next base: position 208,563 of record NZ_JBSHIO010000001.1, read on the forward strand.
CGGGGGGCAGCCCGTTCGCCCGGCCGTCGTCAAGGTCCCTTTAGCTTGTCGTCGCCAGGATCGCGCAGGTGTCCAGCTTGCGAAAAAATCCCGATTTTGAGGCAGGCCCCCCGGCTGCGGAGGGGGCGACGGCGGAGCGGCCCGCCCAGGGGCGGCGCATCGACGGCCTGCATTTCGAGCCCAGGCTGGAGCGCGAATACCGGCTGCATATGCGCGCCGATCAGCGTACCAGCACGCTGGTCTGCCTGATCACGGCGCTGGGTATCTGGCTGATCTTCATCGGTCTCGATCTCTCGCGGCTCGACGGCTGGGCCGCGCTGGCCGAGGGCGACCACGAGGTCGCGCTCGCCATCCTGCTGCGGTTGGCGACGCTCGGGGTGCTGCTGATCCAGATCAGCATGCTGGCGACGCAGCGCCTGCCGCGCGCCTATCACCGGCTGTCGATGCTGGCCCTCGCTCTGATCGGGGCGACCAGCACCTTCATCGCCAACATGTTCAAGCTGCGCGGGCTGCCCCAGGCCGACATCGCGCAGCTCGTCATCATCGCGGCGGTCTTCCTGCCGGTCGGTCTGACCTTCCTCCAGAGCTCCGGTGTCGCGCTCTTCATCGCCCTGTTCACCACGGCGCTCGGCTTCGTGATGCTGAGCGTGCCGGCTCATCTGAGCGAGCATGTCCGGCTTTCGATCCTCTTGTTCTTCGCCGTCTTCGTCGGTGGCGTCGGCGCCTGGCTGCGCGAGCGCGCCCAGCGCGACCAGTTCCTGCTGCGGCGCCTGCTGCAGGACCATGCCATGTCGGACCCGCTCACCGGCATCGCCAATCGCCGCGGCTTCGAGCAGCAGGCCGCCATGGCGCTGGAGCAGGCACGGCTCGATCAGGTCGCGGTGATGTTCGCCATCCTGGATGTCGACCATTTCAAGCGCTACAACGACCATTATGGCCATCATGCCGGCGACGAGACGCTCCGGCTGATCGCGCGCACCATCGCCGAGGCCGGTTGGCGGCCGCTGGACATAGCCGGGCGACTCGGCGGCGAGGAGTTCGGCCTGCTGCTCTATGACGCCGTGCCGGAAGAGAGCGTTCCGCGTCTCCAGGAACTCGTCGCGGCGATCGCGCAACTCGGGATCGAGCATGCGGCGTCGCCGACCGCCGACCATGTCACGGTGAGCCTCGGCGCGACGCTGTTCGACGGGCGCGAAAGCACGGCCGACCTGTACCGACGCGCCGATGCGGCGCTCTATGCTGCCAAGGCGCTCGGGCGCAATCGCGGCGAGTACATTCCCGCCGATGGAGCGGATGCGCTGGCCGCGGAGAGGCGTCGCTGGGCCTGAGGGCCCGTCTTGCGCGCCGGTCTTGCGCGGATGCGCCTGTCTCGCAGCGCCTGAGGCTGCTATGCGGAGCGCCCGCGATCAATGAGGCCTTCCATGTCAGCTCCTGTTTCCATCGGCATCATCGGCGCCGGCATCATGGGCGAGCGCATGCTGCGCGCCGTGCTCGACCAGTCGCCCGATCTCGTCCGCGCCGCCGGCATCTGGGACCCGGCGGCCGAGGCGATGGGGCGAATTGGCAAGGAGCTGCCGCAGGTCGCGAGGCTGGACAGCGCTGATTCGGTGATCGCGGCCAGCGACTGTGTCTATATCGCTTCGCCGCCTTCCTCCCATCTCGGCCATGCCCGCGCGGCGCTCGATGCCGGGCGCAGCATTTTCTGCGAGAAGCCGCTCGCCGTCGACCTCGCCGATGCCCGCGCCTTCGTCGCCGAAGCCGGCGGTCGCGGTGCGGTGAACTTCCCCTTCGCCTCTTCGCCGGCCGTCGCGACGCTGGCGGACTGGATCGCGAAGAGCGAACTCGGCACGCTCCGCAAGGTCTCGATCGAGGTCGCCTTCGCGCGCTGGCCGCGCCCCTGGCAGGCTGATGCCGCCGGCTGGCTCGATCGGCGCGAGCAGGGCGGCTTCACCCGCGAGGTCGTCTCGCATTTCCTGTTCCTGAGCCGCCGCCTGCTCGGCCCGCTGCACGGGCTGAAAGCGAGCGCGAGTTTCCCGGAAGCCGGCCGTTCGGAGCGCGCCATTGCGGCGACGATGCTAGCGGGCGACCTGCCGCTGACGCTGAAGGGCGGCGTCGGCACGACGGCCAAGGACGACCACAACATCTGGCTGCTGGAAGGCGACAAGGGGGCGGTACGGCTCTGCGACTGGTCGCTGGCCGAGCGACGCCTGCCGGACGGCTCCTGGCAGCGCGCCCCCGACGCGCTGTCGCAGCTCGAGGCGAGGCCGGTCGCGCTGAAGCGCCAGCTCGAAGGCGTCGCCCGGCTGACCCGCGGCGAACCGCACCAGGTCGCGACCCTTCGGGAGGCACTCGACGTACAGGAGATCGTCGAGGCTATCCTGGCGAGCTGAGGCGTTCCGCACGGTTCGTTGAGCCGTCGCGGCACGAGCGCTATGATGGGCCGGCCTCCGGAGGCTCGTCCATGCGCCATGCCTTCCTGACCGACGAGCAGATCGATGCGCGTGCCCTGGCGCATCGACGCGGGCTCGGCTTTCGCGACGACAGGGCCATCGACTTTGCCAGGCTGATGGCCCGGCTGAAGGCGCGCTATCCGAATTTCACCTATGAGCGCGTCGGCGATGACGGCCTCGGCGAGGCCGAGGCGCAATGGGATTCGCAGACCAAGCGCCTGCTGATAGCGGACACCGTGTTCGAGGGCGCGGAGCGCGGCGAGGGCAGGGCGCTGATGGCGGTGGCGCACGCCGTAGGCCACGCCTTGCTCGGCCATCAAGGCACGTTCAATCGCAGCCCTTCCGGCAGTCCAGCGGAGCGCTTCTCGCCGAAGCTGCGGTCGATGGAATACCAGGCTCGGCGCTATGCCGCCGCCTTCCTGATCCCCGACACGCCGGCTGTGCGGGCGCTGGACGCGACAGGGCTGAGCCGGCGCTACCATGTCAGCATGAGCGCCGCGATCGTCCGGCACAGCGAGTTGCGCTCGGGCGAGAGTGCCACTGTTTCGTCTTCGCGGCCGGGCGGGGCGGCGGGCTGAGCCGCTTGCGATCCGCGCGCCGGCGGGGCATGGCTCGGCGCAACGCCAATCTCTTCGAGGCCACGCATGACCATTCTAGCATCCGGCGCGCCGCTGGCGCCGAAGCCCGCCGCGCGGGCGGAAGCCGTCGCCCCCTTCATCGTCATGGACGTGATGAATGCCGCCGAGGCGATCGAACGGCGGGGCGGCTCGGTGGTACATATGGAGGTCGGACAGCCTTCGGCGCCGACGCCGGCGAGCATCAGGGCGGCCACGGCGCGGGCGCTCGACGACGGGCGCATCGGCTATACGCAGGCGCTCGGCATCGGCTCGCTGCGCGCCCGCATCGCCCGGCATTATCGCGAGGCCTATGACGTCGAGGTCCCGGCCGAGCGCGTGATCGTCACCACGGGGTCGTCCGGCGGCTTCATCCTTTCCTTCCTCGCCTGCTTCGAGCCGGGCGCGCGTATCGCGATCACGGCGCCGGGCTATCCGGCCTATCGCAACATTCTGATTGCGCTCGGGCTGGAGCCGGTCGCGATTCCGGTCGGGCCAGAGACGCGCTATGCGCTGACGCCCGAGCTGATTGCCAAGGCTCATGCCGAGGCGCCGCTCGCCGGCGTGCTGACGATGAGCCCGGCCAATCCGACCGGCGTGGTGATGACGCCGGAGGCGATCGCCGCGGTCGCGGCCGAATGCCGGCGGCTCGGGCTCTGGTACATCTCCGACGAGATCTATCACGGCCTGACCTATGACCAGCCGGCGACGACGGCGCTTGCCGCCGATCAGGATGCGATCGTCGTCAACTCCTTCTCCAAGTACTACTGCATGACCGGCTGGCGCGTCGGCTGGCTGGTGGTGCCGGAGCGGCTGGTGCGGACGATCGAGCGATTGCAGCAGAATCTCTCGATCTCGGTGCCGATGCTGAGCCAGGTCGCGGGCGAGGCGGCCTTCGACGCGACCGTCGAATGCGAGGCGATCAAGGAAGGCTATGCCGCCAACCGCGCCTATCTGCTCAAGGCGCTGCCGGAGATCGGGCTCGGCGACTTCCTGCCGGTCGATGGCGCCTTCTACATCTATCTCGACATCGGAAAATACTCGAACGATTCCATGAGTTTCTGCCGCGACGCTCTTGAGCAGGCCGGGGTCGCGATTACGCCGGGACTGGATTTCGACGAAGGGCGTGGCGCGCGCACGGTGCGGCTGTCCTTCGCGGGATCGCTGGCGGAGTGCGAGGATGCGGTGGCCCGGCTCGGGCGCTGGCTGAAGACACGTTGATCGCGCTCGCCTAGATGCTTGCCAATCCGGGCCGAGCGGCAGCAATCTGAGCTTACGAGGCAGGGGGACGGAATGCGTCGGAAGTGGATCGGTCCGAGGTTGGCCGCAATGCGCTGGTTCCTGCTGGCGATGATGGCTCTGGCGTTCGCCGGGCCCGCGACGGCGCAGACAAAGGACGCGCCGGCTGAGCCGCTGACCCTGACGCTGCGCGGCGACGAGGCCCCCGAGACGGTCCGCAAGCTCGTCGATGCGCTTTCGGCCGGCGGACGCCGGGTCGAGGTCCGGATCGGTGGGGTACCGGCCGAGGCGCCGGCGCCCGCCGAACCGGCGGGGAAGGCAGCCAAAGCGCCCAAGCCGCCTCCCGCACCGTCGCTTGCCGAGACGACGGACACCCAGGCCGAGGCCCTGGTCGACTATTTCGTCTCGGGTCTCGACTATGGCCGCGCGGCGATTCCGAGCGTCCGCTTCCTGCCGGGGGACTGGCTGCGGAGCTGGTCGCTGAACCGCAATGCTTCGCCGACGACGCGTCTCTTCGTTTCGCTCGCCCTGGCGCTTGGCATCGCCCTGCTGTTCCGCTTCGCCACGGCAAGATGGTTCGCAGCCCGCATGCGGCCCCGGGCAGAGTATTTCACGGCGAGGCTGATCGCTTCCGGCTTCGGCCTGCTGCAGGATCTGCTGACGATCGCGCTCGGTCTGGTGGTGGCGCGGCTCGCCGGCAGCTACTGGCTGCCTTCGGACGATCTTGCAGCCCATGCCCTGCGCGGGATCACCAATGGTACGGCTGTCGGGGCAGCCTATATCGCCACCGGACGATTCCTGCTCGCTCCGGGCGAGCCCGAGCGCCGGCTGATGCCGTTGCCACGGGCGGAGCGGCATTTCCGCCTGCTCTGCGTCTATGCCGTGATCGTGCCGATCTTCATCGTCGCCGCGCTGCTGGCGCAGCGGGTTTCCGGTGGGCCTGAGCCGGTCGCCGGGCTGGTGACGCTCAGCGGCTTCGTGCTCGCCGCCTACAAGGTCTGGTGGTTCGTCGACGCGCGGTACGACCTGACCGCGCTCGTCCTCAGCGGCAGCGCGGAGCCCAGTCACGGTCGCAGGCTGTTGGCGCAGGCGATGCCCTGGATCTATGTCGCGATCGCGGTCGTGCTCTGGATGATCGGCCGCGCGGCGGCGATGATGCCGAATGGCGGCCGTTGGACCGAGGCGGCCGAGCTGACGCAGATCATCGTCGTGCTGGCGCCGATCCTCTCGGTCGGGGTCAACAGCCTCTTGACTTGCCGGCAGGCGCGCCGCGCCGCCATCGCCAAGCCGACGCCGCTGGCACAGGCCCTCGGCCATGCCGTGCGCGCGGCCGCCGGCGGCGTGATGTGGGCCGGCGGCTTCTATCTGGTGGCACGCATCTGGGTTGGCCTGCTTTTCGGCATGAGCTCCGGCCAGTTCGGCCAGGTCTCCCGCCAGTTCGCCAGCATCGCCGTGCTGGCGTTCGTCGGCTGGGTCGTGATGGTCTTCCTGCGCGGCTTCTTCGACGCCTATGCGCCGCGTCCGCGCTCCACCGGTCCCGTCGACGAGGACGTGATGCCGGAGGACAATACGCCGTCGCGGCTGGCGACGGTGATGCCGGTGCTGCGCGGCGTCGTGCTGACGGCGGTGATCGGCCTGACCATCCTGGTGCTCCTGTCGCGCCTCGGTGTCGATATCGGGCCGCTGCTGGCCGGTTTCGGCATCCTCGGTCTCGCCATTTCCTTCGGCTCGCAGGCGCTGGTGCGCGACATCGTCTCCGGCTTCTTCTTCATGCTGGAGGATGCCTTCCGCGTCGGCGAATATGTCGATACCGGGCGCCTCAAGGGCACGGTCGAGAAGATTTCACTGCGTTCGATGCAGTTGCGCCATCAGAGCGGGCAGATCCACACCGTTCCGTTCGGGCAGGTGCAGTCGCTGACCAACGCCAGCCGCGACTGGGCGACGGTGAAGTTCAATGTCCGGCTCGATCACTCCGCCGATATCGAGAAGGCGCGCAAGACGATCAAGAAGGTCGGTCTCGCTCTGCTGGAGGACCCGGAATTCGGGCCGCATTTCATCGCCCAGCTCAAGATGCAGGGCGTCGCCGACATCACGGATGCGGCGATCGTGATCCGGCTGAAGTTCACCTCCAAGCCGACCCAGGCTTCGATGCTGCAGCGCGAGGCCCTGAAGCGGGTCTATCGCGGCCTGCTTGAGGCGGAGGTGCCCTTCGCCTCGACCGCGGTGACGGTACGCGAGGGCGGCGGCAAGGGGGCCGCTGGGGCGGCTGCGATCACGGCGGTGCCGCCGCCATCCCCCCTCGCGCCGGCGGCGGAATAGAGCTCGGCCGGATCAGCGGCCGATCTCGAGCAGGAAGAAGAAACCGAAGCCGATCACCGTCAGCAGTACGCCGAAGCCGGCAGCCAGCCGTGCTGCCGAAAGCTGGCGGCTGAGGAGCGTGCGCTGCTCGGCCCGCTCGCTGGCGTGCTCGGGACCGTGCTTGCGGAACTGGCTGGCATAGAGATCCGGCGTCATCTGCGGGCCGATCGGCAGATTGCCTTCGAGCTCGAAGCGCACCGCGACGAACAGCACGAAGAGGCCGAGCAGGCCGACGCCGAACCAGCCGATCGCTTGCAAGGCGAGCCATGCGAGCCCGACAAGGCCGGCGAGGCACAGAGCCGAGAAGATCAGGCGTTCGGGACTGCGTGGCGGCGGCATAGCGGCTCCGCATGCTGAGGGAGTCCGCGGCCAGTTCCGCATTCCGGCGCCGTCAGGTCAAGATCGGTGCCGTCGGGGCCGTCGCGTCATGACGCCCGTGCAACCTTGCTCCGCTGCTCGCTGTAGAAGATGTGCCGGCCGATCCTGTCCATTTTCTTCATTTTCGCCGCCCAGCGGGGCGACACATAATCGGCATGGTAATGCGTCGCCGCGGCGACGTCCGTGAGATAGACCCGGCCTTCGTAGACGTCGCGTGCGATGCGCTCGGCCGCCAGCCAGGATGCGGGCTCCGTGATCCTCAGCGACTTGCCCTCGCAGGCGAAAGTGAACTGGCAGGCGAGCTTGCGGTGGCGGTTCTGGTAGACGACGCCGCATACAGAGGTCGGATAGATCCCGCTCTTGACGCGGTTGAGCACGACCTGGGCGACGGCGGCGCGACCCTCTTCCGGTTCCGAGCGCGCCTCGAAATAGACCGCTTCGGCGAGGCAGCGCTGCTCGCGCGCCATATCCTCGGCGTTGATCAGCCCGGCATAGAGCTGTCGCGGTTGCTGCTCCTTTCCACCCGTCGGCGTCGACGACGCGGCAGCATGGGCGGTGCGCTCGTCCATCGGCGTCGCCGAGCCTTGCGCCGCGGCTTGAGCCACCATCGGAGTCGCTCCGTCGCCGGTCGGTGGCGCTATCGTCGGCGGCGGCAAGGGGGCCGGCGGATCGGATTCGGTTCTTTGCTCGCCTCGTGGCTGCGGGAGAATGTCGTGCAACGGGCTCCGATGCTCTTCGCCCTTGAGCGCGTCGAAGGATAGGCTCGCGGTGGTCAGCGCAGTCGTGAGATCGGGCTTGCCGAACAGACCGGTCTCGCCGGCATCGACACCGATCAGATGAATCGGCTTACCGGGAAAGGGAAGCAGGTCGCGGTCGATGCCGAGCGGCATTGCGGGGACGGCAGGCAGCGTGGCCGTGGCGGTCTTCGCGGGCAGCGCGACAAAAGCCGCGAGCGCGAGCGACGCCGCCGGGGCGAGGCGCTTCATGGGGAACTCCGGGATCGGGGACAGGCCGAGCCTTTGCCGCGCCCAAGGACGGCGGCAGGATCAGCGGCTCTCTTGACCTGGTCTGTTCGAGGCTTGGGCCGGGGCGCCTGGCGCTTCACCGACCGCGATGAGACGAGCGACCACGCGCCTTGCCGCGCGGCCGTTCTGCGTTCTTGCCGACTGACACTCAGGAGCGCCGCGGATCTGCGATGGGTCGCAGATGGTTCATCGCGGCTGGACCGGGGTAGGCAGTGCGCTCTCGCGCGTCGTCACTCGCAAGCAGTACGGTGACGTAGGCGGGGGACGACCATCTCTCTCGCGATAAGCGGAAAGCAGGTCGTCAGAGAAGCGGCTGCGCTAGCGGTGCGCAATCCAGAGTAGTCAAATGTAAACCCGAAATTCCTTGTAGCGGCTTCTTTGGTCGTTACTTTACGTCAATATTGCTTTTCCTTCTTCGTCTCATTTTTCATGATGATCTACCCTCGCTATGGGGATCGAGTTCGGCGACTTTGTGGCCGTTGCAGATTATTAACGCTTTTCCCGGCGGCGAATTGTCCCATCGGTGCCCTCCGATGGCGGCCCGGTTTCGGGTGTGTCGGGCCTGCTCTCCCGACGGTCATGAAAAAAGCCCGCTGCGGTTGCAGCGGGCTCCTGGTCACTTGCGGCCGGCGAGGCGGTTCCACCAGCCACCGCGCTTCGGGCGATCCGGATCGGGCGGGGTCAGGACCACCGCGACCGGCTCCTCTGCGACGCGCGGTTCTGGCGCGGGCTCCTCGGCCACGGTTTCGACAACCGGTTCGGCTGCGGCCGGGACCGGGACTTCGGGCTCCGCCGCCGGGGCTGCAGGTGCTTCTGGCGCAGCGGCTGCTTCCGGGGTGGCGCCGTCCTCGGTGATCGGGACGACCTTCTTGCGGGCGCGGCTGCGCTTGGGCTTTTCGGCCGGGGCGGCGGCCTCGGCCACTGCCTCGGGCGCGCTCTCGGCCTTGATGGCCTCGGCGGCTTCCGCCGTCTCGGTCACAGGAGCCTCGGCAGCGACAGCCTCGGCCTCGGCCTTCTTGCTGCGTCCGCCGCGACGGCCGCGACGCGGCTTGGCTTCGGCCTCGACCGGTTCTTCGGCCACGGCTTCGACGACGGGCGCCGGGGTCTCCGCGACGGTTTCGATGGTCTCGACGATTTCGACGGCAGGCTCGGATGAGCCCTCGGCTTCCTCGCCGGCCTCATCGTCATCGCCCTGACTATCGCCGGCCTCGTCGTCGCCGCCCTCGAGGTGCTGACCCTCGCCGTCACGCTCGCCGCCACGGCGGCGGCGACGGCGGCGACGGCGCTTGCGGCCACCCTCGCCACGGCCTTCCTCGCCTTCGCCATTGGCCGAACGCGGTCCGGCCTCGGCCTCGCCGCTTTCCTCGCTCTCCGCCTCGAGATCGAGGACCTCGTCCTCCTCGGGTTCCTCGACGATCGCCTCGGCGCGCATGCTGCTGACCGGGATCACGCGGTTCTCGTTGCCGACGAATTCGCCGCGCTCGACCTCGAAATAGCGCGTGCCGAGCAGGGCGGCATCGGCCGAGACGATGATCGCGATGTTGAAGCGCTCCTCCAGATCGCGCAGATGGGCGCGCTTCTGGTTGAGCACATAGAGCGCGACCTCGGGCCGGGTGCGGACCTCGAGATTATGCGAAGCGCTCTTGATCAGGGCTTCTTCGAGGGCGCGCAGGATCTGCAGCGCGATCGAAGGCGTCGAGCGGACGAGGCCGGCGCCGGCGCAGTGCGGGCAAGGCACGGAGGAACTCTCGAGCACGCCGGTGCGGATGCGCTGGCGCGACATCTCCAGCAGACCGAAGGCCGAGATCCGGCCGACCTGGATGCGGGCGCGGTCGTTTTTCAGGCAGTCCTTGAGCTTCTTCTCGACGGCGCGGTTGTTGCGGTTCTCCTCCATGTCGATGAAATCGATCACGATGAGGCCGGCAAGGTCGCGCAGGCGCAGCTGGCGGGAGATCTCCTCCGCCGCTTCGAGATTGGTCTTGAGGGCAGTGTCCTCGATATTGTGCTCACGGGTCGAGCGCCCGGAGTTGATGTCGATCGCGACCAGCGCCTCGGTCTGGTTGATGACGATGTAGCCGCCGGACTTCAGCGTCACGGTGTTTGAGAACATCGCGTCGAGCTGGCTCTCGACGCCGAAGGCGGCGAAAAGCGGGGTCTGCTCGCGATAGGCCTTCACGCTCTTGGCATGGCTCGGCATGAGCATGCGCATGAAATCCTTGGCCTCGCGATAGGCCGCTTCGCCGGCGACGTGAACCTCGTCGATGTCCTTGTTGTAGAGATCGCGGATCGAGCGCTTGACGAGGTTGCCTTCCTCATAGACCAGCGCCGGCGCGACGGAGCCGAGCGTCAGTTCGCGCACGCTCTCCCACATCCGCATCAGATATTCGTAGTCGCGCTTGATCTCGACCTTGGTGCGCGAGGCGCCGGCCGTGCGCAGGATGATGCCCATCCCCTCGGGAACCTCGAGCTCCTGGGCGATCTCCTTCAGGCGCTTGCGGTCCTCGGCATTGGTGATCTTGCGCGAGATGCCGCCGCCCTTGCCGGTGTTCGGCATCAGCACGGAATAGCGGCCGGCGAGCGAGAGATAGGTGGTGAGGGCGGCGCCCTTGTTGCCGCGCTCCTCCTTGACGACCTGGACCAGGATGATCTGGCGGCGCTTGATCACCTCCTGGATCTTGTACTGGCGGCGCGAATGGCGCGGGCGCTCCGGCATGTCGTCCAGCGCATCGCCGCCGCCGAGCTGCTCGGGCTCGTCCTGGTGGTCGTCGCCACCATTGTCGTCATTGCTGCTGTCGTCTCCGCCGTTCTCGTCCTGGCCGCTCTCATCCTGGCCGGACTCGTCGCCGCTCTCGGAGGGGGCGCGCGCTTCCTGGGCCTCAGGCTCGCCGGTGGTCTCGAAGGTCAGCGGCGCGGCGTTCTCGACGACGCTCTCGCTGTCGGACTCGGCGACGGCGGGGGCAAAGTACTCACCGAAGGCCGGAGCGCCTTCGTTGACCATCGCGGCTTCCTTGCCGTCGGTCTCGACATGCTCGGCTTCGCCCTGACCGTTCTCGGCCTGGACCTCGGCGCTGACGGTCTCGTCGCCATTGCTGGCGCGCTTGGCGCGCCCGTCACGGCGGCCGCGGTCGCGGCGGCCGCGCTTCTCGCGCCGCTCCTCGTCGCGTTCCTCCTCGCGCTCGGCGCGCTCTTCCTCGGCGAGCAGCGCCTGCCGGTCAGCGACCGGGATCTGGTAGTAGTCGGGGTGGATTTCGGAGAAGGCGAGGAAGCCGTGGCGGTTGCCGCCGTACTCGACGAAGGCAGCCTGGAGCGACGGTTCGACCCGCGTCACCTTCGCCAGATAGATATTGCCGCGCAGCGGCTTTCGGCTGGCGGACTCGAAATCGAATTCCTCAATGCGGGAACCGCGGGACACCACGACCCGGGTCTCTTCCGGGTGGGTGGCGTCGATCAGCATCTTGTTGGCCATAGGACAGGTCCATCTGCGCGGCAGCCTTTGGTACCCGCCGGGCTGCGGAATTGAATCCGCTGCCGCGGGCAGGGGCGCCGCGCGTCGGCCGGCTCGCGCCGGCATGTTGCAGGGAAGAAAAATCAGCCAAGGAGGGATAGCGGAGGCGAGCGGCGGAACGGGCAGAAAGCCCGTCGCAACCGGAAAGGTCTCGACGAAACACCGAAATGGGAAGCGGCGTCGTATGCCCCGACATCTTACCTTTGACCTGCAGCGCACCCGCCGCAAGGCGAAGCGCACCGCGTTGACACGCTCGCGGAATGCCGAACCCGGCGTCGATTTCTGCCTGACGCCGGCCCGTCCGCGGACGATCTGTTGCTGGCCGCCTTCGCGCCGATCCTGATCGCTTCAAGCGATCGGGCCGGTTGGCTTTTTCGTCGGGCGTCAACGGGTTATTGCGACCCTGCTGCGCGCGGCGGAAGCCATCACGATGCGACCGACTCCATTACAGACAGCTTGCCATATTTGGCAAGGGAGAACGCGCCGGGACAAGAAATCGGCCGGTTTCCGGTGCAGGCTCGCCGTGGTAACCGATTGTCAACGGATCGCGGCGCTATGGTTAAGAATCCTTAAGTATCGTCGCCGGGAATTTAGGAGCCACCCCCCTGCCTCAGGGCCTTCATCTCTGCGCAGTCTCGGTCGCTGTGCGCCTTGCCGGCGCGGTGCGGCGATTCGCGTGTCCGGCGCTGCTGCTGTCGATGCTCTGTCTCGCGGCGGGCGATGCTTCGGCAAATCCGCAGGGAAAGCCGACCAGCGATTTTCCGGTCGCGAGCGAAGCACGCCTCGAAAGCCATGGCGAGGCGGTCCGCCTGACACTCACCCTGTCGCGTCCGGTTGCCGCGAACGCCTTCGTGATGGCCGGGCCGGATCGCGTCATCGTCGACTTGCCGTCAGTGAATTTCCAGATTCCAGCCGCGAGTGCTCGCAAGTCGGCGGGCTTCGTCTCCGGCTTCCGTTTCGGCCTGTTCACGCCGGACCAGGCCCGGCTGATCCTCGATCTGGCCCAGCCGGCCGCGGTCGCGGGCGTATCGGTCAAGCCGCTCCGCGGCGGTTTCGGCGAGCTCGTCATCGAGCTGAAACGGACGGGGCGCGAGGAGTTCGCGGCGTTGGCGCGCGCCGCGGCCGCCGAAGCGCGGCTGCCGCATGTCCCGGTCGAGCCGAAGGCCGAGGGCGATCAGCGCCGGATCGTGGTGATCGATCCCGGCCATGGCGGCATCGATCCCGGGGCCGTCGTCGCCTCGATCGCCGAAAAGTCGGTGGTCCTGGCCTTCGGGCAGAAGCTCAAGGAGCAGCTCGAGGCTCAGGGGCGCTATCGCGTGATCATGACGCGCGCCGACGACAGTTTCGTGCCGCTGGGCGATCGCGTCCGCATCGCCCGCAGCGTCGATGCGCATCTGTTCATCTCGATCCATGCGGATTCGCTGACGCAGGCGCAGGAGGTCCGCGGCGCGACGATCTATACCGGCTCGGAGCGGGCCAGCGACGCGGAGGCGGCGCGGCTCGCCGCCAAGGAGAACCAGGCGGATGCCGTCGCCGGGCTCGACGCCAGCGAGGATGTTCAGGACGTGGCCGGAATCCTGATGGATCTCGCCAAGCGCGAGACGCGCGGCTTCTCGGCGATGTTCGCGCGCAATCTCGTCGAGAAGCTCGGCGGCTCGGTCAAGATGCACAAGGTTCCGCTGCGTTCGGCCGGCTTCAGGGTGCTGACTGCACCCGATGTGCCGTCGGTGCTGATCGAGCTCGGCTACATGTCGAGCCCGAAGGATGCCGAGCTCTTGAATTCCGAGAGCTGGCGGGCCCAGGCGGTGACGGCGGTGCAGGCGGCGGTCGATCAGTATTTCGAGCGCACCCAGGCGCCCGGCAAGGCAGCAGAGAGCCGGCGGTGACGTAGCGGGCGAAGATGAGACCTTGTGGTCTTACAGCCACGGTTCCGCCATTTCCGCCATGTTATAGAGTGAAGTTGAAAGATCGATCACCCGGGCAGGGCATGCTGTCGATTCGAGCGACGCCGCTGCCTTCAGACGAGGTCAAAGTTCTCGATGCGGTTCATTCTGCGCCTTTTCGGGTGGGCGTTCGCCGCCGGCACGATCCTTTTCGTCATCGGCGTGGCGGGGGCGGCCGCGCTGGTCTGGCACTACTCCAAGGACCTGCCCGATTCTGCTCAGCTGCGGAATTACGAGCCGCCGGTGATGAGCCGCGTCCATGCCGGTGACGGCAGCCTGATCGCAGAATTCGCCCGCGAGCGCCGGCTCTATCTGCCGATCCAGGCGGTGCCGAAGCTGATCATCGATGCTTTCCTCGCGGCCGAGGACAAGAATTTCTACAAGCATTTCGGCGTCGATCCCGAAGGTCTGGCGCGCGCTGCGATCTCGAACTTCCGCAATCGCGGCTCGGGGCGGCGTCCGCAGGGCGCCTCGACGATCACCCAGCAGGTCGCGAAAAACTTCCTCGTCGGTTCCGAGCAGAGCCTCGAGCGCAAGATTCGCGAGGCGCTGATCGCGCTGCGAATCGAATCGACCTATTCGAAGGACAAGATCCTCGAGCTCTATCTCAACGAGATCTATCTCGGGGCTCCCGCGCCAGGCCAGGGCAGCTATGGCGTCGCCGCCGCGGCGCTGAACTATTTCGGCAAGTCCGTGCACGAGCTGAACGTGCAGGAGGCGGCCTATCTGGCGGCGCTGCCGAAGGCGCCGACCGACCTGCACCCCTTCCGGAACCGCGAGCGGGCGATCGAGCGCCGCAACTATGTGCTCGACCGCATGGCCGAGAACGGCGTGATCAAGCGGGCCGAAGCCGACGCTGCCAAGAACCAGCCGCTCGGCGTCAATCCGCGCACGGTTTCGCCGAACAATATCGCTGCCGGCTTCTTCGCGGAGGAGATTCGCCGCGAGCTCCAGGACCGCTATGGCGAGAAGAAGCTGCTCGAGGGCGGGCTTTCGGTGCGCGCCACCGTCGATCCGAAGATGCAGCTGATGGCGCGCAAGGCCCTGGTCGACGGTCTCGTGCGCTTCGACGAGGCGCGCGGCTGGCGCGGCGCGATGCAGAAGCTCGATCTGGCGGGCCGCGAATGGGGTGTCGCGATCGGCGAATTGCCGGTGCTGGGTGACGTCAAGCCATGGCGCCTGGCCGTCGTGCTCGATGTCGCCGGCGACAGCGCTCGCGTCGGCCTGCAGCCGATCCGCGAGGCTTCCGGCCATCTCCGGCCGGAGCGCGAGACCGCGACCCTGGGTTCCGAAGGCATCCGCTGGACGAGGCGCACGCGCGTTTCGCAGGCGGTCTCGGTCGGCGATGTCGTCTATGTCGAGCCGATTGATGGCAAGCCCGGCCAGGTGCGCCTGCGCCAGATGCCGGAGGTGAACGGCGCGATCACCGTGATGGACCCGTTCTCCGGTCGTGTCCTCGCCATGGTCGGCGGATTCTCGCACGACCAGTCGGAGTTCAACCGCGCCACCCAGGCGCTGCGCCAGCCCGGTTCGTCCTTCAAGCCCTTCGTCTATGCGACCGCGCTCGACAATGGCTACACCCCGTCTAGCATCGTGCTCGACGCGCCGATCGAGGTCGATCAAGGCGGCGGGCTCGGCGTCTGGGCGCCGAGCAACTACGACGGCAAGTTCACCGGTCCGCGCACGCTGCGCTACGGCATCCAGTTCTCTAAGAACCTGATGACGGTGCGCCTCGCCAAGGATGTCGGCATGCCGTTGATCGCCGAATATGCGCGGCGCTTCGGCATCTATGACGACATGCTGCCGGTGCTCTCGATGTCGCTCGGCGCCGGCGAGACCACGGTGATGCGGATGACCGCGGCCTATTCGATGCTCGCCAATGGCGGCAAGCGCATCCGGCCGACCCTGATCGACCGCATCCAGGACCGTTTCGGCGCTACGATCTACCGGCACGACCAGCGTGTCTGCGAGGGCTGCAACGCCGAGAAATGGAGCAATCAGCGCGAGCCGCGGCTGGTCGACAATCGCGACCAGGTGCTCGATCCGCTGACCGCCTATCAGATGGTCTCTATGCTGGAAGGCGTCGTCAACGCCGGTACCGCGACGGTGGTCAAGGCCGTCGGCAAGCCGCTCGCCGGCAAGACCGGCACCACCAACGACGCCAAGGACGTCTGGTTCGTCGGCTTCTCGCCGGATCTAGCGGTCGGGGTCTATATGGGCTTCGACAAGCCGAAGTCGCTGGGTAACTCGGCGACGGCCGGCCAGTACGCCGCGCCGATCTTCCGCGACTTCATGATGCAGGCGCTGAAGGACAAGCCGGCGACGCCGTTCCGCGTTCCCGCCGGCATCAAGCTGATCCGCGTCGATCCGCGCACCGGCATGCGCGCCGGCGGCGAGGGCGGCATCCTCGAGGCCTTCAAGCCGGGAACGGCTCCGCCGGACAGCTATTCGGTAATCGGCGCGGCGGGCGACGGTTCGGGCGGGGCGCTGAGCGTCGCGCCGGCCGGCGGCCGCTCGGTCGGCTCCGGCACCGGCGGGCTGTACTAGCGGCTTGCGGGAGACGCTGGGCAGGTTGACGGCGCCGACCATGGCGCCGCCATTGCAGGCGATCCTGAAATCGGAGCTTGCCCGGGGCAACCGGATCGCCGAAATTGGCGACTGGCAACCGGGTTGTGATCTGCTGGTGATCCTGTCGCGCCCCTTCGCCCGGCACTATGTGCTCGCACCGGGCGTGAGCTATCGCGCTCTCGACGATCCCCACTACTGGAAGGCGGAATATCGTTGCGGACGCGAGTGCCTCGCCTGCCAGTTCGGCAAGTGAGGCGAGCTAGAGAGCCGGCCAGTCGCGGCTCGCCATTTACAGCGCCGCCCTTCGCCCCTATGCCAACGCCAAAGACTGAAGCCCAACGGAAGCCGACCATCGATCATGCGCCCAGAAATCCAGACGCAACTTGATAACGCCAAGCAGTCGATCGGACTGCTGAGGAGGCATCTTTGACTGGGATGTCGCGCAAAGACGTCTCGCAGAGCTGAACGCCCTCTCCGAAGGCCCCGATTTCTGGAACGATGCCGAAACCGCGCAGAAGCTGATGCGCGAACGGACTTCGCTCGAGGACCAGATCACCGGCATCACCAAGCTCGAGCGTGATCTCGACGACGCGTTGACGCTGATCGAACTCGGCGAAATGGAAGAGGACGAGGCCACCGTCTCCGAGGGCGAGGCGGCGATCAAGGCCGTCGAGGTCGAGGCGGCGCGCCGGCAGGTCGAAACCCTGCTGTCGGGCGAGGCCGACATGCTCGACACCTATGTCGAAATCCATCCCGGCGCCGGCGGCACCGAGAGCCAGGACTGGGCCGAGATGCTGCTGCGCATGTATCGGCGCTGGGGCGAGCGGCGGAAGTTCAAGGTCGATGTTCTCGACTATCAGGACGGCGAGCAGGCGGGCATCAAGTCGGCGACGCTCCAGTTCAAGGGGCACAACGCCTATGGCTGGCTGAAGACCGAGTCCGGAGTGCACCGGCTGGTACGCATTTCGCCGTTTGACTCCAACGCCCGCAGGCAGACCTCGTTCGCTTCGGTCTGGGTCTATCCGGTGGTCGACGACCGCATCCAGATCGACATCAAGGAGTCCGACTGCCGGATCGACACCTATCGCTCCTCCGGCGCCGGTGGCCAGCACGTCAACACGACCGACTCGGCGGTGCGCATCACCCATATCCCGACCGGGATCGCGGTGGCCTGCCAGCAGGAGCGTTCGCAGCACAAGAACCGGGCCAAGGCCTGGGACATGCTGCGCGCCCGTCTCTACGAGCTGGAGCTGAAGAAGCGCGAGGAGAAAGCGAATTCCGAGCAGGCCTCCAAGACCGATATCGGCTGGGGCCACCAGATCCGCTCCTATGTGCTGCAGCCCTACCAGCTGGTGAAGGACCTGCGCACCGGCGTCTCGTCGACGGCGCCGTCCGACGTGCTCGACGGTGAACTCGACCCGTTCATGGAGGCCTCGCTGGCGCAGCGCGTCTACGGCACCGAGGTCGAAGTCGAGGACATCGATTGAGCGCGAAGAAGCGTTCCCGAGGCCGCGAGATCCTGATCAATCTCGCGGTTTCGGCCGGCAGCATCCTGGTCTTCGCGCTGTTCTGCGAGCTGGTGCTGTTCCGCTTCGTGCTGCCCGGCAGCGACGTACCGCGCAACGCCTTCGTCAATAGCGTGGTGCGCTATCAGCCGGGCCAGACCGGCACCTGGCGCGTGCGCGACGAGATCGCCGCGCCATTCTCGATCAATGCGCAGGGCTGGAATTCGCCGCTGGCGGATTATCCGGTCGCGCGCCGGCCCGGCACATCCCGCATCGCCTTCGTCGGGGACAGCTTCGTCGAGGCCTTGCAGGTACCCTTCGACGCCAGCTTCGCTGAAAAGACGGTGGCGGCGCTCGGGCCTGCGGGCACGGTCGAAGCCTATCGCTTCGGCGTCGCGGGGGCGCCGCTCAGCCAGTATCTGCAGATGATCGAGCGCGAGGTCGAACAGCGTCGGCCGGACCAGATCGTGGTGATGCTGGTCCATAATGATTTCGACGAAAGCTTCGTCTTCAAGCCGGGGCGCTACACCTCGAGCTTCCTGAAACTGCGTATCGAGAATGGCCGCGTCACCGGCGAAGTGCCGCCCGAGCCCTGGCGGCCCGGGGCCTTCGAGCAGCTGCGGCAGACGGCGACGGCCGGTTTCCTTCTCTATCGCTGGCAGGTGCGCCCGCAGACCCTGGTCGACGCGATCCTCGGGCCGGCCCGGGCTCAGAGCGCGCCGCAAGGTACGGCGGCAGGCGAGGGCGGCTATGCCGCCAATATCGATCTTGCCGGGGTGCTGGCGCGGGAGAACGATATCCGCGTCGCCACCGATTACCTGTTCGGGCGGATCAAGGCTCGGGCCGAGGCGATCGGTGCCCGGCTGCAGCTCGTCATGGATGGCGAGCGCCAAGCAATCTATGCCGGGCGCGACAGTCAGGCGCTGCGGCTGAACCGCATTGCCGCCGAGATGGCTGGCCGGCACGGCATCCCCTTCCTCGACCTGCATCCGGTCTTCGCGGCGGACTGGGCGAAGAACCAGAGGCGCTTCGAGTACATTTCGGATGCCCACTGGAACCCGTACGGCCACGCCGTCGCCGCGGCCGCCATCGCCGAAGCGCTGCGCTAGATCGCCGCGCGTCCGTTCGGACGCGGTCACGGTGATCTATCTTATTGTTATCGCATTGGAACTTTCCAAGAAGTGGGTTCCATTTTTCGGTCCGAGGCTTATAGCGCGGCCTGCATCATCCGCCGGGGTGGCTGCGGCTTTCTCGAATTAAATCAGCCTCCTGAAAGGGGTTCCTTCAGGAGGCTGGGAAGATCTTGGCTTCTGATTGCTGCCGGCCTGTAGCAGCGGACGGCTGCGCGCTTGAGCGCGCGGTTCTCAGAGCTGCCCGGCGAGTTTGTCGCCGGCCTTGAGGAAGCGGATGGGATCGATTGCGTCGCCTTCGATGCGGGTCTCGTAATGCAGATGCGGTCCGGTCGAGCGGCCGGTCGAGCCGACGCGGCCGACCACGGTGCCCGGTACGACGCTCTGGCCGACGGAGACGAGTATGGCCGACATATGAGCATAGCGCGTGCTGATGCCGCCGGCATGCTCGACCTCGACCATATTGCCATAGCCGCCGGAATATTCGGCGGTGACGACCTTGCCGGGCGCCGTGGCCCGGATCGGCGAACCGGTTTCGGCGCGGAAATCGATCCCGGTATGCATGGCCGGGCCGCGGGTGAACGGATCGACGCGGTAACCGAAATTTGAGCTCATGTCGAAATCGCCCTGGATCGGGCGGCGCAGCGGCAACTGGCCCGCCAGTTCGCGCAGGCGTGAGACGGCGGCGATGCGCGGTTGCAGGCTGTGCAGCGTCGCTTCGAACGGGCCGGCGGCGGGGTCGATCTTGATCGGGACGAAGGGGCCGCCGACGCCCTTGGCGATGCTCGAGCCGGTGGCCAGGCGGTCGGTGTCGAGGCCGGTTTCGGACAGGGCCGAGCGCAGCGTCTTCTGGGCCTCGCCGAGGCTGCGGTCGATATGGCGAAGCAGGCCGAGCTGGGCCGATCCGCTCTTGTCCATGGCCTGGTCGAGCTGCACCAGAGCCTCGGCGACGCGCTGTGCCGGCGAGACCGGTTCGGCGAGCTCGCCGGATTGCCAGCCGTCGCCATTGCGCTCTTCCGCGCCGCGCAGCGCCGGCATGTCGGGGGCCGGTGTCGGCTTGGCCGGCCCGAGGGGCGCATAGCTGCTGACGCCGGAGGCCCGAACCGATGCCTCCGGCCGGATCAGACGCGGGCCAGAGGCTGATTTGACGGCCTGACTGACGCCGATGCCGTTGGCCTTCAGGGTTTCGGTTACGGCGTTGACCAGCGCCTGCTTCGATTCGAGCTCGGCCTGGCGCATGGCGATTTCGCCGACACGGGCCTCGACGCCGTCCTGATCGAGCAGCGCACGGCTGGCGAGCCGGTCGATGTCGGCGCGCAGGGCGGCGATGCGGTCCTCATAGGCATATTGCCGCGAGGTCTCCCGGCTGATCAGCCGGGCGGCGAGATCATCCTTGCGCAGGATGTACCATGTGGTCGCCCCGCTCCAGGCCGTGGTCAAGCCGAGCAATGTCAGGCCGAGCAGGGCCGTCGAGCGGCGAATGGCGAAGCTGCGGCGGGCGAGGATGCCGGTCACCGCAAGTGCCGGCGCACGGGGGTGATCCGTGTGATCGGGGAGTGTCATACGCAATACCGACTGTGACGCTGCGATGGTTCCGATTAGACCCCGTTAGGGTTAATCAATCGCAAAGCCGCCGGCAGAAACCTCGCCTGAACGGCGATTTACAACGTTTCAGCCGCCAAAAGCACCTCTTCGGCGTGGCCTTTCACCTTAACCTTGCGCCAGATCCGCGCGATCCTGCCCTCGGCATCGATCAGGAAGGTGGTGCGTTCGACGCCCATATAGGTGCGGCCATACATGCTCTTCTCGACCCAGAGCCCATAGGCCTCGATCATCCTGCGCTCCTCATCTGCGAGCAGGTCGATCTCCAGATCGTATTTCTGCTTGAAGCGGTCATGCTTGGCGACCGAGTCGGGCGAAACGCCGATGATCCGCGCGCCGGCGGCGGCAAAAGCCTTGCGCAGGCCGTTGAAGGCGGTCGCCTCGAGCGTGCAGCCCTGTGTATCGTCCTTGGGATAGGCGTAGAGCACGACCTTCCCGCCCCTGAGGGCCGACAGCGTCAAGGTGCCGCCACCATCCTTCGGCAAGGTGAAGTCCGGGGCGAAGCTGCCTTCGTTCAGGGCCATGTCTGCCTTCCTTTGGTCGATATCGCGCCGCATGGGCTGGCGAGCCATAGGGCGGTGAGCCGGCTTAGGCCAGAGAGCAGGAACATGCGCCCGGAGAATCGGTTACTTTGCCGCAGGCTGTACCCGGTGGTCGGCTCGGCGCAATGTTCCGGCAGGGCGCCAGGGCGGATGCCGCGTCCTTCACCCGCAAGACAAAGAGCGACACGGTCTTGACCGAAGACAAGGGGAACAGTCCGGCGCCGATGCCAGCGGCGCCCGCTCCGGCACCGGCGGAGTCTTGCGAGACGGCCGCGGTGGCGAAGCGCGCCTGGAAAGGGATGGTGACGATCGGCGTCGCCGTCCTGGTTGCGGTCGTGACGCTCTGCTTCGCCGCCGGCGCGCTGCTGGTCAGCGGCTTCATACCGCTCTCCGGGCTGGAGGGGCGGATCGCCACGGCGATCGAGGAGAGGCTCGGACCCAACTGGAAAGTCGAGGCGGAGCATGCCGGGCTCGACCGCGTCGACGGGCGCTCGCGCCTTCGCGTGCAGCAGGTCTCGTTCCGGCACTCGGGCGGCGCCTCGTTCCGGGCGCCGGAAGCGGTTCTGGGCTATGATCCGTTCGCGCTGCTGCGCGGGGAAATCAAGTTGGTCTCGCTGGAGCTGCGCGGGGTCAATATCCGGCTCGGCGTCACGCAGGATGGCGCTCTTCTTCTGGAGCAGGGCTCCCAGCCCGTGAACTTGCCCAATGTCCCGGTGGCCGGCGATCCCGCCGACTGGAACGCCTTCACTGGCGTGATGAACGCGATCGGCGCGCTCGCCGAGGGCGACGGGCTGCTGGGCGCGCTGGAGCAGGCGGGCATGGGTGGCGCGCGCGTCACCCTGATCGATCCGACGGGGCGCCAGAAGGCCGGGCTGGAAGATGTCGAGGTCCGGCTCGAGCGGCTGGGCGGCGGCCTGACGCGGCTGGCGGCACGCGGGCGCAGCGGCTCGCGCTGGAAGGAACTGTCGATCGACCTGTCGAGCAGCCCCGATGGCACGCGCCGCGCCAGCATCGATATCCGGCGCTTCGAACCTTCCGAGGCGGTGGCGCTCGCCTTCGGCAATGCCACCGTCGCCCTCGACGGGCTGGCGCTCAGCGGCAAGATCTCACTGACTCAGACGCCGGACGGGGCCCGCAAGATCGCTGCCGGCCTCAATGTCGCACCCGGCGTCGTCAATCTGCGCAGCGCAGCACTCGAGCCGCTGGAAATCCAGGGTGCGCGCCTGGATTTCGACAGCGATGACGGGCTCAAGACGGTGCGCATCGCCTCGGCCGAGATCCAGGCCGGGGCGACCAAGCTGCTCGGGCGTGGTCAGGCTCAGGAAGAGAGTGGGGTCTGGAAGGTCGCCTTCGAGGGCAGCGGGCAGATCGCCGGCGTCGACCAGGATGCGCCCGTGATGATCGACAAGCTGCGCTCTGTCTTCGAGGTCGAGCCGACGGCGGGCGAGGTGAGAATCCAGCAGCTCGTCGTCAAGGGGCCGCTGATCGATGCCGAGGGGACCGGCGCGGCAAGGCGGGTCGCCGAGCGTAATTCGCACGAGTTCAAGATCAAGGCGGTCGATTCCGACATGAGGGCGGCGCTCGCCGTCTGGCCGGCGGTGACCTCGCCCGATCTGCACGCGACCTTGAGCCGCCAGATCCTCGGCGGTCGCGTCGAAGAGATCACCGTCGATCTCTCAGTCTCGGCAGAGGCGAATGCCCGGCTGCATGCCGGCCAGGGCATGGATAATGACGCGGTGACCGTGGTGCTCAAGGGCTCGCAGGTCAGCTTCCTGCCCAGTCCCGGTTTGCCGGTCCTGTCCAATGCCCGTGTCGCCGGCACGATCACCGGCCGGACGGTGCAGCTCAGCATCCCGCAGGCGACGGCCGATCTTGGCAATGGCCGCAAGCTGATGCTGGACGAGGGCAGCTTCGCCATGGCCGAGAGTTGGGGCGACCGGCCGATCGCGCAGATCGGCTTTCGCTCGACGGGCTCGACCGAGGCGCTGCTCTCCCTGTTCGCCTTTCCAGCGCTCAAGGAATTCTCGCCACTGCAGATCGACCCGGCGTCGCTGCGCGGGACGAGCGAGCTGAAGAACCAGATCTCGCTGCCGCTGGTGAACGATCTGAGCTTTGCCGATGTGAACATCCAGAGCAACGGCACGCTGACCGGCGTCGCGTCGGATACGCTGCTGGGGAACGAGAAGCTGGACGGCGCCAATCTGACGCTGAGCTATGATCGCGGCCAGTTGCTGATCAAGGGCGAGGGCCGCATCGGCGGCGATCGCGGGCCGATCGAGCTGCGACAGAATGCAAAGGGCCAGGGCGAAGCGACGGTCTCGCTGACGCTCGACAACGCCGCCCGGCAGCGCCGCGGTATCGGCGCCGAGGCGGGGATCAACGGTCCGCTCCAGGTCAAGGTGATCAAGCCGCTCGGCAAGACGCCGGAGGCGCCGCCGCGCGTCGAGATCGACATGACGCGGGCCGCGATCGATACGCCGATCCCTGGCCTGAGCAAGCCGGCGGGGCGTGCCGGCCGGGCCGTCTTCACCTATGTCGCCGATGCCGACGGGCCGGATTTCGAGGACCTGACGATCGACAGCGCCCCGATCCTGGTGAAGGGCCGAATCTCGCTGAACAAGCAGAATGCGTTCGAGAGCGCCAGCCTGTCGCAGCTCAAGCTCTCGCCGGGGGACAATCTCAACAAGGTCGAGATCAGCCGTGACGGCGGCGTGACCAGGCTCTCCGTGCGCGGCGCCGTGCTCGATGCCCGGCCCTTCATTCGCGATCTCCTGAACGCGCCGGCAGCTCCCGTGCGTGGCGGCCGTGCCGCCGCGACCGGTCCGGACTATGATCTCGATCTCGAAGTGCCGATCCTGACCGGCTTCAACAACGAGGCGCTCGGCAACTCGCAGCTCAAGCTGTCGCGGCGTGGCGGTGCAGTCCGCTCGATCAGCTATGCCGGCAGGATCGGACGCGCCGACCTCTCGATCAAGCAGGCGCCGCAGGGGCAGGGGGCCGGGCCCCTGGTGCTGCAGTCGGAGAATGGCGGTGCGACGCTCCGCTTCTTCGATCTCTATCGCCGCGCCCATGGCGGGGATCTCGTCCTGCGGCTCGGGACGGGCGATGTCCGGCAGGATGGCGAGGTTCTGATGCGGAACTTCACCGTCCGGGACGAGCCGGCCTTGCGCCGCGTCGTCGGCGCGCAGAGCGCGACGGCGCCGAGCGCGCTCGACCGCAACGGCGGGCCGCTCCCGCAGCGCATCGATGTCAGCGAGGTCGCCTTCACCAAGATGCGGGCCGAGTTCATCCGCAGCGCCAGCCGCATCGACATCAGCGAAGCCGTGATCTGGGGCCAGCAGGTCGGCTTCACTCTGCAGGGCAACATTGATTACGGCCGCGATCGCGTCGATATCGGCGGCACTTTTGTGCCGGGCTACGCGCTCAACAATGCCTTCGCGCAGGTGCCGGTCGTCGGCATGATCCTCGGCGGCGGGCAATATGGCGGGCTGTTCGCGGTGAATTTCCGCGTCTCGGGCTCGGCGACGGCGCCGACCATGACGGTCAACCCGCTCTCGGCGATCGCGCCCGGCATCCTGCGCCGCTTCATCGATCCGCTCGGCGGCGGCCCGCTCGAGCAGCGGCCGCAAGGCAAGGTTCCCGATACGGCGGAGCGCTGAGCAGGGGGCGGCGCCGGTCTCGGCTGTCAGCTCATACCGCCTTCGGATTGATTGCGGGTCATCCCGGGCGACCGCAGGGAGGCCCGGGACCCATGCCGGAACCTTTGTCGGCTGAAGCTCAGGCACGGATCCCGGATCGGCGCCGCTGACGCGGCTCGTCCAGGATGACGGCTTTCGCTTCAGCCTGATGTATGGTGTTCCGCAGCCGCCGGAAGCGAAATGGCGGCAAGCGGTTGGCGCCGGCCGTCGAGATTTCGATTCCGTCCCGGCCGCAGCTGCGGCCGGGCTTACTATGCCGTCAGACGGCCCGCAGCAGGATGTGCTTCTTCTTGCCGAAGGAGAGCTTTGCGGCGCCGTCCGTCAGGTCGGAGAGCCCGAGGCTGGCGCGCTCGTCGGTGACGATCTGGTCGTTGACGCGCAGGCCGCCGGCCTTGATCTGGCGACGGGCTTCGCCGGTCGAGGGCACGAGGCCAGCACTGACGAAGGCGCTGAGCACGCCGAGCCCGGCCTCGAACTGCGCTTTCGGCAGATCGACGCTCGGCAGGTCCTGCGCGGTCTCGCCTTCCTCGAAGGTCTTGCGCGCCGTCTCCGCTGCGGCCTCGGCCGCCGTACGGCCGTGCAGCAGCGCCGTGACCTCGGTCGCCAGCACCTTCTTGGCCTCGTTGATCTCGGCGCCGCCGAGTGCGGCAAGCCGGGCGATCTCGGCCAGGGGCAGTTTGGTGAAGAGCTTCAGGAAGCGGCCGACATCGGCGTCCTCGGTGTTGCGCCAGTACTGCCAGAACTCGAAGACCGGCAGCAGCTTGGCATCGAGCCAGACGGCGCCGGAGGCGGTCTTGCCCATCTTGTTGCCCGAGGCGGTGGTCAGCAGCGGCGAGGTCAGGGCGTAGAGCTGCACATCGGACATGCGATGGCCGAGATCGATGCCGTTGACGATGTTGCCCCACTGGTCGGAGCCGCCCATCTGCAGGATGCAGCCGGTGCGCTTGTTCAGCTCGACGAAGTCGTAAGCCTGCAGGATCATGTAGTTGAATTCGAGGAAGGACAGCGACTGCTCGCGGTCGAGCCTGGTCTTGACGCTGTCGAAGGACAGCATCCGGTTGACCGAGAAATGCCGGCCGACATCGCGCAGGAATTCGAGATAGTTCAGCCCGAGCAGCCAGTCGGCGTTGTTCATCATCGTCGCCGGACCGGAGAAGTCGAGATAGTTCGAGAACACCGAACGGATGCCCGCAAGGTTCTGCTCGATCGTTTCCTGGGTCAGGAGCTTGCGCGCCTCGTCCTTGAAGGAGGGGTCGCCGACCATGGTGGTGCCGCCGCCCATCAGCGCGATCGGCTTGTGGCCGGTCTCCTGCATCCAGTGCAGCATCATGATCTGCATGAGGTGGCCGACATGCAGCGAGGTCGCTGTCGCGTCATAGCCGATATAGGCCGAGATCGGCCCCTTCAGCGCCGCCTGGTCGAGCCCTTCCGGGTCGGAGATCTGGTGGATGAAGCCGCGTTCGTCGAGCGTGCGCAGGAAGTCGGACTTGAAGGTGGTCATGGCGGACTCGATGTTTTGACGGTTTTCCCGTCATGGCCGGGCTTGTCCCGGCCATCCACGTCTTTGCGCCACTGATCGAGCGCCGTGTTCAAGACGTGGATGCTCGCCGCAAGGGCGAGCATGGCGGTTCGGAGTCGTTCGGCGACAGACTCAGGCCTGTTCCTGCTCGGTCTTGAGGATCTCGGGCCCGACCTTGCGGTCGAGATAGGCACCGACCTGCTCCATCAGCTGATCGACGCGGCCGTCGAAGAAGTGGTTCGCGCCCTCGACCACGGCGTGCTCGATCTGGATGCCCTTCTGGGTCTTCACCTTCTCGATCACGGCCATCACCTCCTTGACCGGCGCGACGCGGTCTTCCGAGCCGTGCACGAACAGGCCCGAGGACGGGCAGGGGGCGAGGAAGGAGAAGTCGTAGCGGTTCGCCATCGCGGCAATCGACAGGAAGCCCTCGATCTCGGGGCGGCGCATCAGCAGCTGCATGCCGATCCAGGCACCGAAGGAGACGCCGGTGATCCAGCAGCTCTTCGCTTCGGGGTTCAGCGCCTGCATCCAGTCGAGTGCCGCGGCGGCGTCCGACAGCTCGCCGGCGCCGTGATCGAAGCTGCCCTGGCTGCGGCCGACGCCCCGGAAATTGAAGCGCAGGGCGGAAAAGCCGCGATTCACGAAGGTGTAGAACAGGTTGTAGACGATCTGGTTGTTCATCGTCCCGCCGAATTGCGGGTGCGGATGCAGGATGATGGCCAGCGGCGCACCGCGCTTTTTGGCGGGCTGATAGCGGCCTTCGATCCGACCGGCCGGTCCGTTGAAAATAACCTCGGGCATCGTGTTTCGCCTCTTGCTGGGCAGGGCGCGCGAGCGAGCGCGCAAAAGCGGCAGGAATGCCACCGATGCGCGCGCTCGCCCTTGACGGCCCCGCTGCTCGCGCCCTACATCAGGCGCTTAGAATGGTTCTAACAGCCGTGAACAGGACGGGAACACGCAGGCGGGTGAGCGCTTGCCGCTCCAGTCTGCGCGGCTCGGACGAGGCGCCTATAGCACGGCGCAGGGGTGTAATTTCAAGCATTTCGTGCCGCGCCGCATGGCGCTCGGCAGAACATGGAGAAAATTCGCCGGTGAACGCGACTATCCGCAGTTATCTCGACCACAACGCCACCACGCCGGTCCGTCCGGCGGTGGCGGAGGCGATGTTGCGGGCGCTGCAGATGACCGGCAATCCGTCCTCCATCCATGGCGAGGGGCGGATGGCACGGGCTGCGGTCGAGGCGGCGCGGGAACAGGTTGCCGCACTCTGCCGGGCCAGGCCGGCCAATGTCGTTTTCACCAGCGGCGGCACCGAGGCGAATGCGACGGTGCTGGCGCCCGGACTAAGCGATTGCAGCGGCGGTCGCGATTGCGTGCGCGCGCCTGTGACGCTGCTGCTCCATGGTGCGACCGAGCATCCTTGCGTGCGCGACGGTCACCGCTTCCCCGCCGCTGCCGCCGAGGCGATTCCGGTCGACGCCGACGGGTTGGCTGATCTCGCCTGGCTCGAGACGCGGCTGGCGCGCCATGCCGCGGAGCGACCGGGCGAGCGGGCGCTGGTTTCGCTGCAATTCGCCAATAACGAGACCGGGGTGCTCCAGCCGGTCGCCGAGGCCGCCGTGATCGCCAGACGCCATGGGGCGCTGATGCACAGCGACGCGGTCCAGGCCGCCGGCAAGATCGCGATCGACATCGAGGCGCTCGGCGTCGACATCCTGACGCTGTCGGCGCACAAGCTCGGTGGTCCGCAGGGTGTTGGCGCGATCGTCTTCCGCACCGGGGCGCTCGAACTCGCCGACAAGCCGCTGCGTGGCGGCGGGCAGGAACGCGGCTGGCGTGCCGGGACCGAGAACGTGCCCGGCATCGTCGGCTTTGGCGTTGCCGCGGCCGAGGCCGATGCCGCTCTGGCAAGCGAGGCCGTGCGGCTCGCGGGGCTGCGCGATGCGCTCGAGGCAGGGCTGGTGGAACTGGCGCCGGAGACGGTTGTGTTCGGTGCCAAGGTGGCCCGGCTTCCGGGGACGAGCGCCTTCGCCACGCCCGGACTCAAGGCGGAAACAGCGCTGATCGTGCTCGATCTCGCAGGCGTTGCACTGTCGTCCGGCTCTGCCTGCTCCTCGGGCAAGGTCAAGCGCTCGCATGTGTTGGCCGCCATGGGCGTAGACCCAGCCATGAGCGCCGGGGCCTTGCGCGCCTCGCTCGGATGGACCACCACCCGGACGGATATCGATCGATTGCTCGCGGCCTATGCGAGGGCGGTGGCCGCAATACCGAACCGGCGGGAGCAGGCGGCGGCCTGAGCCTTCCGGAAAGACGCATACGACCAACAAGACGAAGACCAAACCGGCGGGCCTTGAACCCGCGACAGGAGAGTAGAAATGGCAGCGGTCCAGGAGACCATCGACCAGGTCAAGTCGATCGACGTGACCGAATATAAGTACGGCTTCGTGACGGAACTCGAAGTCGACAAGCCCGCCAAGGGCCTGACCGAGGACACGGTCCGCTACATCTCGGCGCGCAAGAACGAGCCGGAATGGATGCTGGAATGGCGGCTCGACGCCTTCCGTCGCTGGAAGACCATGACCGAGCCGAACTGGTCGCGCGTGCAGTACCCGCCGATCGACTATCAGGACCTGTATTATTACGCCGCGCCGAAGACGGGTGCTTCGCCGAAGTCGCTCGACGAGGTCGATCCGGCGATCCTGGAGACCTATAAGAAGCTCGGCATCCCGCTCAGCGAGCAGGAGATCCTGGCCGGCGTCGCGCCGGAGAACCGAGTCGCGGTCGACGCGGTGTTCGATTCCGTCTCGGTCGTCACCACCTTCAAGGAGGAGCTGGCCAAGGCCGGCGTGATCTTCTGCTCGATCTCCGAGGCGATCCGCGAGCATCCCGAGCTGGTGAAGAAGTACCTCGCCACCGTGGTGCCGGTGACCGACAACTACTTCGCGACGCTGAACAGCGCCGTCTTCACCGACGGCTCCTTCGTCTACATCCCCAAGGGCGTGCGCTGCCCGATGGAGCTCTCGACCTATTTCCGCATCAACGAGCAGAACACCGGCCAGTTCGAGCGGACGCTGATCATCGCCGACGAGGGCGCCTATGTCAGCTATCTCGAAGGCTGCACGGCGCCGAAGCGCGACGAGAACCAGCTGCATGCGGCGGTGGTCGAGCTGATCGCGCTCGACGATGCCGAGATCAAGTACTCGACCGTGCAGAACTGGTATCCCGGCGATGCCGAGGGCAAGGGCGGCATCTACAACTTCGTGACCAAGCGCGGCGATTGCCGCGGCAAGAACTCGAAGATCTCGTGGACGCAGGTCGAGACCGGCTCGGCGATCACCTGGAAGTATCCGTCCTGCATCCTGCGCGGCGACGGCTCGCGCGGCGAGTTCTACTCGATCGCGGTCTCCACCGGGGCCCAGCAGGTCGATAGCGGCACCAAGATGCTGCATCTCGGCAAGAACACGACGTCGAAGATCATCGCCAAGGGCATCGCGGCCGGAAAATCCGACTCGACCTATCGTGGCATGGTCTCGGCCCATCGCAAGGCGACGAATGCGCGCAATTTCACGAACTGCGACTCGCTGCTGATCGGCGACCAGTGCGGCGCGCACACCATCCCCTATATCGAGGCCAAGACCGCGACCGCGATCTTCGAGCATGAGGCGACCACGTCGAAGATCGGCGAGGATCAGATGTTCTACTGCCAGCAGCGCGGCCTCTCGGAAGAGGAAGCGGTGGCGCTGATCGTCAACGGCTTCGTCAAGGAGGTGCTGCAGCAGCTCCCGATGGAGTTCGCCGTCGAAGCGCAGAAGCTGATCACGATTTCTCTCGAAGGCTCCGTGGGCTGAGGCCCGATCGTTTCCGAGATGCCTGGGGCAAGCCCGGGCATGACGCTGCGATGAAGCGCGCCATGGTCGGGCTAGACCCGACCATCTCCAGCAGAATGGAACTCTGAAAATGCTCGAAATTCGCAATCTGGTCGTCAAGATCGCCGACGAGGACAAGCAGATCCTCAACGGCCTCAACCTCACCGTGAACGCCGGCGAGGTCGCCGCCATCATGGGGCCGAACGGCTCCGGCAAGTCGACCCTGTCCTATGTCATCGCCGGCAAGGAGGACTATGAGGTTCTCGACGGCGAGATCCTGCTCAATGGCGAGAACCTGCTGGAGATGGAGGCCGATGCCCGCGCCGCCGCCGGCATTTTCCTCGCCTTCCAGTACCCGCTGGAAATCCCCGGCGTCGCCACCATGACCTTCCTGAAGGCGGCGATGAACGCGCAGCGCAAGGCGCGCGGCGAGGCCGAGCTGCTGACTCCGGACTTCATCAAGCAGGTCAACGCCGCAGCCGATGGCCTTGGCATCGCTCGCGATATGTTGCGCCGCCCGCTCAATGTCGGTTTCTCCGGCGGCGAGAAGAAGCGGATGGAGATCCTGCAGATGGCGCTGCTGGCCCCGTCCATGTGCATCCTCGACGAGACCGATTCCGGCCTCGACATCGACGCGCTGAGGATCGTCGCCGACGGCGTCAACGCGCTGCGCGCCAAGAATCGCGGCTTCCTGGTCATCACCCACTATCAGCGCCTGCTCGACCATATCGTGCCCGACACGGTGCATGTGATGTCGAATGGCAGGATCGTGCGGACCGGCGGCAAGGAGCTGGCGCTCGAGCTCGAGAAGAGTGGCTATGCGTCCTATGGTGAGGCCGCGTAATGGCGATCATCACCCCGCTCAAGACCGCGGCCGAGCAGCAGCTCGCCGAGCAGTTCGCCAATGTGAAGGCGGAGCTGCCGGGTGCCGGCCCCGTGCGCAAGCTGCGCGAGGAGGCTTTTGCCGGCTTCGAGGCCAAGGGCCTGCCGCATCGCCGGCTTGAATCCTGGCGCTACACCGATCTGCGCTCGCTCGTGCGCGAGGCGATGCCGTTGGCGCGCCGCTCCGAGCGTCCTCAGGCGGTGGCTGACCGGCTCGCGATCCAGACCATCCCCGGCCCGCGTCTGGTCAGCATCGACGGCATCTTCAGCCCGGCCGATTCCGACCTCGACACGCTGCCCGAGGGCGTCACCGTCCGCAGCCTCGCCGAGGCCCTGACGGAGGCGCCGGAGGCGATGGCCGCAGCGCTGGCGCTGCCGGAGGTGGCGCGCGACGACAGCGCCCTGATGCTCAACGCCGCTTTCGCACGGGACGGCATGGTCATCGAGATCGCGCCTGGCGTGGAGCTCGCGCGGCCGATCCTGCTGCTCGGGATCAATTCCGGTGCAAAGGAAACCGCGCAGTACTCCCGCGTGCTGGTCACGGTCGGCGCCGGGGCGAAGGCTACGGTCGTCGAGCAATGCGAGAGCGTCGGCCCGGCCCCGAACCAGGTCAACAGCGCGCTGTCCTTCGTGGTCGGCGACAAGGCCGAGGTCGAACATGTCCGCCTCGTCACGCGCCAGCGGCCGGAGACGGTGCTGGTGCAGTCGCTGCTGGCGGAGGTCGGCGCGCATGCCAGCTTCGCTTCGGTCGCGCTCGCGACCTGCTGCGGCGTGCTGCGCCAGCAGAGCTTCGTGCGCTATGCCGGTGAGCACAGCCGGGCGGCGCTGCGCGGCATCAACCTGCTGCGCAAGCAGGAGCACTCTGACGTCACGCTGGTGATGGACCATGCGGCCGCCCATGGCGAAAGCCGCGAGCTGTTTAAGAACATCATCGAGGGCGAGGCCACCGGCGTCTTCCAGGGCAAGGTCATCGTCCGCCCGCATTCGCAGAAGACCGATGGCGGCATGAAGAGCAATGCGCTGCTGCTCAATGACGGCGCGACGATGTTCAACAAGCCCGAGCTCGAGATCTTCGCCGACGACGTGGTTTGCGGCCATGGCGCGACGGTCGCGCAGATGGACGGCGAGCAGCTCTTCTACCTGATGGCGCGCGGCCTGCCGCGGCCGCAGGCCGAGGCGCTGGTGCTCGCTGCCTTCGCCGGCGAGGTCACCGAGTTCGTCAGCGACGAGGCGGTGCGCGAGATCGTCATGCGCGAGATCGACCGCTGGCTCTCGCAGCGCGAGGCGGCACCGAAGCTGGAGACGGTCTGATGCCTTACGTCAACCTGCAGATCACCAAGGGCGCGAGCCGCGAGCAGAAGGCCGAGATCGTCAAGGAGTTCACGCAGACTCTTGTGCGCGTGCTCGGCAAGAACCCGCAGAACACCCATATCGTGATTCAGGAGATCGAGCGCGATGATTGGGGACATGCCGGCATGCTGGTGGCCGATCGGCAGCCCGAGCCCGGAAAGGCCTGAGCCATGAACGCGATCGCGAAGCCCTACGACGTCGAGGCGATCCGCAAGGATTTCGCGATCCTTTCGCGCGAGGTCTATGGCAAGAAGCTGGTCTATCTCGACAATGCCGCCTCGGCACAAAAGCCCGAGGCGGTGATCGAGGCGATGACCAGGCTGATGCGCGAGGATTATGCCAACGTCCATCGCGGCCTGCATTACCTCGCCAATGCCTCGACCGAGGCCTTCGAGGCGGCGCGTGAAAGCGCCCGGCGCTTCCTCAACGCCGCCCATCTCGAGGAGATCGTGTTCACGCGCTCCTCGACCGGGGCGCTGAACGCGATCGCGTCCTCGCTCGGCCAGCATCTCAAGATCCAGGAAGGCGACGAGATCATCCTCTCGATCCTGGAGCATCATTCCAACATCGTGCCCTGGCATTACTGGCGTGAGCGCCATGGCGCCGTGATCAAATGGGCGCCAGTCGACGAGGATGGCAATTTCCTCGTCGAGGAGTTCGAGAAGCTGATCTCGCCGCGCACCAAGGTGGTGGCGCTGACGCATATGTCGAATGCGATCGGCACTATCGTGCCGATCGCCGAGATCGCCAAGATCTGCCAGAGCTACCGGATCCCGCTGGTCGTCGACGGCAGCCAGAGCGCCGTGCATATGCCGGTCGACGTGCAGGCTCTGGGCTGCGACTTCTACGCCTTCACCGGCCACAAGACCTATGGGCCGACTGGTTCGGGCGTGCTCTGGGGCAAGCGGGAATGGCTCGCCAAGCTGCCGCCCTATGAGGGCGGCGGCGAGATGATCGCCACCGTCAGCGAGGACGCGATCACCTATAATGATCCGCCGCATCGCTTCGAAGCGGGCACGCCCGCGATCGTCGAAGCCGTCGGTCTCGGTGCCGCGCTCGACTACATGATGGCGCTCGGTCGCGAGAACATCGCCGCGCACGAGGCGAGACTGCACGACTATGCCATGCAGCGGCTCGGAGAGATGAATTCGGTCCGTATTTTCGGCAAGGCCCGGGAGAAGGGCGCGATCATCGCCTTCGAGATGAAGGGCGCCCATGCGCATGACGTCGCCACGGTGATCGACCGGGCCGGCGTCGCCGTCAGGGCGGGGACCCATTGCGCGATGCCGCTGCTCGCCCGATATGGGGTGACATCGACCTGCCGTGCGTCGTTCGGCCTCTACAACACGCTCGAAGAAGTCGATAAGCTGGTCGAGGCCCTGCGCAAGGCGGAAGATTTGTTCGCCTGAACCGCCGATTGCCTGAATTGGAAGCGCCATGAGCGACACTGCCGAGCAAATCAAGCCGAACGCGCCGACGATGGGCGCCAGCACCGGCCTGCCGCCGGAAGAGATCGACCGGCTGACCGACGATATCGTCGCAGCCCTGAAGACGGTCTACGATCCGGAAATCCCGTCCGACATTTACGAGCTCGGGCTGATCTATCGCGTCGACATCGCCGATGATCGCCAGGTCACCATCGACATGACGCTGACGGCTCCGGGTTGCCCGGTCGCCGGCGAGATGCCGGGCTGGGTCGAGAACGCGGTCGGTGCCGTGCCCGGCGTCGCCTCGGTCACGGTCAACATGACCTTCGATCCGCCCTGGGATCAGTCGCGCATGTCGGACGAGGCACGCGTCGCGCTCGATATGTGGTGAAGCCGGGCTTCGGCTCGGGACACGAAGAAGGCCGCTGCCGATGCGGCGGTCTTCCTCGTTTCCGGCCGGGACGCAGATGTGTCAGGGCTCGCGGACGACGCGGAATCCATTGGTATAGAAGCGCACATCGCTTTCGTATTTGAAGCGCGCGGCCGAGCGCAGATAGCGCGGATCATTGTTGAACGAGCCGCCGCGCAGCACCCGTTCGCGGCAGCCCGGCGGCGAGTAGGCGCTGCCGTCGCGCGGCGAGGAGCGGTAGCTCTCGCTCCAGCAATCGGCCACCCATTCGGCGGCGTTGCCGGCCATGTCGTAGAGGCCGAAGCCGTTGGGCGGGAACTGGCCGACCTCGATCGCCTGGCGGCGCGGCTGGGCGTTGCAGCCGACGCAATTGGCCTTTTCCTTGTCGATCGTGTTGCCCCAGGGATAGCTGGTGGTGGTGCCGGCACGGGCGGCGTATTCCCACTCGGCCTCGGTCGGCAGGCGGTATTTCCGCCCGGTCTTCAGCGAGAGCCAGACGACATAGGCGCCGGCATCATTCCAGTGGATGTCGGTGACCGGCCGTCGGCCGCGCCCGAGATTACGGTCGCTCGGGCGGTGGCTGCAGCCGCCCTCGGCGACGCAGGCGTCCCATTCCGCGAACGTCACTTCGCGGGTGCCGATATAGAAGGGACGGCCGATCGCGACCGAGCGCACCGGCTTCTCGAACTCGAACATCTCGTTTGAGCCCATTTCGAAGGTGCCGGCCGGGATCAGAGTCAGTTCCGGGCAATCCTCGCAATCGCGCAGGGGCCTGGCGGGTGCCGGCGTCGCGCCAGGCCGGGCTTGCGTGGCGCTCGCCATCTGGGCGGGAGCCGGGCTGGCGGGCCGCGCCTGGCCGCGAGTGCGGTAGAATTCCTCCCGCGTCCGGGCGAGGCTGGCGAAGCGGCCATTCGGGTAGGCGTCGAGATAGGCGCGGTACTCGGCCGGGTTCTCGCTGTTGCGGATGGTTTCCCAGAAAGAGAGCTCATAGGGGCCGAGCTGGTCGGATTGCGGGCCGGGCGGCGGCGGCGCCATGATGACGCCGCGGGTCGCCTGGGCGATGGCGGCCGGCTTGCCGTTCGGCGTCACGATCAGCCCGACCGCAGGCGGCGACGAGATCCAGACCTGCTGCTTGCGCCGGGTGGCGCGGGCAACCGCATCGCGGGTGCGGGTCAGCGCAGCAGCCATGTCGAGTCCGGGCGTGCGGATCGCCTTGAGCCATTCCGCAATCGCAGGGTCGGTGCGGCCGGGCGTCTCGGCCTGGGTGCGCCCCGGTGTGACCGGCGCCATCACGGCGATGTTCTCCAGCGGCTCTATCGGCGCCAGGCCCTTGCGATTGCCGAGGGCCGCCTGCCAGGGATTCTCGCGGGCGGCGTCGAGGACGACCACAGCGCTCGCCGGCCGGCTGACGATCAGCGCGTCGAGCAGACCGTCGAAATCGGAGGCATCGCGACCGAGATCGCCCGGCGAGCGAATGTTGGCGTCGACCGCGGCGAGGAAGTTGCGGCCGCGGTGCTGGACGGCATGCCCGGCATAGAAGACCACGACATGGGCGCCGCGGGTCAGTTTCTCCCGGAAGGCGGCCAACGCCCGCTCCAGCCCGGCCCGATCGGCGTTCTCGACCATGGTGACGTCGAAATCGCCCTGCCGCAGCGCCTCGGCGACGGCGCGGGAATCCGTGACGGGATTGGCCAGGGGCGCTTCGCGATAGGCGGCGTTACCGATGACCAGCGCCAGCCGGGCCGGGGTCGCTCCGGCTTGAGCGAGGGCCGGCGGGGAAAGCCACCATGTCTGAGCCAGCCAGGCGGCCAATGCCAGAAGCAGGGGAGTGAGCCGGCGGTACCAGGACATGCGGTTCAGCACTCCGACAGGCCGCCCGCGCCGTCACGGGCGCGAAGCTTCAGCGAACATAGACTGTGATCTTCTGAGACATTACCGGCGGCCGATGCGGCATGTGCAGATGGTCGCCGAGCAGCAATTGCAGCGTATGCGTGCCCTTGGGCAGGGTGACGACGACCTCGGTCTGGCCATTTCCGAGATGGATGTGGTTGTAGTCGGCCGGGATGGGCTGGTCCGCAGGCGGTGGCTCAACATCGATCAGCAGATGGTGATGACCGGTCAGGGGCTTGTCGATGCCAGCCGGCGCGATGCCCATTTCCTTCAGCCCCATCCGCACCGTGAAGCGCTCCGGCACGCGCAGGCCGTCGAGTGGATAATGGAAGTAGAGCAGCGCACCGCGCGGCGATGGCTGGCGTTGCGCCGTCTGCGCCGACGGGCTGCTGGCCGCGAGCAGCGGGCAGAGCAGGGCAAGGCCGAACAGTGCGGACAGCCGCCACATGCGAAAGGTGGCATCAGGGCCGGCGGTGCAGACAGGCGCCCTCATCGACGCGCACTCCGCTTCCGGGGATTGCCGACGAAGACCTCGATCCGCTCGGATAGGACCGGCGGATCGTGCGGCACGTGCTGATCGTCGCCGAGGATGAGCTGCAGGCTGTGCCGGCCGGGTGGCAAGGTGACCTTCCGCTCGGTCTGGCCGTTGCCGAAGTGGAGATGATTGAGATCGCTGGGGATGGCGACGTCGAGCGGCGGCGTCGGTACGTCGATCAGCAAATGGTGATGGCCGGTATTGGGCTTGGCGACACCGGCCGGAGCCACGCCCATATTGCGCAACCCGAAGCGGATGGTCGAGGTCGCGTAGATCGTCGCGCCATTGCGCGGGTAGATGAAGTAGACCGCGGCGTCGTTCGGAGCGGGCGTGCGCCCGGGCTTGCCCGGTGCAGCCTGTGCAGCGGAGAGAGGCTGTGCCGCCGCGGTCGCTTCGACACGCACCCGGATCTTTTGCGACATCACCGGCGGATCGTGCGGGACGTGCTCGTGGTCGGCGAAGAGGAGCTGCAGCGTGTGCTCGCCCGGCGATAGGCTGAGTTCGGTCTCGGTCTGGCCGCGGCCGAAATGCAGATGGTTGAAGTCGCTCGGTATCTCGCGGTCGAGCGACGGCAGCTCGGTGTCGACCAGGAGATGGTGGTGGCCGGCATTGTCCTGCTTCGTGCCGGCCGGCGCGAGCGCGATGTTCTCGCTGCCGAAGCGCACGATGGAGCGGGCCGGGATCGTCGCGCCATCCTGCAGGCCGACGAAGAACACCCGGGCGTTCGGCGCCGCGGCGGTGCGCGGTTTTTCCAGCGGCGCGGCCTCGACCTCGACGGTGATCTTCTCGGACATCACCGGTGGATCATGAGGCACGTGATCGTGATCGGCGAAGAGCAGCTGCAAGCTGTGGCGGCCGGGCGAAAGCAGGATCTCCGCTTCGGTCTGGCCGCCGCCGAAATGCAGATGGTTGAAATCGCTCGGGATCGGCTGGCCAAGCGGCGGCAGCTCCGTGTCGATCAGCAGGTGATGATGGCCGGCGTTGCGGCGCGGGCTGCCGGCGGGGGCGATCTCCATGCCGGTGACGGAAAAACGCACCAGGAGCTTGGCGGGAACCTTGGCCTTGTCGCGCAGATCGATGAAGGAAACCCTGGCCGCCGCCGGCGCAGGGCTGCGCGGCCGTGCTCGTTCCTGCGCCATGGCCGAACTCGCCAGCGCGGCGAGAACCGCTGAAATGCCGACAACAAGCCTGAGCCGAATACCCTGCATCGGCGCTCTTCCCGAGGGCGCGGCATGGAGGAAAAAGGCTATCAGGCCCCAGTCGCAGGGGCAAGCAGAGTGCGGGTGGCGACAAGGGGCAGGTCTGGATTTTTGACGCGTCTTTCTTTAGGTTGACGCAGGGAATGGTGCCATGAACATCGCGTTCAAGCTCTGTGCATTGGCCGCTCTTCTATTGCAGACGTTGGCCTTGCCAGCGCTGGCACAGGA
Source organism: Allobosea sp. NPDC055594 (assembly GCF_053618995.1). NCBI lineage: Bacteria > Pseudomonadati > Pseudomonadota > Alphaproteobacteria > Hyphomicrobiales > Alloboseaceae > Allobosea > Allobosea sp. NPDC055594. Next base: position 246,428 of record NZ_JBSHIO010000001.1, read on the forward strand.
TCGCCGCGTCGCGCTGGTGATCGGCAACTCGACCTATAAGAACGCACCCGCTTTGCCGAACACGGTCAATGATGCGCGCGATACCGCCGAGGCCCTGCGCAAGCTCGGCTTCGAGGTCGTCGACGGGCTCGACCTCGACAAGCGCGGCATGGACCAGGCGCTGGCCCGCTTCGCCCGGCTGGCCCAGGATGCCGATGCGGTGATGTTCTACTATGCCGGCCACGGCTTCCAGTTTAACGGCGAGAACTTCCTGGTTCCGCTCGAGGCCAGGATCGATGACGAGGTCTCGGTCCAGTACGAGACGCTCAAGCTCAGCGAGGTGATCACTGCGCTCGGCTTCGCCAAGGGCGTCAAGATCATGGTGCTCGACGCCTGCCGCAACAATCCCTTCGTCGCTCAGCTCTCGAAGAAGCAGGCGACGCGCGGCTTTTCGGTCGGCTCGGGCCTCGCGCCGATCGCGCGGGCGCAAGGCATGGTCACGGCCTATGCGACGCAGGCCAATGACGTCGCGGCCGATGGGGCCGGACGCAACAGCCCGTTCACGGCGGCGCTGGTCCAGGAGATGAGGCAGCCGGGACTCGAGATTGCCACCATGTTCCGCCGGGTCCAGAAGGCGGTCTATGACGCGACCGGCGGCAGGCAGACGCCCGAATTGTCGCTCTCACTGCTCGGCGACTTCTACCTGAACCGGGAGGAGACCGACGCCGATATCTGGAAGCGGCTGCGCAGCAGCGACAATGCCGCCGAGATCAAGGCCTTCATTCAGCGCTTCCCCGCGAGCTTCTTCGCGGTCGACGCAAAGACGAGGCTCGATCTGCTCGAACGTCGCAATTTCGCGACGAGCGAGCGCGCGAAACTGGAGAGCGAATTCGCGGCGCGCGAGAAGGCGTTGCTGGAACGGGTCCAGCAGGCCGAGAAGAGCCGGCAGCAGGCCGCCACCGATCTCGCCGGCCGCGACGCGGGCAAGACCGATGCCGAGCGCTCGCTGCCGCGGCCGGCCGATAGGCCGACGCAGGCGCCGGCCTCCGCGAGCGTGCCGGCGGCAAAGCCTTCAGATGCAGGCGAGCGCGAGCGGCTCGCCAAGGAGCTCGCCAGGCGCGAGCAGGAACTCGCTTCGCTCGAGGCCGAGAAGGCCAGGCTGTCCCAGGAGCGCCAGGACCGCGAAAAGGCGGTCGCGGCACGGATCAGCGCCGGTGCTGCCGTCAAGGAGCTGCCGGTGCCCGAGAAGCCGCTCTTGCCGAGCGCTCGCCCGACCCAGCAGGAGGCGCGACCGGTGCCGCCGCAGGAGCGCACGGTCCTCGACCGCAGGTCGATGGATGTCCTGCTCGGCGGCGGCGAGCCTCCAGCTCCGGCACGCGCCAGCAAGAACCGGCGGCCGAGCGGCGCGCGTGACTGTACCGAGGATTTGATGCGGGCCCAGCTCGGCGATGGCGGCGGCAATGCGCTGAAGGGCTGCCGCTGAGCTGAGGCCCGCGACGCCCGCGGAGCGGTGATGGTGGAGCAAGCTGGATGAGCGCAGCCCCGGTGCCGGCGTCGGCTTATGGCGCAACGAGACGAACTGCCCTGGCGGGGTGCGGGCTCCTTGCCTTGCTCGGCGCCACAGTCATGGCCGTTGCCCAGGCACCCGCGCCAGTATCGCCTCCGCCCGCTGCGGCCGCGCCTGCACCGATCCCGTTCGCCGAAGCTCTGCAGCGGGCGGCTGCCGATCTGTTCGCCAAGGCCGATCTCTCCGGCGAGCGGGTCGATCTGGTGATCGACCCCTTGATCGACGGTATTTCCGGGGCGCAGTCGACCTCGACGCGTTCCATGCAGCAGACGCTTTCCGATATCGTCGGGGCATCCTATACACGCTTTCGCCTGCAGCCATTCACGACGGAGAGCCTGGCGCGCGAGCCGGTCGTCCTGATCGGGACCTTCACGGCAGTGAACAATGCCGGTGATGCCAAGGGCGCGCGCGATGCCTATCGGATCTGCCTGACGCTTGCCGATCTGAAGTCGAAGCGCGTCGTCTCGAAGGGCGTCGCCCGGGCGCGCCCCGAGGGCGTCGACGTGACGCCGACGACCTATTACCGCGACGCGCCGCTCTGGGCGAAGGACCCGGCGACCGAGGCCTATATCAAGGTCTGCCAGGGCACCAAGCTCGGCGAGCCGATCGACCCGGTCTATCTCGAGCGCCTGAGCGCCGCCGCTCTGATCAATGACGGCATCCTCGAATACGAGGCCAGGCGCTATCGCGAGGCGCTGGCCTTCTACCGTACGGCGCGGATGCTGCCGGGTGGCGACCAGCATCGCGTGCGGGTCGGCGCCTATCTCGCCGCCAGCAAGCTCGGGCGCAGCGAGGACGCGGTCGACGCCTTCGGCGACCTCGTCGATAGCGGCCTCGCCAGCAACCAGCTCATGGTTAAGCTGCTGTTCCAGCCGGGCTCGACGCAGTTCATCGCCAATCCGCAGATCACCGAACCCTATCCGATGTGGCTGAGCCAGATCGCGACGCGCGCCAGGCAGAAGGATGCCTGCCTCGAGATCGTCGGACACACCTCGCGTACCGGCACACAGCATCTCAACGAGCGGCTTTCGGTGCTGCGGGCGCAATATGTGATGGAGCTGCTCCAGGCGGGCGTTCCGGACAGCCGCAACCGCATGATCGCCACCGGAAAGGGCTTCAACGAGAACCTGATCGGGACCGGCAAGGACGATGCCAGCGACGCGCTCGACCGCAGGGTCGAGTTCAAGGTGATCGGCTGCTGAGCGTGACCAGGCGGGAGGCGAGCGTGGCGGATGGATTGCCTTGATGAGCGCGAGCAAGTCCAATCCCTATGACGCCGTCGCCTATCCCGGCCATGCCTTCTCGCAGACCCATCCCGGGCATCTGGCGACGATCGCGCATTTCCACGGCATGAGCCCGGCACCGACCGCGGCGATGCGCGTGCTGGAACTCGGCTGCGGTAGCGGCGGCAACCTGATCCCGATGGCGCTGCAATCGCCGGGCGCCAGCTTCATCGGCATCGACCTCAGCGCCAGCGCCATCGCGCGAGCCAAGGCCGAAGCTGACGAGCTCGGGCTGCGCAACATCGCGTTCCACCATCTCGACATCATGGCGGCGGATGCCGGGCTCGGCAGCTTCGACTATATCCTGGTCCACGGTGTCTATTCCTGGGTGCCGCCTTTCGTGCGCGAGCGCATCCTGACGCTGTTCGGCGAACTGCTGCGGCCGCAGGGCATTGCCTATGTCAGCTACAATGCCCTGCCGGGCTGTCGGCTGCGCGATCTCGCCCGAGACGTCATGCTCTACGAGACCCGCGACATCGAGGAGCCGCTGGAACGGGTCAGGGTGGCTCGGGCCGCGATCAAGCGCTTCGCCGAGGCGACCGACCCTGGCTCATTCTACGGCGCCGCCTTGCGCGAGCGCCTGCAACAGATCGACGGGATTCCGGACAACGTCCTCTATCATGACGATCTCAATCCCGGGGCGCGGGCGTTCGCCCTGCACGAGGTGCTGGACGCCGCGGCACCGCATGGGCTGCAATTCCTCGCCGAGGCCTCGTTCCCCAATAATTTCGGCGGGGCGCAGGGGCCGGCCCAGCAGATCCTGAACGCGATCCCGGTCGACGAGCCGCTGCGCCAGGAGCAATCGCTCGACCTTCTGATCGGGCGCTGCTTCCGCCAGACGCTGCTTTGTCGCTCGGATATCGTGCTCCGGCGCGGCTTCTCGTGCTTTACGCTCGCCCCTTATCATCTCGCCGCGAATGTCCGCGAGGCCGAGGAACAGGACGACAGGCCCGGCGTCGGCGGGTTCCTGTTCGGTAGCGACGTTCGGCTTACCGTCGACCTCGAAAGCGCAAAGGCGGCCTTGCGGGTGCTCGGCCAGGCCTGGCCCGGCAGCATCGGCCATGCCGAGCTCGTCGCGAGCGCTCTGGACGAAGCCAGGGACAGCCTCGGTCCCGATATCGGGTGCGAGACCAGCCGGCTCAACGAGGCGCTGACGGCGATCTACCGCGCCGGCCTGCTGGAGATCAGCCTGGAGCCGCACCGGCTCATCACGGCCGTCGGCGAGCGTCCGGTGGCGAGCCTGCTGGCACGGCGGCAGGCGCTGGCCGGAAATGAGGTCACCGATCTGCGCCACCGCGCTGTTGCGCTGGATGGCGTCGTGGTGCGCAAATTCGTCAGTCTGCTCGACGGCACGCGGACGGCGCCGATGCTGCTGGCCGAGATGAACGCCTTCCTGGCCGAGGCGCATGCTGCGGGGCGTGACGCCGCGGACCTCCCCCGGCGCGCGACGGCGGAGGAGGTCGAAATGCATCTGCGCGACGTCGCCCGGCTCGGCCTGCTGGCGGGCTGACATTGTCGCTGGCCCGTTCCACGCGTATCCTTCTGTGTCGTCCGAGCAGAGGGCAGCTGTCGGGCCGCAGGCTCGCGGGCGCGGCCGATATCGCCGGCGGTAGCGAGGCATGAGCCAGCGCTTCAAGCAGTTCCAGGCCGCGTTCCGGGAGGATGCCTGCCTCGAGGCGATGATGCAGGCGAGCCGGGGCGGCATCAATATCGCCTGTCCCGCCTGCGGCCGGGTTTCCGCCTTCGTGCCGCGACTCAAGCTGCGCGCCTATGCCTGCGGGCACTGCAATTTCCTGGTCTCGCCCTGTGCCGGGACGCCGCTGGAGAGCCGTAGGACCTCGCTGCAGCTCTGGTTCTTCGCGATAAGGCTGCTGGCGGAGCAGGGGCCCAAGGCGGCGGCGACGCTGGAACGCGAGGCGGGTATCTCGAACGAGCAAGCCCGCCGGATGGTCGGAGAGCTCGAAGCCGCCGCCAAGGACGGGGCCGGCTGGTTCACGGCCGCCCGCAAGGCAGTGGCGGGTGGCGCCGGCCTGGTCCCGGCGCCGGGCATTGCGGGCACCGCGCGGAGTGCCTTGCCGCGCAAAGCGTCGCAGGGCGCGGCGATTTCGGCGGATGGCGCAGGCCGGACCCGGCAGCTGGCGCTGGCGGGCGCGGGGAGCGTCGTCGTGGCGGTGATGGCGGGCGTGGCGGTTGCGACGCTGACACCAGCTCCAGCGCCGCTTCCCGATCCCGATTTCGCGCCCGCCGAGACGGTAGACGCGCCTTCGCTGCAGGCGCCGATGCGCCCCTCGCTGATCCTGTCCTCGGTCGAGGGCGATCTCGAAGCAGCGCGGCAGGCGACGCAGTTCGCGCTCAACAACGATCCCTCGCTGGCGGCTCTGACCGAACGCACGGCGGATGAGGCGTCCAGCGCTCAGCCGCAGGCGTCAGCCCTGCCGCTGCCGGTACTGCCGCCTTCGAACATCCTGCTGGTGCCGCCGAAACTGCCGGCGAAGCCCGGTGCCGTGTCGGCTCCGACAGCCTTGCCGCGCCAGCAATTGCCGCGAGCGCCGATCACCATTGGCGGCGATCCCGACCAGATCCTGACCTTCGGGCCGATTCGCATCCGTCGGCATCTGGTCGACATCATCGTGCGGGCGGGGCGGGTCGTCGGGGCGGACCCGACCCTGCTGATGGCGGTCGCCGACAAGGAATCCTCGTTCTCGACCACGGTCCAGGCGAAGACCTCCTCGGCGACCGGGCTCTACCAGTTCATCGAGCAGACCTGGCTCGGCGTCGTCTTCGAGTTCGGCCGCAAGCACGGCATGGTAGCCGAGGCTGCGCTGGTCACGCGCAATGGCCGGCAATTCGTGGTCGCCGACGCCAATGAGCGCCAGCGCATCCTCGATCTCAGGCGCGAGCCCTATCTCTCGGCCCTGCTCGCCGCCGAGATGCTGAAGCGTGATACGCTGCGACTGGAGAAGGCTATGAGGCGCCACCTCACCGGCGGCGAAATCTACCTGATCCACTTCCTCGGTCCGGATGCGGCGCAGACCTTCATCGAGACCATGGAGGAGACGCCCGGCGCCAGCGCGGCCGAGTTGCTGCCGCGTCCGGCGCAGGCCAACCGGCCGATCTTCTATGCCGAGGCCGGTGGCGAGACCAAGACGCTCTCGGTCTCGGAGGTGCACAAGAAGTTCAACGAGATGATCAAGGTGCGCCTCGACCGCTACAAGGTGGTGCGCGGCGGCGCCGCCCCGCCGATTCCGGCGCGGGGCCCATCACGCTAGGAACCGGCCCCGGCCGACCGGCCCGCGGAACCAGGGTTCCGGTCGTCGTCGCGGATCGCAGTGCCCGGGATCGATGCGCCTGCGTTCACTCGATCCTGAAATATTTGATACCGACGCCGATCCTGCCGCCGAGGCGCGAAACATCTTGCCGCAAGCTCGGGAAAACGTCACCGGCCGGCGCTGGATTGGGTCCAGCGAGCGAAGGCAGCGGCGTCTGGCTGACAAGGGCGATGACGGCTTGCGGACGGACCGGAGCGCCTGAGGCAGCCGTCGATTCGAGCTTGAGGGTGAAGCTCGCTTTGCCGCCCTCGCGGCGCGTGAAGCTGGCGAGGTTGTAGACAAGTCCGTCATCGCCGACGAGCAGGACAGCGAGGTTCTGCTTTGGATCGCTCTCGACCGTGCCGCTCAGCGTGTCGCCGCTCTTCATGGTGAAGGCGCCGATCTGCATGACAGGGCTGCGATCTATGCCGCGCCCGAGCTGACGCAGGAAATCGACCATCGGACATTGCGCCGTGGTGATCGACCGGAGGCTGATCTGCGCCTCGAAGCCCTGCGCCCGCTTGAAGGCGCCATCGAAGGCGATGAAGGGCGGCGCGGAGCTGCCGAAGCCCTCGATCGCGGCGCGCCTGTCGCCGACCGAGGTCGGCCAGAGGAAGAAGCAGGCGCCGCCATCGTAAGTCGCGATATAGCGCTCGATGCGTTCCGCCGGCGTGCGCGGCTCGCGTTCTGCCGGGGGCTGGTCGACCATATTGGTCGCCGTCTTGTTCTCCGCGGCCGGCGGGGTGACGGCAGGGGGGACGGTGAGCGGAGGAATGGCGACCGGCGGCAACTGGGCCGGAGGCGGGACCTGGATCTGGGCTGCCGGTGGCGGGCCTAGAGTCGGCGGAGCTTCCGCTCGCGCCGTAGTTTGAGACGGTGCCGTGGGCGCCGGGTTGGAGGCGGGGGCTGGCGGGCGCTGCGAGGGCGGTTGCTGCGGCTGCAGGCGCTCGGAGGCGAAGCTGCCGGCTGGCGGTTGTGGGGACGCTGCCGTTTCGTTCGGGCGGGCCTGTTGCGGCTCCGGAGCCACGCCTTGCAGGCTTGGCACGGGCGGCGCATCGCTGCGGCCGGCGAGCACGGGCGGGTCGGGGGCGGTCGCCGGGCTGCCGCCCTGTCCGAGCTGCTGCCAAGCGAGGAAGCCGCCAACGGCGAGCACGATGAAGGCGGCCGCACCGGCGAGCGCCTTCCAGGCAAGGCCGCCGCCTCCGACACCGCCGGCGGCATTCCGCTGCCCCTTCAGCTGCCAGGAAGCGATTTCCGCCATGTCGGCGGGCCGATCCTTGGGGTCGGGCGCCAGCATGCGGGCCAACAGCGGGCGCAGGCTCTTGTCGACCGCGGCAAGGTCCGGCACGCGCCGACGCTTCTCCAGGATCTGCATCTGGGTGCCGCCCATGTCGAGGGGCCGGCCGCCAAGTGCCTCGGCGAGGACGAGGCCTAGGCTGTAGATGTCCGATCTGCCGGTGACCTCGCCGCCGAACAGGCCGAGCTGCTCGGGCGAGACATAGTTGTATTTGCCGGCGAAACCGGTGCCGATGACGGTCTTTTCGCCCAGCAGGCTGGACTTGGCGATGCCGAAATCTATGATCTTGGCGCGCGCGACCTGGCCGCCGGGCAGGATGATGTTGTCGGGCGAGACGTCGCGATGGGTGATCCCCAGCATATGCGCGGCATGCAGGCCGCTGGCGATGCGCCGGCGCAGCAGGTCGACCTCCTCCGGAGGCAGTGCTCCCTGCTTGAGCCGCTCCGACAGCGACTGCCCGTCGACGAACTCCATGGCGAGATAGGTCGCCTGCGTCGCGGGATCGACGGTGAAGACGTAATAGCGGACGATCGCCTCGTTGTAGACATTGTGCAGCGCCGCCGCTTCCTTGCGGAATAGGGTGACGACCGCCTCGTCCTGCGCCATGTCGGGGCGGACCATCTTGATCGCCACCGCGTCGCCGGTCTGGATGGCGCGGCCCTTGTAGATCTCCCCCATGCCGCCGACCGCGATCAGGCGCTCGATCTCATAGATGCCGTTCAGCCGCGTGCCGACCGAAAGCCCGTTGCGCGGCATGATGATCGTGCGCTCGGAATCGGTCATGGGGCCTCGTTCTTCGGCTGACGCATGTTCGGCATCCAGCGCGTCTGTACGCGGCGATCCTGATGATAGCGGACAATCACGACGGTGACATTATCGGTCGCGCCGCGCTCCAGCGTCAGCGCGAGCAGTGCGTCGCAAGCGCCCTGGACATCAGCGCCGGATGCGGCGCGCAGGATCTCGTCATCCTCGACATGTCCGGTCAGGCCGTCGGAGCAGAGCACGAAGGTGTCGCCGCTTTCGAGCTCGCCATGGTCGATGTCGAGGGAGGGCAGATCGTGCACGCCGATGGCACGGGTGATCACATGCCGGCGCGGCCAGTTGCGCGCCTCCTCGGCGCTGAGCAGGCCGCGATCCATCATGTCCTGCGCCTCGGTATGGTCGCGCGAGATCTGGGTGATGTAGCCGTGGCGGACGAGGTAGATCCGGCTGTCACCCGACCAGAGGCAGGCGAAATGGCTGCCGTGAACCAGCAGAACGGCGAGGGTCGAGCCCATGGTCGCGCCCGCCTGTTCGTGGGCCCGGCGGCGCAGCTCGGCATTGGCGGCGAGCACGCTCCGTTCCAGCCGCGCCAGAAGGTCGGCGGCTGAGCTCGCGGCACCGATGCCGTCGAGCGCGGCGGCGACCGTCGCGCTCGCCATGGCGCCGTTCTCGTGTCCTCCCATGCCGTCGGCGACGGCCCAGAGCCCGAATTCGGGCCGCGTCACGAGATTGTCCTCGTTATGGCTGCGCACACGGCCGGGATGGCTGATCGCGCCGGTCTCGAAGGGAGGGGCTGGGCCGGCATGGTTCATGACGCTGCTCCCGCACCGAGAAAGGCGTCGAAGCGGCCGGTCAGCAGACCGCTGAACAGATAAGGGCTCGGCAGAGCCTGGCCGACCAAGGCAAGCGGCTCGAAGTTCTCGCCGCCGACGGTCCAGAGATAGCAGGCATGGGCATAGGAGCGCGTATGGTCCTCGACCCGCAGCGCCGCCAGCCGGGCCGGGAAGGTCGCCGGGTCGAGCGCGCTGACGATGGTGCCGTCGGACAGCCTGACCATGTCGGCCGGCGGGGCGGTCTTCAGCTCGTCGTTGGGAACCGGCAACTGGGCCAGCGCCTCGGCAACGGCTTCGAAGCTCGCTTCAGGCTCAAGCGCATTCAGCAGGAAATCCTCGGCGCGGCCGAACCAGGCATCCTGCGGGTCGGTCTCGGGCGGCGGGATCGCCGCGCCCGGACCCGCGACCGCGAAGACCGTGAGCGGGAAATAGCGGCCGATGCCGTCGACCGAGGGCATGAAGGCCCCGGCGACGGTGTTGCCGCCATAGGCCGAGCCGAGCCAGAAGCGCCAGATCGGCGCGTGCAGGAAGGCGTCCTGCCAACCGGCGCCGAGAGCGAGCCGGCTCGCGGTCAGCCCACCCTGGAGCCAGGGCTCGTAGACCGAGAGAAAGGCCGTGGGCACCCCCAGGGCGATGAAGTCGCGCTTGCCCGGCAGCTTTCCGAACAGCCCGCACGCCATGGCTCAAATCCCCGTCGGACAGCGGATTTCGCGCAGCGCCGGCAGCACCAGCGGGTTCTTCAGCGAGCCGACGCCGAACTGGTAGCCGACCTGTCGGCCGCCGGAGGCGAGCGTGAAGACGACATTGTCGCCCTGGCGCAGCGCCGAGCCGGCATCGAGCAGCCGGAAGAAAGACCAGACGCCGTCGCGCTCGAACAGCTTGACCTCGCTCGGCGCGGCCGGGGTCGGACTGTTCGAGAAGAAGCCGCCGCCGAAGATGCCGCCGGCATTGTTGCTGCCAGCGCCGCCACCGAGCGTCAGGGTGATCGAGGTTCGCGCCAGCCCGGCACCCGGCCACATCACCGGCGTCGGCGTGTTGACGCCCTGCTGGCTCGCCACCGTGAAGCCGTTGATCTCGAGCTTGGCGCCTGAGGCGTCGGAGGACAGGGCGGTCGGCACCGCCACCATCTGGAAGGAGGGCAGGTTGCCGCCGGTCGGGAAGAAGGCCTCGCGAATGTCGCTGGCGCGCTGGAACTCGCGCAAGGTCGTCGGCGAGAGCGAGCGGGCGACGCGGCTGTCGGCGCGCCAGATCCATTGCGCGCCGGACTTGTCGATATAGGGATCGAGGCGTTCCTTCAGGAACTTGTCCATGGCGCCGGTGCCGGGCGCGAAGAGCTGAGCGAAGTCGGAGAGGGCGATGTCGCGGGTGCTGCCCTTGGTGAAGGGGTAACGATTGGCGAGAAGATTGGTGCAGGTGCGGCTGACCTCGTCGCCGAGCGCCTGGCGCAGTAGCGAGATGGTGGCGCTGGTGGCGTCGCCCTCGAAATCATTGACCGCCGAGACGATCATTGCATCGAACGGGGCAGGGTAGCGGGAGGAATTGCCGCGCAGCGAGGCGATCAATGGCACCATCGCGACGTTCGCCGCCGCCGACTGGGCCGGGGTGGTCGCCGCCATGGCGAGGTTCTGGTTGATCTCGGCGAAGATCTGCAGCGCCTGGTCGACCGGCCGGCGGCCGAGATCGCCGTCGACCAGGACATGGTACTGCTTGAAGCCGGCCTCGATATTGGCGCCGAGCGCCTCGCTGCCGGCCGAGAGCACGCGGTCGACGCCCGGCGCGCTCAGCGGCAGGGAGGTGCCGAGTCGGCCCAGCGCCGCATTGGCCCGCTCCTCCAGCGTCTTGGCTGCGGCCTCCTTGCCGGCCTGCGCCGCCGCCTGCGCGGCGGTCGGTCGGCGGGCGGCGCGCTCCTTGGTCAGCTGCGTCTCGTCGCGAACCGATTCCAGCACTTGCTTGAAGGGCGAGGTCGGCGCGGCGATCGCCGAAAGCGCCACGTATTTCGGCTTGTCGGCATTGAGCGGGCGCAGCTTCAACCGGCGCAGCGCGCGCTGCCACGACGCTGTGAAATCGCGTGAATAAAGCTTCAGAAGATCCTGGAAAAGACTGGCATATTGCGAAGTGATTGCAGCTTGGTCGACATTCTCGCCGAGGACCCAGCGCTCCTTCTCGATGCGCTCGCCGATATCGCCGAGGCGGTCGACGAAGGCGTTCTGGAAGCCGTCATAGGTGTAGAAATAGGGCACCCGGATCGTATCGAGGTCCTCGCCGGAGACCCCCTCGAAGACGAGCCGGACATCCGAGCCGCCGCGCTGCGCCGCGACCCAGTCGCGGTTGGCGTTGCGCCCTTGCGTGCGCAGCAACTCATAGGCGCGCTCGGCGATGCTCATCCGCCGCAGTGTCTGCTGGCTGCTCTCGATCAGCGTCTGGTTGAGCTTGACCAGCGGCTCGGCGCCCTCGTCGAGATCGAGCAGCGCGGTGAGATGCTCTTCCAGCGCCTCGCGGCCCTTGGCGTTGGCGGCGCCCGGGAACAGGTTCTCGGCCCAGTCGAGCCGCATCCAGGCGAGGACGAGATCGCGGTCGAGCTTCGCCCGGCCGCCGATCATCAGATAGACCTTGAGCGCTTCGTAGAGGAAGCCTGGATTGTTGGCATTCGCCTCGAGCTGCTCTTCGAGCCGGAAGATGATGCGCGAGCGCAGCATCCGCTCCAGCGCCTCCTGATAGCTGATCTGTGTCGCCGATTGCAGGCGCTCGCGCTGGCTCAGACCGAAGGTCGCGGCGACGGGTGTCGGCTCGTCCTTGCTGGCATAGCCGGCCGGCATGTGCCGCAATTTGTGCAGCAACGGCAGGACAAGGCTGAAATTCCGTTCCGAGATCGTCGTTTCCTGCAGCACCGGGGCGGCGCTCGAACGGTAGTCGGCGAGGGCGTAATTGGTCTGGTTGATCAGCTCGCTGTTGCGCGCATAGCTCGTCCACCACAGTCCGGCGAGCGTTACCGCGACGAGCGCCACGGCGGTGAAGCCGGCGGCACGCAGCAGTGCAGAGCGCCGCGTGGCGCGCAGATCGGTCGAGACCCAGCCGGACTCGCCGATGATCACCTTCTGGATCAGATCGGTCAGGAAATAGCTCTTGCCTCGGCCCGAGAAGCTGCCGGTGCCGGCATGCTCGCTGCCGAAATTGCGCGAGAGCGCGCCGATCAGCTGGTCGATCGGCGTGCCTTCCTGTGTGCCCGAAGTGAAGTAGAAGCCGCGCAGCGTCGCGCTCTGCTGGTAGCGCGTCGGTTCGAAGACGCGGCCGAGGAAGTCGACCACGATCGGCTTCAGCGCCGCCATCTGGCTCGGCAGGCCGAAGAGCTGGGCGCGTGCGGTCGGATTGGGCTCGTCCTGCAGGCGGTCGGAGAGGCGCTGGTTCAGGCGCTCGATCAGCGCGTCGAACTCCGGTGGAACGTCGCCGATCATGTTGCGGGTCTTGTCGCGGGTCTGGAAGGTGTGGCCCCAGACCATGCGGCGCTGCGGCTCGGAGAGCCCGCCGAAGAACTCGTTGAAGCCGGCGATCAGATCGGCCTTGGTGAAGACCGCATAGACCGGGAAGTCGATCTTCAGGCGCTCGTTCAGCTCGAGCAGACGGGCGCGGATCGCCTCGGCATGGGCGGCAATCTGTTCGGGCGTCGAGGTCAGCAGATCCTCGACGCTGATCGCGACCATGACGCCGTTGATCGGCTGACGCGGGCGGTTGTGCTTCAACAGGTCGAGGAAGGCGAGCCAGCTCGCGCGTTCGGCCTTGGCGTCGGTGTCCTGGGTGGTGTAGCGCCCGGCGGTGTCGATCAGCACCGCTTCCTCGGCGAACCACCAGTCGCAATAGCGCGTACCGCCATTGCCGGCGACCGCCGCCGGGGCCTGGCCGCCGCGCGCCAGCGGGAATTTCAGGCCGGAATTGACTAGCGCCGTCGTCTTGCCGGCGCCGGGCGGGCCGATCATCACATACCAGGGCAGGTCGTAGAGATAGTCGCCGCCATCCTTGCCGCGAGCCCGCTTCAGCGTCGCCAGCGCATCGCGCATCGCCGAGCCGAGTGCCGCGCCGTCGCCGGTCGCGCTTTCCTCCTTGGCCAGCGCCTCGCTCAGCGCAGCCACTGCCTTGCGCCGCCGGATGAGGATCATGGCGATCCAGACGCCGGCGCCGATCGCGAGAAGCAGGACGAGCGGCAGGCGCACGAAGAGCGGCTCGAACGGACGCACTTCGCCGATCGCGACGAAGGGACCGCCGAACCAGATCAGCAGGGCGAGCGCCAGCGTGCCCACTGCGATTGCGACGATCCTGAGCCAGATCGCGACGCTCATTTCGTGTCGATCTCCCTCTTGGCAGGTCTCGCGGTGCTCGTTCGGTCTCTAGCTTTCGCGCTGGATCAGGATCTCGACCCGGCGGTTCTTGGCGCGTCCTTCAGGCGTGGCATTGCTGGCGATCGGCGCGTCGGGGCCCTTGCCCTCGATGCTGATCCGATCCTTCCGGTTCAGCCTGGTCTTGAGGAGCTCGCCGACCGCCTTGGCGCGCTCCAGCGACAATTGCTGGTTGGAGGGGAAGCGCGCGGTGCGGATCGGCTGGCTGTCGGTGTGGCCGACGACCTTGATCGCCCCGCCTTCCTCGTTCAGCACTGCGGCGATGCGCTCGATCAGCGGGCGGAACTCGTCGCGCACCACCGCCTGCCCGGGCTCGAACAGGGTGATGTCGACGAGCCGGACGATGATCAGGTTGGGCGTGACCTGGCAGGTGATCGGCGGGCGCACCGTGGTGCAGATCTTGGGCTGCTGCGCCGGCGGCGGTAATGGCGGCGGCGGTTTGGCGAAGACTTTCCGGACAATCGAAAGCTCGCCCTTGGGATGGACGGCGAGCAAGGCGGAGGCCGAGGCCTCGGCATTGCCGCCGAGCAGGGCCCGGAAGATGAAATAGAGGCCGAGCACCGCGACGGCGGCGACGGCGGCGACCGACCAGACCGGGGTCCTGAACCCGGCCAGACGCGAAACCAGCGCCTGCCCCTGCCAGCGCGGCGACAACTCCGGATCGGGTTGCTTCACCCGCCGCAGCGTCTCGAACAGGCTGCGCTGGATCATCTGCAGATTGGCGGCGCCGCCGGCCGAGGTGCGGTGGATGCCCTCGAAACCGAGCGCCAGGCAGGCATGCATCAATTCGAGCAGGTCGTAATTGACCGACGGATCCCGCTTGGCGCGCTCCAGCTCCTCGAAGAAGCGCACGCCGCCAGTGCGTTCGCCGAAGAAGCGCGAGAGCATGCTGTACTGCGTCCAGACATGGCGATCCTCGCCGGGGATGTTCTGGACGATGTCGTCGGCGAAGGCGCAGAGGATGTATTTGGCGGTGCGCGTCTGCTCGGGCGAGGCGCCGGCTGCCCGGACCTCGTGCTCGAAGGCCTCGATCGTCTCGCCGACCTGGCCGATCATCTGGGTGGCCGGGGCGCTGCTCAGCGAGGCGCGCAGGCGCCCGAGCAGCAGGAGAAGCGGGCCGGCCGCCTTGAGCATCGGATTGGCATTGGGCGTGAGCATCTGCTCGCGCCGCGGCAGAGCCTGCGGGACATGGCCGGGCGGCGATGCCGCGCTGGGCCGGGGCGGCGGCGCCGAGAGCCATTCCTCGCCGGTGCCGGGCACGCCCGGGGAGCCAGCCGCGCCCGATGGATATTGCGGCGCGGTCGACGGGCCGTAGCCATGGGGCGAGGCCGGGGGCGCGGGGTAGCCAGGACTGACGGGCTGCGGGTCGGGGCGCGAGGGCGGCGGCGCCCGCCTTCCCGCCGGGTTCGGTTTGATGATCGTCCGGTCCGAGCGTCCGAACGGATCGGAGGGCGAACCCTTGTCGCTCATCTTCTGCCCTCGAGCACGGCCCAGAGCTCCATTTCGAGATCCGGCCAGTCACCGGAGAAATGCATGCCGATCGAACTCGCCGTGCTGAACTCCGGCCAGAGCGGCGAGGTGCGGTCGAGATAGAAATAGACGTGGTCGGTCAGCGCCCGGATCTGCGGCGGCGGCGTCGGCAGATGGACGAGATTGATGCCCGGCAGATGGGCATGGACGATCTCGTTCATCTTGGTGTTGGGGCCGACCTTGAACAGATGCGGGAACTGCGCCTGGATCTCGGTCAGCGGCCGGCGCGCCGCGACTTCGAGGATCAGCGTCGCATTGCGCACCAGGGCGCGATCGCGGATCGTCGACATGAAGGCGTTGGGCGCGCGCTCGACGATTTCGAGGCGGATGGCACGGCGGCCGAGCTGGGCCGAGAGAAAATCCTGGATGTCGCGCACGACCGGGGTGAAGCAGCCCTCGAGATCGTCATGATCATAGGCGGGATAGTCGCGGGCGCGGCGCTCGGCGGTGGTGAAGGTGGCGAGCTCGCCGGCAATGGCGAGCAGCGTCACGAACAGCCGTTCCGGATGCACGAAGCGCGAGCCGCGCATGTGCTTCAGCACCGGGATGTGCCGGTTGAGCATCTGCAGGATGAAGTAGTCGGCGCTTTGCAGGCCGCCGCCCGCGGTCGGGTCGGCGGCGTAGCGGGCGAGTTCCTCCAGCTTGTTGTCGATCCAGCCGATGACCCGGTCCATCCAGCCGTCGACGACCGGGTGGGCCGAGCAGATCAGGAGCGGCGGCGCGAATTTCTCGTCGAACAGGACGGCGCGATCGCGCACTTCCAGGATGCGGCCGAGGGCGAGGCCGACATAGCCGGGCTTGGCGGTCTTGCGCAGTTCGAGCGAAAGGCGCGGATGGGCGATGTCGATCTCCTCCTCGATCCGCAGCGATGCGGTGGAGTCGATCAGCATCTCGGTCGCCGGGATGAAGCGGCTGGCGCTGCCGCTCAGGCTGTCCTCGACCTCGCGCGTGTTGGCGGAAGCGAGCGGCAGGGAGAGCCAGGCGATCTGTCCGGCCGCATTCTCCGGCACCTCGATCGCCGGCGGCAGCGGCGCGTTGTCCGGCACGGCGAAGGGGGTCCCGTCCGGCAGTACGCCGACGGCGCGGCGCAGGCCGATGCGGCTCTGCTGGGCGAGGTCGCGGTCGATCTCCAGCACCGAAAACCCCCATGGATAGGGCGTGGTGTGCCTGACGCGGCTTTCCAGCAGGTTTTCGAGGTAGCGGTCGCTCTGCTGCAGATGGTGCGGTCGCAGGAACAGGCCTTCGGACCAGACAACCTTGCTGTACCACGACATCCGGTTCTCGCTATCTCAAGGCTGGTTCAAGAGCATATACAGCTCGCTTCCCAGCGTCACCATGGCGTGCCATCGTATTCGCCGAACCTGTTTGCGTGCTTTGGCAAAGATTTCGCGGCGGCAGGTCTGCGGATCCCCCGCTAGATCAACTTGCGGGGGGGCCGTGGCCTGCGCGCCGTGGCGGTAGTCGAAGGGGATAGGCCATGCCGACCGGTCCTGCCGCGCGCATCCTCGATCCGGTGATCCATCCGCTCCCTGGCGTGCTTCAGCCCGGCCCCGGCAGTTTCAACGTGATCATCGGCGGCAAGCCCGCCTGGCGCGGCGTTTCGGCCGCCGCCGCGGCGGCGATCCAGGCGGCCAAGGCGATCTCGGACACCACAATCCAGGTGGCCGAGGCGGCGACGCTCGCCGCCGCCGGCACGCCGGGGGCGCCCGCGGCCAAGGCCGCCGAGGAGGCGACGAAGGCCGCTGCCGCCGCCAGCATGGGCTCGATGATCTCCGGCGCGGCCGGTGGCGCGGATATTCACATTTGCGCGACCCCTCTGCCGATCCCGCCGCACGGGCCCGGCGTCGTCGTCGACGGCTCGCAGACCGTGCTGATCAACAGCCTCAGCGCCTGCCGGGTCGGCGACACCATCATCGAGGCGGTGGGGCCGCCGAACAAGATCGCCTTCGGCGAGCCGACCGTGATCATCGGCGGCTGAGATGGGACGGCGAAGCTCCCCCGACCGGATCGTCTCGGGCTATGAGCGCTTCCGCCTGCTGCGTGTCGAGCGCAGCGTGCGGGATGCCGATCTGGCGGTCTGGCATGGGCGCTCGCGCAATTCACGCGTCGCCAAGGTGCTGGCCTTCATGCTGCTGATCCGCGCCGGAGGCGGGGGCGGCTTGCCGCTCTCGCGCCAGCCGAGCGTGATCTGCAAGGGGACCGAGCAGCAGTTCTTCAGCGCGCCCGGCGAGAACCAGGCAGCGCATCTCCTGCCGGGCCAGATCGTTATCGATGGCGCCATGCCCTGGCTCTATCTCCAGGGTGAGCCGGCCCGGCTGCTGCAGAACGAGTTCGCCTATGTCGAGCCGATCCACGCCAATTTCAACGCGGCCGACCGGATCGCCGAGCGCAACGGCATGACCAATGCCTTCGCCGATGCCTGCCGGCAGGTTCTGATGGCGCAGGGTGTGCCGGAGCGCGACGTCGCCGATGCCTACAACCGGATCTGGGCACCGCGAGCCCTGGCGGCGATCCTGGCGGCGGAGAGCGAGTTGCGTGCCGAGCCGCTGCCGCCAGCCCTGGTCTTCGGCGAGCCGGGGAGCGCCGATTACAACACGATTCTCAATCTCGAAGAGCGCGGCAGCGCCATGGGCGACGCGGAGGTCTGGAACAATTTCGAGCGGCTGAGCATGCTCGATTATTACCGGGCGAGCTTCGACGATCCGCCGCCCGAGCTCGAGCCGCGGGCGATCAGGGCGCTGCTGGGGCTGTGAGCGGCGCCGGACCTAGGGGGTGCCCCTCAGCGGCCGCCGCGGTCATAGCATTCGGCGAAGTAGAGCATGAAGGCGTCGACCAGCCCATCCTCGTAAGGGGCGGTCTTGGCCTCCCAGCGCGCGACATAGGCGTCCCAGAGCCGGCCCTTGCGCGACGAGAGCAGGCCTTCGAGGCCGCGCTCCGAGCCGAGGCTTTCGGAAACAGCCTGCGGATCGAGATCCTCGACCAGCATGCGCAACGCGTGCTGCATCGCCGAATAGGTCTTGATCTGGTGGGCCTTGAGATCCCTGAAGCTCTCCTCGAACGCCTTCTGGGCGTTGAGATAGCCGCTGGTCGGGCGGCCCAGGATCAGCCTGAGCGCATCCTCGATGGTCGGCGAGAATTTCAGCGGGTTGTTGTCCTGCGCCTGAATCATCGTCTGATTGGCGCTGCGGGCGATGCGCTTGCTCTCGGCCCGCGCCGCCAGCAACTGCTTCAGCTCGACGGCGACGAGACGCATCAGCGCGCCGGTCTGCTCGGCGAAAGCGCCGGGGTCCTGCCAGGACAGGGCTTCGACCGGCAGGCCGGCGCCGCGCGCAAAGCGGGCCATGAACTCGGCCGGGGAGATCTCGCCGGCGGTCGCGGCTGCCGAGGGTGGTGGCGGACGCGGCGGCGCAGGCGGCGGGAAGGGCGGCTCGAAGGCGGGCAGCGGCCCTGCCGGCGGCGCCTCGCTCCACGGATCGGCGGCCGGGAGCGGACCCGGCGGCCGGCGAGGCGTCGGGATCGGGGCGATGGGGTCGGCCGCCGGGACGGGCGGCGGCTGATAGGGCGCCCAGGCCATCTCGTCTTGGCGCGAAGGCGCGGGCGGAGCGGCAGTGGCCGGCGGCTCAGGCTGCGGCGCGAAGGCCTGCCGCCCGGTTTCCTCCGGCGTCGGGATATCGGCGGCCCAGTCGATGAAGCCGGCATGGACCGGCCGGTATTTCTGCGGCGGCATCAGGTCGCGGCGTGCGATCGGTGGCGCCTCGTCGCCATTGCCGTCCCAGAGCGATTCAGCCGGGGGCGGCGGGGCCGGCGGCCGCTCGGCCATGGCCGCCGGTTGCCGGCCGGCATCGTCGATCGCCACGGCGATGATGTAGTGGCCGATTTCGAGCCGGTCGCCATGCTGCAGGCGATAGGGCGACTGCACCCGATGGGCCGCGCCGTTGATGAAGGTGCCGTTGGTCGAGATGTCACGCAGCCAATAGGCGTTGTCGTGGAAGCGGATCTCGCAATGGCGGCCGGAGATGGTGCGCGTCGGATCGGGCAGGGCCCAGTCGAGATGCTGGTCACGCCCGATATCGAGGCCCCGTCCGCCACTGAGCGTCACGCTGAGCGGGCCGCCATCGGGCAGCGAGGTCTCGTTCTCGATCGTCAGCGTCAGCGCCATCTGGACATGTCCGTATCGCTGCCACGAGGCTTGTGCCGTTCAGGCGGCATCGCCACGCCAGCTCTACGTCCGCGCTCCGCCGCCTTCGTCATCGACCAGACGAAAGCACGCTTCGATGCAGTTTCGCAATGCGGCATCGCGCTCACGGGCCGGAAGGCGGCCCAATGCGGTTAACACGGCGATCCGGGCGGTCTTGGCGGTGAGGTCGGGCGGGCAGGGCACGGCATGGCTCGCCAGCATGCTGCCGCCGGAATAGCCGGCCGCCCAGGCGACCCAGGTGGCGGGTTCGGCCGGGTCCGCGGCTTCCGCGACCGACAGCGCTTCGCGCCGCCGGGCATCGCCGGGATCACGCACCCAAGCTTCGGCCGCGGCAAGCGCCGGCCCAGCCGGGGCGCCCGCCGGGCGCATGCGCTGGACGCTCTGGAGGGCCCACCAGACGGCTTCCCGCCGCGGCAGCAGAAAGGCGCAGAAGCCGATCGCATCTTTCGGCTCGGCGCCGGCGGCAAGCCGGGCGAGGAAGGCCAGCGGTGCCTCGTTCGCCGGTGCCGTGGCGACGAGCCGGCGCAGAGCGGGGAAGCTCTCGAAGACTTCGCCGGCCGTGCTGAAGCGGAGGCGGGTCATCGCGCGCTCAATTGATCTTGACGATGCCGCCGGTGACGATGGTGGTCGCGTCGGCGTGGACCTCGGTCTTGAGGGTGCTGGTGACCTTGATGGTCGGCGACGAGATGGTGATGTCGGTCGGCGTCATGGTGATGGTGCTCTCGCCGCAGACCAGCTTGATCTCGAGCGCCGCCTCGACATAGCGCTTTCCGTCTTTGACGTGCAGCTTGTCGCTGCCGCCCATGATCTGGGTGGTGCGGGTGAAGTCGGTCGGGCCGCCCTCGAACTCCTTGCCGACATCGCGGGTCTCGGTGTTGAAGACCACGGTCTTGTGGTCCTTCTGCGCCTGCAGGCTGAAGACCTCCTTGCCGGCGAGGTCCTCGAACTTGATTTCGTTGAATTTGCCAGCCTTGCCTGAGCCTTCGGTGGATTCCGATTTCAGCCCCGACTGGGTCTTGTTGGCCGGCAGGTCATAGGGCGGCATGTGCTGGTCGTTGACGACGGCGCCGGTGATCAGCGGGCGGTCGGGATCGCCCTCGATGAATTCGACGATGACCTCCTGGCCGATGCGCGGGATGATCTGTCCGCCCCAGTTCTTGCCGGACCAGAGCTGTCCGACGCGAACGCGGCAGGAGGTCGAGTCCTTTTCCCGGTCCCAGTGGAAGCGCAGCCAGACCCGGCCGTATTTGTCGACGTCGATATCGCCTTCCTCACCCTTGTTCTTCTCGCCGACCACCCTGGCGGTGTCCGGTCCGACGATCACCGGAGAAGGGGTGACGAGCGGCGCGCGGAAGCGCTTGTCGGCTTTCAGGAGTTCGTAGGAGCCGTGATAGATCGCGTCGTCGACGCGCTTCGCGGAGCGATAGCTCTGAACCCCGAAATTATGCGTGGCGCGCACCACCAGATATTCGGCGTTCTCGGAACCGACCGGGTGGTCGCCGAGGGTCATCACCGAGCCCGGATGCAGGCTCGGTGCCTCGCCCATGGCCTGGCGGCGATCATCCTGCGCCTGTTCGGCCTGCGCCAGCACCTTGGCGAAGCGCTCACCCTTGCCGCGATCCAGATAGGCACCGGGATAGTCGTAGCTCTCATAGGCCTTGCTGCGGGCGAAGCCTTCCTCGGCCTTGGCGGTCAGGTCGGCGGTGGATTTCTCGAAATCATAGTCCTGGAGCTCGATCTTGCCGGTGCGCAGGCGGCGCAGCGTCGACCATTGCGTGATGTGCTCGATCGGGCGGCGCTGCTGGCCATCCCTGGGCATGAACGGGTAGGCGCTGCCGGCGCCGGCGAAGGTGGGCTCGGCCGCCGCGGTGACGGAGTCGTGCGACGAGCGGGCATCGGAGAGGATCAGCTTGTGGTCGCCATCCGTATGCTTGAAGTAATAGTAGATCCCGTGCTTCTCGAGCAGCCTGAGCACGAAGTCGAGATCGGTCTCGCGATACTGCACGCAGTAATCGATCTCGCCCGGCTTGTCGCTGACGCGGTCGTCGAAGCTCGCCTTGTCCTCCTTGCCGAAGATCGTCTTGACGATGTCGAGCGGCGTCTTGTTCTTGAAGATCCGGCAATCTGCGCGCTGTGAGAGCAGCCAGAGCCAGGGCCGCAGGACGAAACGATAGCTGTCGATGTCGTTCTCGCGGCCGAGCCATTGCGCATCGACGAGAACACCGTTGAAGACGCGGTCCTGACCGTTCTTCAAGGTCATCTTGACCGAGCATTTCTCGCCTATGATGCTTTGCAGGTCGGCGTTCGCAGTCGTGCTCGTCGCCTCGACCTGATAGGCGAATAGTTCGCTCAGAGCTTCGTGCGCTTCAAACTTGATAAGTGAAAAAAAGTCTTTCCCCAATGGGGTTGTAAAGGAAGCAAGTCTTTTTGACTGTCGAAGTTCGCTTGGCATCAACGAAACCTCGTGGCTTGTGGCCGGGTACGACATTGACGCAGCGGATGCTGAGAGTCATAGTCTCAACCCTCAGTCTTCGACCGCCGACTTGAAGTTAATCGGGAGGAAGACCGTGCGCAAGCAGGCCCTTGTCAGTATCAGCGCCGCTTTCGCCGTCGGGTTATGCGCGGTTTCGGCCGTGCCGGCACAGGCCCAAAGCTACAAGGCAGATGACATCATCAAGCATTTCGGGGGTGGGAAGCCCAATCTCGGCGTGTCGCGCGGGCTCTGCGTCGGAACGGAGGCAGAATGCAGCAAGGCGGGTCATGTCGTGAAACCAGCGGCCGCCTTCGACCTGGTGGTCCGCTTCAAGTATAACTCGGACGTGCTCGAGCCCGATGCCAAGAGCAATCTCGACGAGTTCGCCAAGGCGCTGAAGGATCCGCAGCTCGCCGCCAGCAGCTTCTTGGTCGAAGGGCATACCGATGCGAGGGGCTCGGCCGACTACAATCTCAATCTGTCGGAGCGTCGCGCAAAGGCCGTGGTGAGCTATCTCAGCGAACGCGGTGTCGATACCGCCAAGCTGCTGCCGCGCGGCTTCGGCCAGACCAAGCCGATCGTGGCCGATCCCTATTCCGGCGATAATCGCCGGGTCGAGACGCGGATCCGTGTGGATTGACGCGCATTCCTGCCAGCGGCCGCTTGGCATCGGCCTGTTGACCGAGGGGCTCCATGGCGGCGCTGAACTTCGCTGATTTTTCCGGGCCGGTTTCCGCGGACGACCTCTGCGGGCCCGATCCCGAAGAAGATGCGGGCTTCACGAACATTATCGCGCATCTGGAAGTTGCGCTGCCGACATCCTATTTCGCGCCCCGGCCGGATGGCCGGCTGGTCGCCTTCGACCGGGCGACGATCGATTTCCCCGCCGCCTTCGGCGACCTCGCCAAGATACTCAAGCTCAGCCGCGACATCCGGGTACTGGTGCTGGCCGGGAAGCTCTGCCTGCTCAATCGCGACATACCGGGCTTTTCCGCCTGCCTGGGGCTGATCACCGGCCATCTCTCGGAGCATTGGGACGAGGTGCATCCGCGTGCCGAGCAGGGCGACTTCATCCTGCGCGAGGTGGCGCTGCAAAGTCTCGACGACCTGGCCACGGTCGTGCTGCCGTTGCAGCATGCGCCACTCCTGATCAGCCGGCGGATCGGCCCTCTGGTCTTCCGCAGCCAGCTCGTCGCCGCCGGCACGATCCAGCCCGAGGAGGAGGAGCAGCACCCGGATGCGGGCGCGATCCAGGCGGCGCTGGCCGAAACCGATGGCGCGGAGCTGCAGGCCGCCTTCGCTCATCTCGTGACGATCCGTGATGCGATCGCCCTGATCCGTGCGACCTGGAGCGAGCGCGCTGGCGGCGGAGCGGTGAGTTTTCCACGTCTCTCGGCGCTGGTCGGTCAGATCATCGGCTTTCTCGAGCCGGTCGTCGGTGCGCGGATGCCCGCCGCTCCGGCGGATCAGCCCATCGAGGCCGGTATGCCGGTCGCGGCTTCGGTAGGCCCGGCCGGCCTGCCGCCGGGCTCCTGCGCTTCTGTGGCGGAGGCGCGTGCGGCGCTGGCCGCCTGCCTGGGCTATTTTCGCCGCGCCGAGCCTTCGAGCCCGGCCGTGCTGCTGATCGGGCAGGCCCAGCGGCTGATCGGCAAGTCGCTGATCGAAGTGATCCAGATCATGTTTCCCGAACATGTCGACAAGGCGATGCTCGAAATCGGCACCGAGCCGCGTTTTCAGCTGCCGCTCGAGCGCCTGAACGCGTCGGATGGCTATGACCAGCCCGACGATGGCGCGGAGGAGGCGCCGAGCGAGGGCTGGGAGGAGGCGGAAGAGGGGCCGGACGATGCGGTGGCCGAGCTCGGGGCGGAGCCCGGGCAGGGGAGCGAGACCGGGCCGGCTGCGGTCGCTCCGGCGCCGGTCGGCGCGCCTTTGGTGGCGGGTGTCGCGACCCGCGCCGAGGCGGTCGGCCGGATGAAGGCGGTGGCGGGGTTCTACCGGCAGGTCGAGCCCTCCAACCCGATCCCGCTGCTGATGGACAAGGCCTGTGGGCTCGCGCAGCATGATTTCATGTCGCTGCTCAGCGATATCCTTCCTGAAGTCGGCATACGTCAGAGCAGGGACGAGTAGGTCGAGGTCTGGTGCCGGGCCGGCGCTCCCGCGGCGCTCCTCCCCAGGCCTGCGGCCCGCCGCGACTTCACAAGATCGCGACCGGTCGGCGATGACGACTTGCGGATGCCAAGCAGCGCGACGGGAACTGTCAAGCTGACTGCATTTGTGTATTGTATTGGGAGATTGGTGACTTGGCGTGGTGTCACGCTGCCTCTGCGTGATGCATCGAGAGGAAAGGCACTGACGATGGCCGGAGATTCTGGGCAAAGGTTCATTCGCCGCAACAGGCCACCACGGGTCCATATCACCTATGAGGACCCCTACAATGCCGACCAGAAGATCGAATTGCCCTTTGTGATGGGCGTCCTTGCCGATCTCTCGGGCAATGCCTCGGCCGTGGCGAAGCCCGATATCTCCGAGCGCAAATTCCTCGACATAGACATGGATAATTTCGATCAGCGCATGGCCGCGATCGAGCCGGGCGTCGCCTTCAACGTGCCCAACAAGCTGGGCAGCGACGGCAATGAGAAGCTCTCGGTCGCGCTGAAGTTCTCGCGGTTCGACGACCTCAACCCGGCGGCGATCGCCCGTCAGATCCCGGCGACGGCCAAGCTGCTCGAGGCACGCGAGCAGCTCGCCAACCTGCTGCGCTACATGGACGGCAAGATGGCGGCGAGCGACCAGATCAAGGCGCTGCTCGCCGACCCGCAGCTGATGACGGCGCTGAAGGACAGGCTCGGCGAGACATCGGCTGACGGCAACAAGCGTGACGGCAACGGGTGAGCGAGGCGGAGGCGACCATGGCGGAAGCACAAATCCAGCAACCCGGCGCAGCCATCGCCGAGACACGCGACGCCGACGAGTTCGCGAACGTTCTCAAGCAGAGCTTCAAGCCGAAGACCGAGCGGGCGGCGACCGAGGTCGAGAACGCGGTGGCGACCCTGGTCACCCAGGCGCTCGCCGACTCCACGCTGATCAAGGGCGACGTGCTCGACACGATCGAGGAGATGATCGCACGGCTCGACGCCAAGCTGACCGAGCAGATGAACGAGGTGCTGCACGCGCCCGAGTTCCAGAAGATCGAAAGCGCCTGGCGCGGCCTTAACTATCTCGTCTTCAACTCCGAGACGGACTCGCAGCTGAAGATCAAGATCATGAATGTCGGCAAGAGCGAGCTCTATCGCAATCTCAAGACCTATCCCGGCGCCCGCTGGGATCAGAGCCCGCTCTTCAAGCAGATCTATGAGCAGGAGTTCGGTCAGCTCGGCGGCCAGCCCTTCGGCTGCCTGATCGGCGACTATCATTTCAGCCATGTGGCGACCGATGTGCAGCTGCTGCGCGATCTTTCCAAGGTCGCGGCCTCGGCGCATGCACCTTTCTTCGCCGGTGCAGATCCGACGCTGATGGGCATGGACGCCTGGACGGAGCTGTCCAATCCGCGCGATCTCGGCAAGGTCTTCGATACGCCCGACTATGCCGCCTGGAAATCGCTGCGCGACGCGGCGGACTCCCGCTATATGGGGCTGTGCCTGCCGCGGGTGCTGTCGCGCGTGCCCTATGGCGCGAAATCCGAGCCGGTCGAGGAATTCGCCTTCGAGGAAGATACCGACGGGCACAAGGGCGAGAAATACGCCTGGATGAACGCGGCCTATGCGATGGCTGTCAACATCAACCGTGCCTACAAGGAATATGGCTGGTGCACCCGCATCCGCGGCGTGCAATCGGGCGGCGAGGTCCTGAACCTGCCGACCCACACCTTCCCGACGGATGATGGCGGCGTCGACCTGAAATGCCCGACCGAGATCGCGATCAGCGATCGCCGTGAGGCGGAGCTGGCGAAATCGGGGCTGATCCCGCTGATCCACCGCAAGAACACCGACAAGGCGGCGTTCATCGGGGCACAGTCGCTCTACAAGCCGAAGGCCTTCTTCGGTCCCGACGGCGTCGCGGCGACCGCCTCGGACAACCTGTCCTCGCGGCTGCCCTACATGTTCGCCGTCTCGCGCTTCGCGCACTATCTGAAATGCATGGTGCGCGACAAGGTCGGCTCCTACAAGGAGCGCGAACCCCTGCGTCGCTGGCTGCAGGAATGGATCACCGACTATATCGACGGCGATCCGGTCAATTCCAGCGAGGAGACGAAGGCGCGCCGTCCGCTTTCCGATGCGCGCATCGACGTCTTCGAAGACGAGGAGAACCCCGGATATTATTCGGCCAAGTTCTACCTCAGGCCGCATTTCCAGCTGGAGGGCATGGATATCGGCCTGAGCCTGGTCTCGCGCCTGCCCGCGCCCAAGAATTAAGGCGTCGCGCGCCTTCGGGCGCGCGGAGTCTCCAGGCCTGTGCCTACCCCGCGCGGATCGCGCCGGGGCTGAGCGGTCGCGCGCCGGTACCACCCCGCGGGCGAAGCGCAGTCGCAATCGACTTCGTCGGATGACGGTCAAACACTGGAGAGAACGATGGCCAGCGACTTCCTGCTCGAGATCGAGGGAATCAAGGGCGAGAGCCATGATTCCAAGCACAAGGAAACGATCGAGATCGAATCCTTCTCCTGGGGAGCGAGCAATTCGGGCACGCATTCCGCAGGGTCCGGCGGCGGCGCCGGCAAGGTCAGCTTCCAGGACCTGCATTGCACCGCCAATGTCAGCAAGGCGTCGCCGGTGCTGATGTTGTCCTGCGCGTCGGGCAAGCACATCAAGAAGGCGGTGCTGTTCGTGCGCAAGCAGGGCAAGGACCAGCAGGAATTCTACACCGTGACGCTGCAGGACCTGCTGGTATCGAGCTATCAGTCCGGCGACTCGACCGGTGGCAACCCGGTGCCGACCGACCAGTTCTCGCTGAACTTCGCCAAGATCAAGTTCGAGTACAAATTCCAGAAGGAGGACGGCACGCTCGGCGCGCCCTCGACCGGGACCTGGGACATCAAGGCCAACAAGGAGTGAGAGGACGGTCTGGCCGCCTGTGCGGCCAGACCTCGTCTTCGGTCGGCAGCGCTGCGGCCGCCTTTCGTCCGGCGCCGGGCGACTGTTCGAATGTCGCGCCTTGGGAGGGCCGACCGCTCCCTCGGGTGTCGTGGAGAAGGGCCGGGCGCCGGGCCGCCCGGCTGGCGGTTGGAGGGCGTGAGGATGGATGCCAGAGCGAAGAACCGGCTGCGTCCGCCGCTGATGTACGCGTTCCGGGAGGCGCATCGCAGCAAGGATGCGAAGACCGCGCTCGATCTGCGCGACGCCGGCGGCGAACGGATCATCGCCGGGCGCCGGGCCGCGCCGCGTGCTGCCATCACCGAGCAGAAGCTGAGGCAGGAAATTGCGGCCGATCTCGACGCGCTGGTGAACACCACCAATCTGGCTTCGTCGATCGATCTCTCGGGGTTCGAGCATGTCCGGCGCTCCGTGCTGAACCACGGCTTCCCCGATATCGTGAACCGCTCGATCGACGAGCATCGGGTGGGCTCGATCAAGGACGAGCTGCGCGAGGTGCTTATCGGCTACGAGCCGCGGCTGATCCGGCAGTCGATCAGCGTGCAGCGCGATGAAAGCATCGACCGGTCCGAGCTGACGATCCGCTTCCTGGTCCGTGCGGACCTGGATTGCGAGCCGGTCAATGTGCCGCTGCAATTCGTGGCTGATGTCGAGCTCGATACCGGCAAGATCGCGATCAAGAACCGATAGCGCCTCATGAACCAAGAATTCCTGGACTTCTACAATCGCGAGCTTCGGCTGTTCGAGGAGCATGCCAAGGAGTTCGCCGAGGAGTATCCGGGCATCGCCGAGCGGCTCGGCGGCCTGGTCGGTGAGCACATGGACCCGATGGTTCGTGGCTTGCTCGAGGGCGCGGCCTTTCTTGCGGCCCGTGTCCAACTCAAGCTCAAGCACGAGTTTCCCGAATTCACCAACAATCTGCTCGAGCAGTTGCTCCCGAACTATCTGGCGCCGACGCCGTCGGCACTCCTCGCTGGGGTCGCGCCGCCCTATGGCGATCCGGCCTTGCGCGAAGGGGTGAGGATTCCGCGCGGAGCCAATCTCGATGCGACCTATCTGGAGCGCGACCGGCGCGTCGCCTGCCGCTATCGGCTGGGAGCGGACATCGCGCTCTGGCCCTTCGATGTCTCCGCTGCCGAGTATATCGCCGCACCTGGCCCGCTCCAGGCGCTCGGCCTGCCGAGCGACGGGCGGGTTCTGTCGGGCCTCAGGTTTTCGCTGACCCACCGGATCGCGGGCGACCCTGCCGACGAGCCCAGCGCCGCCCAGGCGGCCAAGCTGCCGAGCAGCTGGTTTGCCGGCTGCAAATGCAGAGAGCTGACCATTCATCTGCTTGGCGGGGAGGCCGAGGCGATCGCCCTCTATGAGCAGCTGTTCTCCAATTGCCTCGGGGTCTATTTCCGTCATCTCGACGAGTTCGGCGACCCGGTGATCACCCCGGCGACGGAGTGCACGCTCGAGCAGCCGGGCTTCGACGAGGACGAGGCACTGCTGCCGGCCGACAGCCGGGTGTTCCGCGGCTTCGACCTTCTGCGCGAATATTTCTGGTTCCCGCGCAAATTCCTCGGCTTCCGGCTGCGCGGCCTGGAGCGGGTCATGGCGCGGCTCAAATCCAAGAATGTCGACGTGATTTTCGTCTTCGACGAGGTCGATGCGCGGCTTGCGGCGGCGGTGCGTCGCGAGATGTTCGCGCTCTATGCCGCACCGGCGGTCAACCTGTTCGAGAAGACCACCGACCGCATACCCGTGCGCATCAACGAGCACGAACACCATGTCGTCCCCGATCGTAGCCGGATGCTCGACTTCGAGCCGCACAGCATTCTCGACGTCCACGCCCATTATGTCGGCGGGCGCGAGAAGCAGAAGGTCGCTCCGCTCTACTCCTCGCCCGAAGGGGCGTCGCCGGCGTCTGGGCTGCTCTACACCCAGCGCCGGTTGCCGCGCCGACGTTCGGCGGCCGAGCGCCGGGAGGGCAGGGCTTCCGACTATACCGGCACCGAGATGTTCATCTCGCTGGTCGAGCCCGCAACGATCGCCGATGCCCATGCCGTGGCCGAGCTCAGCGTGCGGGCTCTGTGCTCGAACCGCCATCTTACGGAGCATCTGCCGACGGGGGCGGGTGGGGCGGACTTTCGCCTGATCGACAATGTCGCACTCGACATCGCCTGCCTCGCCGGGCCGACGCCGCCACGCGAGCCGATCGTCACACAACTCAGGCTGCGCTCCGAGACTGCGAGTACCGGTGTCGTCACCTGGCGGCTGATCAACCTGCTCAGCCTCAACCATCTCGGCCTCGTCCAGCACGGCGCCGGGCGCAATGGCGAGGCACTGCGCGAATTGCTGGCGCTCTTCGCCGATCTCAGCGATGGGGCGACGGAGCGCCGGATCAGGGGCATCAAGAGCGTCGACAGCCGGCCGGTGGTCAGGCGGTTTCCGCAACGCGCCGGCACCGGAGCGGCGCGGGGGCTCGAGATCACGGTGCTGTTCGACGAGAAGGCCTTCGAGGGCAGCGGCGTTTTTCTGCTTGGCGCAGTGCTCGACCGCTTCTTCGCCGAATATGCCGCGATGAACCATTTCACCCAGACCGTGATCCGCACCGTCGAACGCGGCGAGGTGATGCGCTGGCCGCCGCGCGCCGGCACGAGGCGGATCCTGTGAGCGCGGGCGCTGGCAGGCCTCCGGCCACCGCGTCCGAGGGCGAGCGTGTCGAGCCGCCTTTCGTCGAAAGCTTGCGAGCCGAGCCCTGGCGCCATGATTTCTACGCGGTGTTGCGGCGCATAGAGCGCAGCTTTCCCGAGCGCGAGCGCATCGGCGACGTCACGGCGCGGCGCGACGAATATCTGGCGCTGGGCGAGCAGGCCTATATGGATTTTCCGGCCTCGACCTTCGCCGAGGCGGGCAGGGACGGGCAGGGGCGGCTGCGGCTCTTCGTCAAGTTTCTCGGCCTGCTCGGGCCGCAGGGGGCTCTGCCGCTGGCGACCACCGAGGAGAGCTATCACTGGCAGCTCGCGCATGACGATGCCTTTCCGCGCTTTCTCGACATCTTCAACCACCGCTTCCTGCAGCTCTTCTTCCGGGCCTGGGCGGATTCCCGGCCGGCTGTGCAGCACGATCGGCCCGATCTCGACCGTTTCGTCGCCTATGTCGGCAGCGTGGCCGGGCTGGGCTCCAGGCCCTATCAAGATCTCGACAGCGTGCCGGATGCCGGAAAGCTCGCCCATGCCGGGCTGACCGGTGCGCAGGCCAAATCCGCCTCGCGCCTGCGCAGCCTGCTCGCCGGGCTGTTCGACATCGAGGTCGAGGTCGAACAGTTCGTCGGCATGTGGCTGGCCTTCGATCCGGCGGATCGCAGCCGGCTCGGCCGGGGCCATTGCGGGCTCGGGCGCGATGCCCTGGTCGGTGCCAGCGTCTACAGCGTCGAAGACAAGTTCAGGCTGTGCATCGTCGCGCGCGACATCGAGCAGTTCAGCCGTTTCCTGCCCGATGGCGATCGCTGCGAGCCTCTGGCCGATGCGGTGTTCTTCTATCTCGGCGAGCTGTTCGAATGGGATGTCGAGCTCGCCTTGCCGGTCGGACAGGTTCGTCCGCTACAGCTCGGCCGCTTCGGCGCGCTCGGCTGGTCGAGCTGGATGGCGCCGAACTGGAATGTGCCCGACGGGACGCTTCGGCGCGATGCTCGTTTCCACCCGGCCGAACGGATGCGCCAGAAGCGGAGCCGGCAAAACCAGGATTCGCGGCCCGAGAACATGCGTCCGAAGAACCGATGACAGGGGGCAGACATGGCCGACATCAGTCTCGAGGCCGTCACCGGCAAGCTCAACCGCGTCGGCTATGAAGCCTTCATCCAGGCCCTGCGCCAGGCCAAGGGGGCAGGCAACCGCAATGTCGAGCTGGCGCATTGGCTCGCCCAGATCCTGCAGCGCCGTTCGACCGATATCGGCCTGACCGCCCAGCATTACGGGCTCGACATGGCAAGGCTGGCTTCCGATATCGGCGGCGTCATCGAAGGCTTCCGCAAGAACGAGACGGAGATGCCGGGCGTCGCCAACAATGTCGTCGATGTGCTCGACCGCGGCTGGCACTACGCCACCCTGTTCTTCGGCGAGACGCAGATCCGCACCGGCCATGTCCTGGTCGCGGCCCTGAAATCGCTGGAGCTGCGCCGGGCGCTGACCGCGATTTCAAAGGAGTTCGGCAAGATCCCGGTCGAGGAATTGGCTGCCGGCCACGCCAGGATCTGGAAGGATTCGGAAGAAGAGAATCTGCGGCCGATGGATGGCTCGGGGCTGCGGGCCGCCGGGACGCCCGGCGCCGAGCAGGCGCAGGGGCCGATGGGCACGACGGCGCTCGACCGCTTCTCGCAAGACCTGACCGAGAAAGCGCGCTCGGGCACGATGGACCCGATCCTCGGGCGCGACGACGAGATCCGCCAGGTGATCGACGTGCTGATGCGGCGGCGCCAGAACAACCCGATCCTCACCGGGGAGGCCGGCGTCGGCAAGACGGCGATCGCCGAGGGCTTCGCCCAGCGCGTCGCTTCGGGCGAGGTGCCGCCGCCACTGCGCGGGGTCAAGGTCTGCGCGCTCGATATCGGCCTGATGCAGGCCGGTGCCTCGATGAAGGGCGAGTTCGAACAGCGCCTGCGCTCGGTGATCGACGAGGTGCAGTCCTCGCCGACACCGGTGATCCTGTTCATCGACGAGGCGCATACCCTGATCGGCGCCGGCGGCCAGGCCGGCACGGGCGATGCCGCCAATCTGCTCAAGCCCGCTCTGGCGCGCGGCACTTTGCGCACCATCGCGGCGACGACCTGGTCGGAATACCGCCAGTATTTCGAGAAGGATCCGGCCCTGACCCGTCGCTTCCAGCCGGTGCAGGTCGGCGAGCCGGATGTCGTGCGCTGCTGCACCATGCTGCGCGGGCTGATCGGGCCGATGGAGAAGCATCACAAGGTCCGCATCTCGGATGCGGCGATCGTCGCGGCGGTGCAGTTGTCAGCCCGCTATATCCCGGCGCGGCAATTGCCGGACAAGGCGGTGAGCCTGCTCGACACGGCCTGCGCCCGCGTCGCGATCAGCCAGACCGCGGTGCCGGCCGCGATCGAGGATGCCCGCGTCGGCCTTGCGGCGCTTGAGAAGGAGAAGGCGGCGCTGATCGCCGACCAGGATCTTGGCGACGTCTCGGATGAGCGCCTCGCCGAGATCGAGGAGGAGAGCGCTGCGCTGAAGGCGAAGCTCGAAATGCGCGAGGCCGACTGGGCCTCCGAGCTGGCGCTGGTCGAGGAGATCACGCTGCTGCGCGGCAAGCTCGGCGAGGCGGCCGCATCGGCACGAGGCGAGGGCACCACCGAGCCACCGCCGGGTGACGCCGCGGCCGATCCCGAAGCGACGCGCGCCAGCCTGAAGCAAAAATTCAACTCGCTCGGCGAGATCGATCCGGCCAGCCGGATGATTTACGCCCATGTCGACGAGCAGTCGGTCGCCTCCGTCGTTTCCGATTGGACCGGCATCCCGGTCGGCCGCATGGTCAAGGACGAGATCGAGACCGTGCTCAACCTCGCCGAGACGCTGAACAAGCGCGTGGTCGGGCAGGGGCACGGCATTGCGATGATCGCCAGGCGTATCGAGACCAGCCGGGCCAAGCTCGACAATCCCGGCAAGCCGATCGGTGTCTTCATGCTCTGCGGCCCGTCGGGCGTCGGCAAGACCGAGACGGCGCTGGCGCTGGCGGAATCGCTCTATGGCGGCGAGCAGAACGTCATCACCATCAATATGAGCGAGTTCCAGGAGGCGCACACCGTCTCGACCTTGAAAGGCGCGCCTCCCGGCTATGTCGGCTATGGCGAGGGCGGCAGGCTGACCGAGGCGGTGCGCCGCAAGCCCTATTCGGTCGTGCTGCTCGACGAGGTCGAGAAGGCGCATCCGGACGTGCACGAGCTGTTCTTCCAGGTCTTCGACAAGGGCCAGATGGAGGACGGCACCGGCAGGCGGATCGATTTCAAGAACACGTTGATCATCCTGACCTCGAATGTCGGCACCGACGAGATCATGCGCATGGCCGGGGACGCGGCGAGCCGGGTGGATCCCGAGGCACTCGCAGTGGCGCTGCGGCCGGCGCTGCTGAAAGTCTTCCCGCCGGCGCTGATCGGGCGCCTCGTCACGATCCCCTATTATCCGCTCTCCGGCGAGATGCTGGGCGGCATCGTGCGGCTCCAGCTCGGCCGCATCGGCAAGCGCCTGCGCGACAATCACAATGCCGCCTTCCGCTATGACGACGCCGTCGTCGCCCACATCGTCGCCCAGTGCAATGATCCGGACTCCGGCGGACGGATGATCGACAACATCATCACCAATTCGATGCTGCCGGCGCTGTCGCGCAGTATCCTCAACCTGCAATTGGAGAAGAGGCCACTGACCGAAGCAGTCGTCACGGTCGAGGACGGCGAGTTCCGCTATCTTTGCAGCTGAGCCTCGAGGCCGGGCCCCGAGCCGGCCTCGAGGCCTCTAGTCCGGCCGCATCGCGGCGTCGTCGATCTTCTTCATCGCCGCGACTGTCAGGTTGTTCTGGGCCCAGGCGGCCGTCTTGGTGTTCGGAAAGACCCTGATCAGATCGCGAAACTGCCTGACCGCCGCATCGTACTGCCCGCGATACACATAGCCCTGGATGATGCGGTTCTTGTAGGCCTCGGCCGAGCGCTCCTGGGCGGCGAAGTCCCAGGTCCGGGTGTTCTCGTCCTGGAGCAGGAATTTGCCGTTCGGCTGGACCGTGACGGTCCGGCCTTCATAGCCCCAGCCCGACATGCCGACGGCCTGCGCGTTGACCGCTGCCGTCGTCGGCACATTGAACAGCGAGGCGATGCGCCTCAGCAGCCAGAGCCCATAGCCGTCGGCATCGCCGGTGAAGGTCCCCGGAATGATGTCGGCGAGGCTGACGCTGGCGGGATCGGCTCCCGGCCGCAGCACGCTGGTTTCGCTGGCGAGCCCGCAGCCATGCAGTTCGAGCCGTGCCAGCGGAGCCCAGAGCTTGCCCTTCGGGATGTCGCCATAGGTTTGCGAGCAACTGTCGTAATTGCGCAGATGCGGAAAGTAGAAGGTGCCGCTGTTGCCGTGCGCGACGATGCGCATCACCTTGATCCGATCGCCGTCAGCCACCTTGCGAATGGCGCCGACGATCTGCGCTGCCGTGCTCGTCGCATAGGCGCCGACCGCACCCGTCGGCAGACGATCCGGTGATGGCGGGTTCTGCTTGTAGAGCTTGGCGAAGCCGACATCGGACATGTCGTAGAGATGGATCGCGACATCCGCCATGGACCGCTCCTTGCCGCCGCTCGCCGCAGCCTGCGAACGGCGAGACCCGCTTCGTTCGCGCCGACGTTCAGCCTCAAGACGGCGGATGCGGTCGTCGCCAGGGCGTCGAAGCTGCGCCAGGGCGGTCGATGCCGGATCCCCGGAACGGGCGATCGGGGGCGGAATGCCAGGCTACCGCCTCAGATTAGCGCAGGATTCGTCGCGGCCAAGCCCCATATGCGCTATCATCAGATCGGCAGGCTTGCTCCGGCCGCCGATCCGGACGGGGACGATGCAACCAGTTCGCCTGAAGCGGCGTGGCGAGGCGGCAGCTCCTGCCGCCACGGCGTCGAGCGAGACAGAGAGCGCACCGCAGCGGCGCCTGCGCGGCTCCGGGCGGACTGGTGCGCCGCGCGGCAGCAGCCCCTGGCCCTGGTGCATCGCCGCCGCGGCTTGTCTTACCGCCGGCGTGACCGGCTATCAGCTCTATCGGGAGAAGGGGCGCCTCGCCGTGCTGGAGCAGGAGCAGGCCCTGCTGCAAAGCAGCTATGACGAGAAACTGAAGGCGCTGCAGCGCCGTCTGGTCAGTGCGATCATTGCCCAGGGCGCGACGCCGGGCGCGCCGGCACAGCCGGGCCAGTCGCCCTCCGCCGGCGCGAGAGGGGCGCAGGATCATCTCGCCGATCTGATCACCCGGCAGATCGAGCTCGAGGCGCGCCAGGCGCTTTTGGGGGCACTGGCCGGGCAGGCCGTCGGGCCGGTTCTGCCCCAAGGCGGGGCGCAGGCCCCGGGCGGCAATCAATTTGCCGGTGCGGTCAACATTATCGACAAGATCAATCCGGCCGTATTGGCGCAGCAGCGGCGTCAGGTCTCGACGCAGGTCAAGGCGAGCGAACCTCTGCCGCTGGAGGAGCGCATCGCGCTGCTCGGCCAGTCACTCGATCGGGTCGAGACCGGCCAGTCGCAGCAGATCGCCGGGCTCGGGCGGCAATTTGTAGGCCGGGTGCAGGAGGTCAGGGCGGCGTTGGGCGAGGTCGGGCTCGATCCGGCCAAGGTCAAGCTGCCGGCGGTGCGCGCCGGCATGGGTGGTCCACTGGTGCCGCTCTCGGCCTCGATCAAGGCGGGCAGCTTCGAGCATGCGCTGATGCAGCTTAACCAGGCGCTTTCGGTTTATGGCCGCTGGCGCGACCTCGCCAGCATCGTTCCGTTCCAGCGGCCGCTCGAAGGCGACGACAGCACGACCAGCAATTTCGGCCCGCGCAGCGACCCGTTCACCGGGCAGACGGCGATGCATGCCGGGATGGATTTCCGCGGCGAGACCGGCACGCCGGTACGCGCCGGCGGTGCCGGCCAGGTGCTGCGCGCGGAGGTCTCCGGCGGCTACGGCAATCTCGTCGAACTCGATCACGGCAATGGCGTCACCACGCGCTATGCCCATCTCAGCGCCTTCGACGTGAAGGTCGGCCAACTCGTCGACGCCGGACAGGTGATCGGCCGTGTCGGCTCGACCGGCCGCTCGACCGGTCCACATCTGCATTACGAGACGCGGCTCTCCGATCAGGCTCAAAATCCGCTCAAATTCATCGAGACCGGCGACAAGCTCTCGGTCGGGCTCGGCGGCCTCCGCTAGCTCGCCGCGCGTCCGTTCGGGCGCGGTCACGGTGATCTATCGCATTGTTATCGCACCGGATCGATTGAATCCATCGCCGCCGCAGTGACTTCATTGAGAAGGGCGGCGGTCGGATCGGCAGGCCGTCAGGCGGTCCTGGTGCGGCCGTCTGAAGATTTGCGCGGTATCAGCCGCGCCGCTGCTTCGGGGAGCCGGGCGTGGTAGGCGAAACCGGGGCAGCCGGGTCGCTGGCCGGGAAGCTCTCGCGCAACGCTTCGTCGAGCCGTTTCTCGGCCGAACCGTTGCCTTCCCGCTTCTGCTCGCGCTGTTCCTTGCGCAGGCTCTCGACGGCTTTGCTGGCGGGCTTGTTCATGGCTTCCCCCTGTCGATCACTGTGATGTGCCGGCCGGCTTTCGGCCGGCTCGCTTCGTCTTTGAAAACGCCGTCCCCCTCTGGAAGGTTCCGACGCGCCTGCTCCGGGGCGCTGCGGGTTGGCGGAAGAAATTCTCCGTGGCCGGGAAAATATGAAATTTCACGCTATCATTCGTGAATTGAGCTTTGGGCGGCGTGCGGCTATTGAAGTGTTCGTTTTACAGAACGTTTGAGTGCCCGATGAAGCGATTAGCGGAGGCTGATGACGGTAGCGCGATCCCGGCTACTCGCCGCGTTCCGGCAAACGGGAGCGAGCCGGAAGTGCTGCGCGCGAAAGTGGAGGAGTTGGTCGCGGCGTTCGGAACGGCGGATGCGGCTGCAAGGCTCGCAGGGCTCTGCGCAAAGATCGATGGCCGGCTCGTCTTCACCACCAGCTTCGGCCTCGAGGACCAGATCGTCACCCATCTGATCGCGACGCAGGGGCTGCCAATCGAGATCGTCACGCTCGACACCGGCCGGCTCTTTGCCGAGGTCCACGCGCTCTGGGCGAAGACCGAGGCCCGCTACGGGCTCGCCATCAAGCCGTTCTATCCGCGCCATGACGAGGTCGAGGGCTTCGTAAGCGAGCATGGCATCAACGGTTTCTATGCCTCGATCGCGGCGCGCAAGGCCTGCTGCGGCGCGCGCAAGGTCGAGCCGCTCGCCCGTGCGCTGGAGGACGCTGCCGCCTGGATCACCGGATTGCGCGCCGATCAGTCGGCGGCGCGCGGCGGTGTTTCGCTTGCGGAGGCCTATGCCGGGCGCGGCCTCGTCAAGTTCAACCCGCTGCTCGACTGGTCACGCGAGCAGGCTCTGGCCTTTGCGCGGGCAAACGAAACCCCGCTCAACCCGCTGCATGAGCGGGGCTTTCTCTCGGTCGGCTGCCAGCCCTGCACGCGTGCTGTCCGTTCGGGTGAGCCGGAGCGGGCCGGCCGCTGGTGGTGGGAGGAGGAGGCTGCGAAGGAGTGCGGACTACATGTCGGCCCCGATGGGCGGCTCGTGCGGGCGAAGCCGGCTCTGGAGGTTTCGGCGTGATCCAGCTCAGCCATCTGCAGAAGCTCGAAGCCGAGGCGATCTTCATCATCCGCGAGGTCGCCGCGACCTGCGAGAAGCCGGCGCTGCTCTATTCGATCGGCAAGGATTCCGCCGTGCTGCTGCACCTTGCGATGAAGGCCTTCCATCCCGGCAAACCGCCTTTCCCGCTGCTCCATGTCGATACGACCTGGAAATTCCGCGAGATGATCGCCTTCCGCGACGAGACCGCGCGCCGGCTCGGGCTCGACCTCATCGTCCACATCAACGAGGAAGGCGTACGCGCCGGGGTGAACCCGTTCAGCTCCGGTTCGCGCCTGCACACCGACGTGATGAAGACGCAGGGGCTGAAGCAGGCCCTCGACAAGCATGGCTTCGATGCGGCCTTCGGCGGCGCCCGCCGTGACGAGGAGAAGAGCCGGGCCAAGGAACGGGTCTTCTCGCTGCGCTCGGCGCAGCATCGCTGGGACCCGAAGAACCAGCGGCCGGAACCCTGGCGGCTGTTCAACACGCGCAAGGCGGCAGGCGAGAGCTTTCGCGTCTTTCCGCTGTCCAACTGGACCGAAAAGGATGTCTGGGACTACATCGCGCTCGAGAATATTCCGGTCGTGCCGCTCTATTTCGCCGCCCCGCGCCCGGTCGTGCGCCGGAACGGCGCCTGGATCATGCGCAATGATGAGCGCATGGCGCTTTTGCCGGGCGAGGTGGTCGAAACCAGGCTGGTCCGCTTCCGCACGCTCGGCTGCTACCCGCTGACCGGGGCGGTCGAGAGCGAGGCGGCGAGCCTGACCGACATCATCGCCGAGATGCGCGCTTCCCGATCCTCGGAGCGGGAAGGCCGCGTCATCGACCATGACGGCTCCGGCTCGATGGAGCAGAAGAAGCAGGAAGGCTATTTCTGATGGGCGCGCTCGCCGAAACAAGAGGCGCGCCGGCGCCCGCGGGCGCATTCCGCCCGGCCAATGACGAGGGCCGGAATGCCGAGGGCAGCGCCCGTGCCCTGCTGCGCTTCATCACCTGCGGTTCGGTCGACGACGGCAAGTCGACGCTGATTGGCCGTATCCTCTACGAGGCCGGCGCGGTCTTCGACGACCAGTTGACCGCGCTCGATGCCGATTCCCGCAGGTTCGGCACGCAAGGGCAAGCGCCGGATTTCGCGCTGCTGGTTGACGGGCTGAGCGCCGAGCGCGAGCAGGGCATCACCATCGACGTCGCCTACCGCTATTTCTCGACGGCGCAGCGCAGCTTCATCGTCGCCGACACGCCCGGCCACGAGCAATACACCCGCAACATGGCGACTGGTGCCTCCACCGCCGATCTCGCCATCATCCTGGTCGACGCCCGCAAGGGCCTGCTGCCGCAGACAAGGCGCCACTCATTTATCGTCTCGCTGGTCGGCGTACGCCGGATCATCGTCGCGGTGAACAAGATGGACCTCGTCGGTTATGACGAGGCGGTCTTCCGCCGGATCGAGGCTGACTACCGTGTCATGGCCGCCGGGCTCAGCTTCACGACGATCGACTTCATCCCGGTCTCGGCCCGCGACGGGGAGAACGTCACGCAGGTCTTGCGCCTGACGCCCTGGTATCGCGGGCCGGCGCTGTTGCCTTTCCTCGAAGCCGTGACCCTGGCGGGCGAGGCGCCCGAGGCGCCGGGCTTCGCCTTGCCGGTGCAATGGGTCAACCGGCCCGATCTCGATTTCCGCGGCTATGCCGGCATGGTGGCGCAGGGGCGCCTGCGCGTCGGCGACGGCATCGCCGTGCTGCCCTCGGGCCGCCGCAGCAGCATTGTCCGCATCCTCGCGCCCTCAGGCGAGGTCTCCCAGGCGAGCGCCGGGCAGTCCGTCACCGTGACGCTGGCCGATGAGGTCGACGTTTCGCGCGGCGACGTCATCGCCTCGCTCGCCGATGGGCCGCTCATCCGGCAGGACTTGCGGGCACGGCTGCTCTGGACCGGCGAGGCGCCCTTGCGAGAGGGGGGCGAGTTCATCCTGAAGCTCGCCACCGCGACGGCGAATGCCAGCGTCACGCAGCTGCAGCACAGGCTCGATGTCGAGAGCTTTGCCGAAGTGCCGGCCGACGAGCTGCCGATGAACGCGATCGGCCTGGTGAGCTTGCGGCTCGACCGGCCGCTGGCGGTGCAGGATTACGCGCAGAGCCGCGAACTCGGTGGCTTCATCCTGATTGAACGGCTGAGCAACCAGACAGTAGCCTTTGGTTTCATTGATGAAGAGCTATCGACGCAGCGCGGGGCCGACAGGGCCGGACAGGTGCCGAGCCTGCGCCGGGCGCTGGTGCGCGAGCTCGGCCGGCCGGGCTCGGCTCGGCGCCGAGCCTTGGTCCGCGGGCTTAGCTGGCGCGCGGGGGCGAGCCTGATTCTGGCCGGGGCGACGATCGCGCTCGGCGCGTCCGAGGGCCTCGCAGCGACGCTCGCCATCGGGGATTTCGTGTTGCGGCCCCTGGCGCACAGGGTGCATGAGCGGCTCTGGCGCCGGGACGATGCCGGCGCCTTGCAGGATGGGGCGGGGATCTGAGTTCGGCCCGCTTCCGGGAGATTCCAGGCGATCGGAGCAGCATGGCGGCGGCGCGGCCGCGATGACGAGGCGATCTTCACAAGGGTCGGCGGGCGCTAGGCGTCGGTGGATATGCAGTTCTCCAGTGCCGGCTCGCCCTCCCAGGCAAGGGGGGCGATCTCGTCGAGGGCGAGGCCGAGCAGGCCGATGGCGCGCAGCGCAATCTGGTCGATGATCGCGGCGATGTCCGGCGGGCGCAGATAGAAGGCAGGCACCGGCGGCGCGACGATGGCGCCATATTCGGTGACCTGCGCCATGGCGCGCAGATGGCCGAGATGCAGTGGGCTCTCCCTTGCGATCAGGACGAGGCGGCGGCGCTCCTTGAGCTGCACATCGGCGGCGCGCACCAGCAAATTGTCGAGCTGGCCATAGGCGATGGCGCAGAGCGTGTGCATCGAGCAGGGTGCGACGATCATCCCAGTTACAGGGAAGGAGCCGCTGGCGATCGAGGCGCCGATATCGCAATGGTCGTGATGGACGTTTGCCAGGGCGAGCGCCCGCGCCAGCGCGTCGGGGCCGACCTCGGTGGCAAGCGTGCGCTCCGCCGCACGCGAGATCACGAGATGGGTCTCGACCCGGCCCGAGTCTGCGAGCCGCTCGAGCACGCGCAGCCCGATCGCTGCGCCGGATGCGCCGCTCAGCCCGACGATGACGCGGAGCGGTCGGCGCGAGGCGGCAGGGGGCGGAAGCGGGTTCATGGGGAGGCTCCAGGTGGCGTTGCGAGGCCGAGCGAGGGCCAGAGCGCGTCGATGCGGGCGCTGACTGCCGGATCCATCGCCATCGGCGCGCCCCATTCGCGCTCGGTCTCGGGGGGCAGCTTGTTGGTGGCATCGATACCGAGCTTGCCGCCGAGGCCCGGCTTGGGCGAGGCGAAGTCGAGATAGTCGATCGGGGTGTCGGTGATCTCCACCAGATCGCGGCTGGCGTCGGAGCGGGTCGCGACAGCCCACATCACTTGTGCCCAGTCGCGCGGGTCGATGTCGGCGTCGACGACGATGATCAGCTTGGTGTAGCTGAACTGCGGCAGCATCGACCACAGGCCGAGCATCAGCCGGCGCGCCTGGCCGGGATAGCGCTTGGCCATGGCGACAACCGCGATCCGGTAGGAGCAGGCTTCCGGCGGCAGCCAGAAATCCACCACTTCCGGAAACTGCCGCTGCAGCAGGGGCAGGAACAGTGTGTTCAGCGCCTCGCCGATGCGCGAGGGCTCGTCCGGCGCACGCCCCGTGAAGGTCGAGAGATAGAGCGGCGCCCGGCGCATCGTCACCGCCGTGACCCGCATCACCGGGAAGGGCTCGACCGCGTTGTAGTAGCCGGTATGGTCGCCGAACGGACCTTCCGGCGCGGTCTCGTCGGGCGAGACCAGCCCCTCGATGACGATCTCGGCCGCGGCCGGCACGGCGAGCGGCACGCTGACGCAATTCGCGAGG
Organism: Allobosea sp. NPDC055594; assembly: GCF_053618995.1. NCBI lineage: Bacteria > Pseudomonadati > Pseudomonadota > Alphaproteobacteria > Hyphomicrobiales > Alloboseaceae > Allobosea > Allobosea sp. NPDC055594. The sequence continues at coordinate 287,476 of NZ_JBSHIO010000001.1, forward strand.
GCCGGCCGCTCGCCGCGCAGCAGGCCGGAAAAGCGCATTTCCGAAACGGTTTCCGGCAGCGGCAGCACGGCGGAAAGGATCGTCGCCGGGTCGGCGCCAATCACCACCGCGACCGGCATGTCACGGCCGAGCCTTCGCCATTGCGCATGATGGCGGGCGCCGCCGCGATGGGCGAGCCAGCGCAGGATGGCGCGGTCCTTGCCCAGCACCTGCATGCGATAGACGCCGAGATTGCATTCGTCCTCGGGCGTCGGCTCGGGCGGCGCGGTGATGACCAGCGGCCAGGTGATCAGCGGCGCGGGCTCGCCCGGCCAGCAGGTCTGTACGGGAAGAGCCGTCAGGTCGATGTCGTAGCCCCGGAACACCTGCTCCTGCACCGGTGCCCGGCTCTCGCCGCGCGGGCGCATGGACAGTGCCGCGCGCGCCAGCGGCAGGGCCTTCCAGGCTTCGGCGAGGCCGCGGGGTGGGCGCGGCTCGCGCAGCTCGGCGAGCGTTCGGCCGAGGGCAGGCAGTTGCTCGCGCGTGCGGCCGAGCCCCCAGGCGACCCGCTCGACCGTGCCGAACAGATTGGTCAGCAGCGGGATGGGCGAGACGGTGCCGTCGGGCCGTACCGGGCGCTCGAAGAGCAGGGCCGGCCCTTCCTGCGCGATGACGCGGCGATGGATCTCGGTGATCTCGTGCACGACGCTGACCGGCTCGGCGATCCGCCGCAACTGACCGGCGTCATCGAGATGGGCGAGGAAGGCGCTGAGGTCGCGGAAGCGGGGCAGTTCGCGGATCGGCAAGGGCAGGGGCTCCGGTTGCCGCACCTTGCTCCCTCGCATTCCTCGCCGTCTTTGCGATGGCGCAACGATCGGGAGCGTCTCTGCCGCGATCTTGCGGGCCGGAGGAGACCGATGCCGAACAGCGCGACGCCGAATGCAGCACAGCCTGGACCCCCCGTCCTGCCGCCCTGGCTCACCCACGCCATGGCACCGCTGCCGCTTGGGCCGCTGCAGCCGCTGCTGACGCTGACGCTGACGCGCATCGGTCGCCTCCACCCCGATCTCTATGGCCGCCTCGGCGAGCATGCCGAGAAGCGTTTCGGCATCGCACCGACCGATCTGCCTTTCGCCTTCGTGCTGGAGCCGCGGCCGGAACGCCCGCAGGCGCGCGTGGTGCGGCGGCTGCCGCCCGGGCTCGACGTCCGCATTCGCGGGCCGCTGGCCGGCCTGATCGGCATGGCCGAGGGCCGGCTCGACGGCGATGCGCTGTTCTTCTCGCGGACGCTGTCGATCGAGGGCGACATGGAGGCGACGCTCGCTTTGCGCAACGCGCTCGACGATGCCCGGCTCGATTTCGGCGTCATTCTGCTCGGCTGTCTCGGCCCGCTCGGCACCCGCGTCGCAGAGATACTGCGTCGTCAGAGCGGCCAGTCGCGCCCCGCGTCTGCCATATCCGGAGGTTCGTCTTGGAACTGATCTGCCCGGCCGGCACCCCGGCGAGCCTCGAGGCCGCTGTCGAGGCTGGCGCGGATGCGGTCTATTGCGGCTTTCGCGACGAGACCAATGCCCGCAATTTTCCCGGCCTGAATTTTTCGCGCGACGAGCTGCGAAGAGGCATCGCATTCGCGCATCGCCACGGCGTCAAGGTGCTGGTCGCGATCAACACTTTCGCGCGGGCCGGTGCCTTCCATCTCTGGCAATCGGCGATCGACGATGCCGTCGCGGCCGGCGCCGATGCCCTCATCCTCGCCGATCTCGCGACACTCGCTTATGCCGCACGTCGCCATCCCGGTCAGCGGCTGCATGTCTCGGTACAGGCAGCCGCGGCCAATCCCGACGCGATCCGCTTCTATACCGAGCGTTTCGGGGTGCAGCGCGTGGTGCTGCCGCGCGTGCTCGGCGTGATGGAGATCGCCTCGATCGTCCGCGAGACCGCCTGCGAGACCGAGGTCTTCGTCTTCGGCGGCCTCTGCGTGATGGAGGAGGGGCGCTGCTCGCTCTCCTCCTACGCCACCGGAAAATCGCCGAACATGCACGGCGTCTGCTCGCCCGCCGGCGATGTCGCCTATGCGGAGCAGGATGGCCGTATCGTTTCCAAGCTCGGTGGCTTCACCATCAACGCCTTCGAAAGGGGGGAGCCCGCCGGCTACCCGACCCTGTGCAAGGGCCGCTTCGTCACGCCCAGGAGCACCGGCTATATCTTCGAGGAGCCGGTCAGTCTCGATGCTGGCGTCCTGCTGCCGGCGCTGCGCGATGCCGGCGTGACGGCGTTCAAGATCGAGGGGCGCCAGCGCGGGCGGGCCTACATCGCCGGCGTGGTCCGCTCCTTCCGCGACATTCTCGCCGCCCTCGACCAGGGCCGCAGCGCGCCGATGACGGGGCTCGTCGCCATGTCGGAGGGCCAGGCCAACACGGTCGGGGCCTATCGCAAGGCCTGGCGTTAGCCAGTTCGTCCTCGATCAAGGAAATTGCCGATGCAACTCACTCTCGGCCCCGTGCTCTATCACTGGTCCCCGGAGCAATGGCGCGATTTCTATTATCGCATCGCCGACGAGGCGCCGGTCGAGACCGTCGTGGTCGGGGAGGTCGTCTGCTCCAAGCGGGCGCCGTTCAAGCAGGATCTTCTGCCCGACGTGATCGAGCGGCTCGAGGCGGCGGGCAAGCAGGTCCTGCCGGCCTCGCTGATCCTGGTCTCGCTGCCGCGCGAGCGCCGCCAGAGCCGCGAGCTGATGCAGGCCGAGGGCAGCATGGTCGAGATCAACGACCTGACCTGCCTCGCCTCGCTGAGCGGCCGGCCCTTCGCCGTCGGTCCGTACGTAAACGTCTACAATGAGGGCGCGGCGGGCTTCCTGGCGGAGTGCGGCGCGAGCCGGATCTGCCTGCCGCCGGAACTGCCGCTGCCGGCGGTCGCGACCATTGCCGCCTCCCTGCCGCAGCTGGCGATCGAGGTCTTCGCCTTCGGCAAGGTGCCGCTGGCGATATCGGCGCGCTGCTATCATGCCCGCGCCCACAAGCTGACCAAGGATAATTGTCGTTTCGTCTGCGAGCTCGATCCGGACGGCATGCCGGTCAAGACGCTCGACGGTGCCGGGTTCCTCTCGGTGAACGGGGTGCAGACGCTCTCGCATGGCTGCGCCAGCCTGCTGCGCGACATTCCGACGCTGCGCGAGGCCGGCGTCGCCTCCTTGCGTCTCTCGCCGCAGGCTTGCGACATGGTCGCGGTCGCCAGGCTGTTCCGCGATGTCGCCGATGGTCGCCTTGCTGGCGAGGAGGGCGAGCAGCGCCTCGCCGAGCTCTATCCCGCGGTGCCCTTGGCGAATGGGTTCCTTCATGCGGCCCCCGGACATTTGCGGATCGAGGCGGGCGTCTGAACCGCCATCATGGCGGAAAAGGAGGCTGTCATGGGCAGCGTGCAGAGCGGGGCGCCGCGCCCCGGCAGCGACAAGGGCGGCCGGGCGACGCCGGCGAGCGAGCTGATCGGCCGGCTGCGGCGGGTGCTGCGGCCGGAGGAGCTCGACTGCGCCTGTCGCGAGCGGCTGGATGGCGCCCTCGACCGTTTCGACCAGCTGGAGCGTCGGCGTGAGGCGCGCCGGCATCTTGCGGCAGCGCGCGACCACAAGGAGCGGATCGCCGCGCTGCTCGGCTTTCTCTCCGATCTCGATTCCCTGACCGAAGGCGAGGGCGACCGCAGCGTCTTCGAGGAGTTGGCCTTGCTCTTCCTCGAGATCGAGCGCAGCGCCCAGGCCGGGGCTATGGAGCTGCGCAAACTTTAGACCGCGCTTCAGGTTCTTGACTCAAGCATTTTGAACAACGGTCAATTTCATCTTTTTTGGGCGTACGGGCTGCGCCCGCGGCATTTCCCTGTGAGCTGCGGCCAATCTTCGCGATGTTTGCCATTTCGCAAAGTGCATCGCGCTGCCGCAGCTAATGTTGCGGTGCAGCGAGGGGCTGACGAACCCGCTGCGCTGAAGGAGAAAAAAGATGTTCAAGATGATTCTGGCCGGCGCGTTGATGACCCTGGCCGCAGCCGGCGCGAATGCGGCGGAAGTCGAGGTCAAGATGCTCAACAAGGGCGCGGCCGGAGCCATGGTGTTCGAGCCGGCGCTGATCAAGATCGCGCCCGGCGACACGGTGAAGTTCCTGCCGACCGACAAGAGCCACAATGCCGAGAGCATCCCCGAGATGTTGCCGGCCGGCGCGGCGCCCTTCATCGGCAAGCTGAACGAGCAGGTCGACATCACCTTCAAGGAGCCCGGCGTCTACGGCATCAAGTGCAAGCCGCATTACGGCATGGGCATGGTCGCGCTGGTCGTGGTCGGCGACCCGACCAATCTCGATGCGGCCGCGGCGGCCAAGCATCCGGGCAAAGCGAAGGCGATCTTCGCCGACCTGGTGGCCAAAGCGAAGTGAGCCGGCCGCGCAGATGCGCCGCCGACCATCATCAGGCTCGTGAAGTGAAGGCGCGGCCGGCCGGCCGCGCCTGTTGCCGCTGGGAGAACCATCATGGCGCCCATTCCGCGACTGCGCTCCTATGAGGGGCCCGCTCTGCTCTCTTATGGCTTTCGTCCGTTCTTCCTGCTCGCGGCGCTGCAAGCCGGGCTGACGATCCTCGTCTGGCTGCCCTTCGTCACCGGGCATCTCACCGTTCCGACGGCGTTCGGGCCGATCGACTGGCATATCCATGAAATGCTGTTCGGCTATCAGGCGGCTGCGATCGCCGGCTTCCTGCTGACCGCGATCCCGAACTGGACCGGCCGACTTCCGGTTCAGGGCACGCCCTTGCTCGTCCTCGTCCTCGCCTGGCTCGCCGGCCGCATCGCCGTCTCGGCCTCGGCCTGGATCGGCTGGCGCTTGGCCATGGCGGTCGACGCGCTTTTCCTGCTGCTGCTCGCCGCGGCGGCCGCGCGCGAGATTCTGGCCGGCCGCAACTGGCGCAATCTCAAGGTCGTCGTGCTGATCTGCCTGCTGCTCGCCGCCAATCTCGCCTTCCATCTCGAGGCCGGCCTGACCGGAGGCGCCGAAATCTCCCGGCGGTTCGCCATCGCCGTCGTCTTGATGCTGGTCCTGCTGATCGCCGGGCGGATCGTGCCCAGCTTCACGCGCAACTGGCTGGCGCAGCGCGGCGCGGGGCGCCTGCCCGTGCCCTTCGCCGGTTTCGACAAGCTCGTGCTGGCCGCCAGCGCTATCGCTCTGGTGCTATGGGTCGCGCTGCCGGATTCTCCGGCGAGCGGCCTCGTGCTCGGAATCGCCGCCTTGCTCAATCTCGTCAGATTGGCGCGCTGGGCCGGCGACCGCTGCTGGCGCAATCCGCTGCTGATCATCCTGCATGTCGGCTATCTCTTCGTGCCTGTCGGCTTCGCCCTGACGGCGGCCGCGAGTTTCGGCTTCGTCAGCACCGGCGCCGGCCTTCATGCCTGGACTGCCGGCGCCTTCGGCACCATGACCCTCGCGGTGATGTCGCGGGCCAGCCTCGGCCATACCGGCCGGCCGCTCGTCGCAACGGCCGCGACCCAGGCCTGTTACGTCCTTGTCGTCATCGGCACGGTCGCGCGGATCTGCTCGGCGCTCGGTCATGGACCGGCTGCGCTGCTGCATGTCGCGGCGTTGTCCTGGTCGCTGGCCTTCCTGGTGTTCGCGCTGGCCTATTGGCAGGTGCTGACCGGCTCCCGCCTCGGCGCGAAGGCGCCATCCGTCGCGCAGCAGGCCTGATTCTCAAGACGGCCGCGAATGGCGTACCGCTCCGGCGGTGCGCTATTCGGCGTTCTCGGCCAGCCGGGTGAGGGCGGCGGCATCGCAGACCACCAGCCGCTGGCGCCCACCCTCGACCAGCCCTTGCGTCTCCCAGGCGCTGAGAATGCGCGAGACGGTATGCAGCGTCGTGCCGGTCATTTCGGCGATGTCGCGGCGCGAGATCGGGAAGTCGACGCGCATCCCGGTCTCGACACGCATGCCGGCCTGCTCGACCAGTCGCAGCACCGCATGGGCGACGCGGCGCTCGACCTCCTCGGTCGACATTTCGCGGATGCGGGTATGGGCCTCGTCGAGGCGCTGGCCGATGGTGCGGATCGCGCTCATCGCGAGCTGTGGATTGTTCTCGACGAAACCGTCCCAGGACTCGGTCGGCCAGCTCGCGACCAGACTGTCGACCGCCGCCGTCGCCGTGCCGGGATAGTCGGGGCGGCCGAGGGCCCGGGTGAAGCCGAACAGGTCGCCGGGATGCACGACGCGCACGATGATCTGCTGGCCGTCGCGGGTGACTTGCGTGACCTTCAGCCGGCCGTGCAGCAGGAGGTAGAAGGCCTTGGCCGGGTCGCCCTGCTCGAAGACGGATTCGCCCTGAGGGACCCGGCGTGCATTCGCCTGCGCCGTCATGCGGTCGAGCTGTTCGTCGCCCATCGTCGCGAACAGCGGAATGCTGCGCAGGACGCTGCGGTCCATTCCCACGGTATCGTCTTTCCTTTTGGCGGGCCGGACATCTCGCCCGCGACAAAGCCGCCGGACCCGGCCGGCGGCGCCGGATTTGAGCGCAACCATTGCCAGCATTCAAGCCCGCGCGCTACGCGGAAAGGGCGATCCGCAGACCCGCCAGGGCGCAGAGCAGGGCCGCATAGCCGATGAGTGCTCCGGCGAGCGCCCGGCTTTCCTGCTGCAGCCGCATGAAGCCGATCACGAGGAGCGCCGCCTTGACCAGGCTCAATGCGGCGATGGCGAGCCCGCGCGGCAGCGGCGCAAGGTGCAGGCTGGCGAGCAGGCCGAGCCCGGTCGCCAGAAGCAGGGCGCCGAGCACGACGGGGAGCGGCAGATCGCGAAGGGAGGACATCTCACCCCAGATAGATGACGGGCAGGATCAGGAGCCAGACCAGGTCGATCGCGTGCCAGATGGCGGCAATGGTCCCGGTCCGGCGCGGCGTCGGCCGCCAGGCTATGGCGAGCATGATCAGCGCGACGAAGAGCACATGGGCGAGATGGAAGCCGGTGATCAGGAAATAGAGCTCGACGAGGCGGCTCTCCACGGCGGTGATGGCGGGGATCTCGTGGCTGTAGGCGACAAGCTTGAGCGCGACGAAGCCGAGCCCGCCGAGCGCGGCGGCGACCAGGTTCCAGCGCGGCTGACGGCCGAAGGCGGCGCGGGCGGCGAAGAAGCCGCTGGTGAGCAGCGTCGCCGTGGCGGCGCCGGCGAGCGGCAGGTCGAGGGCGCCATGCAGCTTTGCCAGCGCCGGCGGATCGATCAGCCCGAGGATCAGGAAGGCGACGAGAAACGCGCCGAAGACGGCGAACTCGCTCCAGATCAGGATCCAGAGCAGGAGCTCCATGCCGCCTTCGCTGGTCGGCTGGCCCACGGTGAGGCTGGCCGGCGGAGTGTGTGCGTTCATGCCGGCAGCAGCCTGCGCAGCCCGGCCGGAACCCGGTCCTGCCAGCGCTGCTCCTTGACCAGGCGGAAGCCGAGATTGTCCGGCGGGGTGCCGACCGAGCAGCCGCCGCTCTTGGGATTGCGGATGAACGAGGTCATCACGGCGCGGTGCTGGCCCTCGACCACATAGGCTCCGCAATTCGTGGTCTCGCCGGTCGTCTTGCCGGCGGCGTCGAGCGAGACGCGGCGCAGGCAGCTCTGGGTCCATTCCCAGACATTGCCGGCCATGTCGTGGACGCCGTGCTCATTGGCACCGAAGCTGCCGACCGGCCGCGGCGCAGGATCGCTCGCCTGCTTGCGAGCACTCTCGCGGTCATAGTCGGCGAGCCAGCGCAAGGCCGGGTTGGCATTGTCGCCGTCGAAGCCGCGCGCATCGTCGATGAAGCGCGTGCCGGCCGCGTGAGCCCATTCCCGATCTGTCGGCAGCCGCCATCTCAGCCCCGTCGAAGCCGACAGCCAGGCGGCATAGTCGCTGGCGTCGCCATGGCTGACGCCGGTCGCCGGCAGGTCGCCGCGCGCCGCCTTGCCGTCCAGTCGCTTGCAGGCTCCGGCCGCGACGCAGCGCGTATAGTCGGCGACGGTGACCTGGTAGCGCATGATCACCAGCGGCTTGTCGAGCGTGACAGCGACGCGCGGCGCATCGACCGGCCGCCCGACGCGCAGATATTCGCCGTCGAGCCTGTGCATCATCGTCATCGGCGGCACGATCGCCGTCTGGGGCAGCGGCACCAGCGGGACGGAGGGCCGTGGCTGCGCTGTCAGCAGCAGCGTGGCCGCTCCCGCCATGAACAGGAGCCCGAGCGAGGTCGTCAGCACCGGAAGTCCCATGCGCAGCGTCGTGGCCATCATCGCCTCCTGTCGCCGAAAGAAAGAGCGCCTCCCCGCACGAGGCGGGGAGGCATGGCCGGTCAGATGCCGGCGGGCGCGATGATCTGCTTCATCAGATCGTCATTCCACTCGCCCTCGACCTTGAAATGTCCGGCGGCGCCGAGCTCGAAGGCCTCGATCAGGTTGTGGTTGACATAGGCGTAGATGCCCGGCTGCAGGAAGGTGTAGAGCGCTGCTCCCGCGCAGCCGCCGGGGATGAACCAGGTCTCGAGGTCGCGCTCCGGCGGGTTGCGGAACTTGCCGGTCGCCCAGACATAGTCGCCATGGCCGCCGATCAGATGCGGGCGGGTGTCGCGATTGGCCTGCGAATGGACGATCAGCACGGTCTCGCCAACCTTGGCGGTCAGGGCCGCCTTGCCGGTCAGGGCGCCGACCTTGCCGTTGAAGACGACATGGGTCGGGGTCAGGGTGCGCATCGCCTTGACGACGTCGTCATGCGACTCGCCGACGCTGGCATAGCGCTTGAAGTTGCCCTTCTCGTCGCGAGGCACATAGAAGTCCTGCTCGCCGACATAGTAGACCTTGTCGTATTTCAGCGCCTTGCCCTGATGGTCCTTCAACCCGTCGCGCGGCAGCACCATGATGGCGCCGTTCATGCCGGCGGTGACGTGCCAGGGGACCATGCCCGGAGGGGCGCAGTGGTAGACGAAGACGCCCGGCCGGGTGGCCTTCCAGCGCAGCACGACCTTCTCGCCCGGGTTGACCTCGGTCAGTCCGCCGCCGCCGAGCGCACCTGTCGACGAATGGAAGTCGATATTGTGCATCAGCTCGTTGGTTTCGGCGTTGATCAGCGTCAGCTCGACATAGTCGCCTTCATGCACGACCATCAGCGGGCCGGGGACGGTACCGTTGAAGGTGAAGGCGAAGGTCTCGGTGCCGGCGTCGTCGAGGATGATCTTCTTCTCATGGATCGTCATCTCGAACTCGACGAGCTTCGGACCGCCGGTGGCGATCTGCTCATGCGCGTGGACGAACGGGGGATCGACCAGCTTCGGCTTGACGCGCGGCAGTTTGGCCACGTCGGTAGCGCTCGCCTTAGTCATCACGCCCTGGGCCTGCGCCGGAGCGGAAGTCGCAGCCTGGACGATCGCCCCGGTGGCCGCCGCTCCCGCCAGAATGCTGCGGCGGGTCAGTTTGAACTCTTCGCCCATGGCTTGTCTCCTTGCCAACGGCCGGACATCGACCGGTTGAGAAGACTTTAGGACCAGGGCTGAATCGCTCTTTGTCGCAGCGCAACATTTTTGACGATCATGCGTTCAGCGCATGATCGTCGGGGTCATTCGGCGGCGATCATCGCCGGTTCCCAGGCGGGCTCGTAGGTCAGCGCGACCTCGACCGAGGTGACCCCGCTTATGGCGCCGGCTGCCACTGCGACAGCCTCCTTGAGGAAGCCGGCGAGGGGACAGCCGCGCGTGGTCGTCGTCATGGTGATGGCGACCGCGCCTTCGGGCGTCGCGGCGATGTCATAGATCAGGCCGAGATCGACGACGCTGCGGCCCATCTCGGGGTCGAGCACGTCGCGCAGGGCGATCTCGACCAAACGTTCCAGCGGGGCGCTCATCAGTGCGCGCTTCCGCCGCCATGGCGGACCAGCAGGCGATAGGTCGCGCCCGATTCGTCGAAATTGCCGGCCCATTCATGCTGGCGCTTCGCCAGCTCCGGGAACAGGAACACCGGCTCGCGCACCAGCAGGGCGAACAGCACGTCGCCGGCCTGCAGATCTTCCAGCGCTTCCAGGATTCGGACCATCGGCTCCGGCGGATCGAGATCGCGCAGATCGAGCTCCTCGATCGGCGTTCCCCAGGATACGGCCGAGGGGCTGCTGCCGACGGCGAGGCCCGCCCTGTCGTCCTGCTCCGCCGCAACCGGCGAGAAGGTGACCTCCCAGTCTCCATTGCCGATGGCGCGGTCGCTCGCGGCGAAGCCGCGATTGGCCATCACCGAAAACAACGGCACTGGCCGGAACGGTGCGATCAGGCGCAGCGACTGGCCGGGCGCCAGCGTGCTGACGGCGTCCATGATCGCCTGGAACGGCTCCTCGCCGGCACGCAGCGCCGGCCTGACGTCAAGCTCGCGGATTTGCAGCGGTTCGGTCGTCGACATGAGGTTGTCTCCTTTCCTCGGCGCGTGCCAGCAGCAGCCGCGGGAATTCATGGAAGGGCGGCCGTTGCTCGGCCTTGATTTCGGACAAGCGCCGCACCCTCATCAGCTCGCAGGCGATGCCGGCGGTTCCGATCAGGGCCGGCAGCATGGCATATCTGAAGGCGGTGGCGAGCCCGGCGGCGAGTGCGACGGTCCCGAGCGCGACGCCGGCATAGTAGAGCATGAACCAGAGCCCGGAGCGGGGCATGGCGACGAGATCGCCGACCCGCGGCGCCGGTCCGCGCCCGAGTCGCGAGGCATAGGTTTCGAGCCAGGTCATGAAGGAGACGATCTTCATGAGCTGCGCCAGGGTCAGTCCGCCGAGCCAGCCGAAAACCAGGAGGAAGACCGATGCTGCGAGCCAGCTCTCCGGTGCGCCGGCTGCGGTCACGACGGGCAGAAGCGGCAGCCCGATGCCGAGCGCCGCGAAGGCCGGAATGCTCGCCAGCATGTTGATCTCGAGCGCTTTGCGCCGGCGCGCGTGATAGAGGACGAGAATATCGCGGCCATAGAAGGCACTTGCGAGCGCCAGCGCTCCGAGCGGCGCCACGGCGAAGCCGGCCCCGAGCCCTACATCCGCAAGCGGGGCGAGCAGCCCGGCGAGCGCGAGGCCGAGACCGAGGCTGCCGAAGATCAAAACGAGGCGAACCTGCCCGGCCGGCGGCTCCGGCGCCATCAGGAACATGACGAGGAGCCGGTAGCTGACGCCGAAGGCGATTAGTCCGAGCCAGCCGCCGAAGCCGAGCAGGGCATGGAAGGGCAGGCCGGCGGGCAGGAGGGCGATCTCTCCAAGCCAGTCGCCGCGGCCGGAGAGGATGGCGGCGAAGGTCGCACCGCTGATAACGGTGACGAGCAGGCAGCCGAGCCCGACCAGGACGAAGCGCGCGAACAGCGTCACCGGCCTCGCGCTCAGCAATGTCGCGACGAGCATCAGCCCGAGCAGCAGGAAACCGCCGAGCAGCGCCAGGGCGGCCAGCGGCATCAGCGCCACCGGCCAGTCGGTCCAGCCGGCGAGGCTGGCGAAACCGGTACAGAGCAAAAGAAGCCCGGATAGAAGCGAGAGCAGGGCCGGGAGGGCGAGCCCCGGAAAGGCGAGGGGGCGCGCGACCAGCACAGGAACGAACTGAAGCAGCGCGCCGGCCATGGCGAGGCTGAGCCAGCCGATCGCCACGACATGGACGACCACGAGAGTCGCGGGTTCGAGGAGCCCGGCGCCGGGATAGCCGATGCCGGCGATGACGAGAAGCTCGGCCGCCAGCAGGAAGCCGAGCGCGGCCGCGAAATAGCTCATCGTCCAGCGGGACAGCGACGCCATCGGCATGGCCGGGTCTCCCGAGCGAGGCAGGAGCATCGGACCGGAAAGTGGTTTCGGCTTTCCGGAGGGATCCGATGCTGCGGGACGGAAATGGATCGCCAGTCAGCGTCTGGTCCGGCGCGGCGACCGGGCGGGCATCAGTGGCCGCAGGTGCAGGCCTGGCCTTCGTCATGGCCGCCGCAATCGGCCTCATTGGCCCCGGCATGACCGATCTCGACCTGCCAGATCTCAGGCCCCTGCACGATGTAGGACCAGCTATAGGTGCCGGGATAGCGCGCCTCGATCTGCCGGCGCAGCGGCGCCGGATCGTGATCGTTGACGATACTGAAGCTCTCGCCGGGCGGCAGGCGTTCGAGGATCCCGAAGATCGTCGCATGGCGAACGACCGGCGGGATCATGCGGACGTCGAGGGGTTCGAGCGGCATTGTCGTCATGGTGTCGGCTCCGGTAGACCCCGAAAATGCGGGGAGCCTGACGAGCCTAGCGGCGCTGCGCCTGCGGCAATTTGTCGAATCTCAAAGAGCGCGCAGGCAACCGCCTCATTGTTCGAGAAACAGCATGGTCGCGATGGCGAGCGACATCAGTACCGCAGCAGTGACGCCGCCCTTCTGGAGCACGCCCATGCGATAGAGCAGCAGCGCCATCACGATGATGGCGGGCGTGGCGACGGCGAGACCCATCTGGGCATCGGTCATGACAGGGCTCCTCAGGCTGCCAGCGCGCGGTAGATCGCGGGCAGGGCGGTCGGCAGACGCTCCAGCTTCGAGACCACGGCATGGCCGTTGCGGCCGAACAGATAGGGGATGTAGGCGCGCGACTCGCGGTCGACCGTCACGGCAAAGACGCAGATGCCGGCGCGGCGTGCCTCGATCACCGCCATGCGGGTGTCCTCCATGGCGAAGCGGCCCTCGTAATGGTCGATGTCGTTGGGCTTGCCGTCGGTCAGCACCAGCAGCAGCTTGCGGCGGTCGGGGCGGGCCTTGAGCCCGGCCGCGGCATGGCGGATCGCCGCGCCGATGCGGGTGTAGTAGCCCGGCTTCAATGCGGCGATGCGCGCTTCGACCGCGGGTCCCATCGCCTCGTCGAAGCGCTTCAGTGTCTCGATCCTGACCCAGTCGCGCCGGCGCGAGGTGAAGGTCAGGATCTCGTGCCGGTCGCCGCAGGCGGCGAGGCCATGGGCGAAGACGGTGAGCGCCTGCTTCTCGACATCGAGCACGCGCAGATCGTCGAACCAGGAATCGGTCGAGAGCGAGACGTCCATCAAGGTCGTCACCGCGAGATCATGCGCCTGCGGGCGGCTCGCGATATGGATGCGGTCGCTGCCCGGCCCGCCGGCGGCGAGGTCGGCCTGGCGACGCACCACCGCGTCGAGATCGAGATCCGGCCCGTCGATCTGGCCGCGCTGCGGCTCGCGCAGGGGGCGCAAGGCCTCGAACTGGCGGCGCACCTGCCGGACCAGCGCCTGCGTCGCCGGATCGGGGGTGGGGGCAGCGAGTTCCTGCCCGGCGATGGCCGACAGGACGCGGCAATAGTCCTCGCGATAGCTGGCGCTGCGAAAATCCCATTCCGGATAGGTCAGAGGCCCGGCCAGCACCGTCTCGTCCATGGCTTCGGGCGGCAGGTCGAGGTCGAAGCGGAAGCGCGAGGCCGGACGGCCCTTGCGCTCGCTCAGCACCATGTCGTCGAGCTCGTCGGCCGCTTCGGGATCGTGTTCGTCGCTGTCGTCGGAGGGGCGGTCGACAGCAACCATCTCCGACATCGCCAGGATCTTCTCAAAGCGGTTCAGGATGAAGGGGCTGCGCTCGCTCCAGGCTTCCGCCGTCTCGTCGCGGCTGGCGGCATAGGTCTTCATCTCCTCGGCCGCAGCGGGCGGAGTGCCCGGAAGCGGCCTGTCCTCGTCATTGCGGCGCGAACGCGCCAGCTTGCTGGCGCTGGCGAGCGGCCAGAGCGCGACGTCGAGTGCCGGCAGGTAGCCAGGCGGTGCCTTCGCCGGCCAGTCCCCGGCCTCGATGGCAATGTCCTCGCCCCGCAGCAGAGCGCCGATCAGCGCTTCGACCCGGGCTTCGGTCGCCGGCAGGCCGGCGCGTCGGCGGGTTTCCAGCGTCGCCGTGGCGAGCCGTCGATAAATCGGAGCGAGCCCCGGGAAGGTCGTCAGCACATCGCCGACCAGTCGGCTCGCTGCGGCAATCAGGGCGAGGTCGCGCCGCAGCGGATCGGTCTCCGTGACGGCGCGCGGTGTCATCCGCGCCATGCAGGCGGTCAGCCAGACATAGAGATCGCGGTTCAGGGCAGCCTCGGGGAAGATGGCGATCTCGGCCGGCAGCTGCAGGCTGTCGGAGGCGCGCAGCGCCTGGGCCAGGCGTTCCTCGCCGAGGCCGACGCGCTGGCGCAGATTGAGCCGGTGGGTCGCGACGCGCTCGCGGGCGGGGACGATCCTGACCCCGGATTCGCCGCCGAAACCACGGAAGCAGACGGCGAGCGCCGGCGCCATCGCGGCCAGGCTCACCGCCGCCTGCGGGTGATGCGCCAGGCTGCCGGTGTCGCCGACCAGCTTGTGCCAGAAGCGCCCGACGGTTTCCTCGAGCTCGAGGAAGTCCAGCATGGCGCTCTCCTAGCCGAGAACCGCACGAGCGACCTCGACGAGGCCGGCGCGCACTTCGGGCTCATCGGTCAGCGGCTCGATGATCGCCGCCATCACCGCTTCCCGCCGCGGCAGGCCGGCTGCGATCAGGCTCGCGGCATAGACGATCAGGCGGGTCGAGACGCCTTCCTCGATATCCTGGCCCTTCAGGCTGCGCAGCCGCCGGGCGAGGTCGACGAGCGGCGCCACCGCGCTGTCGTCGAGCCCGCTCTCCTGCGCGACCACGGCGATCTCCTTGTCGCGCGGCAGGAAGTCGAAGCTGATCGAGACGAAGCGCTGCCGGGTCGAGGGCTTCAGGTTCTTCAGGAGATTCTGGTAGCCGGGGTTGTAGGAGACCGCGAGCATGAAGGCGGGCGGGGCCGTGAGCAGCTCGCCGGTGCGCTCCAGCGGCAGGATGCGCCGGTCGTCGGTCAGGGGATGCAGCACGACGGCGACGTCCTTGCGGGCTTCGACGATCTCGTCGAGATAGCACAGACCGCCTTCGCGCACGGCGCGGGTCAGCGGCCCGTCGACCCAGACGGTCTCGCCGCCCTTGAGCAGATGCCGTCCGGTCAGGTCGGCGGCCGAGAGATCGTCATGGCAGGCCACGGTGAAGAGCGGCAGGCCGAGGCTCGCCGCCATATGGCTGACGAAGCGGGTCTTGCCCGAGCCGGTCGGCCCCTTGAGCAGCAGCGGCAGCCGCTTCTCCCAGGCCTTCTCGAACAGGGCACGTTCATTGCCGGAGGCGCTGTAGGCGGGGATGTCGTAGCCGTCGGTGGGCGGTGCCGCGAGCGGCGGGGGCGAGATCATGTTCATCGGGCAAGTCCCTGGGAAAGCTGTGGGCGAGGGCCCGCCGGCCGGAGCCGGCGGGCCGGGGCGTCATTCCGCCGGCTGGGCGAGGCCGAAGGCTTCCGGCTCGCGCTCGCGGCCGGGCACGAGCACCGCCCAGGCGAACATCAGCGCGGCGATCACCACGACGATCCCGGAGCCGAGCCGGACCCAGTAGAACAGGCCGAGCTGGTCCTGGACCTCCATGTAGGACTGACCGAGCACGCGCTGGAGATGGGTCTGCACCACGCCGGCGAAGGTCAGGGCGAAGGTCATCACCATCATCGCCGGCACCATCAGCCAGAAGCTCACGATCGAGAGCCACTGGTTGTAAGGCGCCCGGTTCTTCAGCTCGGGAATGGCGTAGGCCATCACCGCGAGATTCAGCATCACATAGGCGCCGAAGAAGGCGAGGTGGCCATGGGCGGCGGTGAGCTGGGTGCCGTGGGTGTAGTAGTTGGTGAAGGACAGCGTGTTCAGGAAGCCCCAGATGCCGGCGCCGATGAAGGCCATCACCGAGCAGCCGATCGACCAGAGCAGCGCTGCGCGGTTGGGATGGTTACGGCCGGCCTTCCAGGTCATGTGGACGGTGAACAGCACCATGGTGAAGAAGGGCGCAACCTCGAGCGTCGAGAACAGCGAGCCGATCCACTGCCAGTATCCGGGCGCGCCGATCCAGTAATAGTGGTGGCCTGTGCCGAGGATGCCGGAGAACAAAGCGAGGCCGACGATGACATAGAGCCACTTCTCGACCACCTCGCGGTCGACGCCGTTGAGCTTGATCATCAGGAAGGCCAGGACCGAGGCCATGATCAGCTCCCAGACGCCTTCCACCCAGAGGTGGATGACGTACCACCAATACATCTTGTCGAGCGCGAGATTGATCGGGTTGTAGAAGGCGAACAGGAAGAAGATCGCCAGGCCCCACAGGCCGAAAAGCAGGATGTTGGTGACGGTGGTCTTGCGGCCCTTCAGCGAGGTCATGGTGATGTTGAACAGGAAGATCAGCACCACCACGACGATGCCGACCTTGATCGCGAAGGGCTGCTCGAGGAATTCGCGGCCCTCATGGATGCGGAAGAGATAGCCGACCACCGCCACCGCCGCCGCGATGAAGAACAGCCAGAACTGGATGACGGCGAGCTTCGTGCTGTAGAGTTCGGTCTGCGCTTCCTCGGGCAGCAGGTAATAGGTCGCGCCCATGAAGCCGAGCAGCAGCCAGACCACCAGCGCGTTGGTGTGGATCATGCGTACGATGCTGAAGGGCAGGAGCTCGGACAGCGTATTGGGCAGGACGTAGATCAGCCCGGCCAGGGTTCCGAACGCCACCTGCGCGACGAACAGCGCCAGCGCGCCGTAGAAGTAGAGCATCGCGACGCTTTGGGTCTTGTATCTCGTTGTATTGTAGCCACTCATGGCTCTCTCCTGTCGCGCTGTCTCAACCGGCATCGTTGGGCGGCCAGTTCTGGGTCTTGATCCGGCTCGTCCATTCCAGGAAATCGGCGAGATCGTTCAGCTCTTGATCGGTGAGGTTGAACTGCGGCATCTGCCGCCGGCCCTCGATCCCGCTCGGCTGCGCAGCCATCCAGGCCTTCAGGCTCTCGCGGGCGCCGGCATGGTCCTTGTCGCCGCCATAGCGCTTCCAGACATTGCCGAGCTCCGGCGCGAAATAGGCGCCCTCGCCGAGCAGCGTGTGGCAGTTGATGCAGGAGTTGCGCTCCCAGACATGCTTGCCGCGGGCGACCGCCGGGGTCAGCGTCGCTTCATCGGTCGACTGGGTCCGGATGAACCAGTGGCTATGGGCCGTGAGGCCGACGAAGATGGCGAAGAAGAAGATCGAGCCGCCATAGAAGACGTTTCGCGCCCCCGCCTTTGTCAGACGTTCGGCCATGCATTTCCCCTTCCGCTGAATAGCCGTTGCGGCGGCAGACCGACGAAGGCCGGTGCCGCACTCCCGTCCTGTCGCGAAAGGGAGCGGCCCAGCGATAGCGGGTCGCCCTCCGGCCTTGTTTGCGCATTGGCAAACAGGAACGCGGTGGCCGGCGGCTGACCGTTCTGGCACGGGCGGTGCTTCTGGCCGGGAACCATGCGGCCGGTCGGGCGTTGATGCAGACCTGCAGCAGCAAGCCAAGGAGGACGACATGGCCGATGTCGGCAATGCGCAGCGGGAGATCCGCAAGATCGCCTACCGGCTCTGGATGGAAGAAGGGCAACCCGAGGGCCGCGATCGCGAGCACTGGGAGAGAGCCAAGGAGATCTGGAACTTTCGCCATCGCAACGACGAGGCCGAAGTCTCGGATCGGCAGATGGAGGCTTCGGGCGGCCGGCACGCGGCGCCGAAAGACTCTACGCCCCGGCGTCAGACGCAGTAGCGGCTGGCCGTCAGGCGAGGCGAAGGCAAGTCCGGGAGCGAAAGTCCTGGAACGCAGGTAAGTCTTGGAGCGCAGGTAAGTCCTGGCGTTGCGCGCGCTCGCGCGCGGCGCTGAACTCAGGACGCGTTCGGCATGCGCGGCAGCAGGAAGGCCAGCAGGCCGACGGCCGGGAGCCAAGAGCAGAGCTTGAAGACCGCGATGATGCCGATCTGGTCGGCCAGCGCGCCGATGCCGGCTGCGGCGATGCCGCCGAGGCCGAAGGCGAGCCCGTAGAACAGGCCGCCGACCAGTCCGACCCGGTGCGGCACGAGATCGATCGCGTAGATCAGGATCGCCGAGAAGGCGCTGGCCATGATCAGGCTGATCAGGATGCTGAGCACGCCGGTCCAGAACAGATCGGCATAGGGCAGCATCAGGGCGAAGGGCAGCGAGCCCAGGATCGAGATCCAGATCACCCGGTCGCGGCCGATCCGGTCGCCGATCATGCCGCCGATGATCACCCCCACCGCACCGACCACGAGATAGAGGAACAGCATGATCTGCGAGAGCTGCAGGCTGATCCCGAAGCGCTCGATCAGGTAGAAGGTGTAGTAGGAGGTGAAGCCCGCCGTGTAGGCGTTCTTCGAGAACAGGATGATGATCAGCATGGTCATCGCCAGCGCGATATGGGCGCGCGGGAGCCGTGCGGCAGCCGGCTCGGGCGGCCTGTCCTTGCTCGCCGCCGCCTGGTCGCGCCGCATCGCGGCATAGCGCGCGCCGGTCCAGACCATCAGTACCATCGCGGCCAGTGCGACCACCGAGAACCAGGCGAGGCTCTGCTGCCCCCGGGGCACGACGATGACGGCGGCCAGCAACGGGCCGATCGCGTAGCCGGTATGGCCGCCGATCTGGAAGACGCCCTGGGCGAAGCCCTGGCGGCCGGCGGCGGCATGGCGGGCCATCCGCGTGGCTTCCGGGTGGAACACCGCCGAGCCGAGCCCGACCAGCCCCGCCGAGACCAGCACCATCTCGTAGCTGACCGCGAAGGAGAGCCCGAGCAGGCCGAGCAGGGTCGAGCCCATTCCCGCCACCATCGCATAGGGCCAAGGCCTGCGGTCGGTGATGTAGCCGAGCACCGGCTGGAGCAGCGACGAAGTCACCTGGAAGGCCAGCGTGATCAGGCCGATCCGCGCGAAGTCGAGCTGATACGCCTCCTTGATCAGAGGGTAGAGCGCCGGGATCATCGACTGGATCAAGTCGTTGAGCAGATGCGCCATGCTGAGCGCCGCCAGCATCGGCATCAGTGGGCGGGCGGCGCGAACATTCAGCGGGATCGAGGTCATGGCGCAGGCTTGGCGACGGGCGATCGTTACGTCAATTGGCGGGCGCTGCATCCGGCGCATGGCGACCATGGCGCCAAAGCCGAAATCGCGTCCGCAGGCCGATTTTAGCGGCCCGGTTGTGGCGCTGCCGCGAGCTTGACCTCCGACTTCGACTCTTCATCGGCCTTGAGCCGGCTCTCGCGCAGCGCATTGGCGCTTTCCAGGATCGGATAGCCGATCGCCACCGCGTGGCCATGGATGCGCTTGAGGTCGCGGATGATGTCGAGATGGATCGCGCTGGTCTCGATCGATTCCGGCCGGCCGCTGCGCAGGCGCTCGAAATGGCTCTCGGCGGCGTGGCGCTCGGCGTCGCGCATCGGCGCCTTCTCGGCGAAGAGCTGGCGCGCCAGCGCGACGTCGCGGGTCGCGAAGACGTTGAGCGCAAGGCGCAGCCCGGAGGCGACGCGCTGGTGGAAGTCGCGGATCTCCGCGAGGCCTTCCGGCGAGAAGGCGTAGCGCTTGCGGATCTTCTTCTCGCCGAGCTCGCGCAGATTCTTGTCGATGATGTCGCCGATATGCTCGAGATTGGTGATCAGCGTGATGATCTCGACCAGCCGACGGCTCTCGGCCTCGCTCAGCTCGTTGCGCGAGACCTTCACCAGATAGAGCTTGATCGATTCATGGATGGCGTCGACGCCGTCATCCGCCTGGGCGATGGCGCGCGAGAGCTTGAGCTCGTCCTTGCCGATCATCTCCATGGTGTCGTGCAGCATGGCCTCGACGCGGTCGCCGAGGCTGAGCGCCTCGCGCATCGCGCCGGCCAGCGCCTCGGTCGGACTGTCGAGCACGCTCGGGTCGAGATGACGCGGCTTGACGACCGCGTCGGTCGCCTTCTGGCCCGGCATGAACCGCGCGACGAGAGCCGAAATCGGTCCGACGAAGGGCAGGAAGATCAGCGCGCCGACCAGGTTGAGCGCGACATGGAACTCGATGGCGAGGCGCGGGTCCTGCCCGGGCAGGGCCTGCAGCCAGGCCGAGAGCGGCTTGGCGAAGGGCAGCAGGACGGCGACGAGGATCAGCCGCGTCAGGAGGTTGCCGATGGCGGCACGGCGCTGTGCGGCCGGCGCGCCGAGCTGGTTGAGCACCGGGATGAGCGCATTGCCGAGATTGGCGCCGAGCACGAGCGCGACCGCCGTCGCCGGCGGAAACAGGCCGGAGGCCGCGAATGTCGCGATCAGCAGGATGATCGCGATGCTCGAATGGGTCAGCCAGGTCGCGGCGACGGCGACCAGGATCGCCAGCAGCGGCTCGCCGGCGAGCGCGCCGAGCACGGTGCGGAAGGTCGGCGACTGGGCCAGCGGGGCGGCGGCGGCGTTGAGCTCGATCAGCGACAGCAGGATCAGTCCGATTCCGACGAGGACGCGCCCGATATTGCGGGCCCGATCCATCGCTTCATGGCCGAGATAGAGCGCGACGCCGAGCGCGACGCACACGCCCCAGACCCAGCCGAGATCCATCGAGATGACGAAGGCGGCGAGCGCCGTGCCGAGATTGGCGCCGAGCAATACCGCCAGTGCCATGGCCGGGACGATGAGGTCGCGGCCGGCGAAAGAGGAAACGAGGAGCGTCGTCGCCGTCGAACTCTGCAAGACCATGGTGACGGCGATGCCGCTGCCGAAGGCGGCGAAGCGATTGCGGGTGAAGCTCTGCAGCGCCTGCCGCAGCGAGACGCCGAAGGCGCGCATCGCCCCCGTTCGCACCAGCCGCACCGCCCAGATCAGCAGCGCGACGCCGCCGGCAAGGTGGATGAGAATGGTGGTGGCGTTGTCGCTTGGGTTCATCGTGCAGAGGGTCTTTCCGAGATTCTATCGACTCAGGGCCGCAGCATAGCCCGGATTCTTGAGATTTTCATTAGCCAGCTTACCGCCTATGCACGCCAAACATGCTGATATTGCGGCAGAAATCAGCGATCTGAGAATCGTGATTCTTCGTGCTCAGGTCAGGCGGGCGGGATCAGGGTGACGCCTGATCCGGCGAAACCGAGCGTCACTGGCGTGCCCGGCGCCAGCATGCCATGGGTACCGTGGCGAACGACGAAAAGCTCGCCGAGCTCGGTGGCGACCATGATGTCCTGATGGTTGCCGAGATAGGTGCACTTGCGCACCGTGCCGGGCAGCGAAGCGCCGGCCGCCGGGCCGTCGATGAGAAGGCTCTCGGGACGAATCGCGATCCGGGCGGGGCCGGGAGGCAGGCCGCGCGCCGGCAGCGACAGGATCGCAGGGCCGAGCGCCGTCTCCGCGGTGTCCCCGGCGACCGAGCGGATCGTGACGTCGAGCAGATTGGCGTCGCCGATGAAGTCGGCGACGAAGGCGTTGACCGGCTGTTCGTAGAGCTCCCGCGGTGCACCTTCCTGGGCGATCCTGGCGTTCGACATCACGATGATCCGGTCGGAGACGGCGAGCGCCTCCTCCTGGTCGTGGGTGACATAGGCGACGGTCAGGTTGAGGTTCTGCTGCAGCTCGCGGATTTCCTCGCGCACGCGCCGGCGCAGCTTGGCGTCGAGATTGGAGAGCGGCTCGTCGAAGAGCAGCACCTGGGGCTCCAGCACCAGCGCGCGGGCGACCGCGACGCGCTGCTGCTGCCCGCCCGACAATTCCGACGGAAGGCGCTTCTCGAAGCCCTTGAGGCCGACCAAGGCGAGCTTCTCCAGCGCCATCTCGCGCGCCGTTTCCTTCGGCAGGCCCTTCACGATCGGTCCATAGGCGGCGTTCTCCAGCACGTTCATATGCGGAAAGAGCGCATAGGACTGGAACACCATGCTGACGTCGCGGTCGGCCGCCGAGAGCTTGGTGACGTCCTTGCCGCCGATCAGGATCTGGCCTGCGCTGGCGATCTCGAGCCCGGCGATCATCCGCAGAGTCGTGGTCTTGCCGCAGCCGGAAGGGCCGAGCAGCGTCACCAGCTTGCCCGCCTCGATGTCGAAGCTGACATTGTCGACGGCCGTGACCGCGCCATAGCGCATGCTGACATTGCGGAATTCGACGGAGGCGGGGCCCTGCCTGGTCATCGCAGTACGGTATCCTTACTTGACTGGCTCGGCGGCCGAGGTCGCGAGGGCTGGCGCGCTGCGGCGGCCGAGCTTGCGCTCGCCGACGCCGAGCTGGATCAGGCTGATGCCGATGGCCATGACCACGATCAGCACCGAGGAATAGGCGATCGCCAGCCCGAACTCGCCGGCCTCGACCCGCCCGACGATATAGGCGGTGGCGAGATTGTACTCGGCCGAGACCAGGAAGATCACGGCGCTGACCGTCGTCATGCTGCGCACGAAGCTGTAGACCAAGGCCGCGACGAGGGCGGGGCGCAGCAGGGGCAGCACGACCCGCCAGAGCGTGGTGAAGCTGCGGGCCGAGAGCGTGGCCGAAGCCTCGTCCAGGCTCTTGTCGATCTGCGAGAGGCCGGCGATGCCGGAGCGAACGCCGACCGGCATGTTGCGGAAGACGAAGGCGATGACGAGGATCAGGCCGGTGCCGGTGATCTCGACCGGCGGCACGTTGAAGGCGAGGATATAGGCGACGCCGAGAACCGTGCCGGGAATGGCGAAGCTCAGCATGGTCGCGAATTCCAGCGCGCCGCGGCCGGCGAAGCGCTGGCGCGTCAGCAGATAGGCCGTCAGCAGGCCGACCAGCGCCGTCAGCGGCGCCGAGATCGCCGCCAGCTTCAGCGTGGTGAAGAAGGATGGCCAGGCCGAGCCGTCGAAATGCAGGCCGCGGCTGAGATCGACCGAGAAGCCGGTGATGTAGTGCTGCAGCGTCGGGGTGTAGTCGCGCCCCATCGTCTTCACGAAGCCGCCCATCAGGATGACGATGTAGATGATTGCGGTCAGTGCTACCCAGGGCACGATCACCAGCGCGGCGATCCAGGTGATGCGTCGCGGCAAGGGGGTCGGCAGGCCGGAATCGCCCTTGCCGGTGACGGTCGTGTAGGACTTGCTGCCGAGCCAGCGCTGCTGCGCCCAGAAGGCGGCGAGCGTGAAGCCGAGCAGCACGATGGCGAGTACCGCCGCCTGGCCCTGGTTATGCGCGGCGCCGACGACGGCGAAGAAGATCTTGGTCGAAAGCACCTCGAAATTGCCGCCGAGGACCAGCGGGTTGCCGAAATCGGCCATGCTCTCGACGAAGCCGAGCAGGAACGAGTTGGCGAGGCCGGGCCGTAGTAATGGCCAGGTCACTGTCCGGAACGTCGTCCAGCGCTTGGCGCCGAGCGTCTGCGAGGCCTCTTCCAGGCTGGGCGCGATGCCTTGCACCACGCCGATCAGGACCAGGAAGGCGATCGGTGCGAAGGCGAGAACCTGCGCCAGCAGCACCCCCGGCAGGCCGTAGATCCAGCGCGAGCGCGGGATGCCGAACCACTCGAACAGCACCGTCGAGACCAGGCCGGAGCGGCCGAAGAGCAGGATCAGCGCGAGACCGATGACGAAGGGCGGCGTGATGATCGGCAGCACGGTGAGCAGGCGCATGGCCCGCTTGCCGGGCATGCCGGTGCGCAGGATCAGGAGCGCGCAGGCGAGGCCGAGCAGGGTGGTGATGATGCCGGTCAGCACCGCCAGGATCAGCGTGTTCCAGGCGACGCCGCAATTGGTGTTGGCGGTGAGGCAGCCGAGCCCCCAGATGCTGGGGCTGAGGAAGCGCTCGCCGAAATCGGCGAGCGCCAGCGCCCCGTCGGAATCGACGAGCGCGCTCTGCAGGATCGTCGCCATCGGCAGGAAGATGAACAGGCTGATCAGCAGCACGACGATGCCGATCGAGGAGGTCGTGAACAGATCGCCGCGGCAGACCCCGCGATAGGCCAGGCCGTGGCAGAGCAGCAGCAGCAGCGACAGCACGGTCAGGAAGGCGCCGAAGCCCATCCCGGGCTGGGCGGCGCCGGCACCGCCCAGCAAGGCCGCGAGCCAGGGGATGCCCTGGCCTTTCAGCGTGACGGCGAAGCCCTGGGCGAAGAAGAGGACGAGACCGGCGAAACCGGCCCAGGCCAGGATCTTTCCCGTGGCGGGGGACGACTCCCTGCCGCTCAGCAGAGTCGCGACGAGCAGGACGAGGCCGATCGGCAGCAGCCAGGGTGCGGCGCCCGAAAGCGCCAGCGCCAGTGCGGTTCCGGCCTTGCCGAATGGGTAGCCTGCGAGCCAGCCGGATCCGGTCAGGCTCATCCCCTCGGCAAGATACCAGGGGATGAGCGCATAGCCGAGCCAGCCGACCAGCAGCGCGAGCCGGGTCGCGGAACGCATCGTCTTCAGTCCTCTCGTCTCGATCGTCGGCGCTTACTTCGGCAGGGACTTGACCTCCTTGTCCCATTTGCTGAGCAGCCGGACACGCTCGGCCGAGGAACCGTATTTGACGAAGTCGTAGTCGATCAGCTTCATCTCCGACATCTTCGGCGCCTGCGCGGGGACGGGCGCGTTCTTGTTGGAGGGAACCTGATAGGATTTCGCCGGCGCCGCCAGCGCCTGCGCCGCGGGCGTCAGGGCCCAGTCATAGAACTTCTTGGCGTTGTCGAGATTGCGCGCGCCCTTGACGATCGACATCGAGCCGATCTCGTAGCCGGTGCCCTCGCAGGGTGCGACCGGCTTGATCGGGTCGCCCTGGACCGCGAAGACCACCACGTCGTGGATGAAGACGATGCCGACGGCGGTTTCGCCGAGGCTTGCCGCCTTGGCCGGCGCGGCGCCGGACTTGGTGTACTGGCTGATGTTCTTGTGCAGGGCCTTGAGGTAGTCGAAGCCCTTCTCCTCGCCCATCAGCTGAACCACGGTGGCGAGCAGCGTATAGGCCGTGCCCGAGGAGTTGGGATCGGCGACCTGGACGTCGTCCTTCAGCTTGGCATCGAGCAGATCGGCCCAGCATTTCGGCTCAGCGAGACCCTTGGCCTTGATCTGCTGGGTGTTGTAGCCGAAGCCGAGCGCGCCGGCATAAATGCCGATCGAGCGCTTCTTGGCGGCGTTCCACTGCGAGGTCGCCCAAGGATGAAGATCCTTGTTCATCGGCGATTCGTATTCCAGCGTCAGCCCTTCCTCGGCCGCCTGCAGATGTGGGTCGCCGGTGCCGCCCCACCAGACGTCGCCGCGCGGATTCGAGGCTTCGGCCTTCACCTGGGCGTAAATCTCGCCCGATGATTTGCGGGTCATGGCGACCTTGATCCCGGTCTCCTTCTCGAAGGCCGAGCTCATCGCGCGGCACCACTCCTCCTGGACGGCGCAATAGAGCACGAGCGAGCCCTGCGCCTTTGCCGGCGTCCCGGCGAGCAGTGCACCGCCGGCGAGCGTCGCCAGGAGCCCTGCCCGGAGCCAGTTGGATTTCTGCATGTCGTCCTCCCCGATGGTTGATTTTTGTTCTTTTGTTCTTGGAGCGATACTGATCGTTCGCCCGAAAAGATCAATCACCCCTGCGCCGGCAAATGATGCCCGTGATCCGCTCCAGCTCGGCCGAGAGTTCCGGCGTGCAGCAGAGGATCGGGTTGCCGGAACGAATGCCGTCTCCGGCGAAGAAGTCGTTGAGGTCGGCGCCGGCTTCGGCCGCGATCGCCATGGCGGCCGCGACGTCCCAGGCATTGATATGGCGCTCGGCATAGCCGTCGGTCCGGCCGGCGGCGACATGGCAGATGCCGAGCGTACCCGAGCCGACGCGCCTGATCGATGCGCCGGCCGCCAGCGTCCCTTGCACGGTGGCGAGATAGTCCGCGTGCGAAATCCGCGTCGACCAGCCGATCTCGATGCAGGAGCGGGCGATGTCGGCCTGGCCGGAAACCCGAAGCGGTTCGCCGTTCAGGGTCGCGCCTCGGCCGCGTCTGCCGACATAGATCTCGTCGAGGGCCGGGGCGCAGACGATGCCGATCTCGGGCACGCCGTTCAGCAGGAGGCCGATCGAGATACACCAGTTGCGGTCGCCATGGGCGAAATTGGCGGTGCCGTCGATCGGATCGATGATCCAGACCGCATCGGCCGCTTCGCCGCCGCCTTCCTCGCCGATCACGGCGTCGTCGGGAAAGAGCACCGCCAGGCGCTCGCGCAGCAGGGCCTCGACGGCGCCATCGGCGACGGTGAGCCAGTCCTGCGCGCCCTTCATGGTGATGCCGAGGCTGTCGCTCTTGCGGAAATAGCCAAGCGCCAGGCGGCTGGCCTCCTGGACGAGGCCGAGAACGGCGAACTGGCGCAGGTCGAGATCGGCGGCAAGCATGGTCAAATCGTCTCCAGAGCGACGCCGACCGGCTTGCCGGTGCGGCGGGATTCCGTCGCGGCATCGGCCAGGATCTGGGCCTTGAGCCCGTCCTGCCCGGAAGGCGACGGCTGGCGCCGGTCGCGCACGGCGGCGATGAAGGCGTCGAGCTCGGCGCGGTAGGCGCCGGCATAGCGCTCGAGGAAGAAATTCTGCACCGGGTCGGCGCGGAAGCCAGCGCCGGTCGCGATCTCGACCGTGGTCTCGTGGATGTTGCCGGCGCGCAGCATGCCCTGCGAGCCATGCACCTCGATGCGCTGGTCGTAGCCGTAGGATGCGCGGCGCGAGTTCGAGATCTGGGCGATCCTGCCGCTCGCGGTGCGCATCAGCACGGCGGCGGTGTCGACGTCTCCGGCGGCGCCGATGGCCGGGTCGACCAGGGCCGAGCCGAGCGCGAAGACCTCGACCGGCTCCTCGGCGAGCAGGAAGCGCGCCATGTCGAAATCATGGATCATCATGTCGCGGAACAGGCCGCCCGAGCGCTTCACATAGTCCACCGGTGGCGGTGAGGGGTCGCGCGAGATCACGCTGACGATCTCGATCGCGCCGGCCTCGCCCATGCGCAGGCGCTTTTCCAGCGCGGCGAAATTCGGATCGAAGCGGCGGTTGAAGCCGATCATCAAGGGCTTGCCGGATTTCGCGACGACATCGAGGCAGCGGCGGATGCGAGCAGCGTCGAGATCGACCGGCTTCTCGCAGAACACCGCCTTGCCGGCCGAGACCGCAGCCTCGATCAGATCGGCATGGGTGTCGGTCGGCGTGCAGATCAGCACGGCGTCGATCGAGGAATCGGAGAGGATCGCCTCGGCGCTGGCGACCTTGGCGCCGGAGGCTGCGGCGAGCGAGGCTGCGGCGTCCTGCGCGGCATCGGCCAGCGCGACCAGGGTGGCATCGCCGCGCGCCGCGACGTTCAGCCCATGAATCCGGCCGATCCTGCCGGCGCCCAAAAGACCAAATCGCATCGTGATTCCGTTTCCCGTCATCGTGGTCCGGCGGCCTAGTCGTGCGCGCCGAGAATGGTCTGGTCGAAATCGATGTTGGCGCCGGTCATCAGCCCGGATTCGCCCGAAGCGAGATAGGCGACGGCCTTGGCGACCTCGCGCGGGTCGATCAGCCGCCCGAAGGGCTGGCCGCCGGCGGCCTTGTCGAGCCAGCCATCCTCGGCGCCATGGCGCAGGCGCATGATCGCATCCTCGCCCGGCGTCGCCATCCAGCCGATATTGAGGCCGTTGACGCGGATCTTGTCGGCGAGCAGCCCGTAGGCGGCATTTTTCGTCAGTGTCGCCAGCGCGCCCTTGGAGACGCTGTAGGCGGCGAGGAAGGGCTGGCCGCCATGGGCCGACATCGACTGGATGTTGACGATGCTGCCGGCGAGCTTCTCGCGCTGCATCAGCGTCGCCGCGTCCTGGATCAGGAAGAACGGCGCGGTCAGGTTGACCGCCATGATGCGCTCATAGAGCTCGGGCGAGGTGTCGAAGATCGTGCCGCGGTCGGTGTCGCCGGCGGCGTTGACCAGGATGTCGACCCGCCCGAAGGCCTTGTCGGCCGCCGGAACGATCGTCCTGACGCCGGTGAGGTCGGCGAGGTCGACGCTATGGAAGCGGGCATCGCAGCCGCCGGAGCGCAGGCTTCGGGCCACCGCTTCGCCGCGTTCGCGGTTGCGCCCGGTAACGATCAGGCCGGCGGCGCCGCGTTCGGCGAACTCGCGGGCGACGGCCTCTCCCAGGCCCTGGCTCGCACCGGTGACAATCGCGATCTTGCCGGCCAGACTGCGGCCGAAGCTCGGTGTTTCCGACAATTGACGCCTGCTCCCCGAGACCGCTTTCGGCACAGATTTTTTGTTCTGCTTGACTAGTGGAACAAATATTTCAATCTTCCCACCCGTAAGTCAAGGCTGCCGCAGAGCCGGCCGGACGCGAACGGGGCCCCATGTCCGCAGAGCTTCAGCAGGGAACGCCAAGGCCGGATTTCGAGGGCTTCGTCGCGCTGCTGCGCGAGCGTGCCCCGCTCCTGCCGCGGCGGCTGCGCCAGGTCGCCGACCATGCCCTGGCCCATCCCGACGATATGGCGTTGAACACCGCTTCGCAGATCGCGCAGAGGGCCGGCGTGCAGCCCTCGACGCTGGTCCGCTTCGCTCAGGCGCTCGGCTATTCCGGCTTCAGCGAATTGCAGCAGGTCTTCCGCACCAGGCTGCGCCAGCAATTGCCGGATCATCGCGAGCGCCTCGCGGCGCTCCGCAACGGGGGGGCCGCCGGAGCCGACATGGCTTCGGTTCTCCTCGACGGTTTCATCCATGCCAGCGAGGCCTCGCTGAAGCGGCTGCGCTCCGGTCTGCGCCCAGAGGACATCGAGACCGCGACGGACATGCTCGCCGCCGCGCGTACCATCGTGCTCGTCGGCGCGCGCCGCATGTTCCCGGTCGTCGCCTATCTCGCCTACGCCTTCGGCAAGGTCGGCATCCGCGCCGTGCTCGTCGACAACGTCGCCTCGCTGGGGGCCGAGCAGGCCGCGATGGCGCGTCCCGGCGATGTGATGATCGCGGTGAGTTGCGCGCCCTATACCCCGGCGACGATCGAGATGGCCGCCGCTGCAAAGGCTGCCGGCGTGCCGGTGATCGCCTTGACCGATAGCGCCCTCAGTCCGCTGGCGGCGCATTGCGATCTCTGCCTCGAAGTCAGCGAGGCCGATTATGGTGCCTTCCGCTCGATGGCTGCGACCTTCGCGCTCGCGATGACGCTCGCTGTCGGCACTGCCGAGAAAGTCCGCGACGATGTCTGACCCCGTGCTCGACCTGATCAGCATCGGCCGCTCCTCGGTCGACCTCTACGGCCAGCAGATCGGCGGCCGGCTCGAGGACATGGCGAGCTTCTCCAAGGCGGTCGGCGGCTGCCCGACCAATATCGCCATCGGCACGGCGAGACTCGGCCTGAAATCGGCGGTGATCACCCGCGTCGGCGACGAGCAGATGGGCCGCTTCATCCTGGAGCAATTGCAGCGCGAAGGCGTCGACACCGGGGGCGTCGTCGTCGATCCCAAGCGCCTGACCGCGCTGGTGATTCTCGGTGTGCGCGACGAGAAGACCTTCCCGCTGATCTTCTACCGTACCGACTGCGCCGATGCGGCGCTCGACGAGAGTGAGATCGACGAGGATTTCATCGCCTCGGCGAGGGCGGTGGTCGTCACCGGCACGCATTTCGCGATCCCGAATGCGGCGAAGGCGCAGAAGAAGGCGATCGCGCTTGCCCGCAAGCACGGCCGCAAGGTCGTTTTCGATGTCGACTACCGGCCCAATCTCTGGGGGCTCGCCGGCCATGCCGCGGGCGAGGAGCGCTATATCCGCTCGGACACCGTGACCCAGCATCTCCAGGCCATTCTGCCCGATTGCGACCTGATCGTCGGCACCGAGGAGGAATTGCACGCCGCCGGCGGCTCGGAGGACACGCTCGCCGCGATCCGCAATATCCGCGCGCTGAGCCGGGCGACCATCGTCTGCAAGCGCGGCCCGATGGGCTGCGTGGTTTTCCCTGGAGCCATCCCAGAATCAATCGAGGACGGCATCAAGGGCCCCGGCTTCCCGGTCGAGGTCTACAATGTGCTGGGAGCGGGCGACGCCTTCATGTCCGGTTTCCTGCGCGGCTGGCTCCGCGACGAGCCGTTCGAGACCTGCTGCAAATGGGCCAATGCCTGCGGCGCCTTCGCCGTCTCGCGCCTGCTCTGCTCGCCGGAGAGCCCGACCTTCGCCGAACTGCAGTTCTTCCTGCAGCATGGCTCGCCGCACCGGGCACTGCGCCATGACGTAGCGATCAACCATGTCCACTGGGCGACGACGCGCCGGCCACAGGCCGAAACGCTGATGGCGCTCGCCATCGATCACCGCGCCCAGGTCGAGGCGATGGCGGATGAGGCGGGAGTGCCGCGCGAGCGCATTCCCGCCTTCAAGCGGCTCGCCGTCGATGCAGCGGCGCGGGTCGCCAAGGGCGCGCCCGGCTTCGGCATGCTTCTCGATGGTCGCTATGGCCGCGAGGCGCTGTTCCGTGCCGGCGATCACGGCTTCTGGATCGCGCGGCCGCTTGAAGTGCCGGGCTCGCGGCCGCTGCGCCTCGAGACCGACGCCGACGGCTCGCTCGGGGCGACGCTGAACGAATGGCCAGTCGATCACATCGCCAAGGTGCTGGCCTTCTACCATCCCGACGATGATGCGGCGCTCAAGGCCGGGCAGGAGGCGACGCTGAAGCGTGCCGCTCTGGCCTGCCGGCAGGTCGGCCGCGAGCTCCTGGTCGAGATCATCTGCTCCAAGAACGGGCCGGTCGGCGACGACACCATGGCGAGTGTGATGCGCCGGCTCTACGAGATCGGCATCAAGCCGGACTGGTGGAAGCTCGAGGGCCAGCCGAGCGCCGCGGCCTGGGCCGCGGTCGATGCCGCGATTGCGCAGAACGATCCCTATTGCCGCGGCGTCGTGCTGCTCGGCCTCGATGCGCCGGCCGCCGAGCTGGAAGCCGCTTTCCGGCTGGCCAAGGGCGCGAGCACGGTGAAGGGTTTTGCCGTCGGCCGGACGATCTTCGGCGACGCGGCGCGCGGCTGGCTTGCCGGCAAGCTCGACGATGAGGCGGCGACCGCGATGATGGCCGAGCGCTTCGGCCAGTTGGTCGGCGCCTGGCAGCGCGGCTGAGGAGAACGGCAATGGCCACGATCAGGCTCACCATGGCGCAAGCGCTCGTCGCCGCGATGGCGGCGCAGAAGACACGCGTCGGCGGACGGACCCTGCCGCTCTTCGCCGGCGTCTGGGCGATCTTCGGCCATGGCAATGTCGCCGGGCTCGGCGAGGCGCTGCATGGCGCCCGCGACATCCTGCCGACATTGCGCGCCCATAACGAGCAGGCGATGGCGCACTCTGCGATCGCCTTCGCCAAGGCCTCGCGCCGGCGCCGGATGATGGCGGTGACGAGCTCGATCGGGCCGGGCGCGACCAATATGGTGACGGCGGCCGCGGTCGCACATGTCAACCGCCTGCCATTGCTGCTGCTGCCCGGCGACGTCTTCGCCGGACGCCGGCCCGACCCGGTACTGCAGCAGATCGAGGATTTCGGCGATGGCACTGTCTCCGCCAATGACTGTTTCCGCCCGGTCTCGCGCTATTTCGACAGGATTGCCCGGCCGGAGCAGCTGATCCCCGCCTTCGAGCGGGCGATGCAGGTGCTGACCGATCCGTCCGACTGCGGCCCGGTGACCTTGGCTCTCTGCCAGGATGTGCAGACGGAAGCCTTCGACTATCCGGAAAGCTTCTTCGCCGAGCGGATCTGGCAGCCGCGCCGGGCACGGCCCGACGAACTGGAGTTGGCGCAGGCTGTCGCGCTGCTGAAGGAGGCAAGGCGCCCGCTGGTCGTCGCCGGCGGCGGCGTGCTCTACAGTGAGGCCGAGGGCGAGGTCGCCCGCTTCTGCCTAGCGCACGGCGTTCCGAGTGCCGAGACGCAGGCCGGAAAGAGCGCTTTGCCGCATGATCACCCGCTCAATCTCGGCGCGATCGGCGTCACCGGCACCGGCGCCGCCAACGATGCCGCGAAGAGCGCAGATGTCGTGCTCGCGGTCGGCACGCGCCTGCAGGATTTCACCACGGGGTCGCGCGCGCTCTTCGCCGATCCGGACTGCCGGATCATCGGGCTGAACACCCAAGCCTTCGACGCCGGCAAGCATGGCGCGCAGCCGCTGGTCGCCGATGCCGGGGCGGGGCTCGCCGAGCTGGAGGAAGCGTTGGCGGGCTGGCGGGCACCGTCGGACTGGACGGAGCAGGCGCAGGCGTCGCGCGATACATGGCTCGCCACCGCTGCGCGCTACACGGCGGCCGGAAACCAGGCGCTGCCGAGCGATGCGCAGGTGATCGGCGCGGTACAGCGCCAGAGCCGGGCGAGCGACGTGGTGCTCTGCGCCGCTGGCGGTCTGCCTGGCGAATTGCACAAGCTCTGGCAGGCCGGCGCGCCGGGTGGCTACCACATGGAATACGGCTATTCCTGCATGGGCTACGAGATCGCTGGTGGCCTCGGGGCCAAGCTCGCCGACCCCGCCCGCGAGGTCTTCGTCATGGTCGGCGACGGCTCCTATCTGATGATGAACTCCGAGATCGCGACCTCGGTCATGCTCGGGATCAAGCTCACCATCATCGTGCTCGACAACCGGGGTTTTGGCTGCATCAACCGCCTGCAGAACGCGACCGGTGGCGCCTCGTTCAACAACCTGCTGCGCGATGCCCGCCATGAGGTGCTGCCGGAGGTCGATTTCGCCGCCCATGCCGGCGCGATGGGCGCGACCTCCCGCAAGGTCGCGAGCCTGGCTGAGCTGGAAACCGCACTCGCCGAGGCCCGCGGCCACGATCGCACCAGTGTGATCGTCATCGATACCGACCCGCTGATCTCGACCGATGCAGGCGGGCATTGGTGGGATGTCGCGGTGCCCGAGGTTTCGGTGCGCGATGAGGTCAAGGCGGCGCGCCAGCGCTATGAGCAGGCGCTCCAGACACGAGATTGATTGGCTTTCCTCAGGATGAGGGCTGAGGGCTTGATTTAGAAGGACGAAGGACATGCCCATCCGCATCGGCGCCAACCCCATCGGCTGGTCGAATGACGATCTCCAGGAGATCGGCGGCACGACCTCGCTGGAGACCTGCCTGGCCGAGGCCCGCGAGGCCGGCTTCGTCGGCATGGAGCTCGGCCACAAGTTTCCGCGCGAGCCCAAGGCGCTGAAAGCGGCGCTCGCGCCCTTCGACATGGCCTGCATCTCCGGCTGGTATTCGGCCGAATTGCTGAAGCGCGACGCGGACGAGGAGATGAAGCATCTGCGCCCGCATCTCGACCTGCTGAAGGCGATGGGCTCGAACGTGCTGGTCTTCGCCGAGACCTCGAATGCGATCCATGGCGACCGCAGCAAGCCCTTGTCGCAGCGCCCGGTGATGGCGCCGGGTGACTGGGCGCAGTTCGGCAGGCGGATCACCGACGTCGCCGAGCGCACGCTCGCCGAGGGTGTCCGGCTGGTCTACCACCATCATATGGGCACGATCGTCGAGAGCGAGGCCGATATCGACGCCTTCATGGCGGCGACCGGCGAGGCAGCGCATCTGCTGCTCGACACCGGCCATGCGACCTGGGGCGGAGCCGATCCGGTCAGGCTCGCCGGGCGCTATCGCGCCCGCATCAGCCATGTCCACGCCAAGGACGTCCGCAAGGCGGTGATGGAGCAGGCGAGGGCGGAAGACTGGAGCTTCCTCGATGCGATCCTCGGCAAGGGTACCGATCTCGGCGTCTACACCGTGCCGGGCGACGGCATGGTCGATTACCCGGCGGTGTTCAAGGCGCTGCCCGGCTATTCCGGCTGGGTCGTCGTCGAGGCCGAGCAGGACCCTGAAAAAGCCCATCCCCTGACCTATGCCAAGAAGGGCGTCGCCCATCTCGAAGCGAGCCTGAAGGAGGCCGGGCTCGTTTGAGCCCGGGATCGCCATGTCGAAATTGCTGGTCAAACCGCAGGCCGCCGATGCCGATGGCTGCGTCCATGCGATCACCCCGGAAACCGCTGGCTGGGGCCATGTCGGCTTTGCCGTCCACCGCCTCGCCGACGGTCAGACCCTGTCGCGCGAGACCGGCGAGCGCGAGCATTGCCTCGTCCTGCTCTCGGGCAAGCTCGCAGCCCGGGCCGACGGCCAGGATTTCGGTGTCATCGGTGGCCGCACCTCGCCCTTCGAGCCCGATCCCTGGTCGCTTTATGTCCCGGCCGGCTCGGCCTGGAGCGTGGCTGCGCGGGGACCGTGCGAGTTTGCGATCTGCTCGGCGCCTGGTATCGCGAACGTTCGGCCCGCAAGGGTCATCGCGCCGTCCGATGTCGGCTGCCTGACCCGTGGTGAGGGCAGCAATGTCCGCCATGTCCGCAACATCCTCCCCGAAACCGAGGCCGCCGATGGGCTCCTCGTGGTCGAGGTGATCACGCCGGCCGGAAACTGGTCGAGTTATCCGCCGCACAAGCATGACCAGGACCGGCTGCCTGACGAGTCGCAGCTGGAGGAGACCTATTACCACCGGCTGAATCCGCCGCAGGGTTTCGGCTTCCAGCGCGTCTACACCGACGATCGCTCGCTCGACGAGACCATGAGCTTCGAGAATGGCGATGTCGTGCTCGTGCCGAGGGGCTACCACCCCGTCGGCGCGCCGCATGGCTATGATCTCTATTACCTCAATGTGATGGCAGGGCCGAAGCGGATCTGGAAATTCGCCAACGATCCGGCGCATGACTGGCTGATGCCGCGCTGAGCGCACGGCGCGCTCACGCATGCCGGTCGATCCGGGAACGGCGCGGCTGCGCCGTTCGCACGCCGTGATCAGCTTGGAGAGGCCGGCTGAGCCCCCTCAGTCCGCCAGCACCGCCGTCGCCTCGATCTCGACCATCGCCTCGGGCTCGACCAGGGCCGAGACGGCGACGACCGCCATGGCCGGGAAATGCCGGCCGAGATGGGCGCGGTAGACCGGGCCGAGCTCGGCTAGGCAGCCACGATAGGCCTCGATGTCGGTGACGTAC
Organism: Allobosea sp. NPDC055594; assembly: GCF_053618995.1. Classification (NCBI taxonomy): domain Bacteria; kingdom Pseudomonadati; phylum Pseudomonadota; class Alphaproteobacteria; order Hyphomicrobiales; family Alloboseaceae; genus Allobosea; species Allobosea sp. NPDC055594. The sequence goes on from NZ_JBSHIO010000001.1 coordinate 322,161, forward strand.
CAGGTCAGGCGCATGATGTCGCTGACCTCGCCGCCGCCGGCTTCGACGACCGCCCTGATATTGGCGAGCGTCTGGCCGACCTGGCCGAGGAAATCCTTGGCGAAGACGCCGTTCTCATCCCAGCCGACGAGGCCGCCCGTGGTCAGGACTTTCCCCTGGGCGATCATGCCGTTGGCGTAGCCGCGTGGGTGCGGCCAGCCATCCGGCAGGACGGGACGGGGCTTGCGCGTGGCGAGGTCGGAGGGCGGCAAGCCGCTGGTCATGGCGTGGTCCTGTCTGGTCATGGCGTCATCGCGGCTGGAGCTAAACACCGGAACGGCGGATGAAGCGACGGCAAAGGCTCTCATAATCAAGGCGCGCTACGAAGCGGCGGCGGCTTCGGCCCGCGCCATCTCGCGCAGCGCGAAACGCTGCAGCTTTCCGGTGGAGGTCTTCGGCAGGCTGGTCACGAAGGCGATGGCGCGCGGGTATTTGTAGGGCGCGATCATCGCCTTGACGTGGTCCTGCAGTGCTTTGGCCAGTGCCGCGTCGGCGGTGAAGCCGGGCCGCAGCAGGACATAGGCTTTGACGATCTGGCCGCGATCCGGGCAGGGCGCACCGACGACGCCGCATTCGGCCACCGCCTCATGCGCGATCAGGCAGGCCTCGACCTCGGGACCGGCGATGTTGTAGCCGGCCGAGACGATCATGTCGTCCGAGCGGGCCTGGTACCAAAAATAGCCGTCGGCATCGCGCAGATAGGTGTCGCCGGTGATGTTCCAGTCATTCTCGACATAGCGGGCCTGGCGGCTGTCGGCGAGATAGCGGCAACCGGTCGGCCCGCGCACGGCGAGGCGCCCAGGCGTGCCGTCCGGCACCTCCTTGCCCTCCTCGTCGACGATCCTGGCCTCGTAGCCCGGCACCGGCAACCCGGTCGCGCCAGGCCTGATCCTGTCGCGGGGCGCCCCGATGAAGATGTGCAGCATTTCGGTCGCGCCGATACCGTCCATCAGCGGCAGCCCGGTCTTGGCCTGCCAGGCCTCGAAGGTCGCCTTCGGCAGCGTCTCGCCGGCGGAGACGCAGACGCGCAGCGAGGAGAGGTCGCGCGCTCCGGCCTGGGCGAGCATGGCGCGATAGGCGGTCGGCGCGGTGAAGCAGACACTGGCGCGGTGTTGCTGGATCGCGGCCGCAAGATCGGCCGGCGCGGTCTTCTCCGGCAGGACGATGGCCGCGCCGATGCGCAGCGGAAACAGCACGATGCCGCCGAGGCCGAAGGTGAAGGCGAGCGGCGGCGAGCCGATGAAGCGGTCATCGGGCGAGGCCTGCAGCACCCGCGCGCCATAGCTGTCGCAAATCGCCAGCAGGTCGCGCTGGAAATGCATGGTGCCCTTGGGCTCACCGGTCGTGCCCGAGGTGAAGGCGATCAGGCAGACATCGTCCTGCGCCGTGTCGGCGGCGACGAATTCACCGTAGCCGGGCTTGGCCATCAGGGCTTCGAGCTCGCCGTCGCCCCATGACACGATGGTCGAGAGTTCAGGCGCAAGCAACTGTGCTGATTTAAGATCGTCGATTACGCGATGGTCACACAGTGCCAGCGCGATCCTGGCCTTGCGGATCGGATAGGCGAGCTCGCCGGCGCGCAGCATTGGCATGGTCGCGACGGCGACGCCGCCAGCCTTGAGCACCGCGAGATAGGTGGCGACCATCATCGGCGTGTTGGCGGCGCGCAATAGCACGCGATGACCGGGAACGAGGCCGAGATCGCGGGTGAGCGCATTGGCGATGCGGTTCACGGTCTCGGCGAGCTGCGCGTAGCTCCAGCTCTCGCTTGGCCCGATCACCGCCACGCGGTCGCCGCCCCCCTCCAGGACATGCCGGTCGACGAATTCGCTGACGACATTGAGCCGCTCGGGGTAGCTCAGCCCGGCGGCTGCGAGGTCGAGACGCGGCCAGCTCTCGCGCGGCGGCAGGTTGTCCCGCGCAAAGCTGTCCACATGTCCCGACCGCAAGAGATCTGCGGTACCCATCTCGTTCCCCTGGCGTTGTTTGTCTTGTCCGCAGCCCTCATCTTGAGGAGCGCCCCCCAGGAGCACGTCTCGTATGATGCTCCGGTTGGTTCCGGAGTCTCCCCGATCATCCTCCGGGACGCCGCTTTCGCGACTCCTCAGGATGAGGGCTGGCGCCTAAGTCTTGCCGTTGTTTGGTCCGTCGACGTTCTTCAGCAGGTCGCGCGCGATCACGACCTTCTGCACCTCGCTCGCGCCCTCATAGATCCGCAGCGCCCTGATCTCGCGGTAGAGTTCCTCGACCTTGACGCCGCGCGTGACGCCGAGCCCGCCATGGATCTGCACGGCGCGGTCGATGACGCGCTGGGCGTTCTCGGTGGCGACGAGCTTGGCGAGCGCTGCCTCGCGGGTGACACGGGCTGCACCGCGATCCTTGGTCCAGGCGGCGCGGTAGACCAGCAGCGCCGCCGCATCGACCTCCGCGGCGCTGTCGGCGATGGCGGCCTGGGAAAGCTGGAGATCGCCGAGCGTGCCGCCGAAGAGCTTGCGGCTACCGGCGTGGCTCACGGTCTCGTGCAGGGCACGCCGGGCGAAGCCGAGAGCCGCTGCGCCGACCGTCGAGCGGAAGATGTCGAGCGTTGCCATCGCGACCTTGAAGCCGTCGCCCGGCCCGCCGATACGGTTGTCCAGCGGGATGCGGCAGGCGTCGAAGCGCAAGGTCGCCAGCGGATGCGGCGCGATCACGTCGATGCGCTCGGCGATCGAGAGGCCTGGCGTATCGGCCTCGACCAGATAGGCCGAGAGGCCGCGGGCTCCCGGCGCCTCGCCGGAGCGGGCGAAGACAACATAATGGTCGGCGATGCCGCCATTCGAGATCCAGGTCTTCTCGCCATCGATGCGGATATGTGCGTTGCCGTCCGGGGTCGCTGTCGTCGCCATCGCGGCAACGTCGGAACCGGCCTTCTTCTCCGAGAGGGCAAAGGCGGCGATGCGCTTGCCATCGCGCACGCCGGGCAGGATGCGCAGTCGCATCACATCGCTGCCGGCGATCGAGATCGAGCCGGTGCCGAGGCCCTGCATGGCGAAGGCGAAGTCGGCGAGCCCGTCACGCGCGGCGAGAATTTCGCGGGCGAGGCAGAGCGTGCGGACATCGAGCGCGGCATGCAGGCCGCCATGGGCGGCCGGCACCGCGGCGCGCAGGAAGCCGGCCTCGCCCAGCGCCTTGACGCGGGCGCGGCAGGCGGCGTCGACATCGTCATGCGGCAGGCCGGGCAGGGTGGTGTCGGCCCAGGCCGCGAGCTTTTCGGCGAAGTCGCGGTGGTGCGCTTCGAAGAATGGCCAGTCCAGCGTATCCCCGAGCGAGACCATGTCAGTTGCCCTCGAAGACCGGCTTCTGCTTGGCGGCGAAGGCGTGGTAGGCGCGGGCGAAATCTTCGGTCTGCATGCACAATGCCTGCGCCACCGCTTCCGCCTCGATCGCGGACTCGACCGACATCGCCCATTCCATTTCCAGCATTCGCTTGGTCATGGCGTTGGCGAAAGTCGGGCCGTCGGCGAGCTCGGCGGCGAGCGCCTGCGCTTCCGCCAGAACGTTCTCGCGGGCGAGAAGCCGGTTGAGGAAGCCCCAGCGCTCGGCCTCGTCGCCACGCAGGACGCGGCCAGTGTAGAGCAGCTCGGCGGCGCGTCCCTGGCCGATGATGCGCGGCAGCATCGCGCAGGCGCCCATGTCGCAACCGGCGAGGCCGACGCGGTTGAACAGGAACGCGATCTTGGTCTCGGCCGTGCCGAGGCGCAGATCGGAGGCCATGGCGATGATCGCGCCGGCGCCGGCGCAGATGCCGTCGATCGCGGCGATGACCGGCTGCGGGCAGGCGCGCATCGTCTTGACCAGCTCGCCGGTCATGCGCGTGAACTTCAAGAGGTCCTTGGTCTCCATCGCGACCAGCGGCCCGATGATCTCGAAGACGTCGCCGCCCGAGGAGAAATTGCCGCCGGCGCCGGTAACGACGATGGCCTTGATCGCCTCCTCCTTCTGCGCCGCCAGGAAGAAGTCGGCGAGCTCGCGATAGCTCTCGAAGGTGAGGGGGTTCTTCTTCTCCGGCCGGTTCAGCGTCACGGTCGCGACCTTGCCGACGATCGAAAGCTGGAAATGCTGTGGCTTGAAGCTGGCGAGCGGCAGGGTGACGGGGTTGGCGCTGGTCATGTCTGGTCTCCCGCCGAATCCGGCGTGCCGCTCTGTCGGCGGGTGATGGCGTTGTGCAGCGAGGCCTTGGTGCGGCCGAGCAGGTGGAAGAGCTGCGCCGTCTCGGCCGGCTCCAGCCCGGCGAAGAGCTCGGCGATCCAGTCCTCGTGCCGCTCCGCCATCGCCTTGAAGGCGCGGCGGCCCTGGGCGGTCAGTGTCAGAACCTGCACGCGCCGGTCCTGGGCGGCCGGGCGCTTGTCGACCAGCCCATCGGCGAGGAGGCCGGCGACGACCGCGGTGACATTGCCGTTCGAGACCATCAGGCGCTGCGAGACCTCGCCGACCGTCATTCCGGTGGTCGATTTTTCGAGCTGGGCCATCAGGTCGAAGCGCGGCAGCGTCGTCTTGAACTCCTCGCGCAGCCTCGTGCGGATCTCGCTCTCGATCAGGGTCGAGCAAGTCAAAAGCCGCAGCCAGAGGCGCAGCTCGTCCTTGTGGTCTCCGGGGCGCTCGCTCGCCTTGGTCTCGCGGTCGAGCATCAGGGCGCTGACGGGAATTTCCATGGTCAGAACTCCCCGCCATTGATCAGGAGGGACTGGCCGGTGATGCCGCGGCTTTCGGGCCGGCAGAGATTGAGCACGCTCGCCGCGACTTCCTCGGGGGTGATCAGCCGGCCCTGCGGATTGTCCTTCACCAGCTGCGCCAGGGCATCCTGCGCCGTCGCGCCAGTCTTGCCGGTGATCGCGGCGATGCTGCCGGCGACCATGTCCGTATCGGTATAGCCGGGGCAGACCGCATTGACGGTGATGCCGCTGCGGGCGGTCTCCAAAGCGAGCGAGCGGACCAACCCGATCACGGCATGCTTCGCCGCGACATAGGCGGAGACATAAGGGTAGCCGCGATGGCCGGCGGTCGAGGCGATCGCGATCAGCCGGCCGGAGCCGCGCTCCAGCATCGCGGGCAGGGCCGGGCGGAAGCTGTTGACCGTGCCGACGAGGTTGATCTCGACCATGCGTCGGAACAGGGCGGCGTCACTCTTGCGGAAGGGCGCGGTCTCGACTGCGCCGGCATTGGCCACGACGATGTCGAAAGGCTGCTCGGCCGAGAGCTCCGCCAGGGTCCGGGCCATGGCGCCCTCGTCGCTGACGTCGACGCTCGCGGCTCGGTCGGCCTCGCCAGCGTCCAGAACCTGCTGCAGCATGGACCCGTTGCGACCGATGATCGAGACCCGGGCGCCGGCAAGGTGAAGGGCCGAGGCGATCGCGCGGCCGATGCCGCGTCCACCGCCGCTCACCAGGGCATGCTGTCCAGCCAGAGCTGATGCCATGAAGCTGCCACTCCCGTCTTGCGGATCAATATATTTTAGGTCTGAAGCATTTTGCAAGGGACCGTTCCGATGTCGGTGCGGCTGCGGTCAAAAATGAGAAATTATGCTGTTTGTCAGTATCTTATGTCGTTATAGGAGTGGCTTTACGTGCTGGAGGTCTTGACCTTCCGTATCTCTGTTGAAAGAAAATTATTTCAGACCTAAAATATCTGCGTCAGCTTGCGGAGAGACGTCATGCGCATTGCGGTGGTGGGCGGCGGACCGGCGGGGCTCTATTATGCGCTTCTGATGAAGCGCGACTGGCCGGCGCTCGACGTCACCGTGTTCGAACGCAACCACCATGACGACACGTTCGGCTTCGGCGTCGTCTTCTCCGACCAGACGCTTGACCTGTTCAAGGTGGCCGACCTGCCGAGCTATGAGGCGATCGTCTCGCGCTTCGCCTATTGGGACGACATCTCGATCCATTTCAAAGGCACGCAGCAGCGGATCTCCGGCAACGGCTTCTGCGGCTGCTCGCGCCGCACCCTGCTGATGCTGCTGCAGGAGCGGGCCCGTGAGGTCGGCGTCGCGCTGCGCTTCACCGAGGAGATCGTCGACATTGCCGCGCTGAAGCATGACTATGACCTCGTCGTCGGTGCGGACGGCATCAACAGCCGTATCCGGGAAGGCGACCGGGACCGTTTCGCGCCCGAGGTCGATCTGCGGCCGAACCGCTTCGTCTGGATGGGCTCGACCCGGCCCTTCGACGCCTTCACCTTCTTCTTCAAGGAGACGCAGCACGGCGTCTTCATCGCCCATTGCTATCAGTACGAGGTGGGGCAATCGACCTGGGTGCTGGAGACCGATCCGGAGACTTTTGCCCGGGCCGGGCTCGAGGGCATGGACGAGGCGCAATCGGCCGCCTTCCTCGAGACGGTTTTCGCCGAGGAGCTCCAGGGGCATCGGCTGATCACCAATCGCTCGCTCTGGCGCCAGTTCCCGATGATCCGCTGCCGGAACTGGGTGGTCGACAATGTCGTCCTGCTCGGCGATGCCAAGGCGACCGCGCATTTCTCGATCGGCTCCGGCACCAAGCTCGCCATGGAGGATGCGATCGCGCTGCATGGCGCCTTCCTTCGAGCCGGACTCGATGTCCGGGCCGCGCTCGCTTCCTTCGAGTCGGCTCGGCGCGAGGAGGTCGAGAAGACGCAGCACGCGGCCGATGTCTCGCTGGTCTGGTTCGAGCAGCTCGAGCGCTTCTGGGATTTCGAGCCGCTGCGCTTCGCCTTCGGGCTGATGACCCGCTCCAAGGCGATCACCTATGACAATCTCGCCCTGCGGGCTCCGGAGTTCGTCGCAGCCGTCGACAGGCTCGTCGCAGAGGATCTCGGCGCGGACCAGGCGGTGCGGCGGGACGGTTCGCCGGTGCCGCCGGCCTTCCAGCCTTTCCGGATGCGCGAGATGCGGGTCGCGAACCGCTTCACCGTCTCGCCGATGTGCCAGTATTCGGCGCAGGAGGGCATGCCGGGCGACTGGCACCTGATGCATTACGGCGCCCGCGCCATCGGTGGGGCGGGGCTGGTCTTCACCGAGATGACCTGCGTCTCGGCCGATGCCCGGATCACCCCCGGCTGCGCGGGGCTCTACAGCGACGAGCAGGAAGCGGCCTGGAAGCGGATCGTCGACTTCGTGCATGCCAATTCGGCGGCGAAGCTCTGCCTCCAGCTCGGCCATGCCGGACGCAAGGGCGCGAGCAAGCTGATGTGGGACGGCATGGACCGCCCGCTCGATGAGGGGGGCTGGCCGATCATCTCGGCGTCGCCGCTGCCCTATTATCCCGAGAGCCAGGTCCCGCGTGAGATGACGCGCGTCGAAATGGACCGGGTACTGGCGGACTTCGTGCTGGCGGCAGAGCGCGGTCTGCGCGCCGGCTTCGACATGCTGGAGCTGCATTGCGCCCATGGCTACCTGCTCGCCAGCTTCCTCTCGCCGCTGACCAACCGGCGCAACGACGCCTATGGCGGTTCGCTCGAAAACCGGATGCGCTATCCGCTCGAAGTCTTTGCCGCACTTCGCAAAACCTGGCCGTCTGGCAAGCCGATATCGGTCCGCATCTCGGCGACCGACTGGCAGGAGGGCGGCATCAACGCCGAGGATGCGGTAGCGATCTCGGAGGCGTTCGCAGCGGCCGGCTGCGATCTCGTCGACGTCTCGACCGGGCAGACCACGCCCAAGGCAAGGCCGCATTACGGGCGGATGTTCCAGACGCCGTTCTCCGATCGGATCCGCAACGAGGCCGGCGTCGCGACGATGTGCGTCGGGGCGATCACCTCGGCCGATCAGGCCAACACCATCGTCGCGGCCGGGCGGGCCGATCTCGTGGCGCTCGGGCGGCCGCATCTGGCCGACCCATCCTTCGTGCTGCGCGCCGCGGCCTGGTATGGGGCGGATGTCGCTCAGCCCGTGCAGTACCAGCCCGGCAAGGACCAGCTGATGCGCAACACGCCGCGCGAGCGCGAGGAGCTGCGCGAACTCAAGCTCAAAGCCAAGCCGAGCCGCCATGGCGAGGGGGCGGTTGCGACGCAGCAGGCCAGGGCCGCGGAATAGCGCGGGAACCTCGCGGCCTGCCGGCGGGTTGTCGTCCAAACCTCTTTTTTGGACGATGCGAGGCAACGCCATGGCACGAAGCCGCACAGGAACGCCCCTATTTGCACTGCTGATCAGCGTAGCGCTCGGCGCAGGCCAGGGCTTCGCCCAGACCGCGACGCCGCCCCAGCCTTCGCCGGAGCCGAGCCCGCCTACGCAGCCGGGCGTCGGGCCGCAGACGACGCATCCGGCGCAGGTCGACAAGGGCCAGAACATGATCCTGCCCTCCGCCGGACAGGCGGGGCAGTCGGCAGCGCCGACCATGGTGTATGATTGCGAGAAGAAGCCGCAGGACTGCACGACACCGGCGACGCCCGCCGATCAGGCCGGCAAGCCTGCCCTGTCGCCGCCTCCGGCCGGCACCTCGCCTGCGAAGCCTTAAGGTTCATTGCATTCTTGCAATGTATGATTGTCGTGGGTTTGGCTTTGTGGCGTGAAGGCAATGCCTATCTTGGTGGCGACCGATGCAACAGCGTGCGTCGCCGAAAGGTGGCGGCGCCAGGAAAGGGGCTCACGCCATGCAACTCACAGGCATCCACCACGTCACCGCGATCACCGCGCAGGCTGCGCAGAACCACCGCTTCTATGTCGAGACGCTCGGCCTGCGGCTGGTGAAGAAGACCGTGAACCAGGACGACACCTCGGCCTATCACCTGTTCTATGCTGATGGCGCCGGCTCGCCCGGCACTGATCTGACCTTCTTCGACTGGCCGACGGCGCCGGCGCGGCGCGGCACGCATTCGATCGTCCGCACAGCCCTGCGCGTCGCGAACGAAGCCTCGCTCGAATGGTGGCGGCAGCGGCTGTCGGCGGCTGGCGTCACCGTCTCGGACATCGTCGGAATCAATGGCCGTGCGGCACTCGATTTCGAGGATCCGGAGGGCCAGCGCCTGACACTCGTCGTCGACGGCGGCGCGATTCCGTTCGCGGTCTGGGAGAAGAGCCCGGTTCCGGCCGAGCACCAGATCCGCGGGCTGGGGCCGGTGACGATCTCTGTGCCGCAGATCGAGCGCACCGAGCTCGTCCTGACCAAGCTGCTCGGGCTGGAGCGGACCTCGAACTACCAGCATGCGGCGCATGCCTCGGGGGACATCCATGTCTTCAGGATCGGCGAGGGCGGCCCGGCGGCCGAGCTGCACGTCGCGGTCGAACCTGGACTGCCGCAGGCTCGCGAAGGGGCGGGCGGCGTGCATCATCTCGCGCTGCGGACGCCGAGCTTCGGCGAATACGATGCCTGGGCCGAGCGACTGCGCGAATCCGGTTATCCCAATAGCGGGCCGGTCGATCGCTTCTACTTCCGGTCGCTCTATCTGCGCGAGCCGAATGGCATCCTGATCGAGATCGCCAGCGACGGGCCGGGCTTCGCCACCGACGAGCCGGCCGAGACCATGGGCGAAGCCCTGTCGCTGCCGCCTTTCCTGGAGGCGAAGCGAGCGGCGATCGAGGCCGGGCTGAAGCCGCTCTAGCACTGTCCTGAACCGGCCGGGGCATCTGCCGCGAGGCAGGTGCCCCGGCGCATTTTTGCAGCGGGGTGTCGCGTCAAATTTCTTCGCCGCGATTCATCCAGGATTAACCAAGCGCGCGCTCAATGGACCCACGAGGTTGGGCGCTCCCACAACCAGGCACCGGCCGGGAAAGCCTGTTCGCTTAGCGCGGGCGGGCGATGGTCGGCGTCGGTTCAGTACGGCGTCCAGGTGTCCCGAGGCGTTGCGTATGCGTATTTCGAACAGGCCGTCCGGCTATGCCTATAGCCTCGGGCGCAAGCGTGGCCATGGGCCCATCATGCGCCTCGCCATCCTGGTCGGGCTCGGCGGCGCGGCCGCGGCCGGCTTCTCGGCCTGGTCGGGCAAGTCGGTCGAGACCGGCGACGCCGGAAGCCCGCCCGCCCAGATGGCGCGGGCGGTGCCGGCCAAGCTCGCCGCCCCTGTGAGTGCCACCTCCACGCCATTGCTCAGGCCCGGCTATGTCGCCGGCTATGTCGCGCGGCCGTTCGCCGAGACCAGGCCGCTCGCCGGAGTCTTCCAGTCGACCAAGGCGGCGGCAAAGCTCGTAGTGCTTGACCCGGAGACCACCGGGTCGATCGCGCCGTCTGCGCCGTCCAGCCCGGCGGTCGCGTCGGTTCTCCAGCCTGCACCGTCAGCAATCGAGCCGCAGCAGCAGATCGCGCTGATCAGCCCCTTGCCGGTGCCCCGCCCGTCCGATCTCAGGCTGCCTTCCGTGCCCGAACCGCGCGCCACGACTCGCGCTGCCTCGCGCCGGAGCAAGGACGTCGCCGCCGCGGCCGAGCCGCCGGTCGACAATCGCTCCTTCCTTGAGAAGATCTTCGGCGCACGCACGCCGAGCACGGGGACGCAGCTCGCCTATGCGGCGCCGCAGGACGACATCACGGGGCGTCGCGGCAGTGGCCTGACGGTGGCGCCCGAGCCGGTGCCGTCTCCGATGGCTTCGCCGATGAGTGTCGGCCCCAAGACTGCGGTCTATGATATCAGCGCCCGCACGGTCTATCTGCCGAATGGTGAGCGCCTCGTGGCGAATTCCGGCCTCGGCGAGAAGATGAACGATCTGCGCTATGTCCATGTCCGGATGCACGGGCCGACGCCGCCGCATGTCTACACGCTGACCGAGCGCGAGGCCCTGTTCCATGGCGTGCGGGCGATCCGGATGCATCCGGTCGGCGGCGCCGGCAAGATCTTCGGCCGCACCGGACTTCTGGTGCACAGCTACCTGCTCGGTCCGCGCGGCGATTCCAATGGCTGCGTCTCGGTCAAGGACTATGACCGCTTCCTGCAGGCCTTTCTGCGCGGCGAGATCACGCGGCTCGTCGTGGTCGCCGGTCGGGGCTGATCCGGCCGCTGATCGGATCGTGATTTGCGGTCGCGCGGGGCGCCATGGGCTTGGCGATGCCGGGGGCTATAGTCCCGGCATCTGCCAGAGCGCACAGGGAGCCGATCCATGACCCATCGCAGCTTTCGCTTTTCGCTTTTCCGCCGGAACCTTGTTTCATGGTCGCTCGCGGCGGGCGTTCTCGCTGCCGCGCCGGTGCTCGCTCATCACGGCTGGTCCTGGGCCGCGGGCGAGCAGATGGAGCTGAAGGGCACGATCCGCAGCATCTCCATGGCTCCGCCGCATCCGATGCTGATGGTCACCGCGGCCGACGGCAAGGTCTGGCAGGTCGACCTCGGCAATCCCAGCCAGACCGAGCGCTCGGGCTTCACCGGCACGACCGCCAAGGTGGGCGATGCGGTGACCGCGATCGGCAACCGGCATCTCGACAAGAGCAAGGCCCATATGAAAGCGGTACGGATCGTGCTGGCCGGCAAGAACTACGACATGTATCCGGAGCGGATCCGCACGAACTGACGCCGCCCATGGACATCTTGACCGGTCTTGCGGCCTGGCCGGGGGCCATGCTGATCCGGCAGTCCGGCACCGCCTATCTCCTCGTCAACGCCGCCCACATCCTCGGGATCGGACTACTGGTCGGCGCGATCCTGCCGCTCGACCTGCGGCTGCTCGGTTTCTTTCGCGCCGTGCCGCTGGCGGTGATCGCGGCCTTTCTGACGCGCGCCGCCGCCTTCGGGCTGGCGCTGGCGCTGTCGACGGGGTTTTGGCTGTTCACCGTCAAGCCGGACGAGTACCTCGCCAATGAGGCCTTCCTCTGGAAGCTTGGCTTGCTGGCGTTTGCCATCGCCAATATCGGGCTGCAGCATGCCGGCGGCTACCGCAGGGCGCTCGCGAACGGCACGGTGACGGGGGCGATGCGCTTCCGGGCGGCGGTCTCGGCGACGCTCTGGCTGGCGACGCTGCTGGCCGGGCGCTGGATCGGATTTCTGTAGGAGGCGGGATGACGAGGTTGCAGGCCGGGGCAGGAGGGCTCCCGATTGCGGGCATGTTCGCTCTGCTGCTCGTCTCGGCGATGCCGGCGAATGCCGAGGTGCGCTTCGGCAACAATGTCCGCATCGGCGGGCACGACGCTTCCAACCAGCGCTTCGACCGCCGGAATCGCGGCGTCTATCACCTCTACCGGGGCAAGCCGCGCAACCCGGGCTGCAGCTGGCGCTCGGACGGCCGCGGCGGGCGGGTCAAGATCTGCCATCTGCAACGCATCGAGCGGCGCTGACCGGGCAGTGTTGCGCAAGACTCATCGCCGAACTGGCGGGCTTTGGTGTTGGCCGGGCCGCAGTTTTTTGCGGCCCGGCCGGCGCTTCAGTTTCAGAACTCTTCCCAGCCGGCGTCGCCGCCGCGTGCATTGGCGACCTTGCGGGCCGGGGCGGCTGCGGGCCCCTGGGTCACGGCAAGGCGTTCGCGGCGTGGGGCCGGCTGGTGCTGCTGGAAGGCGGTTTCCGCCAGCTGCCGCAGCCGTTCCGGCTCGGAATCATTGGCTGGGCTGGAGGCGGCCGCCTGGTAAGATCCGGAGGCGGCGCTCTCACTGGTCCGGAAACCGGAGACCAGGGCGTTGAGTTCGCCGATCTTGCTCGACAGCGCGCTGGCGGAAGCGGCGCTCTGTTCGGCAAGCGCCGCGTTGGCCTGCGTCATCTCGTCCATATGGGCGACCGTCTGGCTCATCTCCTCGATGCCGTTGGCTTGTTCTGCCGAAGCCGCGGCGACGTCCGAGACCGTGCTCTGAACGTTCTGCGAAGCCGCGACGATGCGGGTCAGCGCGTCGCCGGCCTGCCGGACCAGCTTGACGCCGGCCTCGACCTCGATGTTCGAGGAGGAGATCAGGCCCGAAATATCCTTGGCCGCCTCGCCGGAGCGCTGCGCCAGGCTGCGGACCTCAGAGGCGACCACGGCGAAGCCCTTGCCGGCATCGCCCGCACGCGCTGCTTCCACGGCCGCGTTGAGGGCGAGCAGATTGGTCTGGAAGGCGATGTCGTCGATGACGCGGGTGATGTCGGAGATCTTCTTCGAGGCCTGCTCGATACGCGCCATGGCCGAGACGGCGTCGGTGACGATGTTGCCGCCTGCCTGGGCGACCTGCATGGCCTCGCCGGCCTGGCGCACGGCCTGCTGGGCGGCCTGGGCTGCGGCCTTCACCGAGGCTGCGAGCTCTTCGGTCGTCGCAGCACTTTCCTCCAGCGACGACGCCTGTTCCTCCGTGCGCTTCGAGAGGTCGTCGGAGCCCGAGGTGATCTCGCGGGCCGAGAGGCCAACCTCGGTCGACATGTTCTGGATCGTGCCGACCGTCGCGGACAGGCCCGCCATGGTCTCGTTGATGGCGTCCTTGAGCTCGGCGAAGCGGCCGCGATAGGCGGTCGGCACCTGCCGGGTCAGGTCGCCGGCGGCCAGCGCCTGCAGCGCCGCGACGAATTCGGTCGTGGCGTTGTCGACCACGGTGTTGATCTCGTTGATGCCGTCGACAAGTTGCTGCACCTGTTCGTCGCCATGGTCGATCTGGAGTCGCGCCGAGAAATCGCCGGCGGCCGCCGCGCCGACGACCTCGCCGACATCCGATACCACCGCCGCCATGGCGTCGGCCGAGCGAATGCGCGCCGCGGAAGCCTGGCGCTCCTGCTCCTGCAGAAGTGCGACCTGCTCGGTGCTCTCGCGCAGCACAGAGACCGCGCGCGCCATCTCGCCGATCTCGTCGCGGCGGCCGATATGCGGCACCTCGATCTGCGTCTCGCCGGCGGTGAGGCGGCTCATCGTGCCGCCGAGGTCGATGAGCGGGGCGATGATCGAGCGGCGGGAGAATACCAGCGCACCGGCAATGGCGCCGCCGAGCACCAGGATGAGGGCGACCGGCAGCCAGATGCGCACCTGACCCGAAAAGGCGCTGGCTTCGGCGTCCAACTGGTTGGCGTGGCTTTCGTTGAAGCCGCTGAGCGAAGCGAGCTCCTCTTGCAGCGCCGCGCGATTCTTCCGGCTGGCGTCGCTGTTGCCCCAGGCTTCGGCGGCCCGGGCCGAGATTTCGCGAACCATGCGTGTCGTTTCGAGCCGGATGCCGACGAACTGGGCGATAAGTGCGCTAATCTTCTCCATGCGCTCGCGCTCGCCGGCGGGAACGAGCGTGGCGAGTTCCTTGCGGCGCTCTTCGACCTTGGCAAGGCCGGTCTCGACCGTGGTTGCGGCGATGCCGGCGAAATGTGGGTTGCGCGCGGTATAGACGAGATAGGAATCGGCGACGACGAGATTGACCGCGGCGTTGAGCCGTTCGGCGGCGAGGGCGACATGGTTCTGCTGCGAGGAGCGTTCGTTCATCGCCTCGATGCGCAGCATCGCCAGAAGCGCGCAACCAACGGCAATCAAGGCACCGGCCGCGACGATCGCGATCAGCCCCAGAATCTGGGTCCTGATGGATTTCATGCTGTTCCCCTGCGCCGTCATTTCGATCGCGGCGACGCAGGGTAACTCAGGGCTTTGAATGCAGTGTTAACTGCGCTCGGCCGCGTCGATGCTAGTCCTCGGTCGTGGCGGCCTTCTTGGTTGCTCCGGCCTTCTTGGCCGGCGCCGCCTTCTTGGCCGTGGTGCTCTTTGCCTTTGCCGGCGTCTTTGCGGCCGCAGGTTTCGCACTTGCCTTGGTCTTCGCCTTGGCGCCGCCACCTGCCGCCGCCTTGGCGTTGACCAGCTCGATGGCCTGCTCGGGCGTGATCTCCTCCTGCGTCATCGACTTCGGCAGGGTGGCGTTGATCTTGCCCCAGTTGACGTAAGGACCGTATTTGCCGGCGCGCACCACCATCTTGCCGCCGGAGGGGTGGTCGCCGAGCTCGCGGCCGGGCGTGGCCGCGGCGCCGAAGCGCCGGCCGCCCGCGCCGCTTTCCTTGGCGACGATCAGGTCGATAGCGCGGTTGGCGCCGATGTCGAGGATGTCGTCGTCCTTGTCGATGTTGGCGTAGGTCTTGCCGTGCTGGACGTAAGGCCCGTAACGGCCGATGCCCGCAAGGATGGGTTCGCCGCTCTCCGGATGGCGCGCGACCTCACGGGGGAGCGAGAGCAGCGCGAGCGCCTTCTCGAGTGAGAGCGTTGCGGCATTCTCGCCCTTGGGCAGGCTGGAGCGCTTCGGCTTCTCGCCCTCGCCGAGCTGGACATAGGTCCCGAAGCGACCCTCACGGACGCTGACCTCGAGCCCGCTATCCGGATCGGTACCGAGCACGCGCACGCCATTGACCATCTGGCCGCCGCCTTCACCGGAGCCTTCGCCATCCGAGGCCGGCACAGTCAGCGGCCGGGTGAAGCGGCATTCCGGATAGTTCGAGCAGCCGACGAAGGCGCCAAACTTGCCGAGCTTGAGCGAGAGCGTGCCGGTGCCGCAGACCTGGCAGCGGCGCGGATCGCCGCCATCGGCGCGCGGCGGGAAGACATAGTCGCCGAGGATGCCGTTCAGCGAGTCGAGCACCTCGGTGACACGCAGCTCCTTGGTCTCGCCGATCGTCGCGGTGAACTCTTCCCAGAACTCGCGCAGCAGCGCCTTCCAGTCGATCTCGGCATTGGAGACGCGGTCGAGCTTCTCTTCGAGGCTCGCCGTGAAGTCGAACTCGACATAGCGCTTGAAGAAGCTCTCCAGGAACGCCGTGACGAGCATGCCCTTGTCCTCGGGCACGAGGCGCTTCTTCTCGATGCGGACATATTCGCGGTCGCGCAGCGTTCCGAGCGTCGCGGCATAGGTCGAGGGACGGCCGATGCCAAGCTCTTCCATGCGCTTGACCAGGCTCGCTTCGGAGAAGCGCGGCGGCGGCTCGGTGAAGTGTTGGTCGGCGGCGATGGCGCGCTTCTCCAGCGGGTCGCCGGCCTTCATCGGCGGCAGCTTCCTCGAATCCTCATCTTCCTCGTCGTCGCGGCTTTCCTGGTAGAGCGTCAGGAAGCCGTCGAAGAGCACGACTTGGCCGGTGGCGCGCAGTTCGAGGTCGCGGGCGCCGACCTTGGCGGCGATGTCGACGGTGGTGCGCTCGATCGAGGCCGATTCCATCTGGCTGGCGATGGTGCGCTTCCAGATCAGCTCGTAGAGCTTGGCCTGTTCGGGCTCGAGATGGCGCGCGACCATGGCCGGCAGGCGGGAAAGATCGGTCGGGCGGATGGCTTCGTGAGCCTCCTGCGCGTTCTTGGCCTTCACCGTGTATTTGCGCGGCGCCTGCGGGACGTAGTTGTCACCAAATTCCTTGCCGATAACGCGCCGTGCCGCGGTAATCGCCGAGCTGTCCATGTCGACGCCGTCGGTACGCATATAGGTGATCAGACCGACCGTCTCGCCGCCGATGTCGGCGCCTTCATAGAGGCGCTGGGCCAGCTGCATGGTCCGGGCCGGGGCGAGGCCGAGCTTGCGCGAGGCTTCCTGCTGCAGCGTCGAAGTCTGGAAGGGCGGCTGGGGATGGCGCTTGACCGGTTTGGCCTCGACCTCGGCGACGCTGAAGGTTGCTGTTTCCAGCGCGGCCTTGAAGGCTGCGGCTTCCTCGCCGGTGCCGATGTCGAGCCGGGTGATCTTCTTGCCGTCGGCGCCGCTGAGACGGGCGTCGAAGGTCGCGCCGGCCGCGGTCGCCAGCGTCGCGGTGAGCGACCAGTATTCGCGGGCCCGGAAGGCCTCGATCTCGCGCTCGCGGTCGCAGACCAGGCGCAGGGCCACCGACTGGACGCGCCCGGCCGAGCGGGCGCCGGGCAGCTTGCGCCAGAGCACCGGCGAGAGCGTGAAGCCGACGAGATAGTCGAGGGCGCGGCGGGCGAGATAGGCGTCGACCAGCGCCTGGTCGATCTGGCGCGGATTGGCCAGCGCGGTCTGCACCGCCTCCTTGGTGACGGCGTTGAAGGTGACGCGCTCGACCGGGATGCCCTTGATGGCGCGCTTCTGGTTCAGCGCCTCCAGCACATGCCAGGAAATCGCTTCCCCCTCGCGATCCGGGTCGGTCGCCAGAATGATCTTCTCGGCGTTCTTCGCGGCCTTGGCGATCTCCGACACCTGCTTGGCGCCGCGGCCCTCGGTCTCCCAGAGCATCGCGAAATCGTTCTCGGGATCGACCGAGCCATCCTTGGCCGGCAGATCGCGGATATGCCCGAACGAGGCGATCACCTCGTAGTCGGAGCCCAGATATTTGTTGATCGTCTTGGCCTTGGCCGGCGACTCGACGACGAGAAGCTTCATGATCCAGATACTCGATGAGACAGCCTCCGCCACCGCGCACCCGGCCGAAAGGGCGGGAGGCGCGGCAGGCGTAAGCTCCGAAGGTTCGGAAATTTGCGCGCGAAAGTGGTTCAGCCCGCCGCCTCTGTCAAACGACGATTGTGCTTTGCGTCAAGCGCGGAGCAGCGTCGGGCGCTCCGGCATCCGCTAAGAGGGCGGTGCCGCGGAAATGGGGCGGGGAGGCTGCCCGTTCAAGCGCGGATCAGCCATGCGCTGGGGGATGCGGGGCTGTCCTGCCTGCCAGCCGATGGGAGGGGCAGCGCCAATGCCTGTGCAGGGCCGCGCGGACCATCTTGCGCAGGCTGTGGGGCGCGCCTAAACAGCCTGCTTTAATGACCTCGCAAGCACCCCTCTATCCGCACCGCCATCTCCTCGGAATCGAGGGGCTTTCGCATCTGGATATCGAGGCGCTCCTCGACCGGGCCGAGGCCTATGTCGCATTGTCGCGACAGGTCGAGAAAAAGACCGCGACCCTGCGCGGCCGCACCCAGATCAACCTGTTCTTCGAACCCTCCACCCGGACGCAGGCCTCCTTCGAGCTGGCGGGCAAGCGCCTCGGCGCCGATGTGATGAACATGTCGGTCGGCTCCTCCTCGGTGAAGAAGGGCGAGACGCTGATCGATACGGCGGCGACGCTGAACGCGATGCGTCCCGATATCCTGGTCGTGCGCCATCATGCGGCCGGCGCGGTGAATCTGCTCGCCCGCAAGGTCGGCTGCTCCGTGGTCAACGCTGGCGACGGCGCCCATGAGCATCCGACGCAGGCGCTGCTCGACGCTTTGACCATCCGCCGCAACAAGGGGCGGATCATGGGGCTGACCGTCGCGATCTGCGGCGACATCCTGCATTCGCGCGTCGCCCGCTCCAACATCATCCTGCTCAACGCGCTCGGCGCCAAGGTCAGGCTGATCGCGCCCTCGACCTTGCTGCCGGCCGGGGTCGAACGCATGGGCGTCGAGGTCTTCCGCGACATGCGCAAGGGGCTCGACGGTGCCGATATCGTGATGATGCTGCGCCTGCAGCTCGAGCGCATGAACGGTGCCTTCGTGCCGTCTCCCAAGGAGTATTTCCGCTATTTCGGGCTTGATCGGGACAAGCTCGCACTGGCGGCGCCCGACGCGCTGGTGATGCATCCCGGCCCGATGAATCGCGGCGTCGAGATCTCCTCGGAGGTCGCTGACGGCGCGCAATCGCTGATCCGCGAGCAGGTCGAGATGGGCGTCGCGGTGCGCATGGCGGTCCTCGACGCGCTTTCGCAGCACCTTCCCAATGTCTGAGGCGGCACAAGGCGCGGTTTCGAGCCTGTCGGTCGCTCTGAAAGGAAATTCGGATGTCTGAGGCCCGCGACATCGCCATTCTCGGGGCGACGCTGGTCGACCCCGCCAGCGGGCGCGAGGAGCGCGGCTCCGTCCTCGTGCGCGACGGCGCCATCGCTTCGGTCGCCTGGGGCGAGGCGGCGCCGGCCTTGCCCGAGGGCGTCGAGCGGATCGAGGGGCGCGGTCTCGTGCTGGCGCCCGGCCTCGTCGATATGCGCGCCTTCCTCGGCGAGCCCGGCGCGGAGTTTCGCGAGACGCTCGGCACCGGCTCGCAGGCTGCGGCTGCCGGCGGCGTCACCACCGTGCTCTGCCGGCCAGATACCGATCCGCCGATCGACGATCCCTCGGTGATCGACTTCATCAAGCGCCGGGCCCGGGACAAGGCGATCGTCAACGTGCTGCCGTCGGCGGCGCTGACCAAGGGGCTCGCCGGCAAGGAGATCACCGAGTTCGGCCTGCTGCTCGAAGCCGGTGCGGTCGCCTTCAGCGATGGTGCCAAGGCCGTGCGCAACCCGCAGGTGATGCGCCGGGCGATGATCTATGGCCGGGATTTCGACGCGCTGCTGATCAATCATGTCGAAGACCCCGAGCTGCGCGGCGACGGGGTGATGAATCTCGGCGAGTTCGCCAGCCGCAAAGGCCTGCCGGGGATTCCGGTCGAGGCCGAGACGGTGATGCTGGAGCGCGACATCCGCCTGGCTCGCGCGACCGGGGCCCGCTACCACGCGGCGATGATCTCCTGCTCCGACTCGCTGGCGCTGATCCGCCGCGCCAAGGCGGACGGGCTCGGCGTGACCTGCGGCGTCTCGATCAACAATCTCTGCCTGAACGAGAACGATGTCGGCGAGTACCGGACCTTCTGCAAGGTCTCGCCGCCGCTGCGCCACGAGGACGAGCGCCTCGCCATGGTCGAGGGCGTTGCGGAGGGGCTGATCGACGTGATCGTCTCCGACCATGACCCGCAGGACGTCGAGACCAAGCGGCAGCCCTTCGCCGAGGCGGCGAATGGCGCGCTCGGCATCGAGACCCTGCTTTCCGCGAGCCTGCGGCTGTTCCATGCCGGCCAGATCGGCTTGCCGGCGCTCTTCACCGCACTGTCGGGCCGGCCAGCCGGGCTGCTCGGCCTCGATTGCGGCCGGCTCGTCGCCGGCGCGCCGGCCGACCTCGTCCTGCTCGATCCCGATGCGCCCTTCGTCGTCGACAAGCGCAAGCTGAAGTCGCGTGCCAAGAACTCGCCCTTCGACGAGGCGAGGCTGCAGGGCATGGTGCAGTTGACCCTGGTCGGCGGTGCTGCGGTCTATCGCGGCGACCAGGCTTGAGCAATCGGCGCGCCTGCGCCGGCAAGCATCGCGGTGGCGACCATGCGAAAACCGGTTCCTTCTTTACGGAAACCTGCTCTAATCGCGCCCGAAGGGCAGGGGAGGCTCTATGGCTGAGACGTTGAGCTGGGCACTGTCGGGCCCGCAGGGCGCGATCGCGCTCGTCTTGGGCTATCTGCTCGGCTCCATCCCGTTCGGCATCATCCTGACCCGACTCTCGGGCGGCCCCGATCTGCGCAGCATCGGCTCGGGCAATATCGGCGCCACCAATGTGCTGCGCACCGGCAACAAGAAGCTGGCGGCGCTGACCTTGGTCGGCGACATGCTGAAGGGCACGGCCGCTGTCCTGCTCGCGGCCTATCTGCTCGGCGGCAGGAACGCCGCGCTGGTCGCCGGGCTCGGCGCCTTTGTCGGGCACCTGTTTCCGATCTGGCTCGGCTTCAAGGGCGGCAAGGGCGTCGCGACCTATCTCGGCATCCTGATCGGGCTGAAATGGCCGCTTGCCGTGACCTTCGCCGCGATCTGGCTCAGCCTCGCCTATCTCAGCCGCTATTCCTCGCTGTCGGCGCTGGTCGCGACGCTGCTGACGCCGCTGCTGTTCTGGTTCTGGGTGCGCGACCCGCAGGCGGCCGGGCTGATGGCGATCCTGACCGTGCTGCTCTGGTTCATGCACCGCGAGAACATTGCGCGCCTGCTGGCCGGCAACGAAGGCAAGATTGGCCAGAAGGGATAGGATCTCATGCCGGCTCCGGCTCTCGATGATCGACAGCGCCTCGAATGGCTGCGTCTGATCCGTAGCGAGAGCATCGGCCCGCGCACCTTCCGCGCATTGCTCAATCGGTTCGGCGGAGCCGCCGCAGCGCTCGACGCCTTGCCCGAGCTGGCGCGCCAGGCCGGCAAAACCCTGAAGATCTGCCCGCTGGTCGAGGCAGAGCGCGAATTTGAGATGCTGCTGCGGCGAGGCGCGCGGCTGATCGCGCTGGGAGAGGCGAGCTATCCGCTCCCTTTGCAGGCGATCGACTCGGCGCCGCCTTTGCTCGCAGTCGAGGGCGATCCGGCCGTCCTCAGCCGACCTTGCATCGCCATGGTCGGCTCGCGCAACGCCTCGGCCGCCGGGCTGAAGCTCACGGCGGTGCTGGCGCGGGAGTTCGGCGAGGCAGGGTTCGTCATTGTCTCCGGCCTGGCTCGTGGCATCGATACCGCGGCGCACGAGGCCAGTCTTGAAAACGGCACGGTCGCGGTGCTGGCCGGCGGGCTAGACGAGATCTATCCGCCGCAGAACCTGCCGCTGCTGCGCCGCCTGTGCGAGCGCGGCGCGGCGATCAGCGAGATGCCGATCGGTTGGGCTCCAAGGGGGCGCGACTTTCCGCGCCGCAACCGTTTGGTCTCAGGGCTGGCGCTCGGCACCGTCGTGGTCGAGGCCGCGCGCAAATCCGGCTCCCTGATCACGGCACGATTCGCCAACGAGCAGGGGCGGCAGGTCTTCGCCGTTCCCGGCTCCCCGCTCGATCCGCGGGCCGAGGGTGGCAATCATCTGATCCGGGAGGGGGCGATCCTGTGCGCCGAGGCGGCGCATGTGATCGAGGTGCTCGCACCGATGTTGCAGCGCAGAGATTCGTTCGCAGCGCCGCCAATGCTGGCGCGCGAAGAAGGGGAGGGCCCGGCAGACTCGCAGGTGCTCTGGGACGAGCTCGATCTGCCGGATATCGCGGCGGCGCCCGAGCTCGCGCTCGCCATGATCCCGGAGGCTTCGACCCTTCCGGCTGCGGAGGCCTGCGACCGCAAGGCCCGGCTGCTCACCCTGATCGGGGCGGCGCCCATCGGGCTCGACGATCTCGTCCGGGCCAGCGGCGCGCCGGCTCGCGAAGTCAGTCAGGCGGTGTTCGAGCTGGAATTGGACGGCGTCGTGCAGCGTCATGCGGGAGGCGCGCTCTCGCGCCGGTTCTGATCACTCCAGGGGACGTGCCGGCTTCCTCATCTGCGCTTCGCAACGGCGTCGCGTGCTCTCCGCTTCGACATGGGCCATGTCGATGAAATAGGCGAGGCTCTCGAGCCGTGCCGAACGTGCCAGAGCACGGAGCTCCAGGCTGATTTCCTCGATGTAGAATGCAACCTGTAGTTGGTTTTCTGCAAAGGATCCGGGTTCGGTTGGAGCTGGCGTCGGAGAGGGTGTTTCTCTGCCGGAATCTCGGTTTCTCTCATCGGACTCGGTCATTTTTGGCCTATTAAGAGAGATTAACGAAGCGGTGAATCTGTTTTTCTCATCGATGGCCACCCCATTCCGGTCGCCGTAAGGTTGGTTGCCAAGACGGATCATTGCCCAACAGCGAACAGAAATGCAATCTTTGCGTGTATATCGAGGCGCTGGCACCTCGAGCCGGGAACATGCCGCCGCCGGGCGCGTTTCTTCCGAGCCGCATTTCGGCCGCGATTGGTTCAGCAGCCATTCAACCGCCGTTCCCCAGATTCCGCGGCATGGGGGCAATGCCGCCGAGAGGAGGGTGCCATGCTTGATTTCGGAAAGAGCCGCCTCACCATAGCCGCTGCACTGGCCGGTGGCTTACTGGCCGCCACCATGACGCCGGCATCGGCCGATCCGGGCCGTTCGGTGTCCTTCGACAAGGGCAGGCTCGACAAGGCTCAGGCGGACTATTCGCAGTATTATTACCGGCGCGGCTGGCGTGCCAACCGCGGTGCGGCTGTGGCTGCTGGCGTCGGCCTCGGTGTCCTGGGCGCGGCGGCCATTGCGGCCAGCCGGCCCGCCTATGCCGAACCGGTCTACGGATACGAGTACGGCTACGGCTACGAGCCGCGCTATGTCTATGAGGAGCCGGTCTATGTCGCGCCGCGCCGCTACTATGCGCCGCGTTACTATGGCTATGTGCCGGAGAATATCCGCGACCCGGCCGGCGGCAGCTATCGCTGAGCCAGGTGCTGCGATCCGGTAGCCTTAAGCAATTCTGAACCGGCCGGACCTAGTGATTCACGATCGCCATCGCCTTGCGGCGGTGGCGATCCTTTGCGGCCGACATGCCGTTTCGGCAGGGGAAGGCCCTGCAGACTTGGAGAACGACGATGAAATCCCCGCTGAAGACCCTGCTGGCCGGCTGCGGCGCGCTTGCCGTCGCAGCTTTCTGGTCCGCGGCCGCATCGGCGCAATACTACAATGAGGGCTATCAGCGCCCCGGTTACGAGCGGCGCGGCTATGAGCGGGGATATGAGCGCCGCAACGAGCGCGGCTACGATCGAGGCTATGATCGCGGCTATGAGCGGGCGCAGCGCGAGCAGGGCTATGGTCGCGGTCGCGACAATCCGGCGAACCGGATGACGATCGAGGAACAGAAGCGGGCCCTGAAGAACCATCGCGAGGCGCAGAAGAAGGCGCTTAAGCGCGGCTATGTGCTGCCCTGATCGGCGCGGTCATTCCTCCTCGGGTGTCAGTCGGGCCAGCCGGTCCAGCGCGCCCTGGAGGATATAGGCCGCAGCCATCTTGTCGACGACGGCGGCGCGCCTGGCGCGAGAGGCGTCGGCGTCGAGCAGGGTGCGCGTAACGGCGAGCGTCGAGAGGCGCTCGTCCCAGAAGACGATCGGCAGCGCCGTGAGAGGCGCAAGGTTGCGGATGAAGGCACGCGTCGACTGGGCGCGCGGGCCTTCGCTGCCGTCCATGTTGAGCGGCAGGCCGATGACGAGCCCGGCGACGGAGTATTTTTCGGCGATCTTCAGCAGGGCCGCCGCGTCGAGCCCGAATTTGATGCGCTGGATCGTTTCCAGCGGGCTGGCGATCCGCCGCTCGACATCGGAGAGCGCAAGACCGATCGTCTTGGTTCCGAGGTCGAGTCCGAGCAGCCGGGCGTGTGCCGGCAGATCGAGATAGGTTTCGAGCGGAACGAGATTGCTGGACATGTTCCGCCGGTACCACGCGCCGCCCGCAGTTGCGAGCGGCGCGTTGGTTTCGTCAGTTGACGGTCTGCTGGGTGACACCGGCCGCCTTGAGCGAGGCCGCCCATTTGGCGACCTCGGCCGCGAAGCGCTTGGCATGCGCCTCGCGGCTCCATTCGGCCTGCGGGAAGGCGCTGGTACCGACCGCCTTGAAGCGTTCGAGCACGGTCGGCTGCTTCAGCGCACCGGCGAGAGCCGTGTTGAGCTTGTCGAGCGCCGCCGTAGGCGTACCTTTCGGGGCGTAGAGCCCGTGCCAGATCGTCATGTCGATCCTGGTGCCGGCCTGCTCCGCGGTCGGAACATTGGGCAGGACGTCGAGGCGCTCGGCCGAGGTCACCGCATAGGCGCGGATCTTGTCACCCTGGATCTGCGGGACGGCGGTGGTCGACTGGTCGCAGAGCACGTCGACCTGGCCGGCGACGAGATCGTTCATCGCCGGGCCTGTGCCGCGATAGGCGACCTGGGCGAATTTCACCCCGAGAGCCTGGGAGAGCAGAACGGCGCAAAGATGCGCGTTCGAGCCGACGCCGGCATGGGCGATGGTCAGCTTGTCGGCCTGCTGCTTGGCGAAGGGGAAGAAGGTCTTGCCGTCGACCGGTGGCAAAGCGAGCTTGCCGGCGATGACCATCGGGCCGGTATTGACCAGGCCGACCGGGGCGAAGGCGGTCTGCGTGTCATAGCCGAGATTGCTGTAGAGCGATGGCGCGGCAGCCAGGGCCAGGTGGTGGATCAGCAGCGTGTGTCCATCGGCGTCGGCGCTGGCGAGGCGTTTGGCTCCGGCGGTGCCGCCGGCTCCGGCGACATTCTCGACCACGACCTGCTGGCCGAGCGTCCGGCCCATATGCTCGCCGAGAAGCCGCGCGATCACGTCGCTGGGGCCACCGGCTGCGAAGGGCACGATCAGGGTGATGGGCTTGGTCGGAAAGTTCTGGGCTGCGGCGGGCGCGCAAAGCGCGAATGCCATCAAGCCGGCGAGGGCGCTACGGCGCGTCGCCAGCAAGCGTCTGAGACCTGCAATCATTCACTTCCTCCGGTTGGGCTGACCGCTCTGCGGCGGCTTGCTTGGAAAAGTGCGGTCTCTGCCGACCTTGCGCCCCTCAGCGCAGGTCGGAGAGGTAGTGGACCTCCTGTGTCAGGCACAGGCTGAGCCGGCGCTCGACGGGCATGCCGTCGAGCGAAAGGGCGAGCCTGTCGATCTGCAATGCGGGATCGCCGGCTGTGACGCCGAGCGCGGTTGCGTCCTCGCTGCCGAGCGCCACAGCCTTGAGGCGTTCCCGGGCATGGGCGATGGTGATGCCGTAATGGCCGGCATAGAGGCTGTAGAGATTGTTCGGAA
The DNA here is from genome assembly GCF_053618995.1 of Allobosea sp. NPDC055594. Classification (NCBI taxonomy): domain Bacteria; kingdom Pseudomonadati; phylum Pseudomonadota; class Alphaproteobacteria; order Hyphomicrobiales; family Alloboseaceae; genus Allobosea; species Allobosea sp. NPDC055594. The sequence continues at coordinate 347,302 of NZ_JBSHIO010000001.1, forward strand.
CGGGCCCGGTCTCGAGCCCCGGAAAGAGCCGTTGCGGCAGGCTCAGGGTCTCGACGATCAGCGGCCGCTCGCCAAGTGAGCGCAGCCGCCGGATGCGGATGACGGTCTCGCTGTCTGCGAGATCGAGCGCCTCGCGTTCGCCAGCATCGGCGAAGGCCGTCGTGGTGCTGAGGACGGCGCTGTCGGGAAAGCGTGGCGCGCCCTGATCGGGCGCGAGCTTGAAGAACTGGAAGAGGATTCGCCGCTCGTCATGCTCGGCGACGAAGGTGCCGCGCCCCTGGCGCCGCACGACCAGATTCTCAGCGGCGAGCTCGTCCAGCGCCTTGCGCACCGTGCCCTGGCTGACGCCGATCTCGGCGGCGAGCTGGCCTTCGCTCGGCAGGACGGCGCCGGGTGCCCAGACACCATCGACGAGCCGGCGCACGAAGATGGCCTTCACCTGCCGATAGAGCGGACGGAAGCCCAGCGCTTCCGGCATTCCGGCCTCGCCGGACCGCGCTGCATTTTCGAGCTTGTGCACACTCATGTGTCTTATATAAGACTTGAGATGAGCAAGGTCGAGCCCCGATTTCGGAGAGCGACGACCGATCCGAGGAAGCTGCAAGGAGGCCGCAATGAGCAAGCCGCATCTCTTGGTGCACGAGAAGAAAGACACCGTCGGCGTCGTCGTCGTCGAGGGCCTCAAGGCCGGGACCGACATGCTCGGCGTCGTAACTCACGACAATTCCGATTTCCGCCTGACCGCCAAGATGGATATCCCGATCGGCCACAAGGTCGCGTTGAAGGATATCAAGAAGGGCGACACGATCTGGAAATACGGCCAGGACATCGGCAAGGCCATCGGCGACATCCGCCAGGGCGAGCATCTCCACATCCACAATGTGAAGACCAAGCGCTGGTGAGTTTCGCCCGCCGCGATTCCTGAAATCGGGCTCCCCGAGCGGGTCGAGCCCTCAGCCGAGGGATTTTTCCATGTCTTCCATCGTCGCCAATTTCGATCTCGTGAAGGGCAAGCTGGGCCGCGTCAAAGGCCGCAAGATCGAGGCACCCGAGTTCAAGGTTCCGCAGATCAAGCGCCCGAGCGGCCGCTCGCTCGATTCCTTCATGGGCTGGCGCCGCGAGAACGGCCGCGTCGGCGTGCGCAATCATGTCCTGTTGCTGCCGCTCGACGATCTCTCCAATGCCGCCTGCGAGGCCGTCGCCAACAACGTCAAGGGCACGCTGGCGATCCCGCATGCCTATGGCCGGCTGCAGTTCGGCGAAGACCTCGAAATCCATTTCCGCACACTGATCGGCACCGGCGCAAACCCGAACGTCGCGGCCGTGGTCGTCATCGGCATCGAGGATGGCTGGACCAAGCGCGTCGTGGACGGCATTGCCAAGACCGGCAAGCCGGTGGTGGGCTTCGGCATCGAGGGCCATGGCGACATCTCGACCATCGCCCGCGCCTCCTATGTCGCGAAGGAGTTCGTGCAGTGGGCGACCGAGCTGCAGCGCGTGAAGTGCGGCATCGAGGAGCTCTGGGTCTCCACGAAGTGCGGCGAGTCGGACACGACGACCGGCCTGTCCTCCTGCCCGACGGTCGGCAACATGTACGACAAATGGATTCCGCGCGGGGTCCATGGCGTCTTCGGCGAGACCTCCGAGATCACCGGCGCCGAGCATCTCTGCAAGGCGCGCGCCGCGACGCCGGAGGTCGGCGAGCGCTGGTACAAGATGTGGAAGGCCTATCAGGACGACGTGATCGAGGCCCACAAGACCGACGACCTCTCGGATTCGCAGCCGACCAAGGGCAATATCGCCGGCGGCCTGACGACGATCGAGGAAAAGGCGCTCGGCAATCTCGAGAAGATCGGCCGCGAGTGCAAGTTCATCGACATCCTGGAGCCGGCGCAGACGCCCGCGAACGGGCCGGGGCTCTACTACATGGACACCTCCTCGGCGGCGGCCGAGTGCGTGACCCTGATGGCGGCTGGCGGTTTTGTCGTGCACACCTTCCCGACCGGGCAGGGCAACGTCATCGGCAACCCGATCGTCCCGGTGATCAAGATCACCGGCAACCCGAAGACGATGCGGACCATGCCGGAGCATATCGACGTCGACGTCTCCGGTATCCTGCGCCGCGATATGACGATCCCGCAGGCCGGCAACGCGCTGATCGAGAACATCGTGCGCACAGCGAATGGCCGCCTCACGGCAGCCGAGGCGCTGGGCCATCGCGAATTCTCGATGACCAAGCTATACCGCAGCGCCTAGATCGCCGCGCGTCCGTTCGGACGCGGTCACGGTGATCTATCTCATTGTTATCGCATCGGAGTTTTCCGAAAAGTGGAGTCCACTTTTCGGTCCGATGCTATAGAGCATGCGGATGTTCTCCAGAGCCACGCCGTCATCCCGGATAGGCGGCGCAGCCGTGCAGATCCGGAATCCAATGTAAGGCCCTCGCGCACTACGATGGATCCCGGGCCGAGCCTGGCTCGCCCAGGATGACGACGGTGGTTTCCGGCGAGATCCGCGGGCTTTAAGGAGCAAGATCTCCAGGGGCGACGAGGCAACAAGTGTCGGACAGGATCGTTTCACTGCATGCGCCAGGGCGGGACGTGTTGCCCGCCTATGTCCATGCCTTGGAAGCGGGCTGGTCCCCGAACACGATGCGCGACGTCGCGCCCGAGCAACTCGCGGCGATCGCGGTCGATCCCGACATCTTCCTGGCCGGGCTGAACGGACGGGGTGGCAAGATTCGTCTGCATGACGGCAGCGAGGTCGAGCGGCTGCCGGGTGTCACCCGCTGGATCATCGCCATCGATCAGCCTGAGCGCCCCTTCGTCGGCTCGATCAACCTGCGCTGGCAGGAGGATGCCGCCGGCCGGCCGGTCACGGCGCTGCCGCCGCATGTCCTCGGCCATGTCGGCTATACGATCCTGCCGGGCCATGCCGGGCGAGGCTATGCCAGCGCCGCCGTGGCGGCGGTGCTCGCCGAAGCCCGCGCAATCGGCCTGCCCTTCGTCAAGATCACCTGCGACGCCGAGAATGCGGCCTCGCGGCGGATCATCGAGAAGAATGGCGGGCTTTTCGTCGAGAATTTCGTCGCTCCATTCTACGGCCCCGAGGAGCGCCTGATGTACCGGATCGATTTGCAATCATGACCGAAGCTGCCATCCCGCGTCTGGCGAAAGGGCTCGGCCCGCTCCTGCCGGGCATCGCGCTCTCCACGGTCGTGGCCATCGTCTCGGTGCTGGCCGAGCCGGTGCTGAAGCAGATGGCCGGCGGCAGGATCGGCGTCCCCGCCGTCGTCATCGCGCTGCTGATCGGCATGTCGCTGCATCTCGTCGCGAACAATCAGCGCTTCGTTCCGGGGATGACCTTCTGCGTCAAGAAGCTGCTGCGCTGGGCGATCGCGCTGCTCGGACTGCGCATCGCGCTCGGCGACATCGTCGCGCTCGGCCTCGGCACGGCCGTGCTGGTCGTGGTCTCGATGGCCGCCACCATCGTCTCCGGCTTCGTGCTGGCGCGCCTGCTCGGCCGTGAAACCGGCATGGGCGCGCTCGGCGGCGTCGCCACCGCCGTCTGCGGTGCCTCGGCGGCGCTCGCCACGGCAACGGTCGTGCCCGATTACCGCAACAAGGCCGCCGACATCGCCTTCACCGTGATCGCGATGAACGCGCTTTCGACGGTCGCCATGCTGGCCTATCCGCTGATCTGCGTCTGGCTCGGCCTGAGTGAGCAGCAGACTGGCGTCATGCTGGGCTCGACCATCCATGACGTCGCGCAGGTCGTCGGTGCCGGCCAATCGGTCTCGGACGAGGCGGCCAACGCGGCCGTCATCGTCAAACTCTTCCGCGTCTTCATGTTGCTGCCGGCGGTTCTGATCGTCGGCTGGTGGCTGACGCGCCATGGCGGCGAGCATGGCGAGGCCAAGGTGCCTGTGCCGGTCTTCGCCATCGTCTTCCTGCTTCTGTGCCTGGTGAACAGCATCCTCGCCACCCAGCCTGCCTTTGCCGGTGTCTACGGCCCGATCCGCGACGTGCTGCTGGAGGCGTCGCGCTGGGGGCTGCTGATCGCCATCGCGGCGCTCGGCCTCGGCACCTCGATCGCGGCGATGGCGCGGCTCGGCTGGCGCCATATCGCCCTGGTCACCGGCACCAGCTTCGTCATCCTCTTGGTCGCCACGAGCGGCCTGATCCTCATGGGCTGAACACGGCCAACCGAGCAGGAAGCCATGACCGACATCGTCATCACCGAATTCATGGACGAGGCGGCGGTGGCGTCGCTGCGCGAGCGCTACGTCGTGCATCACGATCCCGAGCTGTTCGGCAAACCAGAAGAGTTGGCGCGGCTGGTCGCCACGGTTCCGGCCCTGATCGTGCGCAACCAGACGCAGGTGCGGGGCGACCTGCTCGCCGCCGCGAAGAACCTCAAGGTCGTCGGCCGGCTCGGCGTCGGCCTCGACAATATCGACATGGCGGCCTGCGCGGCGCGCGAGATCAAGGTCTTCCCGGCGACCGGTGCCAATTCTCTCTCCGTGGTCGAGTATGTGATCGGCACGGCGATGACGCTGCTGCGCGGGGCCTATTTCGCCAATGCGGCGATGCTGGCCGGCGAATTCCCGAAAACGAAGCTGATCGGCCGGGAGATCGCCGGCAAACGCATGGGGCTGGTCGGTTTCGGTGCGATCGCGCGCGACGTCGCCCGGCATGCACAGGGGCTCGGCATGAGCGTCGCCGCCTATGATCCCTATGTGCCGGTCGATGCGCCGGCCTGGCAGGGCGTCGAGAAGCTCGAGCTCGATGCCCTGCTTTCGACCTCTGACGTGATCTCGATCCATCTGCCGCTGACGCCCGAGACGCGCGGCGTGATTGGCGCGGCGGCTTTTGCCCGGATGAAGCCGGACGCGATCCTGATCAATGCGGCGCGCGGCGGCGTGATGGACGAGGCGTCGCTGGTTGCGGCGCTGAAGGGCGGCAGGCTCGCAGGAGCGGCGCTCGACGTCTTCGAGCAGGAGCCGCTCAAGGCCGATGGCGCAAAACGCTTCGCCGGCACGCCGAACCTGATCCTGACCCCGCATATCGCCGGCAATACGGTCGAATCGAACGGCCGGGTTTCCGGGCTCGTCGCCGAGCGGGTCATCGCTGCCCTGGAGGGCCGGGCATGACGCGGCTGTCGCTCGCAGAAGCGGAGGAGAAGGTCGCGGCGCTGTTCGTCGCAGCCGGCGCGTCGGCCGCCAATGCCGCCTCGGTGGCGCAGGCCCTGGTCGCGGCTGAGGCTGACGGGCTCAAAGGCCACGGCCTGTCGCGCGTGCCGACCTATCTCGCCATGCTGAAATCCGGCAAGATCGATGGACAGGCCGTACCGACGGCGCGCCAGCCCAGACCCGGCGTGCTGGCCATCGACGCAGCCCATGGCTTCGCCTATCCGGCGATCGACCTCGCCATTGTCGAGTTGCCGGAGATGGCACGCCGGCAGGGCATCGTCGCGGCACCGATCCGCCGCTCCAATCATTGCGGGGCCGCGGGGCACCATGTCGAGCGGCTGGCGGAGCAGGGTCTGGTCGCCTTGCTCTTCGCCAACACGCCCGGTGCGATCGCGCCCTGGGGCGGCTCGAAGCCGGTCTTCGGCACCAACCCGATCGCCTTCGCGGCGCCGCTCGCCGGCCGTGAGCCTGTCGTCATCGACATGGCGCTGTCCAAGGTCGCCCGCGGGCCGATCGTCGCCGCCAAGCAGAAGGGGCAGGCCATTCCCGAGGGCTGGGCGCTCGATGCCGACGGCAAGCCGACGACCGACCCTGCCGCTGCACTCGCCGGCACGATGGTGCCGCTCGGCGAGGCCAAGGGCGCGACGCTCGCCATGATGGTCGAGATCCTCGCCGCCGCTCTGGTCGGCACCCATTTCGCCTTCCAGGCCTCCTCCTTCCTCGACGACAAGGGCGGCCCGCCCGATACGGGCCAGCTCATCCTCGCCATCGATCCGACGAGCATGGGCGGCCACTGGTTCGATGAGCGCATGAAGCTGCTGGCGCATATGATCGAGGAGCAGCCGGGAACGCGCTTGCCGGGCATGAGGCGCTATGGATTGCGGGCCAAGGCGCGAGCCGAAGGGCTCGAGGTCGAGCTCTGACATTGCCGCGTCTTGCCCGAGCCTGAGCCGAGCGTCTCTGGCCGAGGCAGGCGCAGGCTTTCAGACGAAATCGAAACGATCAACATCGACAAGGCCTTTGTCGGTGATCTTCAGATGCGGAATCACCGGCAGGGTCAGGAAGGCGACCTGCAGGAAGGGCTCGGCGAGAACGACGCCGAGCGCCTTGGCTGCGGCGCGCAGGGCCTCGAGCCCATGTCGGACCTCCTCGAAGGGGCGATCGCTCATCAGCCCGGCGACGGGGAGTGCGAGCTCGGCCGTGATCTCGCCGGCCTCCGCCACGGCGAAGCCGCCGCCGAGCGCGATCAGCCTGTTCGCCGCTGCCGCCATAGACGGCTCGTCGACGCCGACGACGCAGAGATTATGGCTGTCATGGCCGACGGAGGAGGCGATGGCGCCGTGCCTCATGCCGAAGCCGTGTACGAAGCCGGTGGCGACACCGCCATTGCGGCCATGGCGCTCGATCACCGTGACCTTGATCGCATCCTGGGCGAGATCGGGTAGGGCGGCCTCGTCCTGCTCCGGCAGGCGCATGGACAGCCGCTCGGTGATGATCTGGCCGGGCACGACGCCGATCACCGGCGTCTCGCCGGGGCGGGCGCGGACCGTGAAATCGTCCGGCGTCAAGTGCCGGCTCTTCACGCTGGCGAGGCCGACCGGCGCGACCGGCCGGCGGTCGCTGAAGAGCGCCTCCTCGACCAGCCTGCCCCCGGCGAAGACCCGGGCGACGCGGCAGGCGGCGAGGTCCTCGACCAGCACGATGTCGGCGCGCTTGCCGGCGCCGATGAAGCCGCGGTCGAACAGGCCGAAATTGCGCGCGGCCGACAGGCTGGCGGTGCGGTAGGTCGCAAGAATGTCGGCGCCATGGGCGATCGCGGTGCGGATCATGAAATCGAGATGACCCTCCTCGGCGATGTCGAGCGGATTGCGGTCGTCGGTGCAGAAGGCGAGGAAGGGCGAGGCGTCGCGGGTGATCAGCGGGATCAGCGCATGCAGGTCCTTGGAGACCGAGCCCTCGCGGATCAGGATCGCCATGCCCTTGGCGAGCTTCTCTCGGGCTTCGTCGAGCGTCGTCGTCTCATGGTCGGTGCGGATACCGGCGGCAAGATAGCCGTTGAGATCCATGCCCCTGACCAGCGGCGCATGTCCGTCGATATGGCGCTCCGCGAAGGCCGCGAGCTTGGCGAGGCAACCGGGGTCGCGATGCAGCACGCCGGGAAAGTTCATGAACTCGGCGAGGCCGATCACCTTCGGGTGGTTCATGAAGGGTGTCAGGTCGCCGGCTTCGAGCACCGCGCCGGCCGTTTCCAGATGTGTCGCCGGCACGCAGCTCGAGAGTTGGACGCGCAGATCCATCCGCATTGCCTGGGCGCAGGCGAGGAAATAGCGGATGCCCTCGGCGCCGAGCACATTGGCAATCTCGTGCGGGTCGCAGATCGCGGTGGTGACGCCGTGCGGCAGCACGCAGCGCTCGAATTCAAGCGGCGTCACCAGCGAGGATTCGACATGCAGATGCGTGTCGATGAAGCCGGGGACGGCGATCATCCCCTTGGCATCGAAGACCACCTTGCCTTCATAGCGGCCATGGGTGCCGACGATGGTTTCGCCGCAGAGCGCGATATCGGTCTCGACGAGGTCACCGGAGACGAGGTCGAGCAATTTCGCACCGCGGATGACGAGATCGGCGGGCTCGTCGCCGCGGCCTTGCGCGATCCGGCGGGCGAGGGTGGCTGCGTCGGTCATGGCTGAGCCCTCGACTTTGAATGATAACGGTCGTCCCGGGCGACCGAAGGGAGACCCGGGACCCATGCCGGAGTGCCTATCGAGTTGTGGTCAAGACCGCGGGCAGTCAGGCTAGTCTCTCAATCTTCGGACATGGGTCCCGGGTCTGTGCGGTTTCGCCGCTTCGCCCGGGACGACTAGGGTCGGCGGATGTGGCTTTACATTCTTGCGAGTCAGAAGAATGGCACATTGTATGTCGGCGTGACCAATTCTCTGTCGAAGCGCGTCGCGGAACATCGCGACGGTCGAGGCTCCGAGTTCGCCCGGCAATATCGCGTCATGCGGTTGGTTTATGCGGAATCATTTGCCGATCCGAACGAGGCGATCGCGCAGGAAAAGCGCGTCAAGCACTGGCGTCGACCCTGGAAAATCCCGCTGATCGAGCGTTCCAATCCCGACTGGAACGATCTGTACCCACCGTCCATCTCGATTGAGCGGGCGGTAGCCGCTATACCCGCCCGTTCCAGACATTTGCGGAGATCGTCATGCAGCTCACCTGGTTCGGTCACTCGGCCTTTCGTCTCGATCTGCCTCAGACCTCGATCCTGATCGACCCGTTCTTCACCGGCAATCCGTCCTTCGAGGGCGATGCGGCAGCTGCGGCCAAAGGCGTCAGCCACATCGTGATCACCCATGGCCATGGCGACCATGTCGGCGACGCGCTCAGCATCGCCGAGGCGAACGATGCCACGGTGATCAGCAATTACGATCTGTGCATGCACCTTGTGTCCAAGGGGCTGAAGAAGTTCGAGCCTATGAACACCGGCGGCACGATCGATCTCGGCGCCTTCTCTGTCAGCCTCGTCCGCGCCGACCACTCGGCCGGCATGGGCGATGCCGGCGTCGCCGTGCCGCTCGGCAGCCCCAACGGCGCGATCATCAAGGCGGCCGGCGAGAAGACGCTCTGGCATATGGGCGACACCGACATTTTTTCGGACATGGCGCTGATCTCCGAGATGCACGGCGTCGAAATCTGCATCTGCCCGGTCGGCGACCGCTTCACCATGGGTGGCAAGGCGGCCGCGCTGGCGATGACCCGCTTCGTCAAGCCGAAGCTGGCGATTCCCTGCCATTACGGCACGTTCCCGATCATCGATCAGAACGCCTCGGCCTTCGTTTCGGCGATGGCTGGCAGCGGCATCGAGGTACTGGTTCCGCAGAAGGGCAAGGCCGTCGCGGTCTGACGCCCCTTTTCTCGACGAGAACCACCATTCCGGCCGAAAGCCGTGCATCGGCCGGAATGGTGGCATTGATTGATTGAAGGTTCGGAGGCCGGCACGCTATAGGGCTGGCAACGAATTAGCGGTGCGCGCGCACCCGTCCCTTTCAGGAGCCCGCCCATGTCGGTCGACGCCGCCACCGTCAAACGCGTCGCGCATCTCTCGCGCATTGCCGTCGAGGACGCTGATGTCGCGAAGCTGCAAGGTGAGCTCAACGCCATCCTCGGCTTCGTCGAGCAGCTCAACGAGGTCGATGTCGCCGGCGTCGAGCCGATGACCTCGGTGACGCCGATGGCGATGAAGAAGCGCCAGGACGTCGTCAACGATGGCGAGATCGCCAAGGCGATCGTCGCCAACGCCCCGGCCTCGGAGGACAATTACTTCATGGTGCCGAAGGTCATCGAGTAAGGCGCGCGCTCGCCGCCGCGGCGAGCCCAGCGAGGCGGACCAGCCCTCGCGGCCGTACTGATGAAACGCCCGACAGCCCAGTTTTTCGGATTTGCCATCGTGACCGATCTCACCCGCCTGACCCTCACCGAAGCCCGCGACGGGCTGAAGGCCAAGAGCTTCTCCGCCACCGAGCTCACCAAGGCGCATGTCGCCGCCGTCGAGCAGGCGCGGGCGCTCAACGCCTATGTGCTGGAGACGCCCGAGCACGCGCTGAAGCAGGCCGCTGTCTCCGATGCGCGGCTGGCCAAGGGCGAGGCCGGGCCGCTCGAAGGTCTGCCGCTCGGCATCAAGGACCTGTTCGCGACTGAAGGCGTGCGCACCACCGCCTGCTCGAAGATCCTCGGCAATTTCGTGCCGGCCTATGAATCGACCGTCTCGAGCCAGCTCTGGCGCGATGGCGCGGTGATGCTCGGCAAGCTCAATAATGACGAGTTCGCCATGGGCTCGTCGAACGAGACCTCGGCTTTCGGCCCGGTGGTCAATCCCTGGCGCCGTGAGGGCTCGAATGTCGGCGCGGCCGCAGCCGGCAGCGTCGAGGGCAATCACCTCGTTCCCGGCGGCTCGTCGGGTGGCTCGGCGGCGGCCGTCGCCGCGCATCTCTGCCTTGCCGCGACCGCGACTGACACCGGCGGCTCGATCCGCCAGCCGGCCGCCTTCACCGGCACGGTCGGCATCAAGCCGACCTATGGCCGCTGCTCGCGCTGGGGCGTCGTCGCCTTCGCATCCTCGCTCGACCAGGCCGGGCCGATCGGCAAGACGGTGCGCGACTGCGCCGTGATGCTGCGCTCGATGGCCGGACATGATCCGAAGGACACCACCTCGGTCGACCAGCCGGTGCCGGATTACGAAGCCTCCGTCGGCCGCTCGGTCAAGGGCATGAAGATCGGCATTCCCAGGGAGTACCGCATCGACGGCATCTCGCCTGAGATCGAGGCGCTCTGGCAGCAGGGCATCGCCTGGCTGAAGGCCGCCGGCGCCGAGATCGTCGAGATCTCGCTGCCGCACACCAAATACGCGCTGCCGGCCTACTACATCGTCGCGCCGGCCGAGGCCTCGTCCAACCTCGCCCGCTATGACGGCGTGCGCTACGGCCTGCGCGAGCCCGGCCGCGACATCGTCGAGATGTATGAGAAGACCCGGGCCGCCGGCTTCGGCGCCGAAGTCAAGCGCCGCATCATGATCGGCACCTATGTGCTCTCCTCCGGCTATTACGACGCGTATTATCTGCGCGCCCAGAAGGTGCGCACGCTGATCAAGCGCGACTTCGAGGAGGCCTATGCCGCGGGCATCGATGCGGTTCTGACGCCGGCGACGCCGTCGGCCGCCTTCGGCATCGGCGAGAAGGGCTCGGCCGATCCGGTCGAGATGTATCTCAACGACATCTTCACTGTGACGGTGAACATGGCCGGCCTGCCGGGCATCGCCGTGCCGGCCGGTCTCGACAGCCAGGGGCTGCCGCTCGGCCTGCAGCTGATCGGCCGCCCCTTCGACGAGGAGACGCTGTTCTCGCTCGGAGAGGTGATCGAGCAGGCGGCCGGGCGCTTCGCCATCGGCGAGCGCTGGTGGGCCTGATCGGGTATCCCGCGCCGTTCGTCGATTTTTTGTCATCCCGGGCGACCGCAGGGAGCCCCGGGATGGCACCGGAAACCAATCTGAAGATCGACCGGCGCAGCTTGATCGATCGTATTCCGATTCCTGATTTCTCCGGCGCCGCGCCGGGTGGCAGTCTCCGCAGCTGACCTGGCCGCTGGAGAACCGTCATGCCGAATTATCCCTACGAGACAGTCGACGTCTTCACCGACCGCCGCTTCGGCGGCAACCAGCTCGCGGTCTTCACCGATGCGCGCGGCATGTCGGATGCCGAGATGCAGGCGCTGGCGGCGGAGATGAACTACAGCGAGACGACCTTCGTGCTGCCGCCGGCTGACCCGGCCAACACGGCGCGCGTGCGCATCTTCCATCGTACGGCCGAGATGCCCTTCGCCGGCCATCCCAATGTCGGTACCGCCTGCGTGCTCGCCGCCCATGGCCGCGATCGCGACGGCGTGCTGCTGTTCGAGGAGCTGGCCGGGCTCGTCGAGGTCAAGGTCTCGCGCGATGGCGAGGGCCGGGTGACCGGCGCGACGATAGCCGCGCCGCAGCCGCTCTCGCTCGGCCTCCAGCTGCCGGTGGAGGCGATCGCGGCCTGCGCCGGGCTCGTGCCGGAGGATATCGTCGTCAGCCGCCACCGGCCGCAGCAGGCCTCGGTCGGCGTCAAATTCGTCCTGGTCGAGGTCACGCCGGAGGCGCTGAGGCGAGCGACCCCCGACATCGCCGCCTATCGCCGGCTGGCCGAGGCCAATCCGGCCCTGGAAGGCCGCCTTTCGATCTTCTTCTATGCCTTGGATGGCGGCAACGCCCGCGCCCGCATGTTCGCGCCGCTGGCCGGTACCTGGGAAGACCCGGCGACCGGCAGCGCCAGCGCGACGCTGGCTGCGCTGACATTGTCGCTCGGGAGCGAAGACAGCGTCGCCTTCGAGATCACCCAGGGCGTCGAGATGGGGCGGCCCAGCCTACTGCATGTCGCAGCGCGGCGCGAGGACGGCGAGATCCGTGCAACGGTAGGCGGTGGCTGCGTGCCGGTGCTGCGCGGCGAAGCGACGTTGTGAGCATCTCAGGCCGAAAGAGGCTCTGAAACGCCCTTTCTCGTCATGAGATTCTCGGGTCTGCGCTGCGCTTCGCCCGAGAACGGCGCACGCCTCAGCCGCTCAAGCCCAGCTCCACGCGCAGCTTCTTCGTCAACCCGGCCGCAACGAGCCGGTGGCTTTCGCGCAGATAGTCGCGAAAGGCGTCGTCCGGCAGGCTCTCCTCGGAGAAGCGCTGGATCCACTTCATGCCGCGCGAGGCGAGATAGGGCGCAGGGCGGCACCCTGGCGCATCGCGCAGCATCTCATAGGCGATCGGCGAGCACTTGAACGAGACGAAGAGCGTCCCGTCGACCTCGTCACGGCCGAGGGCGAAGACCTTGCCGCCGACCTTCCAGACATCGGCGCCGCCCCATTGCACGACATGGGTGGTCGCTGGCAGGGCGGCGCAGAAGGCGTTGTACTCGGCGAGCGTCATGCCGCTTCAGAAGCTCTCGGCGTCGATGCCGTGGCGCTTGGCGGCGGCGACGATCTGCGACCAGGTTTCGTCGTCGAGCGGGATGCCGTCGCGCTGGCGCTCGATCCGGGTCGTGCGCTCCTTGTCACCCGGCGCCAGCACCGGCTCGGCGGGATCCTGCGGCGCGGCGGCGCGCACGAAGGCAAGATAGCTCTCGATGCGCTTGCGGCGCAGATTGGCGTCTGGCTCCAGACGGGCGGGATCGATCAGCACGCCGAAGAGCGAGTTGATGATCCAGCTGCGATGCGGCTTCTCGTCGATGCGGGCGGCGCCCATCAGCCCGGCCGAGAGCAATTCGGCGATCAGCGAGAGTCCGGCGCCCTTATGGTCGCCGAAGGGCAGCAGGGCGCCGAGCGGCAGATCAGGAATGGCGTGCTGGAAGACATGCTTGGGGTCTGTCGTCGGACGGCCCTCGCCGTCGATGATGTAGCCCTCCGGCACCGGCACGCCCTTGTTGAGCGCGACGCGGGCCTTGCCATGCGCCATGCGGCTGGTGGCGAAGTCGAGGATGATCGGATCGTTCTCGGGTACCGGGATGCCGATCGCATGCGGATTGGTGCCGAAGCGCGCTTCCTTCGCAGCATAGGGCGCGACGATCGGCGGGCGGCCGGCGACATTGACCCAGAACAGCGAGATTAGCCCCGCGGCCGCCGCAACCTCGGCGTAATGGCCGATACGGCCGATATGATGGGCGTCGAGCAGGTTGAGGATGGCGACGCCACCGGCCTGGGCGATAATGATGCCGCGGTCGACGGCGTCGCGGGCGGTGGGCTGGCCGAGCGCGACATTGCCGTCGGCGATCAGGAACGGCCCGGCCTCGATGCGGATCGACAGTTTCGAAGCGGGTTTCAGATTGCCGTCGGCGAGCGAGTTGAAATAGAGCGGCAGCATGCCGACACCATGACTGTCATGGCCGCTGAGATTGGCGAGCACGAGATGCTCGGCGGTCTCCCGGGCCTCGGCCTCGCTCCAGCCGGCGGCAGTGATCATGGCGATGGTGAGCGCTTGGAGCGCTTCGGGCCGGTGCAGGCGGTAGGTCATGGCGGCTTCTTGATCGGGAACTCGAAAAGGTGCGGAGCGCCACAGTGCACGGTGCGGCGCGCGGCGCAATGTACCCGGTGAAATGGCTGTGCTGCGCCGTCGCATCTCGACGCTGCGCTCACCAATCCTTATGTTGCAGAATGCAATCCTGTTTTCACCGGACCTTGAATCCGGTCGAGGAGGGACGAGGGATGTTCTCGATACCGGGCCTGAAAGTCGTCTCGCTATCCGATGCCGCCGCGGCGCGCATTCGCGAGATCATGGCGCAGTCGGCCAATGACGATACGGGCACTCCGGTGCTCGGGCTGCGCGTCGGCGTCAAGAAGGGCGGCTGCGCCGGCATGGAATACACCTTCGAGGTGGCGCGCGAAGCCAGGAAGGGCGACGAGGTCGTGACCGAGAAGGGGGCGACCGTCATCGTCGACGGCAAGGCCGTGCTGTTCCTGCTCGGAACCGAACTCGATTTCCGGACGGACCGCTTTTCCTCGACCTTCGTCTTCAACAACCCGAACCAGGTTTCGGCCTGCGGCTGTGGCGAGTCGGTCGAGATCAAGCCGCGGGCCGAGAGCGTGATCGCCGCGCAATAGCTCCGCCGGAGGCCGCCGTTCAGGCGACCTTGCTCGCGTCGAGGACGGCCTCTTCGGTGACGGTGCGGTTGCGACCGTCGCGCTTGGCCTGCATCAAAGCGCTGTCGGCGCGCTCGACGATCGAGTTGATGGTATCGCCGCGATGGTAAACGGCGACCCCGAGCGAGATCGTGATGCGGCCGAGATTCTCATTGGTCGAGCGCTTGACGAGCTCGCGGGTCAGCAGAGCCTGACGCACGGTCTCGGCGCCGAACTTGCCGGCGGTGACGTCTGCATCGGGCAGGATGATCGCGAACTCCTCGCCGCCGAAGCGCGTGATCACCGCCTTGTCCTTGAACTTGTCCTTCATGGTCCGTGCCACGAGGCGCAGCACCTGGTCGCCGGTGAGGTGACCGTGCGCATCGTTGAAATGCTTGAAGAAGTCGATATCCGCCATGACCAGCGCGAAGGGCTCGCGCCGCAGCGTGGCCTGGTCGATCGCCTTCTGCAGCATCTCCTCGAAATGGCGGCGGTTGGCGAGCCCGGTCAGCGGATCGGTCAGCGCCTCGGCGCGGGTCGACTCCAGCGCCTCGCGCAGATTGCGGATCTCATGGGCGCTTTCGCGAAGCTGCGTTTCGAGCTGGGTCTTGCGCGCGACTTCCTCGCGGGTCGAGAGCACGAGCGCTTCGACCCATTCGCGCAGCCGCTGCCTGTCGGCGGAGGGCGGGACCTCGTCGGACATCTGGCAGAGCCGGCCGTGATAGGTCTGGCTCGAGGCCAGGGCCTGGTCGACCAGGGCCATCATCGCGTCGATTTCGCCCAGGACCTGCAGGCTGGTGCGCTCGGCCTGGCGCGACAGGCGCTCGGTGCCGATGAAGCGGTCGTAGAGCGTATCGATGTCGGCGACGCCGACCTCGCCATTGCTGCTGGCGATGATCGCGTTCATCGCCATGCTGAGAGCGGGCAGCTCGCCACTGAGATGAGCGTACCAGACCTCGAAGGCGCGGGGATAGCCCGGCGAATAATGCTGGCGCATCGCTGCGACGACGCGTTCCGCGAGGTCATGTGGTTGCGGCGAAGCTGGCTGGTCGAGACTCATCACGCTTGTTCCCTCGCCGGGCGACTCCTCGTCGCACGACGAAGGTCGGCCCTGCATCAACCGAAACGGGACATCCTGTCCTGGTCTGGCTGGAACAAGCTTCCCGCCGAATGTCGGCCTGCACGCCGACACTCAACCCCGAGGACGGACCTTAGGCGGATGATGTTAAGGTAAAGTTTCTTCGCTGATTTCCCGGAGGCGGCGAGGGCGCCCCCGGCTCAGATCTCAGTCCGCGCGGACCGAGCGCAACAGGAAGGCGGGGACGTGATCGCCGAGGCCCTTGACCTTCGGGCCGTCGTCGAGCTCATCCCGCCGCGGCGTGCGCGGCCGCTCATTGCCCCGGCGCGGGGCCGGCTCGGCGGTGTGTTCGCGCCGCGGCTGGCGCTCGCGGGGCGGGGGCGCCTCGCGATCATGCGACGCCTCGGACTCGACCTTGGGCTCGCTGCGCGGCGGCCGGCCATCGCGCCCGCCACGCCCCGACGACCTGCCGCCCCGGCGCTCCTCGCCCCGGCGGCCACGGCGTTCCTCGCGCGGCTCGGCGGGGGGCAGGGCGTCGAGACCGGGCCCTTCCCATTCGATGGTCTTGCCGGTCAGCTTCTCGATCGCCGCAACCAGCTTGTCGTCATGGCGCGTCACGATCGTGAAGGAGGCGCCTTCGCGCCCGGCTCGGCCGGTGCGGCCGATGCGATGGACATAGTCTTCGGCATGGGTCGGCACGTCGAAATTGAAGACGTGGCTGACAGCCGGGATGTCGAGGCCGCGGGCCGCGACATCGCTCGCCACCAGGATCGGGTTCTCGCCGGTCCGGAAGGATTCGAGCGCCGCCATGCGGGCGTACTGGTCCATGTCGCCATGCAATGCGACGGCGGGGAAGCCATGCTTTTGCAACGACTTGTGAAGCGTTGCTACATCGCGCTTGCGGTTGCAGAAGACGATCGCGTTCTGCAGGTCCTTGGCATCGCGGATGAGCTTGCGCAGGATTTCGCGCTTCTCGTAATCTTGGCTGTTCGAGGCGATCAGGCGCTGGGTGATGGTGGCTGCGGCGGTCGCCGGCCGCGAGACCTCGACACGCACCGGATTGTGCAGGAACTGCTCGCTGATCCTGGTGATCTCCGGCGGCATGGTCGCCGTGAAGAACAGGGTCTGCCGCGTGAAGGGGACGAGCTTGCAGATCCGCTCGATGTCGGGAATGAAGCCCATGTCGAGCATGCGGTCGGCCTCGTCGATGACGAGCAGCTCGACGCCGGTGAGCAGGAGCTTGCCGCGCTCGACATGGTCGAGCAGGCGACCGGGCGTGGCGATCAGCACGTCGACGCCGCGGGTGATCTTGGCATCCTGGTCGCCGAAGGAGACGCCGCCGATCAGCAGTGCGACCGAGAGCTTCTGGTTGACGCCGTAGCGGGTGAAATTCTCCTCGACCTGCGCGGCCAACTCGCGCGTCGGCTCGAGGATCAAGGTGCGGGGCATCCTGGCGCGGGCGCGGCCGTTCTCGAGGATGGTCAGCATCGGCAGGGTGAAGGCCGCGGTCTTGCCCGTTCCGGTCTGGGCGATGCCCAGAACATCCTTGCGGGCGAGGACGTGCGGAATGGCCTGAGCCTGGATCGGCGTCGGCGACGTGTAACCTGCGTTGGTGACGGCCGTCAGAACTTTATCGCTCAGGCCGAGTTCGGCGAAGGACATCGAGGGTTGCGCTTCTTCTGGGTCGGTGACACGTGGCGGGATGACCGATCGACCACCACGGTGGCGCGACTTTGCTTGCCTGCGCGCCTTCGGACGTCCGTGGAATGCAGAAAAAGCAGGGCAAAGTCAACATTCTAGCGAGGTTAGGCGATGATGAGCGCGAGAAGCATGGCGGTTCCCGAGCCGCTGGTGCTGGTCCCAGGCCTGAATTGCACCGCGGCGCTCTATGCGCCGCAATGGCGGATTCTGGCGGCCGGACGCCAGATTCTCGTCGCCGAAACCACATTTGACGAGGATATCGGGGCGATCGCCGAGCGTTTGCTGGCGGCTGCTCCCGCGCGTTTCGCGCTCTGCGGGCTGTCCATGGGGGGATACGTGGCATTCGAGGTGATGCGCCGGGCGCCGGAGCGCGTGACGCGGCTGGCCCTCCTCGACACCACCGCGCAGCCCGCGACGCCGGAAACCAACCAGCCCCGCGAGCAGATGATAGCGCTCGCCGAGAAAGGGGCCTTCGACAACGTCACCACCCTGCTGTGGCAGAAGCTCGTGGCTCCCGAGAGGCTCGCCGATGAAGGCCTCAGGCTCACCGTGCGCCAAATGGCGGAGGAGGTCGGCGCCGCCGGATTCGTGCGCCAGCAGCGAGCGATCATGGGGCGAGTCGATGCCCGGCCGTGGCTACCCGCGATCAGCGTGCCGAGTCTGGTCCTGGTCGGTGCCCAGGACGTGATCACGCCACCTGCCGAAGCGAGGGCGATCGCCGCCGGGATCGGCGCTGCGGCGCGCTATCTGGAGGTTCCGGGCTGCGGCCATCTTTCGACGCTCGAGGCGCCCGAGGTCGTGAACAGGGCGCTGATCGACTGGCTCGGTTGAGGCCTCAGCGCTGGACGACGCAGGGGTCGAGCCTGACCTCGCCGGCGCGTTTTGCGAGCGAGCCGGTGACGAGCGGGTCGATCGGCTGCCCCTTGGCCGCGGCGGAGGCGGCCTGGTGCAAGCCGTCCCGGTCGAGCTGCGCGGCCTTGTAGGAAATCAGATTGGCGGCGACCACGGAGATGAAGGCGATCGCCGCGCCGGCCTTGGCGACATCGGCGACCATGCTGCCGCGCTGATTGCGCAGGAATGCCATGATGAGGCGCATCGCGCTCTCCTGAAAGAAGGCATGGCGTAGGACGCCGGTTCGCGAAGAATGCAATCCGTCCTGTAAAAACTTGGTTAGCGAAACGTCTTCGGCTGCGATAGCGGGGCGTACCGGCGCACAAGGCGGCAGGGCGGCGCGGATCAGCCATGCCCCTCAAGCTTCGCCCGGTTCTCCCGGAACATGCGGCGCAGTTCCGCCAGCACCGCCAACACGGCCGGGCGCTGGCGGGCGATCTCGTGCGAAACGAGAAAGATGGCGTCGGCCGTCGCCTCGGGCGGTTCCTCGAGCCGCAGCAGGTTGGCGTCGGTGTCGGCCATGAAGCAGGGCGCCATCGAGACCGCCCCCGAGGAGCGGATGCTCTCATAGCGCGCGGCGGAATCGGCGACCCGTGCCGCGATCGGGCGCCCGGCGGCCCAGGCGACGATATGCTCGTCGATTCGCGAGGATACCTCGCGGCTGACCGAGATGATCGGGGCGGTGGCGGGGTCGGTGTCGCGCCTCGCATAGAGCGCCTGTACGAGGCGGCCGACCTTCTGGCCGTAATAGCCGGTGCCCTCCGGCGGCTTGCGCATGCGGATCGCGATCTCCGCCTCGCCACGGGCGAGGTCGAGCCGCTCGCGCGTGCTGAGGATGACGATCTCGACGCCGCCAGCGGCCGCCGAGAGTCGGGTCGCGTTCATGGTGAGGAGCAGGCTGATCGAGGTGGTGGCGGTAATCCGTACCGGGGCGTCGTCGGCCGGCAGTGCTGCCCGCGCGCGATTGGCGAAGCGCGCGGCGGCCGTCGCGACCGCCGACGCTTCCTGAGCCAGTGCCGCGCCGATCTCGGTCGGGATCAGGCGGTTGGCGCCGCGGCGGAACAAGGGGAATCCGAGCCTGGTCTCGAAGCTCCGCAGCCGTCTTGCGACCGTGGTTTCGCTCAGCCCGAGCGCCACGGCCGCCAAGGCGAGCGCGCCTTCGGTGGCGACGGCATGGAAGATCTCGATATCTTCCCAGGGCAGGGCCGCAGGCTGGCCATCGCGTCGAGATGGAGGGGAAGCAGGCTGCCCCATGCGATCAGCTGCCAGCGGCAGGGCGTGGGGGTGGGGCGATCCGGATGAGCATGACAGGGGCAGGGCGAGGAGAGCTGCATGCGGACAGGATGTCCATCACGCGGCCTTCCCGCAGCCCGGCAGGAATGCCGGGGAGCCCGGCGCGGCTGCAGCGGCCGGGCCCGGTTCTCACAGGTCGATCAACTCGCCGGCGAAGGCGGCGCGCTCCTGGATGAAGACGAAGCGGGCTTCGGGCTTGTTGCCCATCAGCCGCTCGACCGTGTCCGAGGTCTCTTGCTTGCTCTCGTGATCGACCATGACCTTGAGCAGCATGCGCTTGGCCGGATCCATGGTCGTTTCCTTGAGCTCGGCCGGCATCATCTCGCCGAGGCCCTTGAAGCGACCGATCTCGGGCTTCTTGCCTTTGAACACCGTCTCGAGCAGCTCGTTCTTGTGGGCGTCGTCGCGGGCATAGACCGATTTGCTGCCGTGGCGCAGCCGGTAGAGCGGCGGTACCGAGAGGTAGAGATGTCCCTTTTCGATCAGCCGCGGCATCTGGCGCCAGAAGAAGGTGACGAGCAGCGAGGCGATATGGGCGCCGTCGACATCGGCGTCGGTCATCACGATGACCTTCTCGTAGCGCAGGTCGTCCTCGCGGAACTGGGTGCCGATGCCGCAGCCCAGCGCCAGGATCAGGTCGGCGAGCTGCTGATTGGCGTTGAGCTTGTCGCGGGTCGCATTGGCGACGTTGAGGATCTTGCCGCGCAGCGGCAGGATCGCCTGCGTCTTGCGGTTGCGGGCCTGCTTGGCCGAGCCGCCGGCCGAGTCGCCCTCGACGATGAAGAGCTCGGAGCCGGCGGCGCCGGCATTGCTGCAATCGGCGAGCTTGCCGGGCAGGCGCAGCTTGCGCGTCGCGGTCTTGCGCGAGACCTCCTTTTCGAGCCGGCGGCGCAGGCGCTCGTCGGCGCGGTCGACCGACCAGTCGAGCAGCCTCAGCGCCTGCTGCGGCGAGGCGGCGAGCCAATGGTCGAAAGCGTCGCGCACCGCGTTCTCGACGATGCGCGCCGCCTCGAGCGTCGCGAGCTTGTCCTTGGTCTGCCCCTGGAATTCCGGCTCGCGGATGAAGACCGAGAGCATGGCGGTGCAGGTCGCCATCACGTCGTCGGAGGTGACTTGGGCCATGCGCTTGCTCTGGCCGATGCGCTCGGCATGGTCGCGCAGGCCACGCAGCAAGGCGATGCGCAGGCCCTGCTCATGCGTGCCCCCTTCAGGCGTCGGGATGGTGTTGCAGTAGGAGGAGCTGAAGCCATCCTCGCCGGTGGCGAGCCAGGCGATGGCCCATTCGAGCGAGCCGTGGCCACCCTCCTTGGTGACCTTGCCGCTGAAGATCGGCTCGGCGACCAGGTCCTTGCCCTCGATCTCGCCGGCGAGATAGTCGCGCAGGCCGCCGGGGAACTTGAACACCGCCTCGGCCGCGACGTCGCCCTCGGGCTTGAGCAGGCTGGGCGCGCAGCGCCAGCGGATCTCGACGCCGCCGAAGAGATAGGCTTTTGAGCGCGCCATCCGGAACAGACGGGCCGGCACGAAATGGGCGGCCTCGCCGAAGATCTGGGCGTCGGGGTGGAAACGGACGCGGGTGCCGCGCCGGTTGGCGACGCGGCCGACCGTCTCCAGTGGGCCCTGCGGAATGCCGCGGGAGAAAATCTGCCGGTACAGCACCTGGCCGCGCGCGACCTCGACCTCGAGCCGGTCGGACAGCGCGTTGACGACGGAGACGCCGACGCCGTGCAGGCCGCCGGAGGTCTCATAGGCGCGGGAGTCGAACTTTCCGCCGGCGTGCAGGATCGTCATGATCACTTCCAGCGCCGATTTGTCCGGGAATTTCGGGTGCGGATCGATCGGGATGCCGCGGCCATTATCGGTCACGGCGAGCGAGCCGTCCTCGAAGAGTTCGACGTCGATGAAGGTGGCGTGGCCGGCCACCGCCTCGTCCATGGCGTTGTCGATCACCTCGGCGAAGAGATGGTGCAGCGCCCGCTCGTCGGTGCCGCCGATATACATGCCGGGGCGCCGGCGCACCGGCTCAAGCCCTTCCAGCACCTCGATCGCCGAGGCGTCGTAGCCGGCCTCCGACAGCGTGCCGGGGCGGGCAGGGGCGCGCGCCGGCTTCGGCGGCGCGGCGGCAGGGGCGCGCGTTTCGGCGCCTTCCAGCCTGCCTTCGTCATCGCCGAAAAGATCGTCAGCCATCGCTTTTGCGCCCAGGTGATTCGTAACGAGAAAATATAGCGCATTCGCTGCCCGGGAGTGGCAAGCAGGGCGCTACCCGCCCGCAATAGACCGATATCGCCTCGGCCGGAAGGCCGGATGGCGAACGGGAGGAGCGAATGTCACGGCGCCGTCACGCTCCGTTGTCAAGAGCCAAGGGAACTTCGACCGCCCCCGCGCGGTTCAGGCATCGTTAACCATGCCGGCCCGATCATCGTTCTCGTCCAGCCTGGGCTTGGCCTGACCGGTGGTTGGGATATGCTGGTACTCAAGGGGAGGAATGCCGTGGCGTCGCGTGCCGTTGTGCCGAAGATCAGGCTTGCCGGACTCGAGCGTGCGGCGCGCCATGCCGGTGAGGCTTTCGCTTATGAGGAGCTCTCCGGTCATCCCGACGCCCGCGAGGTCGAGGCAGCTCAACTGCGCCGTCTCTGGTGGGTGGCCGCGGCGATCGCCCTGGTCGGGCTGGTGATGCTCGCGCTGCGCTGAGGCCTCGTCAGCCTTCCTCAATCTTTCGCCGCTAGAAGGCCTCTGCGGAGGTCGGCATGCGCGTAGTCATCGTCAGTGATTTCGGCTCGGTAAATGGCGGCGCCGCCAAGGTTGCGATCGAGAGCGCGCGCGGCCTGGCCGAAGCGGGCGTCGAGGTTGTCTATGCCTGCGCCATCGGCCCGGTCTCCGACCGGCTGGATCATCCCAGGATCGAGGTCGCGCGCTTCGAGGGCGAGGAGATCTGGCAAGTCGGCAACAGGATCGCCGCGGCCCGCCAGGGGGTCTGGAATGCCGAGGCCCATGAGTTCCTGAGGGTCCTGCTGGCCCGCCAGCCACGCCATGCGACGCTCGTGCATCTGCATCAATGGACCAAGGCCTTCAGCCCAGCTGCGATCGCGGCGGCCGGCGCCAGCGGCCTGCCGGTCGCGATCACCATGCACGACTACTTCTCCTTCTGCCCGACCGGCGGCTATTTCGACTTCCGAGCCGGCGCCGCCTGCAGCAGGACACCGATGTCGGCCGGCTGCGTCACCGCCAATTGCGACCGCGCCTCCTATGTCCACAAGCTGGTTCGCGTCGCCAGGCAGTGGCGCTCTGACGAGGCGATACGCAGCCTGAAGGCGCCGCTCTTCATCCATGTCAGCGACTTCGCTCGCCACTTCGCCGAGCCGTTCCTGCCGAGGCAGGCCCGGCATCTTGTCGTCGAGAACATGATGGAGGCGGCGCGGCGCGAGCCGGCCGATGTGGCGAGCAACCGGCATGCGCTCTTTCTCGGCCGCTTCACGCAGGAAAAGGCCGGCGACGTCCTGGCGCGCGCGGCGCTCACCGCCGGAATGCCGGTGCGCTTCGTCGGCGAGGGGCCGCTCGCCGACGAGATCGGCCGGATCAACCCGTCGGCGGAGGTTCGCGGCTGGGTGCCTGCCGAACGGGTCTTCGACGAGATCAAGCAGGCGCGTTGCCTGGTTCTGCCCTCGCTATGGTACGAGCCCGGGCCGCTCGTGATCGCAGAGGCGCGATCGCTGGGCGTGCCCGTCGTGCTGGCGCGTACCACCGGCCCGGCCAGCTGGATCGAGGATGGAACCGATGGGATCCTGGTCGAGGGCGGCGACGTCGAGGGCCTGAGCGCCGCGCTGGCGCGGTTGCAGGACGATGGCGTTGCGGCTCGCATGGGTGCTGCAGCTTATCGCCGCTACTGGGCCGACCCGCTGACGACACCGCGCCATGTCAGCCGGACCATCGCGGCCTATCACAGACTGCTGCCGACAGTCGCAGGTCAGGCTGCAAGTGCCTGATTTGTAATGATTTCGGGCCATTGCGAGGATTTTTTCATCGCAATCAGATTGTAGCCCTTGGTGCGGTCGCGCTTGTGCGCGTCGAGCTCGCCCGCTTCTGAGATCGCGACGATGCGATCGTCGAGCAGCAATTGCACCGCAAGGCTGCGTTCCTCGATGATATGCCGGGTCAGGCCGTGTGACGCGTCCGAGCCGTGATCCTCGTAGATCACCAAGGCGTCGTCGCGCAGGGCGCGCTCCATGCCGGCGAGCGCTTCGCGCTCGACACCTTCGACATCGAGCTTGACCACCAGGCGTCTTGCCGCCCAGCCCTGCTCTTCGAGCAGGTCGTCGATCGCAATCGAGATCACGCTCTCGCCATCCGAGGCTTCGTCGTCGGCGGCAATGCCGCGGGCCTCGTGCGCCGCGGCGTTCAGCCGGACCTCTACGCCGGAGCGGTCGAGGATGGCGCGATGGAAAGCGTTGACCTTGCCGGCATGCGGCGCGACGTTCTGAGCCAGCAGGGCAAAGGTCGGAGCCGAGGCCTCGACGGCGAGAACCGGCTTGCCGCCTCCGGCGCGTGAAGCGACGAAGACCGACCAGTAGCCGATATTGGCGCCGCAATCGACGAAGCCGTAGTCGAGGCTGGCAAGCAGCCGCAGGAAGCGGGCCATTTCCGGCTCGTGGTCATAGGAGCGCAGCAGCATCCGGTTCCAGTAGGGATCGCTGGCGGGAAAGCTGACCTGCGCATCAGGGCCGAGTGCGATCTGCGCCGTCTGCCCTGTCCACGCTACGCTGCCGACCAGCCGGCAGGCCTTGTAAAGGCCGCGCTGCATCAGGGGGCGCGAGAGTGCGCCATAGGTATCGAGCGCCCCGATGAGCGCGCGTTGACGCCAGCCCCCGACGATGAGACGCCCGGTGCTGCGATCGATGGCGATGTCGGCATTGCTCGCGGCGGCCATGGCGTCGCTCCACTGAAGAAGGAGCTCATCGCTAGCCGAAAGACTTTGCCGCGCGGTAAAGGCGCCTGGCGAAAGTCGCACGGTTTCCAGCCGCCGCTCGGGTATTTCGTGTTGGGCCTGTCGCTTCATCCGGGCGAATGCAGGGAGGCCTCTGGGCCGGGCAGAGCGACTTCCCTGTTGGTCCATGGCTGCCCCCTCGCATGTGGGCCATTCTCCCAGGCAAAGAAAAAACCGGGGCGGTGACGCCCCGGTTTGCAAGTTGGGCCGCGAAACAGGTCGCGGTCGGGAGTAAAAACTCTCCGCCGAGCAAAAGCTCAGTAGGAGTAGTACATCGCGAACTCGACCGGGTGCGGCGTCATCTCGTAGCGCGCCACATCCTGCATCTTGAGCTCGATATAGCTCTCGATGAAGTCGTCGGTGAAGACGCCGCCGGCCTTGAGGAAGGCGTTGTCCTTCTTCAGGGCGTCGAGCGCCTCGCGCAGCGAACCGCAGACGGTCGGGATCTTCTTCAGCTCGCGCGGCGGCAGGTCGTAGAGATCCTTGTCCATCGCCGGGCCGGGGTCGATCTTGTTCATGATGCCGTCGAGGCCGGCCATGGTGAGCGCGGCGAAGGCGAGATAGGGGTTCGCCATCGGGTCCGGGAAGCGGACTTCGACGCGCTTGGCCTTCGGCGAGGTCGTCCACGGAATACGGCAGGAAGCCGAGCGGTTGCGGGCCGAATAGGCCAGCAGCACCGGCGCCTCATAGCCCGGGACCAGGCGCTTGTAGGAGTTGGTCGACGGGTTGGTGAAGGCGTTCAGGGCCTTGGCGTGCTTGATGATGCCGCCGATATACCAGAGGCACTCCTGCGACAGGTCGGCATATTTGTTGCCGGCGAAGAGCGGCTTGCCATTCTTCCAGATCGACTGGTGCACGTGCATGCCCGAGCCGTTGTCGCCATAGACGGGCTTCGGCATGAAGGTCGCGGTCTTGCCGTAGCTCTGGGCGACGTTGTGGATCGCGTACTTATAGACCTGCATGGTGTCGGCCATGTGGGTCAGCGTGTCGAACTTCAGGCCGAGTTCATGCTGGGCCGAGGCGACCTCGTGGTGGTGCTTCTCGACCTTGGCGCCCATCGCCGCCATGGCGGCGAGCATCTCGCCGCGCATGTCCTGCGCCGAGTCCTGCGGCGGAACCGGGAAGTAGCCGCCCTTGGTGGCGATGCGGTGGCCGAGATTGCCGCCCTCGTAGTCGGTCATGCCGTTGATCGGCAGCTCGACATTGTCCAGCTTGAAACCGGTATTGTAGGGGTCGGCAGCGATCTTGACGTCGTCGAAGACGAAGAACTCGGCCTCAGGACCGACATAGATGGTGTCGCCGATCCCGGTCGACTTCAGATATGCCTCGGCCTTCTTGGCCATGCCGCGCGGGTCGCGGCCATAGGGCTCGCCGGTCGCCGGCTCGAGCACGTCGCAGGTAATGACCATGGTCGAGGCCGAGAAGAACGGGTCGATGCAAGCCGTGGTCGGGTCGGGCATCAGGAGCATGTCGGACTCGTTGATCGCCTTCCAGCCGGCGATCGAGGAGCCGTCGAACATCGTGCCCTCGGCGAAGATCTCCTCGTCGATCATGGAGATGTCGAAGGTGACGTGCTGCCACTTGCCGCGCGGGTCGGTAAAGCGGAAGTCGACGTATTTGACGTCATTGTCCTTGATGGCCTTCAGCACATCCTTGGCGTTCTTCATTTTCGACATTCCTCTCGACTGCATTTCTCACGACCGGCGTCGTCCGCGGCTTTCCTGCCGCCGGTGCACGCCTGCCGGGTTCCGGAAAAATTCCTTCAGATCGCGTCCGCGCCGGACTCGCCGGTGCGGATGCGGATCGCCCCCTCGATGGACGATACAAATATCTTGCCATCGCCGATGCGGCCGGTCTGGGCCGCCTTCTTGATGGCCTCGATGGCGCGCTCGACCATGTCGTCGGCGAGCACGATCTCGATCTTCACCTTGGGCAGGAAGTCGACGACGTATTCGGCGCCCCGATAGAGCTCGGTATGCCCCTTCTGGCGGCCGAAGCCCTTGGCTTCGAGGACGGTGATGCCCTGCAGGCCGACTTCCTGGAGCGCTTCCTTCACCTCGTCGAGCTTGAAGGGTTTGATGATCGCCTCGATCTTCTTCATGCGCCGACCAGCCTCCGTGGCGTAAGATTACCGAATTCGCAGTCCCAGGCCCGGTTCTCGCCCCGGCGACGGCCCAGTATCGACCGTGCCGGGGCAGCTTGGCCCCGCCTGTCTTGCTCATAGCATCGGCGCGGCCCGCTCGCCATGTCGGCATCCCCGCAAAAGCGCTCGTTCCCGCGGCAGAAAACCGGCTAAAATTTGTGCATATGCCAAATGATTGGACAATGACCGCCGGTGGCTCCTTGTTGCCGGGCGGGCGCCCTTCCTGGATGATCGACACATGATCCTCGCCGCGCCGGATTCACTCGCCCTGCTCGACGTTGCCGAGATGACGGCCGCCGACGAGGCTGCGATCGCCAGCGGCATTGCGGGCTTCGCCCTGATGGAGCGCGCCGGGCGGGCCGTGGCCGATGCGGTCTCGCGGCGCGGCCGGCCGGGGGAGCGCGTGCTGGTGCTGTGCGGCCCCGGCAAGAACGGCGGAGACGGCTTCGTCGCGGCGAGGTTGCTCGAAGCACGCGGCTTTGCCGTCACGCTTGCGCTGGCGGGCGAGCGCGAGCAGCTCACGGGGGATGCCGGCGAGGCGGCCTCAGGCTGGCAAGAGCCGGCCCTGGCCATTGCGCAGGCTCGGCCGGAAGATCACGACATCATCGTCGACGCCCTGTTCGGGGCCGGGCTCAACCGGTCGCTCGAAGGCTCCATCGCCGCGCTGGTCGAGCGGGTGAACGCCAGCGGCCGCCCGGTCGTCGCCGTCGATGTGCCGAGCGGCGTCTCCGGC
This sequence comes from Allobosea sp. NPDC055594, assembly GCF_053618995.1. Lineage (NCBI taxonomy): Bacteria > Pseudomonadati > Pseudomonadota > Alphaproteobacteria > Hyphomicrobiales > Alloboseaceae > Allobosea > Allobosea sp. NPDC055594. Next base: position 374,493 of record NZ_JBSHIO010000001.1, read on the forward strand.
GACAGTGGCATGGTGGGTGGCCCGGCGATCAGGGCCGCTGAAACCGTCACCTTCTTCCGGCTCAAGCCGGGACATCTGCTCTATCCCGGCAAGGCGCTCTGCGGCGTCGTCACCCTCGCCGATATCGGGATCACCGCCGAGATGGTGTTCGGTCCCGGCAAATCGGAGCCCAAGACCTTCAGCAACGAGCCGCTGCTCTGGCAGGGCCGGATTTCCCGGCATGAGGCCGGGACCCACAAATTCCGCCGCGGCGCGGTCGCGGTCGCAGCCGGCGGGCTCGCCGGGGTCGGGGCGCCGCGCCTGGGGGCCCGGGCGGCGCTGCGCATCGGCGCCGGGTTGGCGACGATCATCTGCCGGCCGGAGGCACTCGCGGCGCATGCCGGGCGCGGTCCCGACGCGCTGATGCAGGTTGCTGCCACGGACAGCGCCGCCTTCGAGCTGTTGCTCGCGAAACGGAAGGTGGCGGCGCTGCTCGCCGGCCCGGCGCTCGGCCTGGACGCGATAGCGGAGAGCATCGTGATGGCGGCGCTTCGCTCCGCCGTGCCTCTGGTGCTCGATGCCGACGCGCTGACGCTTCTGGCCGGCAGCCCAGCCCTGCTGGCGGAGCGCCTCGGCCGGCGCAGCGCACCGACGGTGCTGACGCCGCATGAAGGCGAGTTCGAGCGCGTGTTCGGTAGGCAGGGCGCCTTTTCTCCTGAGTGCTCCCGGCTCGTCCGCGCGCGGGCGGCAGCGGCCGCGACCGGAGCGGTGGTCGTGCTGAAGGGGCCGGACAGCGTGATCGCGGCGCCGGACGGGCGCGCCGCCATCAATGCCACGGGCTCGCCGGCGCTGGCGACGGCCGGCTCGGGCGATGTGCTGGGCGGGGTTATTGCGGGATTGTTGGCGCAGGGCATGCCCGGCTTCGAAGCGGCCTGCGCCGCCGTCTGGCTGCATGGCAAGGCCGGCGAGGCGCTGGGCTTCGGCCTGATCGCCGACGACCTGCCCGAGGCATTGCCCGGCGCGCTGCGGCTGGTCGCCGGCTGAACCGGCGTTCGGGCGAGGGCCGCTGGCAAAGTAGAGCCCGCCCCCTTCCCGGGAGCGGGCTCGTTGTCGGGCTATCAGGCCTTCAGGGAAGACCTCAGCGGGCGGCGTAGGTCACAGCCGGAGCGCTGGTGAGCTGCTCCTTGCTCATGTTGATCTTGCCGTGGTCCGGATACATTTCCGGAGCGCGGGGCGTGGGCGCCGGCTGGCTCATGGCACCACCGGCACTGCCGGACGGAGCCGGGGCCGAGGCGGCCATGGGCTGGTCGCTCCAGGTGACCTGATCGAAGGGAATCGCGACATCCTTGGAGCCGATGCCCAGGAAGCCGCCGACGCCGACCGTGACGAGTTCGATCTTCCCGGTTTTGTCGAAGACGACCTCGGTGACATCGCCGACCTTCTTGTTGTCGGGGCCGTAGATGTCGACGCCCATCAGCTTCGAAGCCCGCCATTTGCCCTGGCCGGCGAGGTTGTTCTCGGGGGCCTTGGCCGTTGCAGGGGCCGCGGCCGGAGCTGCCGGCGCGGTCGTGGCAGGCGCGGCAGGCTGCGGGCTCGGTGGGGTGTTCGGCGCGGTCGTCTGGGCGACGGCTGCCGCGGCAAGCATGACGCCGCCAATCGCCGTCAGTGCAACGTGACGCTTGTACATCGTGTTCCTCCTATCGGCTTCCGCATCAAGCGGGATGCCCGAACAACCCCCGAAGCAGGTTTTTGTTCACGCCTTCTTGAACGGAAGCCTTCGCAGACGGCCAGGATCGACGTGCGTTCAGGTTTCGCTAGGGATTACTGCTGTCTGCTGGGAGGGGCAGGGGCGGGCCCTGACAGTGCTGCGAAAGGCTGCCGGAATGCACAGGGGCTTTGCCGTCGTCGCGCTCGCAATCGCTGCGAGCGCCGTGGCCGCGCCGGCCGGGGCCTTCTGGCCGCGCTCGCAGCTCATGGCCTGTTCCGAGGCCGCCAGCGAGGCGGATTTCCAGCGCTTGCGTTGCTGGGAACTCGAAGGGCGGGTGCAGGTGCCGATGTCCTTCGGCCCGGCCACCGCGCCCTATGCCGGTGCGCCGGCGCGAGGGCGGCCATGGACGGAGCCGCGACAAGGCGTAGTCGTCAGGCGTCTGGGCTGAAGCGGCTCCAGCCTTGGCTGACCCATCCGAGCCGGCCTTCGCCCGCTACCAGTTTGCCAGCACGATTCCGCGCTCTTCGAGATATTTCTGAACGTCGAATTTCCAGGCCGGGCCGTTATGGTCGAGCAGACGGATCGTGTAGACGAGGAATTCGTCGCGGTCCGAGAAGAACAACGGCATATAGGAGGCCTCATAGGCCGAGCCCTGTTGCCAGGGCTTCAGCCCGATCGCGCGGTCGATCGCGGCCTTGTATTTCTTCAGGCTGTTGATCGACCCCGATTTCGGGTCTCCGCAGGCGTAGAGCGCCACCCGGTGCCGGCGCTGCGCCGAGGCGTGGCAGGCTTGCTCGAGCAGTGCGAAGCTCTGCTGCAGATTGGGATCGCTGCTGCAGAGCTCGAAATAGCGATACTGCGCTTCGGGGGCGGCCGGGCCCTGGAACAGGGCTTCGAGCATGCGGCAGGCGGCGGCGCTGTCATGCAGGAAGAGACTGCCATTGCCGCCGGCGAGCGTCGTGGCGACTGCGAGGGCCGCGAAGGGATCGCCGGCTTCGGCGGCGGACCGCAGCAGCCGGCCGCCAAGCATCGGATCACGCGGCGTTCCGACGCCCAGCAGATAGCCGAGACCGAGATTGGCGTGGGCTCGCAGATCTCCCGCCTTCTCCGCCTCCTCGAGCATGGCAAAGGCCTGCCGATGCCGGGCCACGTCGGTGGTGCTTCGCAGCATGGCGATCGCCTTGTCATTCAAGGCAGGATCCGGCGGTGATGGGGTCTGCGCGAATGAGGGGTGGAGGAGCGACGCGGCGATCAAAAGCGATGCGGCGAGGAGGCCGCCGAGCTGAGTTGCGTGCATGATTGGAGCTTTCTCTTTCCGCGGTTTCGACGGGCCTGACCTGCGCGGATATCAAACCGCGCAATCATCCTTGAAATCCGCCCCGATGGCGAGGCATGCGCTGATCAACCGCCGGATGGCTTTCGCTGCTTCCGTCAAGGGCGAGTGCAGTGGATGATCTCGGCACAATCCCTCGCCGAAGCTCGCGGGGGGCCTGCGGCCGTCATGTGCGCAGCTTCAGCGGCGGCCGGTACTCGGTCATGAACGAAGCAGCTTCTCGGCCAGAGCCTATAGTCGACAGACGAAAAGCAGGGTCGCAGCGCCGGCAATGTTCACCAGTGCCGTCAGCCAATGCGGCATTGCGGCGACGATCTGCGCCTGAAAGCACCGCTCGCACTCGTACTCGCACTCCAGCACGCCAGCCTCCCATTTTTCCGGGAGTTTGCCGATTTTTCTGCGAGAGAACGCCCCCCAAATGGGGGGGAACAGTGTCTGTCCGCAAGCGCAGCGTTGCTGAGGGGCGACCGGGCGAGGGCAGGCGGTGCCGCTGCCGAGATGGCGAGCGATCGCCGCTCTCCGGAAGGCTCTCAACCGCCGATCGCGGACGATTGCGTTGAATCAAGTCCGGTGCTGTCTCGAGCCCGTAGCATCGACTGCGGAAGATTCCTCTACTCAGGATGCAGCTATGTCCAATACACCGCATACTCTCGCCGATGAATTCCCGGGAGCGGGAGAGGCGATCAGCAAGCTGAAGGTCGCGAATCCCGATTTCGCGCATCTGCTGGCCCGCTACGACGAGGTCAACGATCAGGTCCATCTGGCCGAGACGAACATCGCTCCCGTGGATCAGCTCACCGAAACCGAGTTGCGCAAGGAGCGTCTGCGGATCAAGGACGCCATCAGCCAGGCATTGTCCGGTAGCTGAGCCGACGGCCATTCCTCGAGCGGCGAACTCGGAGCACGATCTCGCCGTCTTCGAGGATGGATGTGGCGGACACCGGCGGATGGCCAGCGCGCTCGCGCGCGCTGGCATAATGACCCGTCGCGATGCCTTCGCGGGCCGGGGCCGAGTTCGAAATGGTGATAGCCGGCCGTTGGCGGGAACAGCTCTGGCGATGCCGGGTTAGGTTCGGTGTGCGCTGCGATTGGATCGCGCGCCTTGGCCGATCAGAACCTGGAGGCACGACATGTCAGATGACGGCGCGAGCACCGACGGAACCGATATGGAGCAGATAAAGATCGTTCTGAATACGCTCTATCTGTGTATCGATTTTGCGATGAAGCACATCGCCACACATGAGGGCGCCGACGCGGCCACCAGCTTCAAGGGAGAGCTGCTATCGGCGCTGAAGAGCGGCGACCTCAACATGGCGCTGATGGAGGAAACCAAGACCTTCGAATTCGTCATCGAGAAGATCGAAGCGCTTGCCGAACCGGGCGCGGCATAGAAATCGCGAAAGCTCTGCTTTTTCTACTCGGACCAGCCTCCCGGCTTCGTGCTTGCGGAAGGTCGACGGACAGACGAGCCTTGGCAGCGCATTGGTCGTGGCCGGTCGCCTTGCTGATCGCCGGGCAGCGTCGGATCGATGCGCGGCAGAGTTCGAGCAATGCTGGCCTTCCTGCAAAGCGTGCGAGTTGGCCGAGCGCCAGCCTTCCTCGTCAGATCGCTCCAGGAAAAGCCGCCCCGAGGCGGCGAAGAAAAACCCGCCGGACGGGGCGGGAGGCGACTCATCGAGAAATGGCTCGGGCCGTCGTCAGTGCGAGATGCGCCAGACGATGAAGGCGCCGATGATGGCGAGCGTGAAGTAACCGGCAATTCGGACCCGGCGCTGGATCGCCTCGATGATCTCTGGAAGGCGATATGAGATGTCGTCGTCATCCATAGCCTTCAAGGTGTCTGCCATGCGGCAGTTCCGCAACGGCGCAAACGGGTTAGCCCGTCAAATGGAGGTTACTCTTCAGAGCCGCGCCGCGGTGCTACGAGGCGCCGGCCCTCGACGAACGCCGGCTCCGCCTACTGCTTAGTTGTTCGCGTACCAATCGCCAGGTCGACTTTGGCCCGACGCTCGCCGGGAGATACGCTGACAGGGATCGGCCTGTGTGACGGGCAGCTCTATTGTCGTACCCGCAGGACCCGCCGCTCGCCTATTCCTATCTCGCCGGCCGCGAAGTTTCGACATGGTCGGAAGAGTCGAAGCGTGAATGCGAGATCGCTTACCTCGCCGGGCTGGCGCCGCCAAAATTGAGCGTGATGCTGGATGGCGTCGCCGGCTCGACGGATCGGGAGGAGCGCGGGATCAAGGGCGTGCGCGGCGAGGCCGCGGTCCTGGCGCTCCGGGACGAGATTGCACCGGTTCAGACAGTTGAAGACAACAGCCTGAAACGGAAAAGGCCGTCGCCACAGCGAAGGGTCGAAGTGACCGCCCCCAGCCCATTATGATGGCCTGGCCAGCGCTTGGACTAGCGTGCAACAAATTCGACCAGCATCGTGGCGAGGATGAGCAAACCCGCACCAGCGATCACGGCAAAAAGGACCGGGAACTTGGCTGGCTCTCCGGCAGGCGATGCTTTGGCATCGGGCGTCCGGTGGCTCGCCTGGTCATTCGTCGGTTGCATTCCACTCACATGGGTCATCGCTTCGCTCCTCTGACGGGTCGCCACCCCCAAGGCCAACACATCAACCGCAGATGAAGCGATAGGTTCCGTGCGATCGGAGCATGCCTGCCCCTCATCCCTTACTAGATCGAGGAAGAAAGCGGCAGACGACGCCAAGGAGGCGGCGGCGCCCGCTAGGCTCGTCGAGGGCGGCATCCTGACCGAGGCGACGGTCGCCCATGAGCAATTGGCGTCCCCGAGAGGCTTGTGAGAGTTGACCGAAACGTCCAGTGAACACGCTGTAGCCGGCCGCAGCAAATGCGTGGCGGGCTGGGCGTGATTGGAATGGAGCGCGGGATGTTGGACGGGATTAGTTGGCCAAGCGTCCTGACGCAGGCCCTGCAAACCGGCGGGGCGCTAATAATGGTGCTTATCGCATGGTCAGTGCCGCGTGTGATGTGGCGCGGCGCATTATGGTGGTTTGGCAGCGACCGTGGCGAGGCTGAACGGGCGGCACTGACCAAGTTGCTGAATGAGGCAGAGGAGCGCGGTTATCGCAGGGGTTGGAGCGAGGCAGAGGAAGTGCTGAACGACAAGGTGGCGCGGATATCCGCCAACACCTCCGCTCAATAATCGTCGATTGGCAGGATCTAAAACGGAAAAAGGCCCGCCCCCCGCGCGAGCGGGACCGGGCCACGAAGGAGGGCAGGAAGCCAGCCGCCCCCGGATCAAGGAAGAGTGCAACTAACAGTTCAACTTCTTCGCACAGGCGGAGCCGTGTTGCGGGCGGCGAGCGCGTCGAGGACCGAGACGTCCAAACTGGCATATTCTGCTATTTTCCGAAACTTTCGGCCAGCAGTATGAATTTGCGCATGCCAATCCAGATTTGGTGCCTCCTAAGGCGCCGAGGCTGATCTCGCGCTGCCACTCAGCGTCTCGGCAGCTTTTTGCAGCGGGCCTCGAAAGCTGCGAATGCCTGCTCGCCACCCGAAATGTCGAAGATGGCGTCACGTGGCTTGCCTCGGCTCGTCCTACCATGAACGACGAAGCGCTCGCCTCGGGCGAGTTGGTCCAGCGCGCCAGCCGAGAGGCTGGACATGTTGCCACCGTGGTTGTCGCTGAAGATCAGCCCCTCATCGGCGCCATCGACCTCCCAGCGCAGCGGGCGCCCATCAATGGAGACCGGCGTTGCTGATTTAACGATGTTCCAGTTGCGCGGTGGCAAGAACCAGTGGCTGATCGTGATGCCGTTGTCTGCTCGCCCGCAAGTGAGGTTGAAGCTGAATGCGCTATCATTCGAGTCGATCTCGAAATGGAGCTCGGTCTTGATCATTTGTCCGAATCGCCAACGAGACGAGCGTCTCGCTGGCGTCGGAGTTTGCGGTCTAGGCAGATCCGGCGAGGTCTGCGCGTCTGCGTGCGGTTGAGCTCCGGGAGGTGCCGGCGCGGGCGCAGATGATTCTATCGCCTGCCCGTCCTGTGCCCGCAGCACGCTATCGTCGCCGTCCTGCGACCTGACTCCGGTATCCGGAGATGCTGCTGCAGCGGCTGCCGCCGGGGAGCGGACAGCGCCGCTCCTGGCGACTGCGCCGGTGGCGCGCACTGGCGGGCCGACCAGTTCCACCGAGGCGAGCTTCTCGATCCGGCCGGCGGCGCCGCAACCCAGTGTCACGACCTTCAGCTCCTGTCCCTTGGCCAGCAGCGTCGCGAAGCCTTCGGCGACACGTGCCCGTGCCGATGCGGGGCTGATCGTGGCGAGCAAGGGCAGGTTGAGATAGCTTTCGCCGTACTTCGCATCCTTGAAGGTCACGCCCTTCATTTGGCCGTTCTCGAAATGTTGGTCGACCACCCGGCCGCGGCCGCTGGCTCTGGAACAGCCGCTGGCCGTGGAGAGGTTCGCCATCGCGACGATCCGGCCGGTCTGGTCCTTGTCAATTCGGATCTGGGCGTTTGCCGTTTTTGCCGTTGAGGCGAGGAGTAGAAATCCCAGGGCGATGGTGGAGATATGTTGGCCTTTAAGATCAGTCATCGACAGACATCCGACGCCGCAGGATAAGTCGATCGACGATTTCAGACATCGATCTTCGCGGCGATCATGAGGGTGGCTCGCGGTTTGGCGCAAGCGTCGTCTAGATCTATCGCGAATGGCTCGGCGATGAACGCTGACAGGAACTGGGTGGATCACATTGCGATGGTCAGGGTGTGGACCGGGCTGAAGCGCTATTGAGGCCGTTCGGCGATCGGCGCCTCATCGCCCCTTCTGCATGCAACTGCGCACGTATTCGCGACGCAGTTCCCTGATCTGCTCTATACCCTGTCGAGACGTTCGGGACTTCTGTACGGCTCGCCGGGCTTCTTCACGACAAGTCTCGCGGGCACTGTCGTCGCCACCTCTGCCGCCCTGCCTGGCCGCTGCAGGCCCGGCCGAGAACGTCAAGGGTATAAGAACAAGTACGGCTAGAGAGCGCATGACCAACTCCTCTCCGCGGAAGAAAGCCGTCGGCGGCAATGCCTCGGTCGGGCGCAGAAGTGCACATTGCAAGGCATGACGCCTTCCCCAAATGGGTAGTGCGCACTTAGCGAAAAGGAACTGCTACTGGATTCGCCTGAGGCTCGCCTTGCCAAGGAGGGGTGAGCTGTCCCTTGGCGGGCGACATCGCTCTGAGCTGACCCGCCTGTGCCATTCTATTGTGCGGCGCCCGGTAGGGGGGAGCGCGGAGCCGCGCTCCCCCGGCCACGGACGGGCTACTGGATCAACTCGACCTTGAAGCTGCGTGGCATGTTGAATTTCGAGCTCTTGCCAAACCATTTGTCGTAAATTCGATCGATCTCACCGTTTTTGTCGGCCGCGACCAAAGTCTCGTTGATCTTGGCGAGGAGCTTGTCCTCGCCCTTGCGCACGCCGACACCGACCTTCTCGATCATCAAGGTGGAGTCGTCGAGGACCGTCAGCGCGGTGTTGGTGTCCTTGCTGGTCACCGCGAAGTCGCGCAGCATCAGCTCCGACAAGACGAGCCCGGAGACCTTGCCCTGATTGAGGGCAAGCAATGCCTGCGGAACATCCTGGAAGGATATCACCTCGGTCGTCGGCAGCTTCTGCTTGGCGACCGCTTCCGAGGTTGACGCGGCCTGAGCCGAGACGCGCTTGCCGTCGAGCTCCTTCACGGAGCGGAGCCCGGCCTTGGCCAGTACGCCGATCATCTGGTTCGAATTGAAATAGGCATAGCTGTAGTCGACCTGCTTGGCGCGTTCCGGCGTCCAGCCGAGCGTTCCGGTGACCACGTCGAGCCGGCGCTGGTTGAGCTCGGGAATGCGCGCCGCACCCGCGACCAGCGCCAGCTTCGGCTGGACGCCCAGCGCCTTGGCAATGAGCTGACAGATATCGGCATCATAGCCGACGGTCGTTCTGGTCGCCGGATCCTGGAAGCTGAACGGGGGAACCGTGCCTATGGTCCCGCAGACGATCTCGCCCTTCGCCTGGATGTCAGCCAGTTGGTCGGCTGCGGCCGGAGCGGTAGCCGCCAGAAAGAACAAGCCGATGGCCGCGATATTCCTGGGTATCCTGGTCATTGTACATTCCCCGTTATTGCACTTGTCAGATTTGCCTGAGGAACTCGCGAGCGCGAGGACCTGCCTCTCCCTTGAAGAACTGTTCAGTCGTCGCATCCGCCTTGAGTTCCCCCCTTTCCATGAACCAGATCCGGTCGGCGACGCGCTGCGCGAAGCCCATTTCATGGGTCACGCACATCATGGTCAGCCCATCCGCCGCGAGCGCCTCGATCGCACGCAGGACCTCGCCGACCATTTCCGGATCCAGCGCCGATGTGGGCTCGTCGAGCAGCAGGACGGCGGGTTTCATCACCAGTGCGCGCGCGATTGCGATGCGCTGCTGCTGCCCGCCGGAGAGTGCGCCCGGCATTTGCCGGGCCTTGTCGGCCAGGCCGAGGCGCTCGAGCTGCGCCAGGCCGAGGGCCTCAGCCTCCTTGCGCGGCAGGCCGCGGACATGCCGCAGGGCGAGTGTGACATTGTCCAGAGCGTTCAGGTGCTGAAAGAGCCCGAAAGACTGGAAGACGAAGCCGACCCCGCTCCTCAGCGCATTGACGGACCAGCCGCGCTCATGAATGTCGCGGCCGCCGATGAGGATTTGGCCGCTATTGATCGGCTCGAGCCGGTTGACCGTGCGGATCAGAGTAGACTTGCCCGATCCCGACGGGCCGCAGACGACCGTGACCTCGCCAGCGCCGACCTCGCCGCTGACCCCGCGCAGGGCGGGCAAGGCGCCATAGAATTTCGAGACCTCGGAGAAGCGGATCATGTTCGCACCGCCGCGGCGAGCGGTACGAACTCCGCAGCCGCCGCCCGCTGGCGCTGCTGCAGGATCCGTCGTTCGAGCATCTTCGCGATTCCTGCGATGCCGCCGCACAGGATGTAGTAGCCTGCGGCCAGAATGCCGAAGACCGCGGCCGGCTTGGTGATCTCGAGATTGTTCGCCTGTGTCGCGGCGAAGGTCAGTTCCTGGGCGCTGATGATGTAGCCGATCGAGGTTTCCTTCACGATCGACGCAAACTGCGTGATCAGGCTCGGCAGCATGTTGAACAGCGCCTGTGGCAACACGATCCGCAGCGTGCGCACCCCATAGCGCAGCCCCAGCGCGTGCGCGGCTTCGATCTGGCCCTTCGGAATCGCCTCTATGCCGGCGCGGACGATCTCCGAGATATAGGCCGCCTCATAGATCGTCAGGGCGACGATCATCGTGGTCGTGCCGCCGAGGGAAATGCCGAACAGCGCGGGAACGCCGAAATAGACCCAGAAGACGAACATCAGGAATGGCAGGCCGCGCACCAGTGAGACCAGCAGCGCCAGCGGCCGGCCGAGCCAGGCGATGCCGCTCGTGCGGGCGAGTGCGATCGCGATCGCCAGCGGCATCGAGATCACCAGCACCGTCAACGCGATGATCAGCGTCATGGCGAGGCCGCCGAGCGGACCGTGCGGATACTGCCCGATCAGGAGCAGCAGCCAGTATTTCTGGATGATCTCGATCATCGCGCAGGCACCCCCTCGCGGCGGCGCAGCCATTCACTGCCCGACATGATCAGCAGCGAGATCGCCAGATAGAGTGCGGTGGCGACCGCGAAGGTCTGGTAGGTCAGATAGGTGGCGTTGTTGATGGAGTAGGCGGCGTGGGTGAGCTCGGCGGCGCCGATCGCCGAGGCGATGCTCGTCGCCTTGAAATAGAGCAGGAACTGGTTCGTCAGTGCCGGCAGCGAGATGCGTGCGGCCTGGGGGATGATCACCAGCCGCATGGCCTGGATATAGCTCAACCCGACGGCGCGCGCCGCCTCGTACTGAACCGGCGGCAAGGCGCGAATGCCGCTCCGCAGATCCTCCGAGACATAGGCGCCGAACGCCAGGCTGATCGCCCAGACCGCGAAATAGACTTCGCTCGAGCGTTGGTTGACCCAGTCGACGATGGCCGAGGGCAGCAGCTCCGGCGCGCCGAAATACCAGAACATCAGCTGGACGAGCAGCGGCACGTTGCGATGGCAGGAAATGTAGAAGGCGATGACGGGATCGAGGCCCGGCACTGCCCGCAGCATGGTGAGAACGATTCCCCACAGCCCGCCGATCAGCACGAAGGCGACCGTCATCAGCAGGGTGAGCACGAGGCCGCTGGCGAACTGCTCCAGATAGGGCGAGGACAGGATGGTCGCAAAGCCGCTCATCGCGAGGGCCTCGTCGCTTTCGCATCGCGCCGGAGGGGACAGAACCAAGGCCGCGCGGCGGTGGCCCGACGGCTCCAGGCCGCCGGCCGGCGGCCCTTCTCCGGCCTTCGGGGCTTGCGGGAGATCATCGCGACGGCATCGCGGCGATGACGGAGATCTCGAGCTGGGCGCCGCCCTGCAGCGTGGCCTGGACGCAGGCGCGGGCCGGCTCGCGCTTGGCGACGAGCCAGCTGTTCCACGCCTCGTTGAATGCGGCGACGTCGCGATTGACGTCGTGCATCCAGATGGTCGCCGAGAGCAGCCGGCTCTTGTCGGTGCCGGCCGCTGCGAGCCGCTCGTCGATCTGCGCCAGCGCCTGCCGGGTCTGATCGGTGATCGTCACGCTGTTGTCGGCCGGAACCACGCCGGAAACATAGGCGACGCCGTTGAAGACGACCGTGTCGGACCGATGCTTGAGGCCCTTGGGGTTGAGATAGGTCGGTTCCATGGGAGCTCCGCTCGGTTGGATGCGCTAGGCTTCGGTAGCAGGCACGGCAGAGAAGGCGACCCGGCCGAACTGGCTGAAGGTCGTCGGTCCCTTGGTATGACTCGCCGCTGCACCGAGTTCGACGAAGCCTGACATCGCATCGCTCGCACAGTTCTCGGCGACGAAACGGAAGCTCACCGTATTGCCCTCGACCATGTGGAAGGCCTGAAGCTCGAAGCCGTTCTCGGTCATGACGCCGCTGGCCGCGACCTCGCCGAAGGGCGTGAGGTGCTGGCCCTCCAGCCTGCCACCTTCGCGCCGCAGCCTCAGCTGATGGATGGCGGGTCGGACGGCGAAGTCCAGCGTGACGGTCCATTGGCCGGAGATCTCGACCTCGGTCGGCGGCGGGGCGGCCGCCGGCTGCCGTGCTGCCGTCAGCGCAGCCTGCAGCGCGTCGCCGACAAGGTCGATCTGCTCGTCGCCCAGGGCGAACGGGCTGATCATGGTCGAGTGCTCGCTGCCGCCGTAATCGTCAATCAGGATGCGCGGGCGCCGTTCGAGCAGCTCGCGTCGCAGCTCGCGGAAGGTCAGGTTCGGCTGCGCTTCGCTCCAGTCGATCTTCAGCCGCGGAATGCCGCCGGCCAGTGCCGAAATGTCGAGCTTGAGCCCGGGGATCGCTGCGAGCCGATCGCGCAGCGTCTGGACGCGCTGCCGCCATTGCCGGCGCTCGGCCTCGAGGTCGCGCGCGAACCACTGCTCCACCGCCGCGACCGCGCCTACCATCTCTTCCTTGGCGATCTTCATCGCGCGGCCGAAACTCTGATGGGGCGGGCCGTTGAACCATGCCGCCTGCACGAGCGGCTTGCGCCCGAGCAGCAGGCCGGCTGCAGCAGGGCCGCGGATCAGCTTGCCGATGCTGTAGACGGCCAGATCGGCCCCGCGCGACGTCCAGTGTTCCGGGCAGGCGAGCGGCTCCGACGCGGCGTCGACGAGGATCGGCACCCCGGCCTTCCGGGCCAGCGGTAAAATCTCGTCGAATTTCAGGGAGGAACTGGCGTCGCGCTCGCCGAAGAGCAGGATCATGACGACATGGCGCCTTCCCAACGCCTCGGCGAGCTCCGCCACATCCGAGACTTCGATGATGCGCGCGCCGGCGAGGCGCACGCTTTGATCATAGGCGAAGCGCTGCCCCTTCGGCGTCAGCACTACCCGCTCCTCGTTATGGAAGGGTTGCGGCAGCCGCAGCATCCGCAGCGGGTCATTGGCGGCGATGCAGGCTGCCGTGCCGAGGGCCAGACCACCGGCCGACCCGGCCGAGACGACTCCCCATTCGGCGCCGGTGAGTTCGGCGAGACGGCGGCCGACGGCGTCGCCTAGCTCCGACATCAGGACATAGTCCCGCGAGGCGCTGTCGATAGCCTCGCGCACCGGGTCGCTCATGATGCTGCTGCCGTAGAACGAGCGCGACGCGCCGCAGTTCACGACCGGTTCGATTCCGAGCTTCTGAAATACCGACATGGCTGTCTCGTTCCGCGGCGCAGGTCTAGGCCGCCCGCGCAAAGCGGGTCGGGCTGAAGGGGGAAAGGTCGCTCGGCTGGATGCGCTTCGCCAGGAGGTCGGCGATCAGCTTTCCGGTGGTGCCACCGAGCGTGAGGCCGGAATGGTTGTGGCCGAAGGCGAAGATGATGTTCGGATTGGCTGGCACGGGACCGAGCAGGGGCAAGCTGTCCGGCGTCGACGGCCGGTGCCCCATCCACAGGCTGTGCCCGGCCTCGTTCAACCCTGGCAGCAAATGCCTCGCGAGCGGCAGCAAGCGCATCGCGCGCTCGTAATTGGGAGGCGCGCCGACCCGGGCCAGCTCGGAGGAGCCGACGATCCGGACCTTGCCGTCAATCGGCGACAGCGCGAACTTGTACTCGCCCGACACGACGGTCCGGTTCAGCGCAACGCCCGGCTCCGGCAACATGACATGATAGCCGCGTTCGGAATCGAGCTGTACCGCGATGCCGAGCTTTCTCGCCCAGGGCTTCGAGAAGGCGCCGAAGGCGAGGACGACCATCTCGGAGACGATTTCCCCGCCATCCGTCGTGATCGCGACCGGGCCGCCCGGGCGCAGGGCGATATCGGTGACTTTCGCCTTGATGAAGCGGCCGCCATTGTCGATGAAGTTTCGCGCGAGTGCGGCGACGAAGCGCTGCGGATTCACGGTCTGGTAGCAGTCCGGCAGGAACAGACCGTGCCGGACGCTGCGCGCGAGGCCAGGCTCCATTTGCCGGACTGCGTCCGCATCGAGTTCGTCGACCTGCACGCCATGGGCCCGTCTGATGGCGAAGTTCGCAGCCTTGGCCTTCTCGAAGGCCGCGTCGGTTTCGAAGACGTGGAGCTCGCCGCTCGGCCGTACCATCGACTGGATGCCGGCGGCTTCGATCAGTGGGCGGTAGTCCTCATAGGCGCGCGGAACCAGGCTGGAGAGCGCGCGGGCATTCGCCTCGACCCGTGCCGGCTGTGCCTCCCGCAGGAAGCGCAGCAAATAGGGCGCCAGCGAGCCGAGATGGCGCCAGCGGATATGCAGCGGCTGGTTCTTGTCGAGCAGCATGCGCGGCACCGCGCCGACGATGCCGGGAGTCGCGACCGGCACGACGCTGGCGCATTGGATCAGACCCGCATTGCCATAGGAACATCCGCTTCCAGGTTCGTCCTGATCGATCAGGACGACGTCACGGCCGTCACGCTGGAGATAGAGCGCCACCGATACGCCGACCGCCCCGGCCCCCAGCACCGCAATCGTGCCGCGATGCGTCATGGCCGGTCCTCGGTGCGGAGCGCTCTGCCGTCGTCGCGATACGGCCGGGGGATGCGGACCAATCGGATACGCGGTGGCCAGCCGGACGGGGTCCGGCCCGGCATCCCCACGCTGCATCGGCGTCCTTCGAATGGGCTCAAGACGATCCTCCAGGCCAGCTCGCCCGAGGATTAGACCGCGATGCACTCTCCTAAAAAAGCGATATTTTTGATGCCTGACTGATGCATTAAAGTAATCAATCAGCTTTCCCCAGGGGGCGCAAAATCATGCTGCTGCCGCGCCATCTCGGCGATGCGCGCGCAGATTGGCGCCATCCGGTCGTTGCGATAGGCGGCGACGAAGCGCAGCGAAGGCGGAGGCGGCGTGGTCCGGATGATCCTGAGCGCGCCGCTGGCGACCTGCGGCAGGAAATAATTCGTCGGCAGGCAGGCCATGCCGAAGCCGGCCTTGGCGAGCTCGGCCACGGCTGAGGTGTGGTTGCAGATGATCGTGCGGTTGATCGAAACGTTGTGCTCGTTGAACCAGGCCGCCAGCAGATCGTAGATCGACGACTTCTCCGACTGGATCAACACCGGAAACTCGACGATCCGCTCGATCGGCAGCATGTCGGGTCCAGCATAGAGGGAATGGCTGCACATCCATGACGTCGCGACGTCGCCGAGCGGGACATAGGGGAGGTCGAGCTCCCCGCGAAGGCGCGGGGTCAAGACAAGGTCGAGGCTTCGGTCCCGCAGGCCGGTGAACAAGGTCCAGGCGTCGTCGATCACCGGCTCGAGGACCACCTTCGGATAGGCTTCCTTGATCGCCGAAACCAGCTTGGGCAGCCAGCTCACGGCGATCATCTCGGTAGCTCCGAACTTGAAGCGCCCGGCGAACTGATCGGGGCTCCGCGCCAGCTGCCGGATCTCGTCCTGAAGATGAAGGCTCTGATCGACGAGGCCGATGATGCTGCGGCCGGTCGGTGTGAGTTCGACATGCCGCGTGGTACGGTCGAAGATCTCGCGTCCGAGGATCGTCTCGCATTCCTGGATACGCTTCGAGGCTGTCGATTGCGAGATGTTCAGATGGCGGGCTGCGGCATGGAACGTCCCGAGCTTGTTGACCCAGTAGATCGCCTCCATCTGCTTGTGTGAGATCATGCGCCGTTCCTTTTCGGCATCAGTCGAAAATCCTCATTGGTAGGGGGGTATGTTCGCCCAACCCGTCAAGCACAGTTCTGCCCGCCGCGCGCTTGCCGCGTTCTTCCAGCTTGCCGGCGGCTTTAGCGAGCGCGGAAAGCCCAAGACCTGACCCCAAGACCTGACCCATGTCTCACTCGACGTGTCGCTCGAGGAACTGCCGCACGCTCGTCGATCTGAGCCCCTGATCTTCCTCCAGATTTGAGTAGAGTCCGTCACTCACGGAAACGGACGATGCGCCCCTCACAGTTCACGGAAGAGCAGATCATCGGGATGCTGAAGGAGCAGGAGGCCGGAGCGGCGGCCGTTACCGCCTTGTCCGAATTCGGCCTCCCCCACGGCTGAGGAGGGGCGTCCGATGATGACGATCACCTGGAGCCTGCAACAGCTTCCTTTTCGATCGTGGTCAAGAACCTGCTGTTACCCTCCTGAGGACAGACAAAGCAGGTTGTGCCATCGATGACGACAGGGTCTAATTCGGCACCGTTCTTATTGCGCGTGCTGATTCTGAAGTCGCCTGCGGGCACGAAATTGAACGCAATCGCAGCGCGTTTGCTGGCTTCTACACTGGTTTCAATTGTTATCCGTGATTCTTCAAAATCTGGAGTAAAGCGGCGCTCACAGCGCTGAATGCCGGTGACACGCCTGAAATCTCTATTGTAGGATGAGGTGGCAAAGATTTCCGTCCCGGACATGTGGACATCGCCATCATAGTCGCGCGGCTCCGTATAATCGACGAACTGATCCCCATTGAAGGCCAGAGCAGCATTCCCCGTTAATGGGGACCGACCCTTCCTGGCTGTGACCAAAGGCCTTCCATCTATCTCCAGCACGAAGCCGCAGCAGTCATGGTTGCGGCTGTGCGTCAGATGCCGCTTTGAGCCAAAGACGAACAATCCAGACGTTTTTTTGCCGTTGCGATAATAGTCGACGGCAGCCATGCGCCGCTTGTCGAATAGGGTCGAGCGATAGCCATCTATCGGGCTCGCTATGGACGTTGAAAGGCAATAGTCGATTGGCGCATGATAGCTTAGCGGGAATGGCCCGGTTGGGACGTGATGCGCCAGCGGCCTGCCCGCTAATGCGCTCGTCATACGAGAGACGCCGCTATTCTCCCAGCTCTCCAGAAACTCATCGCCGAAATTCGCAAAAGGTACGCCGGTCGCGCTGGTGGCATGGTTGAGGTAATCCGGGAGCAGCCGGAAATAATTCATGCCGTCGGGGTAATGTCGTAACGACCATCCCGGTTGCTGGGCCTTTAACCAGATGAGAGGCAGAGCATGATCGAAAGCGAAAACGAGATAATGAAGCCCCTCGGAGTAGCTGCCGTCAGCCGCAGTATCGGCCATGATGGCGTGCCAATCTGCGTCTAGCCGGCGGACAAAATCCATATTATTCAGCCTCAGCAGTTCCGCACCGAGCAGAAAGCTGCTGTATATGACAATGCCGTGATTGGTTGATCGGCGATGCCAATAGTGCGCTTCGGGGAAGCTGGCATCGACCAGCCAGGAAGCGCCGCGCATAATGAAGGCTTCTATCGCGCTTGAAGGGGTGTCATCCAAGATCGCGCAGCATAGACCAAGCGCGCCCGGCAACAGGCCATTCGACCATCCGTTGAAATCCCATGGCTCTGACGGGTTTGCCCCCGAGGGGCGCCAATAAGGGGCCGACACAATGTGGTCGCGCATATCCCTCACCCAACGTTCCGATGAACGAGCCATTGCGGCACATTTTGGATCTAACCGGCCAATGTCCCGCAACTGGGCGATTACCATCAATGTCCCATAGATGGCGTTGGAGCGCCTTTCCCAATCATAGCGCCACGGCGAGGGAAAACCGCCTTCAGGTAAGATATAGTTCGAGGGCTGATCAGTAATTCGGCTTATCCTGCGCCTAGCATAGCGACGAAAATTCTCAAGAAATGCCGCATCCTGATCGATGGCGGAAACATTTTCATCCGATAGAAATATCATATGTTAGTGCTTCTCCCCGTGACCGAGAAGCTACGCTTTTCCTCTTGTTCAGTGTCAATATCTATCGATTGAGCTGGACGGGCCTTCGCGCAGGAATGAGCCGCCCCGGGTTCGCCGGAGACCATTTCGTTTGAGTCACGCTGCCATGGCTGGTTCGCTCAGCATGGCGTAGTGGCGTGCCTCGGCCTCGGTGTCGGGCAGAGATTTGCGTGAAAAGGGCCACATGGCCCCAAGGAATTGCTGATCTGGCATTTTTGCAGTGACTATGCCGCGCATCTTGCGAAAAAGCATACAGATGCAGGGTAGCGAAATGGGGCCGTCCGGGTAACGAGAGAGAATCGCAATATCGACAGAGCCAAAGGGCAGGGGGCCCGTTACCCGAAATGTTACCCCGCGCGCCCTAAGCCGGCGCGATCAAGCGCTGCCAAGCTGACAACAAATTGAATTATCGAGGATTTTTGGTGAGCGGGGAGGGGATCGAACCCTCGACCACATGATTAAAAGTCACGTGCTCTACCACTGAGCTACCCGCCCTCACCGGGCGCTGAATAGGGAGCGACGGCTTTCCGGTCAACATTGTTCGCAGGCTTTCCTCATGGCAGAAGCGCCGCAGAGATTTTCGAGGTCGCCATCGCGCATGTTCCAGACGTCCCAGTCCACGCATTTTCCGGCCGCAACCGCGTCCCCGCGGCCCTTGCGGACGAGATGCGCCCGGAGCGCCTGAAGTTATGGAAAATCGCGATAGCCGCCGCTGGACGGGCTGGATCAAGGCGTTTTCGCTGGCTGCGCTCGGAGTTGCCGGCACGCTTTTCGGCTTCGTCGCCCTGCTCGATCCTTATGGCGTGCGAGTCGAGGCAGGCGAGTCGCCGCGCCCGTTGATGGATCTCAACCAGCGCTTCATGTACCCGCAGCTGGTGCGGTCCGGCGCCTTCGATTCCGCTATCATCGGAACCTCGACCATCCGGCTGCTCGACCCGGCGATTCTGTCGCAGGGCCTGCAGGCACGGTTCGTCAATCTCGGCATGAACGCGGCGACCCCGTGGGAGCAGGTGCAGATCGCCGCACTGTTCGCGCGCAAGACCGCGGCGCCGAAGCTCGTGATCTGGGGCATCGACCTGCCCTGGTGCGAGGCCGATGCGACGAGCGGGGCGCGCAAGCTGACACCGCGTCCGTTCCCGCCCTGGCTTTATGACGACAGCGGCTGGAACGACTGGGCAAAGCAGCTCAATTTCACCACGCTCGAGATTGCCGTCAGGCTCGCCGGGAATCGTTTCGGCCTGGTGCCGCCGCGGATCCGCGGCGACGGCTACGAGGTCTTCACGCCGCCGGAGGCGAGCTATGATCTCGACCGCGCCCGCTTCCACCTCTACCGCGGCAGCCAGGGCAAGGCGCCCGAGATTGCGCCGCTGACGCCGGCCGAGGTGGTCACGCCGGAACAGCGGGCGACATGGCGTTTCCCGGCGCTGGCCTGGCTCGATCAGGCCCTGGCGGCCTTTCCGTCGCAGACCAGGCGCATCCTTGTCCTGCCTCCGATCCATGGCGGCGCATTGCCTCGCGAGGGGACTGCCGCCCATCAGCGGGAGCTTGCCTGCAAGGCGCAGATCGGCGCGATCGCGGCCCGGCACGGGGCGGTCGTCGCCGACTACGCCCATGTCTCGTCCCTGACCCGCGAGGATGCCAATTACTGGGATCCGGCACATTACCGGCTGCCGATCGCCCGCCGGATCGAGGCCGATCTGATCGCACTCGGCAAGGGTGAGCCTGCGCCGGACGATCCGGCCTTGCGGGTGTCGGCGCCCATTCGTTAACGCGCCATAAACCAAGCCGTTCTAGCGTCAGGCCATGGTCATACGTCGCGGCGTCCGCTCCATCCTGATCGCTCTGGCGCTCTACCTCGTGTCGGGCGCGGTCGTCGGCTATTTCCTGTTCCACGCCCAGCATGGTGCGCGCGGCCTCGAGGCGCTCGGCGGCCTGCGCGAGAAGCTCGGCGAGATGGAGGTCGAGATCGCCGCCCTGACGGCCGAGAGGCAAGGCTGGGAAAAGCGCCTCAACCTGATGCGCGACCAGGCCGTCGATCGCGATCTTCTGGAGGAGCGCGGGCGCGCCGTGCTCGGCCGTATCCACCGTAACGATGTCGTGGTGATGGGACGCTGAGCCGGCTCAGGGGGCGACGATAGTCGCAAAAAGATCGATTAACCGATATCAAGTTAATCGTCGATCTCTGAAATATATCAACAAACTAGCTCATGTTGCAGTGCGAGATGTCCATCTCGCCAAGGCTTTTGCGTTCCTCTACAACCGAAGCAGTTGAGCTTCGGAGGACTGCTTATGGCCATTGCCGCGCGTAAGACGAAGGCAGGCGATTCTGCCAAGGTGGCCGGAAAGACCCCGGCGAAGACCGCCACGCGGGGCAAGAGCGAGAGCAAGGCGATCTCCAACATCCCTGTCTTCGACAAGGAAGAAGAGCTGCACGCCTATCGCGAGATGCTGCTGATCCGCCGCTTCGAGGAGAAGGCCGGCCAGATGTATGGCATGGGCCTGATCGGCGGCTTCTGCCATCTCTATATCGGCCAGGAAGCCGTGGTGATCGGCATGCAGATGGCCTCGAAAGAGGGCGACCAGATCATCACCGGCTATCGCGATCACGGCCACATGCTGGCCTGCGGCATGGAATCGCGCGGTGTGATGGCGGAGCTGACCGGCCGGCGCGGCGGCTATTCGCGCGGCAAGGGCGGCTCGATGCACATGTTCAGCCGCGAGAAGAACTTCTATGGCGGTCACGGCATCGTCGGCGCCCAGGTCTCGCTCGGCGCGGGGCTCGGCTTCGCCAACTGGTACCGGCAGGACGGGCGAGTATCGATGGCCTATTTCGGCGACGGCGCCGCCAATCAGGGCCAGGTCTACGAGAGCTTCAACATGGCGCAGCTCTGGAAGCTGCCGGTCGTCTTCGTGATCGAGAACAACCGCTACGCCATGGGCACCTCGGTCAATCGTGCTTCGGCCCAGACCGATTTCTCGCGCCGCGGCGTCTCCTTCGGCATTCCCGGCGAGCAGGTCGACGGTATGGACGTCCGGGCGGTGCGCGCCGCCGGCCAGCGCGCCATCGATCATGCCCGCTCGGGCAAGGGGCCGTACATCCTCGAAATGCAGACCTACCGCTATCGCGGCCATTCGATGTCCGACCCGGCGAAGTACCGCTCCAAGGACGAAGTCCAGCGCATGCGCGAGGAGCACGATCCGATCGAGCAGGTGCGCGGCCGCCTGACGCGTGAGCACAAGGTCGGCGAGGATGAGTTCAAGGCGATCGACGCCAAGGTGCGCGAGATCGTCAACGACGCGGCCGAGTTCGCGACGCATGATCCCGAGCCGGACGTCTCGGAGCTCTTCACCGACATTCTGCTGGAGCCGACGCAGGCCTGACCGGCGCTGCGCTCCCAAATCGCATTTTTCAGCCCAACGGGCTTTCCAGAAATCCAGGTGCGTTCATGCCGATCGACATTCTCATGCCTGCGCTGTCGCCGACCATGGAACAGGGCAAGCTCGCAAAATGGCTGAAGGCCGAGGGCGACAGGGTCAAGGCCGGCGACATCATCGCCGAGATCGAGACCGACAAGGCGACCATGGAGGTCGAGGCGGTCGACGAGGGCGTCCTCGCCAAGATCCTGGTCGCCGACGGTACCGAGAATGTCGCGGTCAATACGCCGATCGGCGTGATCGCCGCCGACGGCGAGGACGTGAACGCCGCAGCGAGCGGCGCCGCGAAGGCGCCTGCCGCGCCGCAGGCGGCGGAGGCTCACGCACCGGCAGCGCCGGTCGAAGCGCCCGCTGCTCCGGTTTCGGCCGCGGCCTCGAGCGTGCCAGCCCAGGCGAAGTCGCATGATGCCTCGTCGGAGTTTCCCGCCGGCGCCGAAATCGTCACGATGACGGTGCGCGAGGCCCTGCGCGATGCCATGGCCGAGGAAATGCGCCGCGACGCCGACGTCTTCGTCATGGGCGAGGAAGTCGCCGAGTACCAGGGCGCCTACAAGGTCACGCAGGGCCTGCTGCAGGAGTTCGGCGCGCGCCGCGTGATCGACACGCCGATCACCGAGCATGGCTTCGCCGGCATTGGCGTCGGCGCCGCTCTGACCGGGCTGAAGCCGATCGTCGAGTTCATGACCTTCAACTTCGCCATGCAGGCGATCGACCAGATCATCAACTCGGCCGCCAAGACGCTCTACATGTCCGGCGGCCAGATGGGCTGCCCGATCGTCTTCCGCGGCCCGAACGGCGCGGCCGCCCGCGTCGCCGCCCAGCACAGCCATGACTACGCCGCCTGGTATTCGAACGTGCCGGGGCTCAAGGTCGTGATGCCCTACAGCGCCTCGGACGCGAAGGGCCTGCTGAAGAGCGCGATCCGCGATCCCAATCCGGTCATCTTCCTCGAGAACGAAATCCTCTACGGGCGCTCCTTCGAGGTGCCGAAGGGCGACGACTTCCTGGTGCCGATCGGCAAGGCCAAGGTCGTGCGCCCGGGGACGGATGTGACCATCGTCTCCTTCGGCATCGGCATGACCTATGCGCTCGGCGCCGCCGAGGCCCTGGCCAAGGAAGGCATCGAGGCCGAGGTCATCGACCTCCGCACCATCCGGCCGATGGACATCGAGACGGTCATCGCCTCGGTGCAGAAGACCAATCGCTGCGTCGCGGTCGAGGAGGGTTTCCCGCAATCCGGCGTCACTGCCGAGATCGGCATGAAGATCATGGAGGCGGCCTTCGACTATCTCGATGCGCCGGTCGCCCGCGTCACCGGCAAGGATGTGCCGATGCCCTACGCCGCCAATCTCGAGAAGCTCGCGCTTCCGAATGTCGGCGAGGTCGTCGCGGCGGCCAAGGCCGTCTGCTATAGGGCCTGACGCGTGCAGCTGACGATCGGAGCCATGATCGCTTCGGTCGCCCTCGCTTTGCTCGGGGGGCTGGCGGCCTATGCCTATGTCCAGCCCAAGCGCCGGCTGGCGCCACGCCCGCTGGTCGCCCGTGATCTCGCTCTGGCGAGGCTCAGCCTGCACCGCGTCGACCTCATCTCCTTCGTGCTGGCGGCGGCCGGTGTCCTGACGCTCATCCCTGAATCGGTCCAGGCCTTCGCGCCCGAGCTGATAGGGGGACGGACACTCGCCGGCACCGCGCTCGAACGTCTCGACTATATCGCCTTCGTTCTCGTCTCCCTCAGCTTCGGCATGGGCACCGTCCGCCGTATGCTGCTCATCGCATTGGAAAAAGCGAGCCTCCAGCCATGCCCGTGAACATCCTGATGCCCGCGCTGTCTCCGACCATGGAGAAGGGCAACCTCGCCAAGTGGCTCAAGAAGGAGGGCGACACGATCAAGGCCGGCGACATTATCGCCGAGATCGAGACCGACAAGGCGACCATGGAGGTCGAGGCGGTCGACGAGGGCGTGCTGGCGAAGATCGTCGTGCCGGAGGGCACCGCGGATGTCGCGGTGAACGAGGTCATCGGCGTGATCGCCGGCGAGGGCGAGGATGCCAAGAGCGTCTCCGCGCCGAGCGCCGCTCCGGCCAAGGCCGAGCCGGCTCCAAAGGCTGAGGCCAAGGCGGCCACGCCCGCCCCTGCCGTATCCGCTCCGGCCGCAGCTGCGGCTGCCGCCGCTCCGGCGCCCGTCGCCCAGGCCCCGGCAGCGGCCTCCGGCGAACGAGCCTTCGCCTCGCCGCTGGCGCGCCGCCTCGCCAAGGAGGCCGGGATCGATCTCAGCAAGGTCCAGGGCTCCGGCCCGCATGGCCGGATCGTCGAGAAGGATATCGAGGCCGCCAAGCAAGGCGGGGCCGCCAAGGCTGCTCCGGCTGCGGCTGCAGCTACTGCGCCGGCTGCGGCGAAGCCCGCTTCCGCGCCGCTCGCCTCGGGCCCCTCGGACGAGCAGGTCAAGAAACTGTTCGCGCCGGGTTCCTATGAGGAGATCCCGCATGACGGGATGCGCAAGACGATCGCGCGCCGCCTGACCGAGGCCAAACAGACCATCCCGCATTTCTACGTGACGGTCGATTGCGAGCTCGACGCGCTCTTGAAGCTGCGGGCCGAGCTCAATGCTGCCGCTCCGGAGAAGGACGGCAAGCCGGCCTACAAGCTCTCGGTCAACGACATGGTAATCAAGGCGCTCGCCCTGGCGCTGCGGGCTGTGCCGGACGCCAACGTCTCCTGGACCGACGGCGCGATGCTGAAGCACAAGCATGCCGATGTCGGCGTCGCGGTCTCGATCCCGGGCGGGCTGATCACCCCGATCGTCCGGGATGCCTGCCACAAGACGCTCTCCCAGATCTCCAACGAGATGAAGGACCTCGCGGCCCGCGCCAAGAACCGCAAGTTGAAGCCCGAGGAATACCAGGGCGGCACGTCGGCTGTCAGCAATCTCGGCATGTTCGGGGTCAAGGACTTCGCCGCGGTGATCAACCCGCCGCATGCGACGATCCTGGCGGTCGGGGCCGGCGAGCAGCGCG
Organism: Allobosea sp. NPDC055594; assembly: GCF_053618995.1. NCBI lineage: Bacteria > Pseudomonadati > Pseudomonadota > Alphaproteobacteria > Hyphomicrobiales > Alloboseaceae > Allobosea > Allobosea sp. NPDC055594. The sequence goes on from NZ_JBSHIO010000001.1 coordinate 398,682, forward strand.
CCGTGGTCAAGGGCGGGCAGCTCGCGGTCGCGACGGTGATGTCGGTGACGCTCTCGACCGACCACCGCGCCGTCGACGGCGCGCTCGGGGCCGAGCTGCTCCAGGCCTTCAAGGGCTATATCGAAAAGCCGATGGCGATGCTGGTGTGAGGTAGTCATGACCCGCCAGGCCCGCATCCTCGCCTTCGGCGACTCCCTGACCTGGGGGCGTATCGCCAACCGGCCGGAGCGACATGGCGACGATGTGCGCTGGCCGCGCGTGCTGGAAAAGGCGCTCGGCGGCTACGCCACGGTGATCGAGGAGGGGCTGAACGGCCGGCGGATCGCGCTCGAGGACCCCTTGCGGCCCTATCGCTCGGGCATCTCGCTGCTGCCGCTGTTCATCGAGTGCCATGCGCCGCTCGATCTCGTCATCCTGATGCTCGGCACCAATGACTGCCAGCGCCAGCATTCGCTGGCGCCCTACGACGTCGCCCGCTCGATGCGGATGCTGGCCCAGGTGGCTCAGCGCCCGCCGGTCGAGCCCGGCATGCCGGTGCCGGAGGTGCTGATCGTCTCGCCGCCGGTGGTGCGTATGCCCGACGATCCCGAGCATGAAGCCAACTTCTTCATGGAGGGCGCTCCGGAGAAGATGGCATTGCTGGCCAAGTATTATCGGCGCATCGCCGACGAGATCGGCGTGCACTTCTTCGACGCGGCGGTGGTCGCGAGCGTGACCGGCGAAGACGGCATCCATCTCGACGCCGACAACACCCGCGCCATTGGACAGGCGCTTGCGCCGGTCGTCGACGGGCTGCTCGGCCTGCCGCTGCCGGCGCGTGGGCCGGCGCTGCGGATCACCGGTCCGTAAAGGGAATTACCGGGGCCTTGCCCCGCAACGTCAACGCCTCCCGAAAATGGGAGGACAGAGCCGAGGTGCCTTCCATGGCTGACTACGACATCATCATCATCGGCTCCGGCCCGGGCGGCTACATCGCGGCGATCCGCGCGGCGCAGCTCGGCTTCAAGACGGCGATCGTCGAGCGCGAGCATCTCGCCGGCATCTGCTCGAACTGGGGCTGCATCCCGACCAAGGCGCTGCTGCGCTCGGCCGAGATCCTGCATTATGGCCAGCACGCCAAGGATTACGGGCTGACGCTGGAAGGTACGTTCAAGGCCGATCTCGAAGCCGTGGTGAAGCGTTCGCGCGGCATCGCCGCCCGGATGAACAACGGCGTCCAGTTCCTGATGAAGAAGAACAAGGTCGACGTGATCTGGGGCGAGGCCAAGCTCACCAAGGCCAACACCATCGTGGTCGCGCCGACCAAGAAGCCGGCAATGCAGCCGCAGGTGCCGGCGCCGAAGAACGCCAAGGGCGAGGGCACCTACACCGCCGACCACATCATCGTCGCGACCGGCGCCCGGCCGCGCGTGCTGCCGGGGCTGGAGCCGGACGGCAAGCTGATCTGGACCTATTTCGAGGCGCTGGTGCCGCCGACCATGCCGAAATCGCTGGTCGTGATGGGCTCGGGCGCGATCGGCATCGAGTTCGCCTCGTTCTACCGCACGCTCGGCGCCGAGGTGACGGTGGTCGAGGTGATGCCGCAGGTCGTGCCGGTCGAGGATGCCGAGATCGGCGCCTTCGCGCGGAAAGCCTTCGAGAAGCAGGGCATGAAGATCCTGACCTCGACCAAGGTCACCAAGGTCGAGAAGGGGGCGAACTCCGTCACCGCCCATATCGAGGACGACAAGGGCAACAAGCAGACGATCACGGCCGAGCGGATGATCTCGGCCGTCGGCGTCGTCGCCAATGTCGAGAACCTCGGGCTGGAAGCGCTCGGCGTGAAGCTCGATCGCGGCGTGATCGCGATCGACGGGCTCTGCCGGACCAATGTGAAGGGCGTCTATGCGATCGGCGACGTCGCCGGCCCGCCGATGCTGGCGCACAAGGCCGAGCATGAGGCGGTGATCTGCGTCGAGGCGATCAAGGGCCTGCATCCACACCCGATGGACAAGGCGATGATCCCGGGCTGCACCTATTGCCACCCGCAGATCGCCAGTGTCGGCTTGACCGAGGCGAAGGCCAAGGAAGCCGGCCACCAGCTCAAGGTCGGCCGCTTCAACTTCGTCGCCAACGGCAAGGCCGTGGCGCTCGGCGAGGACTCGGGCATGGTCAAGACGATCTTCGACGCCAAGACCGGCAAGCTGCTCGGCGCCCATATGGTCGGGCCCGAGGTTACCGAGCTGATCCAGGGCTTCGTCGTCGCGATGAACCTCGAGACCACCGAGGAAGAGCTGATGCACACCATCTTCCCGCATCCGACCCTGTCGGAGACGATGAAGGAGGCCGTGCTCGACGCCTATGGCAAGGTGCTCAACGCCTGAGCTGCGGCGCTAACGCAGGTCGATCCTGATCCCGACGCCGATGAAGTTCGAACCGGACTTCTTCGGCGCGATCAGGCCGAAGACGCCGGACCGGTGATGCAGCCGGGTGATGAAGGAGACGCCCGGCGCAGAGGCGTGCGAGAACTCCGCCTCGAAGGCGAGATAGTTCAGCACCCGCGACGGCCGGACGTCGACCGCACCCTCGAAGCGCGGCCGCTCGGATGCGACCGATAGGCCTTCGGCGATGGCGAGATTGGCTCCGAGCCCGCCGCCGAGCGGGATTTGCCCGGTGCGGAACATCACTGCCAGCGTGCCCTCCCAATGGCTCTGGCCGCCGAAATGCTTGAGAACCTGCCCTTCCAGCTCGATGCGGTTGCCGCGGAAAGCGAAATCGGAGAAGGGCAGCGGGATCGAGAAGGAGGGTACGACCACGCGCGACAGGCCGACGCCGGCGAAATTCGTGTCCGAGAAGCTCAGATTGCCGGTGACGGCGCGGCTGGGCACATCGAGAAGATCGGTGTCGACCCAGCGACTGACATAGCCGGTCGCATGCCAGCGCCGCTCCGTTTCGCGCTCCGAGGCGATTGATGCAGGGGCGCCGCCGAAGGCGGCAGCAAGGAAGCCCCCCGTCATCAGCACGCCCGAACGGCGTGGACGGGCTCTGCCTTCAGGTGCGAGAGTGCCTTCGCAACAGGGCATGGCCGGCGTCGTCCTCCACGCTGCCGCAGAGCCAGAGCCTCCAGTCCGATCGGCCAGCGAACTCCCAAAACACTGCTCCGTCAACCGCAACCGCCCGGAAGGCCTGGTTTGGAAGCGCCTTTGGCGCGCGGGCGGTTGTTTCCCGGCTGCTCCCGTCTATTCTCCATGGCCGAGACGCATGTCCGAGGGGCTGCGTCGAACGGGTACAAGGTCGATCGCTTCCGGAGGTTTCCGATGGATATGCGTGCAATCCTCGTCGCCATCGTCATCGGCCTCGTCGCCGGATGGCTCGCCAGCATCGTGGTCGGCGGCGGAGGCCTTATCCGCTACATCGTCACCGGCCTGATCGGTGCCTTCGTCGGCAGCTTCCTGCTCGGCGCCCTCGGCATCAATCTCGGCATCGGCAATCCGCTGATCTCGCAGATCGTCACCGCGACGATCGGTGCGATCGTCGTCGTGCTGCTGGCCCGGCTGATCGCCTGAGCGCTTTCCTCTGGAAACCGGCGAGCGCGATGGGCATATCGCTGCGATGACGACGACACGCACGCGCAAACCCCGCGGTCCCGGCCGGATCATCGAGGACGACAAGGTCGAGATCCTGCCGCCGAAGCGGGGCCTTGCGGTCGACTGGCGCCGGCTGCTGCCGCCGGTTGCCTTCGGCACGGCGGCCGGCTTCATCGCCAGCCTGGTCGTCGGTGGCGGAGGCTTCCTGCGCCATGCCGTGGTCGGCTTGCTCGGCATGCTGGTCGGCCAGGGTATCGTGCGCGTCACCGCCTGGCGGATCTCGACGGGTTCCCGCTTCGCCGACGACATGGCCATGGCGGTGATCGGGGCGATCCTGGTGGTGCTGCTGGCGCGCTTCATAGCCTGAGGCGGAACCGGCCGGCGCCGCCGGCGTTGTTCGCACGGTCGCGGGGATTGCGACCGGCGAGGGCAGGGGGACTAGCATGAACAACGAGATCGTCGCGGCGCTCGGCACGCCTGGCTACGGCTTCTTCATGACGTTGCTGATCGGCATCGTCGCCGGCTGGATCGCCGAGCGCGTCACCTCTTCCGATCATGGGCTCTTCACCAACATGATCGTCGGAGTCGCCGGCTCCTTCGTCGGCAGCCGGCTTGCGGATCTGCTGGAGATCCCGGTCTACGGCTTCTGGCGCACGCTGACCGCCGCGATCGCCGGCGCCTGCCTGCTGATCGTGGTCTGGCGCGCCCTGCGCAACTGAGTCACGCGGCAGGGCGGGTTGCCCGCGCGCGCCATCGGGATTAGCTAGACGGCGAGGCCGCCTTCTCCTGCGGCCGCAGGAAACGGACCCATCCATGGCCGTCGTGCTCGACCTTCTGAACCGCGACCCGCGTCCCAATATCGGCAATCCGAAGGCCGAGGCGAAGCAGGGCGAAGTCCGCCATCCCGAAAAGCAGAAGCGCGCGGAGAATCCGATCCTGCGCAAGCCGGACTGGATCCGGGTCAAGGCGCCGGGCTCGCCGAAATGGGCCGAGACCCAGAAGATCGTGAAGGCCGAGAAGCTCGTCACCGTCTGCGAGGAGGCCGGCTGCCCCAATATCGGCGAGTGCTGGGAAAAGAAGCACGCCACCTTCATGATCATGGGCGACACCTGCACACGGGCCTGCGCCTTCTGCAACGTCAAGACCGGCGTGCCCGAGGCGCTCGACCATGAGGAGCCGCGCAAGATCGCCGAGGCCGTCGCCAAGCTCGGGCTCGAGCATGTCGTGATCACCTCGGTCGACCGCGACGATCTCAATGATGGCGGCGCCGAGCATTTCGCTCGCGTGATCCGCGCGATCCGCGAGGCCTCGCCGACGACAACCATCGAGATCCTGACGCCCGATTTCCTGCGCAAGCCCGGCGCGCTCGAAGTCGTGGTCGCGGCCAAGCCCGACGTCTTCAACCACAATCTCGAAACGGTTCCCGGCAAGTATCTGACGGTGCGCCCGGGCGCCCGCTATTTCCATTCGCTGCGGCTGCTGCAGCGGGTGAAGGAGCTCGACCCGACCATCTTCACCAAGTCCGGCATCATGGTCGGCCTCGGAGAGGAGCGGAACGAGGTGCTCCAGCTGATGGACGATCTGCGCTCCGCCGAGGTCGACTTCATCACCATCGGCCAGTATCTGGCGCCGTCGCGCAAGCACCATGCGGTGATCCGCTTCGTCACCCCCGACGAATTCAAGAGCTTCGAGACCATCGCCTATGTGAAGGGCTTCCTGATGGTCTCCGCGACGCCGCTGACCCGCTCTTCGCATCACGCGGGCGAGGATTTCGCCAAGCTGCGTGCGGCGCGCGCCGCGAAGACGGGCGCCTGAGAGCGGCTCTCCGATGCCGATGTTCAACAGCACCAGGCGGGTGAAGCACTCGCCCGCCGAGATGTTCGCTCTCGTCGCCGACGTCGAGAAGTATCCGCAATTCCTGCCGCTCTGCGAGGGGCTGGTGGTGCGCCGGCGAACGCCGCGCGAGGGCGGAGGCGAGGTGCTGCTCGCCGACATGACCGTCGGCTACAAGGCGATCCGCGAGACCTTCACCAGCCGGGTGACGCTCGATCCGGCCAATCTGAAGATCCTGGTCGAATATGTCGACGGGCCGTTCCGTTATCTCGAGAACCGCTGGAGCTTCCGACCTGCCGAGAAGGGCTCGGAGGTGGTGTTCTTCATCTCCTACGAATTCGCCAGCCGCATGCTCGGCCTGCTGATGGGCGCGATGTTCGACAAGGCCTTCCGCAAATTCGCCGAGGCGTTCGAGCGCCGGGCCGACGCCGTCTATGGCGCCGGGGTGCCTCTCGCTTCAGGCTGAGGTCAGCGAGGCCTCGCGCAGCAGGTCGAGCGCCTCAAGCACGCTGAGGCGGCGGATCTCGTCGCGCCCGAGCGCCCCGAAGCGCTTTTCGCGATGCAGGGTCCGGTCTGCGCCGGCGCAGGCGAAATGCACGAGACCGACCGGCTTCTCCTCGCTGCCGCCATCGGGGCCGGCGACGCCGGTGATCGAGACGGCGAGGCGGGCGGAGAGCCGTTCCCTTCCACCTTCGGCCATCGCCCGCGCCACCGGCTCGCTGACCGCGCCATGTCGCAGGATCAGCTCGGCGGGGACGTTGGCAAGCGTGGTCTTGGCCTCGTTCGAATAGGTGACCAGGCCTCCCAGGACCACGCTCGACGAGCCGGCGATCGCGGTCAGGGCGCCGCAGACGAGCCCGCCGGTGCAGGATTCCACCGTCGCGACAGTGATGCCGCGCTCGCGCGAGATGTTCAGGAGCTCGGCAGCCAGCGAACGGGTCTCGAGGTCGAACATGCTCTCACTCCGGTTCCGGCAGACGGATGCTGGCGCAGGCCTGCGCCGCGAGTCCCTCGCCGCGCCCGGTGAAGCCCAGGCGCTCCGAGGTCGTGGCCTTGACCCCGACCTGGTCGAGCCGCAGGCCGGCGATCGCGGCGATGCGGGCACGGATCGCATCGCGATGCGGGCCGAGCTTCGGCGCCTCGCAGATGATCGTCAGATCGAGATGGTCGATCTTCCCGCCGCGGGCTGCGACGCGCTCCGCCGCGAAGGCGAGGAAGCGGTCGGAGGAGGCGCCGCGCCATTGCGGGTCGCTCGGCGGGAAATGGCTGCCGATATCACCATCGGCAAGGGCGCCGAGCAGCGCATCGGTCAAGGCATGCAGGCCGACATCGCCGTCGGAATGCGCGGTGACGCCACGCGAATGAGGAATGCTGACGCCGCCGATCCAGACATGGTCGCCATCGGCGAAGGCGTGCACATCGTAGCCGGTTCCGATTCGGGGCACGAGATTGCGCCCCAGCCGCAGCTCGGCGGCAGTGAAGTCTTCGGGATGGGTGAGCTTCAGGTTCATCGGGTCTCCAGCGAAGGTCGCGACCTCGTGGCCGGCCCATTCCATCAGGGCGGAATCGTCGGTGAAGCCGTGAGCGCCTGCCGCGAAGGCCGCGTCATGCGCGGCGAGCAGGGGCGCGAAGGCGAAGGCCTGCGGCGTTTGCACCGAGACGAGGCGATCGCGCGGCGGGGTCTCGACGATGCGGCCGTCGGCATCGAGCCGCTTCACCGTATCGGTCAGGGCGAGGGCGGGGACGGCAGCCTGCGTCTTGCGGGCGGCGATGAGCGCCCTGTGGACCAGTTCGGGCGAGACGAGGGCGCGGGCGGCGTCGTGCACCAGCACGGCTCCGGCGAAGCCTGCCTCGGACAGCGCCTTCAGTCCGGCCCGGACCGAAGCCTGGCGGGTTTCGCCGCCATGGGTCGGCGGCAGCAGGCGCGCGCGCTCGGCTTCGCCTAGTTCCGCGACGGCATTGCGATAGCGCGCATCGTCCCTGGCGCCGATCACCACCAGAACGGGGCCGATGCGGGCTTCGGCCAGGAAGGGCGCGAGCGCACGGCAGAGCACGGGCTGACCGCCGAGACGGCGGTATTGCTTGGGCGCCTCGGCGCCGGCGCGCAGGCCGCGGCCGGCGGCGACGATCAGGGCGGCTACGGCCATGGTCATGAATGCGTCGGAAGCTCCGGATTCTGCTGGTGCTGGGTGATAGGCCGCGCAGCGCCGATAGCCAAGCGGCCTGCCGGCCCGATGGTCTGTGCCGACCTTGCTGCACATCGAAAATGCAGTCGCGGCCATCGGTGTGCGACCATGGTGCAATGCAGCATTGTCGAGAATTCCCTTGCGCAGCGCAGCAGATGTCCAATAAATCACCATAATGGAATCTGCCTCAAAATCAGGCGATGCGGTTGCGGCCATCGGCGGGCTGATGCCGACCGCCCGTGCCTTCCTCGCGCCGATGTCGGGCGTGACCGATGTGGTCATGCGCCGGATCAGCGCGCGCTTCGGCGCCGGCCTGGTCGTTTCCGAGATGATCGCCTCGGACGAGCTGGTGCGGGGCAGCGAGGAAGCGCGCCTGCGGGCCGAGGGCTCGGGCGTGACACCGCATGTGGTGCAGCTCGCCGGCTGCGAGGCGCGCTGGCTCGCCGAGGCGGCGCAGGTCGCCGAAGCCTCGGGAGCCGAGATCGTAGACATCAATATGGGCTGCCCGGCCAAGAAGGTCGTCGGAGGCTGGGCCGGCTCGGCGCTGATGCGCGATCTCGACCATGCGATCGGGCTGGTCGAGGCCGTGGTCGCGGCCGTGAAGGTGCCCGTCACCGTCAAGATGCGGCTCGGTTGGGACGATGCCTCGCGCAATGCGCCTGAGCTCGCACGGCGTGCCGTCGCGGCCGGGGCTGCGGCGATCACCGTGCATGGCCGCACGCGCCAGCAATTCTACAAGGGCGTCGCCGATTGGGCGGCGATCGCGCCGGTACGCGCCGCAGGTGCCTTTCCGCTGGTGGCCAATGGGGACATCGCGACCGCGGCGCAGGCGCGCGACTGCCTCGAACAGTCCGGCGCCGATTATGTGATGATCGGCCGTGCCGCGCTGGGACGTCCCTGGCTGCCCGGCCAGATCGGCGCGGTGCTCGCCGGACGCGAGCCCGAGGCGATCGCCGTCGAGACCAAGGCCGAATTGGCGCGCGAGCATTATGAGGGCCTGCTGTCGCTGATGGGGCGGGAGGTCGGCGTCCGCCATGCCCGCAAGCATCTGGCCGCCTATGCCGACGAGGCGCTGGCCTGCGGGCTCGAGCCCGATGAGCAGGCGCGGCGCGAGCTCCTGACCACGGTCGAGCCGTCCCGCGCGCTCGCGGCGCTCGACCGCCTGTTTTCGACCGAGCGCCTCGGCGCAGCCGCCTGAACCACAGGGGAAACCGCGTATGACCATGGCGATATTCGGCGAAAGCAGAGAGACGCCGGGCGGCGCATTGTTCGATTCTCTCGAGATCCAGGCGCTCAACGTGCTGCCCATGCCGGTCGTCGTGGTCGGGGAGGAGCATGCCGTGCTCTATGCCAATACGGCAGCCGAGGATTTCTTCCAGGCCAGCGCCGTCGTGCTGAAGCGCCAGCGGCTCCAGGATCTGATCGCCTTCGGTTCGCCGGTCCTGGCCCTCGTCGACGAGGTTCAGCGGCGCGGCGCCGGCGTCAGCGAGTACCGGCTCGAACTCGGCTCGCCCCGGCTCGGGCTCGACCGGATCGTCGACGTCTTCGCCTCGCCGCTGCCGGGGCAGCCGGAAGCGGTGGTGCTTCTGCTGCAAGAACGGACAATTGCCGAAAAAATGGACAGGCAGTTGACGCATCGCGGAGCAGCCCGCTCGATCACCGCGCTCGGCGCGATGCTGGCGCATGAGATCAAGAACCCGCTCTCCGGCATTCGCGGCGCAGCGCAACTCCTCGAGACCTCGGTGCCGGATGAAGACCGGTTGCTGACGCAGCTGATCTGCGACGAGGCCGACCGGATCGTGAAGTTGGTCGAGCGCGTCGAATTGTTCGGCGACGAGCGGCCGAGCGAGCGCGGCCCGGTCAACGTCCATGACGTGCTCGACCATGTGAAGCGGCTGGCGCAGTCGGGCTTCGCACGGCATATCCGTTTCAGCGAGGCCTATGACCCGTCTCTGCCGCCGGTCTCCGGCAGCCGCGATCAGCTCGTCCAGGTGCTGCTCAATCTGGTCAAGAACGCCGCCGAAGCGATCGGCTCCGATGCGATCGACGGCGAGATCACGCTGACCACAGCCTATCGGCCGGGCATCCGCATGCAGGCGCCGGGATCGCATGCGCGGCTCGCTCTGCCGCTGGAGATCGGCGTGCGCGACAACGGCCCGGGCGTCCCTGCCGATCTGCACGCCCATCTGTTCGATCCCTTCGTCACCACCAAGGCTCAGGGCAGTGGCCTTGGACTTGCACTCGTCGCCAAGGTGATCGGCGATCACGGCGGAATCGTCGAGTGCGAGTCCGTGCCGCGACGTACGACATTTCGGATCCGACTGCCCCTGCACGAAGCGCGCGAGCGTCAGGCAGGCTAAGCGCCACCAGGAAGCAGAGCTGCATGCCGACGGGTAACATTCTCATCGCGGATGACGACGCCGCCATCCGCACGGTCCTCAACCAGGCGCTCGCTCGCGCCGGCTACGAGGTCAGAACCACCGGACAGGCGGCAACCTTGTGGACCTGGGCGGCCCAGGGGCTCGGCGACCTGATCATCACCGACGTCGTCATGCCCGACGGCAACGCTTTCGATCTGCTGCCGCGGATCAAGCGGGTTCGGCCCGAGCTGCCGATCATCGTGATGAGCGCGCAGAACACCTTCATGACCGCGATCAAGGCCTCCGAGCGCGGCGCCTATGAATATCTGCCCAAGCCTTTCGACCTGAAGGAACTGGTCGCGATCGTCGGCCGCGCCCTGTCGCGCCCGCGCGGCGAGGTCGGGCGCGGGCACGCGGCTGAGCCCGACGACATCCCGCTGATCGGCCGCTCGCCGGCCATGCAGGACGTCTACCGCGCGCTGGCACGGCTGATGCCGATCGACCTCACCGTGATGATCAACGGCGAATCCGGGACCGGCAAGGAGCTGGTGGCGCGGGCGCTCCACGATTACGGCAAGCGCCGCAACGGGCCCTTCGTCGCGATCAACATGGCGGCGATCCCGAAGGACCTGATCGAGTCCGAGCTGTTCGGCCATGAGAAGGGCGCCTTCACCGGAGCGCTGACCCGCTCCTCCGGGCGCTTCGAGCAGGCCGAGGGCGGCACGCTCTTCCTCGACGAGATCGGCGATATGCCGATGGAGGCCCAGACGCGGCTGCTGCGCGTGCTCCAGCAGGGCGAATACACCACGGTCGGGGGGCGCACGCCGATCAAGACCAATGTCCGCATCGTCGCCGCGACCAACAAGGATCTGCGCATCTCGATCGCGCATGGGCTGTTCCGCGAGGATCTGTTTTTCCGGCTGAACGTCGTGCCGATCCGCCTGCCGCCGCTGCGCGAGCGGGTCGAGGACGTGCCGGACCTCGTCCGCCATTTCTTCGGCCTGGTCGAGAAGGAAGGCCTGCCGCGCAAGCAGATCGATTCCGAGGCGATGGACGTGATGCGGCGCTATCGCTGGCCGGGCAATGTCCGCGAGCTGGAAAACCTCGTCCGGCGGCTGGCGGCACTCTATCCGCAGGAGACAATCACGGCGCCGATCGTCGAGGCGGAGCTGCAACCTGCCGCGGCGACGCCGAACTATGCCGGCTCCGGCGGCGGGCAGGAACGCGCGGAGACGCTTTCAGGCTCGATGGAGCGTCATCTCACCCAGTATTTTTCGGGTTTCGGCGACCATGTCCCGCCTCCGGGGCTCTATCATCGTATCCTGCGCGAGATCGAGCCGCCTTTGATCGCGGCAGCGCTGGCGGCGACCCGCGGCAACCAGATCCGCGCCGCCGAGCTGCTCGGCCTGAACCGCAACACCCTGCGCAAGAAGATCCGCGAGCTCGACATGCAGGTGGTGCGCTCGCCGCGTTGAGGCTGCGGGCGAAGATGATGGAGCATTTTTCGAGCGAACAGGGTGGCGCCTGGCGTGAAGAAAACGCTCCAGGCCAGTCACCTCGCAGCCGACTGCGTTACGAGCCCCTGCATGGCGATCGGCTGGATCGATATCTTGCCGACGAACGGCCTGTCATGCGCCAGGACCACGAAATAGGCCGCAGCGGCGACCAGCACATAGATCTGCGAGGCCAGGATCTGCATCCGGAAGGTGTGGCTGTGGCAGATAATGATCAATAGCAGGGTCGCCGTCGATATCAGCCACATCGCGCTCCATTGCGCCCAGGTCGTACCGGCCCGGGAGGCTGCGAGGCGGGCGAGCCGGGCGTGCCGGATCTCCAGCAATTGACCGAGCAGCGGTGAATAGCTCGTCCCGTCGCCCAGCGCGCGATTCTGCCGGGCGATCAGGTCGATCGCGCCAAGCAGGTGCTTTTCCGACTGATCGTAGACCTTGTCGTCGAGCGGCGTGCTCCTGGCCATGGCTGGCCAGTCGGTCGCGATGACGTCCTTGAGATAGGCTTGCAGACCGCCGTTCAACCGGCTCTGCACCTCGTCCGGCAAGCCGGCCGAAACGACCAAGGCGTTCTCGACGGCATCGGCCTCGCGCTGAACCGCAGTGCGGGCGGAGACGGCGTCGTTCCAGATGCCCGCCGCCGAGAAGGCGACGATCAGGGCAAAGAGCGCGCCGCAGGCATTGATGAGGGAATCGCGAATCGGCAGCGGCTCGCTCAACCGGTAGCCCATGCGCGGCACGGCGAACCGGACGAGGCCGATCAGCAGCCAACAGATCGCAGTGCTGATCGACCAGACGACCAGGAACATCGCGGCCAACGGTAGTTGATGGAAGGCGATGAGCATGATGGCCTCTGGGATCCGTCTTATGCGCAGGCTAGAGACAGTCTGCGAGGGGGCATAGAGGCCCTATCCGGGCTTCAACAGATTGGCTTTCACGGAGCTCCAGCCGGCAAGGTTTCCTGCCTTGCCCGTGTCATATTTTGACAACACCGTTGCGGCGGCGCATCAGAGCGTCCGTTCGCCCGGCCCGCATTCCGACGGGGGGCGTCCAAGGAGCTTCGACCTCGTCTTGACTGCCTCGATCGGCGACCTTCGCATGACGCCGCGTACGGAAGAGCCTCCCAGGCGTTTCTCGGCCTGGCTCGGGGCGACGGTGGTCTGCTTCGCCCTGGTTTCCGGGCTTGCGACCTTCCTCGTCCTGGCCGGCGCGACACCGGTGGCGCCGGTCCATGAGGTCGTGCTCGGCCTGTTCGTCCTCAACGGCTTCCTGATCCTGCTGCTGCTGGTCATCGTCGCCATCGAGGCGGCGGTGCTGATCCGCGCCCGGCGGGCGGGCGTCGCGGCCGCCGGCCTGCATGTGCGCATCGTCAGCCTGTTCAGCATCGTCGCCGCCCTGCCGGCCGCTCTGGTCGCCGTGGTCGCGACCGTCACCTTGGAGCGCGGCCTCGAGCCCTGGTTCTCGGACCGGATGCGCGATGTGATCTTCAAGTCGGTCGAGGTCGCCGATGCCTATACGGCGAACCAGTGCCGCTCGCTCGGCCGGGAAATCCGCCTGCTGGCGGACGATCTCGCGCGCGCCAAGCCGGCCTTCGACGTGGATCGGCCCTGGTTCGAGAATTTCCTGACGGCGCGCGCCACGGCGCTGGGCCTGCCGGTGGTCTGGATCATGAAGCCACCGGACACTGTGCTGGTGCGGGCCAATATCGACGTGCTGCGCGGCGCCAGCAAACCCGATGCCGCCGCTTTCGAGGATGCCCAGACTTCGCCGGAGCCGATCTGTGTCGTGCCGTCGACAGGACGGATCTTCGGCGCGTTGGTGAAGCTCGCCTCCTATGACGGTGCATTTCTTTATGTCGCGCGCGAGGTCGACCCGCTGGCGGTCGAGTTCCCGGCGGTCGCCCGGGCGGCGGCGGTGGAGTATCTCGGCATCGATGCGCGTCGCAAAGGCGTGCAGATCGCCTTCGCCTCGATGTACGGGCTGATCGCGGTGATCCTCCTGCTCTCGGCGAGTTGGCTCGGGCTGAACTTCGCCAACGGATTGGTGGCGCCGATCCGACGGATGATCCACGCCACCGATCAGGTCTCCAGCGGCAATTTCTACGTGCAGGTGCCGATCCGGCGAGCCGAGGGCGACCTCGCCCATCTCGGCGAGACCTTCAACAAGATGACGGCCGAGCTCCGGCGGCAGCGCGACGGGCTGGTGACGGCGAGCGAGGTGATCGACCGCCGACGGCGCTTCACCGAGACCGTTCTGTCCGGCGTCTCATCGGGCGTGCTCAGCCTGGACGAGGGCGGGCATGTGACGATCAGCAACCGCTCCGCCGACGCTCTGCTCGGGACGGGCGGGCGCCTGCTCGGGCAGCCGATCGCCGAGATTGCGCCGGAGGTCGCGGAGTTCGTCTCGGAGGCGATGGCCAACCGCCAACGCATGAGCTCCGGTCAGGTCGTGATCACGCGCGGCGGACGCGACCGCATGGTCAACATCCGGGCCGTGCGCGAAGGCGAGGGGGCCGGTGCCGGACTGGTCGTGACGCTGGACGACATCACGGATCTCGTCACGGCGCAGCGCACGGCGGCCTGGGCCGATGTGGCGCGCCGGATCGCGCATGAGATCAAGAATCCGCTGACGCCGATCCAGCTTTCGGCGGAGCGCATCCGCCGCAAATTCGGCCGGGTCATCGTCGAGGACAAGGAGATCTTCGATCAATGCACGGCGACGATCGTGCGCCAGGTCGACGATATCCGCCGCATGGTCGACGAATTCTCCTCCTTCGCGCGCATGCCGAAGCCTTCTTTGGCGCGGGAGGACATCGTCGAGACGGTGCGCCAGATCGTCTTCCTGATGCGCGTCGGCAATCCCGAACTCATCATTGCCGACCGCCTGCCGGCCGAGCCGCTGCTCGCCCAGTTCGATCGCCGGCTGATGTCGCAGGCGCTGACCAATGTCATCAAGAACGCGACCGAGGCGATCGAGGCGGTGCCGGGCGAGGAGCGCGGCAAGGGCCGCATCGATATCTCCCTGGAACGCCACGGCGATGGCCGAATCGTTATCGACATCTTCGACAACGGCAAGGGTCTGCCGGCCGACCAGCGCCACAAGCTGCTGGAGCCCTATATGACGACCCGCGACGGCGGCACCGGTCTCGGCCTCGCCATCGTAGGCAAGATCCTCGAGGACCATGGCGGCGGCATCGAGCTGCTCGACCGGCCCGACAACGCCCGCGGCGCGCATGTCAGGCTCTGGTTCGTCGAGACCGGGCCGGCGGAGAGCGGCGAAGTGAACTCAGAAACGCGCAATAGACCGGCGGAAACAGCCGGAGGACAGATGAACGGGACCAAGGCATGAGCGCTGACATTCTCGTCGTCGACGACGAGGCCGATATTCGCGAACTCGTCGCCGGCCTGCTGGAGGACGAGGGCTACCGGACACGCAAGGCGGGTTCGGCCGACGAGGCCCTGGCGGCGATCGCCGCGCGGCGGCCGAATCTGGTCTTTCTCGACATCTGGCTGCAGGGCAGCCGGCTCGACGGGTTGCAGGTGCTGGAGCTGATCAAGGAGAGCCATCCCGAGCTCGCCGTGGTGATGATCTCCGGCCATGGCAACATCGAGACCGCGGTCTCGGCGATCAAGCACGGCGCCTACGACTTCATCGAGAAGCCGTTCAAGGCTGACAGGCTGGTGCTCGTCGCCGAGCGCGCGCTCGAGGCGTCGCGACTGCGTCGCGAGGTGCGAGACCTCAAGACGCGTTCGGTCCAGGCGAGCCGGATCGTCGGCCGTTCGAGCGCGATCAATCAGCTCAGGCAGACGCTGGAACGTGTGGCGCCGACGAATGCGCGCGTGCTGATCACTGGCGAGCCCGGTTGCGGCAAGGAGCTGACGGCGCGGACGCTGCACGAAGCCTCGACCCGTTCCGGCGGCCCGTTCATCGTGATCAACGCGGCGACGATCACGCCCGAGACGATGGAAGAGGAGCTCTTCGGCGTCGAAGGCGGCGAGGGGCGCTCGCGCCGGGTCGGTGCGCTCGAGGAGGCGCATGGCGGCTCGCTTTACATCGACGAGATCGGCGACATGCCGCGCGAGACCCAGAACCGGATCCTGCGCGTGCTGGTCGACCAGAACTTCCAGCGCGTCGGCGGCGCGACGCGCGTCCATGTCGACGTCAGGATCATCTCCTCGAGCAGCCGCGATCTCGTCAGGCTGATCGCCGAAGGGCAATTGCGCGAGGATCTCTACCATCGCCTCGGCGTGGTGCCGATCCGGGTGCCGGCGCTGTCGGAGCGACGCGAGGACGTGCCCGAGCTGATCGAGTTCTTCATGGAGCAGATCTCGGTGGCCAGCGGCCTGCCCAAGCGCCGCATCGGCGGCGATGCCATGGCGATCCTGCAATCGCATGAATGGCCCGGCAATGTCCGTGAGCTCCGCAACAATGTCGAGCGCCTGATGATCCTGACCAAGGGCGATCCCGGTGCTGAGATCACCGTGGAGATGCTGCCGGCCGAGGTTGGAGCGATGGTGCCGACCACGCCGTCGGGAGCGGGCGGCGAAAAGCTGATGAGCCTGCCGCTGCGCGACGCCCGCGAGATTTTCGAGCGGGAGTATCTGATGGCGCAGATCGCCCGCTTCTCGGGCAACATCTCGCGCACGGCGGAATTCATCGGCATGGAGCGCTCAGCCCTTCATCGCAAGCTGAAATCGCTGGGAGTGGGGTAGCATAGCGCGTCCGCAATGCGTTTCACGCAGGGCGGTCGCCTAAAATTGTTGCACCGCAACCCTTGCGCGACATCGCGCCCTCACGATCTAATGGAGCGTCGGTGTTCCGAGGCTCGGCGGCTGTCGCCGTGCTCCCAACGGAACGATCTGGATCGCATGCGCAAGCCGATTGCGATCCCAACAACAGAGGCACAACATGGCCGCAGAGCGGGCTCAGAATCTCCAGGACACGTTTCTCAACCACGTCCGCAAACAGAAGATTCCCCTCACCATTTTCCTCGTGAACGGCGTGAAGCTTCAGGGCGTCGTCACCTGGTTCGACAATTTCTGCGTGCTGCTGCGCCGCGATGGCCATTCGCAGCTCGTCTACAAGCATGCGATCTCGACGATCATGCCGGGTCACCCCGTGCAGCTGTTCGAGTCCGAGGAACAGGAAAAGGCCTGAGCCATGGCCGGAAAGGCCGGGAGTGATTCCGACGCGTCGATCGCCAAGCCGATCGATGCGGCGGAGCACGCCATTGCGGCCGATACCCGCGCCTTCGTCGTCGGCCCCTATCCGGCCCGCTCCCTTCCGGGCCGGGCCGGCGCGGCTGACGAGAACCAGCGCAGTCATGCGGCACGCCTCGACGAGGCGATAGGCCTCGCCGGCGCGATCGACCTGCAGGTGGTCGAGGCGATCCAGGTCATGCTGAGCGCGCTGCGGCCCGCGACCTATCTCGGCAAGGGCAAGGTCGAGGAGCTGGCGGAACGGGTGAAGCTCGAGGAGATCGGGCTCGTCGTGATGGACTGCGCCCTCTCGCCGGTGCAGCAGCGCAATCTCGAAAAGGCCTTCGGCTGCAAGGTCATCGACCGGACCGGCCTGATCCTCGAGATCTTCGGCCGGCGCGCCCGTACGCGTGAAGGCACGCTGCAGGTCGAGCTCGCGCATCTCAATTATCAGAAGAGCCGGCTCGTGCGGTCCTGGACCCATCTCGAGCGCCAGCGCGGCGGCTTCGGCTTCCTCGGCGGCCCCGGTGAAACCCAGATCGAGGCCGACAGGCGGGTCATCCAGGAGCGGATGACCAAGATCGAGCGCGACCTCGAGACAGTGAAGCGCACACGCTCACTGCATCGCGCCAGCCGCAAGCGCGTGCCTTATCCGATCGTTGCGCTCGTCGGCTACACCAATGCCGGCAAGTCGACATTGTTCAACCGCCTGACCTCGGCCGAGGTCCTGGCGCAGGACATGCTGTTCGCCACGCTCGATCCGACGGCGCGGGCGCTGAAGCTGCCGCATGGCGCCAAGATCCTGCTCTCCGACACGGTCGGCTTCATCTCGGATCTGCCGACCCAGCTCGTCGCCGCCTTCCGCGCGACCTTGGAGGATGCGATCGAGGCGGATGTGCTGCTGCATGTCCGCGACGTCTCGCATGAGGACACGCAGGCCCAGGCCGCGGATGTGCGGGCGATCCTGCGCGATCTCGGCATCGACCCCGATGACGGCCAGCGCGTGATCGAAGTCTGGAACAAGGCCGATCTGCTCGGCGAGGGCGAGCGCGAACGTCAGGCGGCGCTTGCCGGGCTGAGGCCGGAGGCTTCCCGGCCCGTCCTGGTCTCGGCCCTGACCGGCGAGGGGATGACGCGCCTGACCGATGCGATCGAGGCCAGGATCGCGCGGAGCCGCCCGGTCTACCGGCTGGTGCTCGCGCCGGGCGACGGAAAATCGCTGGCCTGGCTGCATGCCAACGGCGAGATTCTGGCGCGCAGCGACGGTGAGGACGGCGCGTTGAGCCTGCTGGTGCGGCTGCCGCCCGAGCGGGAAGGGGCCTTCGCGGCGCGTTTCCCGGAGGCTGAGCCGGAGCGATAGGGCAGCGTCCGAGCAACGCGCGCCATCATCATTCCGGCCGCGCTGCAAAAGGGAGCGCCGGAAGCCATCACAGACCTCAGTGCTCTGCGATGAATTCCGGAGCTGCGCCGCATCGCGGCTTCCCCGGAGCGAGGTTTCGGTCGGCAGGTTCGCTTCGCCCGAACGCTGGAAGCCGGCCTAGTTCAGCTCGGCCTTGTCGAGGCGATAGCGCCCCTTTCGGTCGCGCCGGAAGAATTCGCGCGCCTGGGGATGGCGGATCGGCTGTCCCGTCTCGTCACTGACCAGGTTCTGTTCGGAGACATAGGCGACGTATTCGGTCTCCTCGTTCTCGGCGAACAGATGGTAGAAGGGTTGATCCTTGGACGGGCGCAGATTCTCTGGGATTGCGAGCCACCACTCCTCGGAATTGGAAAAGACCGGATCGACATCGAAGATTACGCCGCGGAACGGGTAAACGCGATGACGTACCACCTGTCCGATGCGGAATTTCGCAGTTCTTGCTTCCATGCTTCTTCGATCTGTTTTTGATATGGCGGGGTTTCACCCCGCCAGAATGCGTCGCCGACCCAAGCCTGACCTAGGATTAGCTCGCCGTCAGGTCAATCTCCGTCGCGGTCACGACTTCGCGTCACAAGCCGTAGCGGGCTGCGAGCGCCGGATCGCGCCCCGCGACCTGCCGCGCCAGATCGACGATGACCTTGGCCTGCTTCCAGGTGGCGTCGTCCTGCATCTTGCCGTCGATCATCACAGCGCCGGAGCCATCCGGCATGGCGTCCAGGATGCGGCGGGCGAAGGCGACCTCGTCCGGGTCCGGGCTGAAGACCCGCTTGGCGATCTCGATCTGGGAGGGATGCAGCGTCCAGGCGCCGGAGCAGCCGAGCAGGAAGGCATTGCGGAATTGTGCCTCGCAGGCGGCGGTGTCCGAGAAATCGCCGAACGGGCCGTAGAACGGCTTCAGGCCAGCTGAGGCGCAGGCGTCGACCATCTTCGCCAGCGTGTAGTGCCAGAGATCCTGCTGGGCTACGGCTCGGGGCCCGCCATTGGCCTGGGGATCGGCGATCACCTTGTATTCAGGGTGGCCGCCGCCGACACGTGTCGTCTTCATCGCACGCGAGGCAGCGAGATCGGCCGGGCCGAGGCTCATGCCATGCATGCGCGGGGAGGCCGTGGCGATCGCATCGACATTCTTGACGCCCTCGGCCGTCTCCAGGATGGCGTGGATCAGCACCGGCTTTCGCAGGGCGTGCCGCGCCTCGTATTGCGCCAGCAGCTGGTCGACGAAGTGGATATCCCAGGGGCCCTCGACCTTCGGCACCATGACGACGTCGAGCTTGCCGCCGATCTCGCTCATGATGGCGGCAATGTCATCGAGGAACCAGGGCGAGTTCAGGGCGTTGACGCGGGTCCAGAGACCGGTGGCGCCGAAATCGGTGGCCTTGGCCAGTTCGATGAAGCCGTCCCGGGCGGCCTGCTTGGCCTCGACCGGAATCGCATCCTCGAGATTGCCGAGCACGATATCGACCTGGCCGGCGAGCTCGGGAACCTTGGCCCGCACCTTTTCGAGATGGGGCGGGACGAAATGGATCATCCGCTCCAGGCGCAGCGGCGGCTCCCGATAGGGCTCCGGCGCACCGATCGCCAGGGGGCGGTAGAACTGGCGGGGCGTCTTCGTGCTCATGCTCGGCTCCATGCTGCGCTGCAGCGAATGTGGCCGAGCATGCTGGCGGCGTCCACTGGGCTTTGGGATGGGGATCTAGGTAAAATTGCCTGGGACTATTTTCTTATTGCAATGATCAGGATAATAATCCTATTCGACGCCCCTTGGTCGGGCGCCGAGGTCCCAGATCAATTCCGGGTGAAAGGTGTCTCGAGCACGATCCTCGGCGCAGGGCCCACGCGGTCGCGCGGTCCGAGCCCGCCGCGGAGCATGGGAGCGTCGCTGGCGAAGCTCGGATCCTGCAGGCTAGCCTCCCGTACACGAATCCGGCGCTGGAAACTGCGCAGTTCGGCCTCGCGATGCGAGATACCTACTCTTGCATCGATCTCGCGCCGCTGCCGCGCGTTGAGATCGGACGAGTCGCGGAAGTCGCGGAAATCGGAGGCGGTATAGGGCCACTTGGTCGAGCCGGCGAAGGTTCGCACCTTGCCGTCGAGAACGACGCTGTCGCCGGGACGCAAGGTAATGTCGCGCAGCAGGGAGACGCGGCGTTCGCCGGGGTTGACGATGGCAGGGCGGCAGGCTGGGTCCGAGGATTGCTCATAGCCATAAGCGACCGGCAGAGCGCGATAGGTCCTGCCGTCCGAGGCGACCGCGCCGTCGATGGTCGCGGCCCCTGCGGCGACCTTGAAGACCTTGACCGGAATGCCGGGATTATTGGCCTGGCAAAGTGCCTCATGCGCCTTCAGATCGCCCTGGCTCCGGAGATAGCCGATCGGCGCGTGGAAGCCGTCGCACAGGCGCACGCAGATGGTGCGCGTCATGTCGGCGGCGCCCGAGACGGTGTCAAAGCGGATCGCCGGTTGTCGGGCGGCCGCGCGCTTCGGCGCGGCTTCACGCCGCATGAACGGGTTCAGCTCGACCTTCGGATGCGCGATCACGCCGTCGGGACGAGCCTGCCAGAGCGGCAGGGTCCAGAGATTGCGCTCGGGGGCATAGGCCCGCGCGGAGGCATAGACCGCTCGCGGCGCAGCCTGGTACCGGGCCTGCCGGGCCGCGGCCTCCTGTCGATGAAAGGCCCTGATTCCGGCGTCGTCCTCGGCCTGGACCAAGGTGACGGTCAGCACCATGCCGCCGGCGCCCAAGGCAAGGCCAAACCCGGTCATCGCCGCCAGGCGCATCAGCTTGCGCCCGCTGCCGGCCCGGCCTGCCGCAGCAGAGGTCGAAGCGAGAGCGATGGCTGCCTTGGGAGCAATCGAATCGATATTACGGACACGAAACACCGCGATCACTCCATCGCTCGCTGGTTCAGCTGTCCGCCGCAAACGAGCCATAATTTACTTTTTGTTAGTATTCAATCACCGGCGGCCGCAACGGCAAACGGGCGCGATGCTTAACGCCGCGCCCGCCGCAGAACTCGGGAGGTGACCCGCACGCGCCTCAGCGCAGGATCGTCTCCCGCAGTGGCACGGCTATGCGGGCGTCAGAATCGAGCATGCCGCGAAGCTCGGCCACGCTGGCAAGCTCGCGCGGCGCTTCGCGCACCTGAAGGCTCTGGCGCAGGAGTTTCTGGCGCGCCTCGGCTTGGCTGATGCCGACGGTCTCGTCGATCATCCGCTTCGTGGCAGAGCCGAGCTTGCCGGCCTGGCGAAAATCCTCGAAGTCGCCGGCCTCGTAGGGAAAGGCCGAGGCGCCCGTGAAGGTCGCGACCTTGCCGTCGAGGACGATGGAGTCACCGGGACGCAGGGTGATGTCGCGCAGCAGCGAGACGCGCCGTTCGCCGGCACCGGCAATCGCCGGCCGGCAGACCGGATCGGCCTTCTTCTCATAGGCATAGGCGTTCGGCAGCGCGGCATAGCGGGTGCCGTCGCCGGCGATGGCACGATCGACCGTCGCAGCGCCCGCCTGCAGTCGGAAGAGCTTGACGGGAACACCGGGGTTCTGCGCCTCGCACAAGGCTTCCTGGGCCCGGAAATCGGCCTGTGAGCGGGCATGACCGAGCGGGGCATGGAAGCCGTCGCAAAGGCGCACGCAGACCGTACGGCCGGCACTGCCCATGCCGGCAAAGGAGCCGCGATCGTGAGGTGCTGCCAGCCGCGGCTTGGGACGGGCAGGCTGGCCGAGACGCCCTTCATTCCGCATGGCGAGGGGCGGGCGGGCGAACCAGAGAGGCGCCGGGGCAGAGGTCGCGGCCGGCCGGCCGGCCCATCTGGTCGCTTCGGCCCGGTGGAAGGCCCGGATTCCGGCATCGTCCTCGGCGCGTACGAATGAGGAGGCCGCCAACAGGGCGCCGGCGCCGATGGCGGCGGCGAGGAGAGCAGAGCCATGAGAGAGCCGGGGCCGATAGCCGGCGGAATGCTTGCCTGCGCCGGGGCCAGCGGCGCGAGGCCGCTCTGCCATCCCTTCCCCAACGCCCGGCATGTCCCTGCGCTCCCCCACGAAGCTCGTCATGTGGTGAGCGGTAGGCCGGGCGCTGTTCAGAATGCTCGAAAAAATTCTCGAAAATTTGAAGGATCGGCCCGCAGGCGCGGCGGATCCTTAACGGATCGCGATCAGCGCTCGGCGCGATGCAGGGCCTGCGGGACGGCGACCGGTGCAGCCTCGACCGGCGTTTCGTCGGGCTCGCCGCGGCCGCGCCCGGCGATCCAGCTGTCGACCTTGTCGAGGTAGAAATAGATCACCGGCGTGATGTAGAGCGTCAGGAGCTGCGAAACTAGGAGGCCGCCGACCACAGCGATGCCGAGCGGCTGGCGCAGTTCGGCGCCGGCGCCGGCGCCCAGCGCGATCGGCAGCACGCCGAAGATCGCGGCGAAACTCGTCATCATGATCGGCCGGAAGCGCACCAGCGCGGCTTCGCGGATCGCCGAGAGCGCATCGTCGCCATGGCGGCGGCGCTCGATCGCGAAGTCGACCATCATGATCGCGTTCTTCTTGACGATGCCGACCAGCATCAGGATGCCGATGATCGCGATCACCGACAGGTCCATGCGAAAGTACTGCAGCGCGAGCAGGGCGCCGAGGCCGGCCGAAGGCAACCCGGAGAGGATCGTGATCGGGTGGATGAAGCTCTCGTAGAGGATGCCGAGGATGATGTAGATCACCAGGATCGCCGCGAAGATCAGCAGGCCCTGGCCCTTCAACGCATCCTGGAAGAGCTGGGCCGAGCCGGCGAAGCTGGTGACGATCGAAGCGGGGAGGTTCACGTCGCGCTCGGCGGCGCGGATCGCGTTGACGGCGTCGCCGAGCGAGACGCCGGGCGCCGTGTTGAAGGAGATCGTCACCGCCGGCTGCTGCGAGATCCGATTGACCGCGAGCGGACCGACGCTTGGCTTGATCGTCGCCACGGTTTCCAGCGGGACGTTCTGGCCGTTCGCGGTCTTGAGCAGGAGCCGCGAGAGCACGCCCGGATCCTGCTGATAGGCGCGGTTCGCCTCCATGATCACCTGGTAGTCGGTCGCGGGCGTGAAGATCGTGGCGATCTGGCGCGAGCCGAAGGCATTGCCGAGCGCCTGGCGGATCTGGTCGCTGGAGATGCCGAGGCTGGCGGCGCGTTCGCGGTCGATGTCGATCGAGAGCTGCGGGTTACGTAATTGCAGGTCGATATTAGCATCGCGCAGTTGCGGAATCTGGGCGAGCCGCTGCTGCATCAGCGGCGCGTAATTGAACAGCGCCGCGAGGTCAGGCCCCTGCAGCGAATAGAGATATTGGGCGCGCGAAGAGCGTCCGGCGTTGAGATTGATGTTCTGGACCTGCTGGAACACCGCCGTCATGCCGGGCACTTCGGCGGTGGCACGGCGCAGCCGCGCGATCACCACATCGGGCTTGTCGCGCTCTGATTTGGGCTTCAACGCGATGAACATGAAGCCATTGTTGGTGGCGTTGAAGCCACCGATATTCGAGGTCAGGTAGTCGACCGCCGGATCGGCCCGGACGATCTCGGCGACACGGGTCTGGCGCTCCGCCATCGCCTCGAAGGAGGTGTCCGGCGGACCCTCGGTCGCGCCGCGCAGCAGGCCGGTATCCTCGATCGGAAAGAAGCCCTTGGGGATGTCGATATAGAGCTGGACCGAGACATAGACCGTGCCGAGCGTGAACAGCAGCATCAGGAAGCGGGCCTTCAGCACATGGTCCAGTGTCCAGCGATAGGCTGACAGCATGCCCTGGAAGCCGGCTTCGAAGGTGCGGTCGAGCAGGTTCGGCTTCTTGTGCTGGTCATGCGCCTTGAGGAAGCGGGCGCAGAGCATCGGCGTCAGCGTCAGCGAGACGAAGCCGGAGACGATGATCGCCGCGGCGATCGTGCCGGCGAATTCGGCGAAGACCTTGCCGACCACGCCGCCCATGAAGAAGACCGGGATGAAGACTGCCACCAGCGAGATGGTGATCGAGAGAATCGTGAAGCCGATCTCGCGCGAGCCGTCGAGCGCTGCCTGGAACGGCTTCTTGCCCATCTCGATATGCCGGATGATGTTCTCCAGCATGACGATCGCGTCGTCGACGACGAAGCCGACGGCGAGCGTCAGCGCGAGCAGCGAGATGTTGTCGAGCGAGTAGCCGAGCGCATACATGATCGCGAAGGTGCCGATCAGCGAGATCGGCAGCGCCAGCGTCGGGATCAGCGTGGCGGTCAGGCTCTTCAGGAACAGGAAGATCACCATGATCACCAGCACGATGGCGATCATCAGCGAGACCTCGACATCCTCGACCGCCTCGCGGATCGGGATCGAGCGGTCGTTCAGTACCGCCAGATTCATCGCGGCGGGTAGCTGGGCGCGGTAGGCGGCGAGCCGATCCTTGATGCTGTCGACGACCTCGACGGTGTTGGCATCGGACTGGCGGTAGACGGCGAGGATGATCGAGCGCTCGCCATTGTACCAGCTCGCGGTCTGGTTGTTCTCGACGGAGTCGAAGGTCTGGGCGACGTCGCTGAGCCGGATCGGAATGCCGTTCTTCTGCGAGATGATCAGGTTGCCGTATTCGGCGGCGCGTTCGAGCTGGCCGGTGGCTCCCAGGGTCAGGCGCTGGTTGATGCCGTTCAGCGTGCCGACCGGGGAGTTCGAGTTGGCGGCCGAGACGGCGTTTCGGACATCGGCGAGCGAGAGCCCGCGCGCCGAGACGGCATCCGGGTTGACCAGGATGCGCACCGCGTATTTCTGCGCGCCGAAGATGTTGACCTGGGCGACGCCCGGCAATTGCGCGATCTGCTGCTGCAGCACGTTCTCGCCGAACTCATGCACCTCGTAGAGCGGCTTGGTCGCCGAGGTCAGCACCATGAACAGCACCGGCTGGTCGGCCGGATTGACCTTCCTGAAGCTCGGCGGGGCAGGGAGCTCGGGCGGCAGGCGCCGCGTCGTGGCGCTGAGCGCTGCCTGCACATCGAGCGCGGCGCCGTCGATGTTGCGGTTGAGGTCGAATTGCAGGGTGATCGAGGTCGAGCCGAGCTGCGAGACCGAGGACATCGAGGTGATGCCGGAGATCGAGGCGAATTCGCGCTCCAGCGGGGCGGCGATCGACGAAGCCATCGTCTCCGGGCTGGCGCCGGGCAGGCGGGCGCTGACATTGATCGTCGGGAAGTCGACGCGGGGCAGGGCCGCGACCGGCAATTGCTTGAAGGCGAAGAGCCCGAAGATCAGGAACGTCGCCATGACCAGCGTGGTCATGACCGGGCGACGGATGCAGAGCTCGGGCAGGTTCATCAGCCGGCGCTCCCGCGCTGCGAAGTCTGGTTCGGCGGTGGACTCTGGCCGCCGCGATCACGCTTGCGCTCGACGGTGCGGGCCCCTTCGGTCAGCAGGAGTTGGCCGTCGACGACGACCGTCTCGTCGCCAACGAGGCCGGAGGCGATCACGACACGATCATCGACCGTGCGGTCGACGGCGACCGTCCGGGCCCGGGCGACGCCGTCTTCGACGACGAAGACGAAGGAGCCGTTCTGCCCGGTCTGGATCGCTTCCCGCGGTACGGTGACGGCGTCGGGGTCGACACGCAGCGTCACGCGGACCTGGCAGAGCGCGCCGGGCCAGAGGGTTTCGTCGGCGTTTTCGAAGGAGGCCCGGATCTGGATCGTGCCGGTCGTCGCGTCGACCAGGTTGTCGATGACCGCGATCGTGCCCTCGACGCTTTTCGAAACGCCATGTTGCGTCGCCTGCACGACGGCGGTCCCCGCCGCCATCGCGGTGCGGATATCCGGGAGGTGGCGCTGGGCGACGGCGAAGCTGACATAGATCGGGTCGATCTGGTTGATCGTCACCAGTACGGTCGAATTGTCGCCGGTCTTGGCGATGTTGCCTTCCTTCAGCCCGGCGGCGCCGATGCGGCCGGAGACGGGGGCGAGGATGGTGTAGTAGCTGAGCTGGACCTTGAGCGCCTCGACCGCAGCCTCGCCGCCGCGAATGGCCGCCTTCAGGGTCGCGACCTGGGTGCGCGCGGTATCGAGGCGCTGATCGGTGGCGAAATCGCGCTTGGCCAGTTCCTCGGCGCGCCTGAGATCAGTCTCGGCTGAGGCGAGCGAGGCGCGGTCCTTGGCGACACCGGCTTCCGATTGCTTGATCAGCGCCTCGGCCAGGCGCGAATCGAGCCGGAAGAGCACGTCGCCCTTCTTGACGTAGCCGCCATCCTTGAAGGCCACCTCTGTGATCTGCGTATCGACGCGCGAGCGGACATTGACCGACGAGATCGCCTGGACGGTGCCGATCGCATCGAGGCGGACCGGCATCGCCCGGCGTTCGGCCTTGGCAGTGACGACCGTCACCGCCGGACGGCTGCCGGAGCCGCGCCCGCCCGGCACGGCGGCGACCGGTGCAGGGGGCTTCGCCTGTGTCGAGATCAGCTTGCCATAGGGAATCTGGTCGAGCGGCCAGGGGATGGGGCGGCCGGTATAGTGCAGAGCGGCGCCGACAGCGAGGATGCCTGCCGCCGAAAACAGGGCCAAACGCCCGAGAGACAGCCTTGCCATGAAGAGCCTTGCGCCATGCGAGCGGCCGAGCGGAACCTTACGGAACCGCCACCCCACCAACCATCGCCGCCGCCGAAATCGAGCATGCAGAGGGTCGTTTTCCGGCGCAAGCCGGCATCACGCATTGTTGCGGCTTATCGCGGCACGTCGCGACAATGTGACACGGACGACGAATACCTTGCGCCGCGTCGCTCATCCAAGGATAGCGGGTGACGACGATTTCCGTTCACAGTATCGCGACGACGACACCTATCCACATCAAGAACAGGCAGGCGACGCCGGCGGCGAAGACGAGGGCGCGCCGGCGCAGGTCGTTGCCACCGGTGTGGATCAATGTGTGCACGATCCGCGTCGCCACGAAGGCCCAGGCCAGGGCCGCCATGACATAGCCGGTTGCGCCGACATGGATCGCGATCAGCACCAGCGCGAAGAACAGCACCGGCGTCTCGAACTGGTTGCTGAAATTCGCGGCGGCGAGCCGGGCCGGCTCCGGATAGCGCTCGGTCGAGACGGCGACGTCCGCCATCCTGACCTCGCGATTGGCGAAGGCCTTCTTGCGACGCAGAAACATGATCGCCAGCACGACGAAGGTCCAGAAGACCTGAGCGAGCGCGGGGTAGATCAGTTTCAGCGTCATGGCCTATCTCGTGAAGATGCTGATGCGGGTGCGCGTCAAAACAGGTTCTTCACGAGCGGGTCGGATAGTTCGGGCTCTCGCGCACGATGGTGACATCGTGGACATGGCTTTCGCGCAGGCCGGCGCTGGTGATGCGGATGAAGCGGGCCTTGGTGCGGTAGTCCTCGAGGTTTCGCCCACCGACATAGCCCATCGCCGCCCGCAAGCCGCCGGCAAGCTGATGCAGAACGTTGGCGACGGGGCCCTTATAGGCGACCTGGCCCTCGATGCCCTCCGGCACCAGCTTCAGCGAGTCCTTGATGTCCTGCTGGAAATAGCGATCGGCCGAGCCGCGCGCCATCGCGCCGACCGAGCCCATGCCGCGATAGGATTTGTAGGAGCGGCCCTGGTAGAGGAAAGTCTCGCCCGGCGTCTCGTCGGTGCCGGCAAGCAGCGAGCCGACCATGGCGCAGGAGGCGCCGGCGGCGAGCGCCTTGGCGAGATCGCCGGAGTATTTGATACCGCCGTCGGCGATCACCGGAATGCCGGCCTTGCTGGCGGCGGAAGCGGCATCCATGATCGCGGTCAGCTGCGGCACGCCGACGCCGGCGACGATGCGGGTGGTGCAGATCGAGCCCGGGCCGATGCCGACCTTGATCGCGTCCGCGCCGGCATCGATCAGGGCCTGGGCGCCGCCGGCGGTGGCGATGTTACCGGCGATGATCTGGACGGCGTTGGAGAGCTTCTTCACCCGCGTCACGGCTTCCAGCACCTTGGCGGAGTGGCCATGGGCGGTGTCGACGACGATGATGTCGACGCCCGCGTCGATCAGCATCTCCGAGCGCTCGAAGCCGCTGTCGCCGGTGGTCGTCGCTGCCGCCACCAGCAGGCGGCCATGCGTGTCCTTGGCGGAGTTGGGATGCGCGACCTGCTTCTCCATGTCCTTGACGGTGATCAGGCCGATGCAGCGGAAATGGTCGTCGACGACGAGCAGCTTTTCGATGCGGAACTGATGGAGCAGGCGGCGGGCCTCATCCTGGCCGACACCCTCGCGCACCGTGATCAGCCGATCCTTGGTCATCAGCTCGGAGACCGGCTGCTCGGGATTGGCTGCGAAGCGGACGTCGCGATTGGTCAGGATGCCGACGAGGCGGCCCTTATGACCCTGCGGGCCGCGCTCGACCACCGGGATGCCCGAGATCGAGTTGTGCTTCATGATGGCGAGAGCATCGCCCAGCGTCTCGTCCGGGAAGATGGTGATCGGGTTGGCGATCATGCCCGACTCGAACTTCTTCACCAGCTTGACCTGCGCGGCCTGCAGCTCGGGATCGAGATTGCGGTGTACCACGCCAAGCCCGCCGGCCTGCGCCATGGCGATCGCCATGCCGGCCTCGGTCACCGTATCCATGGCGGAGGCGATGATCGGCAGGTTCAGCGAGATCGTCTTGGTCAGCTTGGTCGAGACGTCGACATCGGCCGGCATGACCTCCGAGGGGCCCGGCTCGAGCAGGACGTCGTCGAAGGTCAGGCCGTCGCGAATAAGGCCGTCGGTGATCGTTGCCATCGTCAACTCCGGGGCCGGACGGGCCGGCGCTAGTTCGTGGCCGGGCAGGGCGCCCATGGCCGAGTTGACGAGGCCCGTTATCACGCGGGAGACGAAGCCGCTAGGGGCTGGCGGCGGAAAGTTGTGTTGGGCGCACCCGCGAGGCGCGCCCAACCACGAGTCGGCTATTGCTGCTGGCCTGGGCGCGAAGGTCCAGCCTCGGCCGTCGAGGGGCTGACAAAGAAGCAGCCGCGCTCCATCATCATCGCGCCCTTGGCATTCGCCATCGCCTGGCATTCCTTCTGGCGGGCGCAGTTATAGGCGCGTAGCGCATCGCCGGAGCCGGGTGAGACCATGCGTTCGGCGCAAGCGCGTTCCCAGCTGTTCGACTGGGCGCTCGCGGCGGTGGAGCCGAGGCCGAGGAAGGCGAAGCCGGCGAGGATGGCGAAGGCGGCGGCGCGAACAGGCACGCCGACTGGCGCCAGGCGGTAAGAATGCTGCACTTGACTAGACATGGGACACCTTCGCCGGCGCGCCGGCCCTTCCGATCTCGAATGTGAAGATCTTCGCCCCAGACTTCACATAGGGACGCGCGCCCGTCTTTGACCTGCATCGAACGCATGGCCAGCTTGCCATCACGTCTCCGTGCCAAGGCTTGCGACTGCCTCGCAGTCAGCTTGCGGGCGGTGGATGGATTCGTCATGCGGCAGGCGCAACTCGCGCAAGCCAGCGATTCTTGCCCCTACACTCTCGTCATAGGGCGGATCGCGGATTAAGGCTGACGCGCAGCTCGCCAGAAAGTCCGCCCGTGCAGCGTGCCAAGCTCCTGCCTCTGATCGTCGCCTGTGCGCTGTTCATGGAGAACACCGACTCGACGGTGATCGCCACCTCGCTGCCGGTCATCGCGCAATCGCTCGGCGAGGACCCGATCGCCCTCAAGCTGGCGGTCACCTCCTATCTGGTCAGCCTCGCGGTCTTCATCCCGATCTCGGGCTGGATGGCCGACAGGTTCGGCGCTCGCACGATCTTCCGTTCGGCGCTCGGCGTGTTCATGCTCGGCTCGGTGCTCTGCGCGCTCTCGAACTCGCTCGGCGCTTTCGTCGGAGCCCGCTTCCTGCAGGGCATGGGCGGGGCGATGATGGTGCCGGTCGGCCGCCTCGTCATCCTGCGCAGCGTCGAGAAATCGCAACTGGTCAGCGCGCTCGCCTATCTGACCGTACCGGCGCTGGTCGGTCCCGTGGTCGGCCCCGTGCTGGGCGGTTTCATCACCACCTATTTCGACTGGCGCTGGATTTTCTTCATCAACCTGCCGATCGGCCTGCTCGGTATCGTGCTGGCGACGAAGTTCTTCGAGGATATCCGCGAGGAGGACGTGGCGCCGCTGGACATCAAGGGCTTCCTGCTGTCCTCGACCGGCTTCGCCGCCCTGATGCTCGGCCTGGTGACCGGCGGGCGCCATCTCGTGCCGGAGAGTGTCTCCTATGCCTGCGTCGCGTTCGGCGCGCTGGCATTGCTGGCCTACTGGTTCCACGCCCGGCGCACCCCCCATCCAGTGCTCAATCTCGGGCTGCTGCGGATCCCGACCTATAATACCGGTGTGATCGGCGGCTCGATCTTCCGCATCGGCATCGGCGCGATCCCGTTCCTGCTGCCGCTGATGCTACAGCTCGGCTTCGGCCTCAACGCGCTGCAATCGGGCCTGATCACCTTCGCCTCGGCGGCCGGCGCGCTGATCATGAAGACCCTGGCGAAGACGATCCTGCAGCGATTCGGCTTCCGCCGTGTGCTGACCTTCAACGCTCTGATCGGCGCCGCCTTCCTCGCAGCCTCCGGCCTGTTCACGCCGGCGACGCCGCATTGGCTGATGCTCTGCGTGCTCCTGATCGGCGGCTGCTTCCGTTCGCTTCAATTCACCGGCATCAATGCGCTGAGCTATGCCGATATCTCGAACCGCGACATGTCGAGCGCCACCAGCCTGTCGAGCGTCGCGCAGCAATTATCGCTGAGCCTCGGCGTCACCATCGGCGCCTTCGCACTGGAAACGGCCAATCTCGTCAATGGTGGGCAGTCGCTCGGCGCCGCCGATTTCTGGCCGGCCTTCGTGCTCGTCGGGCTGATCGCGGCCTCCTCGGCGCTGTGGATGGCGCGGCTCAAGCCCGATGCCGGCGCCGAGGTCTCAGGACATGCACCTGTCAGCGCCCGCAAGGCGACGGCGCAGGCGATCGCCGACCAGAAACCGCTGGAATGACGCGCGGGCGGCATCGCGCCCCGTTGACGAAGGCGCCTCGCCGGGCGACCGGTGGCGGATGACTTCCCTTTCCCAACGCGCCTTTCTCGGCGTGGAGCGCTCGGCGCTCGGACGCCCCTGGCGTGATCGGCTCGACCTTGCAGGGCTGGCGCGGGCCGAAGCCCTGGCGCAGGTCGAAGGCGTCCCCGACGCCGTGGCGCGCATCCTGGCCGGGCGCGGCGTCGCCGCCAGCGAGGCCCTGCGTTATCTCGAACCGAAGCTGCGCGATCTGCTGCCGGACCCTTCCGTGCTGCTCGACATGGAACCGGCTGCTCAAAGGCTGGCGCAGGCGGCGCTGCGGGCCGAGAAGGTCGCGATCTTCGGCGACTACGACGTCGACGGCGCCTGCTCGGCGGCCCTGCTCGCGATCTTCCTCAAGCAGGCCGGGGCCCGCCCGCGCGTGCACATTCCCGACCGGCTGATCGAAGGCTATGGCCCGAACAGCGAGGCGATCGCCATGCTGGCCGGGGAGGGCGCGACGCTCCTCGTCACGGTCGATTGCGGCACGACCAGCCATGAACCGCTGCGCGAGGCCGCGAGGCTCGGCCTCGATGTCGTCGTGCTCGACCACCATCAGGCGCCGGAGCAGCTGCCGGCGGCGGCCGCGATCGTCAATCCGAACCGGCAGGACGATCTCTCCGGCCTCGGCCATCTCTGCGCCGCCGGCGTGGTCTTCCTGACGCTGGTCGCGACCGCACGCGAACTGCGCCGGCACGGGCATTGGTCGGGTCGGGGCGGGGAGCCCGATCTTCTGGCGATGCTCGATCTCGTCGGGCTCGCGACCGTCGCCGACGTGGTGCCGTTGATCGGCCTCAATCGTGCTTTCGTGCGCCAGGGCATCGCCATTCTGAGGCTGCGCCAGCGGCCCGGTCTCGCGGCGCTGCTCGACGCCGCCGGGCTCGATGGCCCGGCCCAGCCCTGGCATCTCGGCTTCCTGCTCGGCCCGCGCATCAATGCCGGCGGGCGGATCGGCGATGCCGGCCTCGGCGCCCGCCTGCTGACGACCGATGACGAGGTCGAGGCACGCAGCATCGCCGCCGAGCTCAACCGGCTGAACCAGGAGCGCCAGGAGATCGAGCGTGCCGCCGTCGAGGAGGCGGTGGCCGAGGTCGAGCATCGGCTTGGCGACGCGGCCGAGCATCCGGTTCTGCTGGTCGGCTCGGCCGACTGGCATCCGGGCGTGGTCGGGCTGATCGCCGCCCGGCTCAAGGAGCGCTTCCGACGTCCTGCCTTCGCCCTGGCGCGCCATCCCGATGGCGGCGCGACCGGCTCCGGCCGCTCCGTCCCCGGCGTCGATCTTGGCGCCGCCGTGCGCCGGGCGGTCGAGGCCGGGCTCGCGATCAAGGGCGGTGGCCATGCCATGGCGGCGGGAATCACTCTGGCACCCGGCCAGGAGGCGCCCTTCATCGCCTTCATGAGCGCAGAGCTCGCGGCCAATGTCGCCGCCTCGCGCGAATCCGAGGCGCTGCTGGTCGATGCGGCGATCAGCGCGGGCGGTGCGAATCCCCGCCTGCTCGCCGAGATCGACCGCGCCGGCCCCTTCGGCTCCGGCTGCCCCGAGCCGGTCTTCGTGCTGCCGGCGCATCGGCTGGCCGATGTCGTCGAGATCGGCAGCGGCGGGCATTTGCGGGTCAGATTGCGCGCCGGCGACGGCGCCAGCATCGGCGGCGTTGCCTTCCGGGCGGCGCAGGAGCCGCTCGGCCAGGCGCTGCTGGCGGCGCGCGGCGAGCAGGTCCACCTCGCCGCGACGCTGACCCTGAATCGCTGGGGCGGTTCGGAGAAGGCGGAGCTGCGCGTGCTCGATCTGGCGAAGCCGTTGTGAGCCGTCGACAGAAATCCGAAAACCGGGCTTGCCCAACCGCGGCAGGGTGACTATAGCTCGCCCCGCTTCGCAGCAACGCCGCCTCGCGGCAGAAGCTCGCGACCTTCGTCTATCGGTTAGGACACCAGCCTTTCACGCTGGGGAGACGGGTTCGACTCCCGTAGGTCGCGCCACCTTTTTCTGGGTGGCCGTGAGCATCTGAAATTCCACGAAGATTAAGAACGGAAGATCGAGGGCATCCCCCACGATGCTGCGATGATGAAAGACCGCTAAGCCCCGGCGCGGAAGCGGCCATGGTGCATGGCATAAGCAGCCGCTGAGCGCCGCGGCGTTCCGATTGTCCCGCGCAAGAAGCTGAATTAAGGCTTCGGCCCAGATTCCGTCTCCCGCCTGCCCCCATGAGCGCACCAGCTGCTTCCCCTACCGGCGCATCCTTCCGAAACCTTACGGCGGCGCTATTCCTTGCTGTCATGTGGGGGCTTTCGATTCCCATCACGAAGCTCGGCCTTCTTACGCTGCCCCCTTTGACCTTGACGGGATTGCGCTTCCTGATCGCCGTGCCGTTGATGTTCCTCCTCGTCCTTGGAAAGCAGCGTCTACCACTCAGGGCGTTTCCCAAGGTTGCAGCGCTTGGCATCCTTGGCATTGGGATTGGACAGGTTGCTCAAACCTTCGGTGTCGTTGGAACCTCGGCCTCGGTGGCAACGACGATTTCTGCGGCGATTCCCGCTTTCGTCGTCATTTTCGCGGCGATGAGGCTGAAGCAGTCGGTGTCGAGTATCCAGGCCCTCGGCATTGCCGCGGCCTTCGTAGGAATCGCCTTGGTCGCCTGGGGACGCGGCGACGCGACTTCCACTGCATCGCAGACAAGTTTGACGGGCGCGGCTCTCGTGCTGCTCTCCGCGTTGACGATTGCGTTCTATTATGTGTGGAGCGTCGAACTCTCGGAACGGCACGGGACCGTTGTCGTGGCGGCTTGGAGCACCCTGTTCGGCTTCATGGCGGTGCTGCCGTGGACTGTTTGGGAGATGTCGCGGGTTTCATTCGAGGTGACCTCTGTCGGCATCGCCTCGGCTGTCTATCTCGGTGTCATGGTGACCGTGGCCGGGCTCTTCCTCTGGCTTCATTTGCTACGGACGGTTCCTGCACGCATCGCGGCAAGCATTCAGTACCTGCAGCCAATCGTTGGCGTAGCGGCTGCGGCGGTGATGTTCGGGGACGCATTGGGGCCGCTTTTCCTCATAGGCGTCGCCCTCGTGCTGATCGGATTGACACTCACTGTCGCAACACGGCGAAAGCAGAAGACCGTAAACTGACCGGGCCCCGGAGAGCCATCATCGCCTGAGGCTCCAGACGTGAAGTCACTTCACTCTTCGCCGGCTCGTCCTTCTGGCTGTCCCGAGGGCGTCCGACTACGGCGTCGCTTCTGTTGCCGGGCGAGCATGTCGATCAGACCGAACTCAGCAGGATGCTGGTTTCGCTGTTGAGGACGCCGTCGATGGTGCGGACCTCGCGCAGGACACGGTCGAAATCGCTCAGGCTGTCGGCCCGAATCTCGGCGATCAGATCCCAGCCGCCATTGGTGGTGTGCAGGGAATGCAATTCGGGGAAGCCGCGTAGCTGCCGGATCACCGCGGTCGTCGAACGGCCGGTAACCTCGATCATCATGATCGCCCGGATCGCCTTGTCGTCTGAATCCTGCCGGAACCGGACGGTGAAGCCGAGGACGGCCCCCGATTCGATCAGGCGGTCGAGCCGGCTTTGCACGGTCGCGCGCGATACCCCGAGGATCGTGGCGAGCTTCGAGATCGGTGCGCGGCCATCCTCGCGCAGGGCGGAGATCAGTCGATGATCCAGATCGTCAAAAACATGCATGGCAAAATGCTCAAACCTGATTGGCAGACTGTTCCTGTTTCTGCGTCTTAGTGCACTTGTTCGCTGTTCTTAGTGCAAATTGCTTTGCCGTAAAATGGAGGGAACGAGACAACGGAGGAGGGTGCGCGATGATGCGGTATGTGGGCGTCGACAACATGGTCCGGCTGGTCAGGGCCGTCGGGGTCGAGGCCTATCTGACCGGGCTCGCGGACTATATCGAACAGGACTTCCGGCGCTGGGCCGAGTTCGAGAAGGCGCCGCGCGTCGCCAGCCATTCCCGTGACGGCGTGATCGAGCTGATGCCGACCAGCGACGGCGCGCTCTACGGCTTCAAATATGTCAACGGCCACCC
Organism: Allobosea sp. NPDC055594; assembly: GCF_053618995.1. Classification (NCBI taxonomy): domain Bacteria; kingdom Pseudomonadati; phylum Pseudomonadota; class Alphaproteobacteria; order Hyphomicrobiales; family Alloboseaceae; genus Allobosea; species Allobosea sp. NPDC055594. The sequence continues at coordinate 433,797 of NZ_JBSHIO010000001.1, forward strand.
GAAGAACACGCAGTCCGGCCTGCAGACCGTGACGGCCTTCGGCGTGCTGGCGGATGTCGGCACCGGCTATCCGCGCCTGCTCTCCGAGATGACGATCACCACGGCCCTTCGGACGGCGGCGACCTCGGCCGTCGCGGCCCGTTATCTCGCGCGCAAGGATGCCGCGGTGATGGCGATCATCGGGCTCGGCTCACAATCGGAGTTCCAGGCGCTCGCCTTCAAGGCGCTGAACGGCATCAGGCGCCTGCGCGTCTTCGACATCGATTCGACGGCGACCGAGAAATTCCTCGCCAATCTCGCCAGCCAGGGTTTCGAGATCGAGGTGGCGGCGAGCGCGCAGGAGGCGGTCCTCGGCGCCGACATCATCACGACAGTCACCGCCGACAAGCTGAAGGCGACGATCCTCTCCGACAACATGGTCGGAGCCGGCGTCCACATCAACGCGGTCGGTGGTGACTGCCCCGGCAAGACCGAGTTGCAGCGCGAAATCCTGCTGCGTGCAGACGTCTTCGTCGAACTTCCCGAGCAGACGAGGATCGAGGGCGAGATCCAGCAGATGCCGCCCGATTTCCCGGTGACCGAGCTCTGGCGGGTGATTGTGGGCGAGACGGAAGGGCGCCGCACCCCCGACCAGATCACGGTCTTCGATTCCGTCGGCTTCGCCACCGAGGATTTTTCGGCGCTGCGCTATCTCAGCGATCTGATCGAGGGCACGGATTTTTATGACGAGATCGACCTGCTGACCGAGCCGGAAGATCCGCGCAACCTGTTCGGGCTGCTCGCCGCCGCCTGAGGCCGATGGTCTTGCATCGCCGCGGACCGGACAAGGCCGGGCCGCGCTTCGCGGATCGGGATAGCGCAAACGGCGCGGCCGCGGCCGATGTCATGCGGCCCCCTTGCCGGCGAACGCGACCGAACGGAGAGGCGCTTCGGAGAGCACTTCCGAGGCAAGCGGCATCGACCGCGGGCCACGGGCCGCCGACAGGTCTACCCTGAACGTCGCGATCAGCCGATCCAGGGCCTGAACCTGGTTTGAAAGGGCCGCTGCGGACGCCGCGCTTTCCTCGGCCAGGGCGGCGTTCTGCTGTGTCGTCGCATCCATCATCGCCAGGGTCTGGCTCATCTCCTCGATGCCATTTGCCTGTTCCGACGAGCCGGCCGAAATGCCCGAGACGGCCGACGCCACCTGCTGCGAGGCGGCAACGATCCTCTCCAGCGCGGAGCCGGCGGAGCGCACCAGGGTGACCCCGCGCGCGACCTCGGCATTCGAGGCGCCGATCAGCGTATTGATCCCCTTCGAGGCTTCTCCGGAGCGTTGGGCGAGCGTGCGGACTTCCGAGGCCACCACAGCGAAGCCGCGGCCTGCATCGCCGGCTCGCGCCGCCTCGACGGCGGCATTGAGCGCCAACAGATTGGTCTGGAAGGCGATGCCGTCGATCAGCGAGGTGATCTCGGCGATCTTCTTCGAGGCATCGTCGATCCCCGTCATCGCCTCGACCGCCTGACGGACGATGGCGCCGCCCTCTTCGGCGACCAGCATCGCCTCACGCGCGGCCTGCTCGGCGTTGCGCGAGGTTTCCGCGTTGCTCTTGACCGAGGCGGCAAGCTCCTCGGTCGTCGCGGCGCTTTCCTCCAGCGAGGCCGCCTGTTCCTCGGCCCGCTCGGCCAGATTCTGCGATGCTTGCGAAACCTCCCCGACGCTGGAACGAATGTCCCGCGTCGTCGACAGGATGGTCCGCATCGTATCCTGCAAGGTGGCGACGGCCGCATTGAAATCGTCTCGGAGCTGGCCGTACTCGCCCGGCAGATCATCGGGCATGCGATAGGTCAGGTCGCCCCGGGCGATGGCGGCCATGGCCTGCCCCACCGAATTGACGACCGCCGTGCGCTCCTTTTCAAGCACCTCCCGTTCGGCTGTGAGCCGAGCAGCCTCGGCGGCCTCCAGATAAAGCGAGATCGCAAAATCCATGTCGAGCAGCGTTGCCTTGGCGACGGCGCTCACTTCCGCGGCGACCGATTGCGCGCTGGCCGCGGCGCCGCTCTTGACCTGGCGGCCGCGAAAGGCCTTTCCCAGGACGCTCGATGCGGCACTTTCACCTTCGCCCCGAGGCCAGCGCGCCTCGATGAGCTTGCCGATCAGAGATTCGAGGACGAGGCCGTAGCCGCCGATATACCATCGCGGAGCAAGCCCGATCCGGGCATGGACCTGGCCGACGATCGAGACGGCGCTGAGATAGTCCTCATCGAACCGCCCACCCGAGATCATCTCCCAATGGGCGATCTGCTTGCCCTTGGCACCGGCGATCTGAGCCTCCCCCGAAAAGAAAGCCCTTGTTTCCGGAAACGCCCGGACCTGCTCGTAGAAATCGTCGAGTGCTTGCGGCAGCGCGCCCATGACGATCGGCTTGGCACTCTGCAGATTGTCCAGGGCAGTCTTGCCCAGCTTCATGAATCGAAGACGTTCGGATAGGGCGTTCGACGACGACATGTGACTATCCCGATGGGTTGAGTGATGGCTGAAATCGCGGGCAGGCCAGGCTGGTCCGGTAGGCTGGGAGAAAAATCGCGCGGCTGATCGATCTCGCTTCCGCCGGAAAATGCTCTCCGGCGGCGGCGTGGCGGTCAGGCGGCTCGCACTGTCGCCAGGAAGCTTTCGGCTTCGGAGGAGAGCTTCTCCGCCTGCCGCACCAATTCGGTCGAAGCGGCGAGGGCGTGGGCGGACGCCTCGCTCGACTCCGAAGCGCGCCGGGCCACCCCCACGATGCCGTTCGCCACTTCGGCGGAGCTCTGCCAGGCCTGTCGGAGATTGCAGGCCGTTCGCTCGGTGGCGTGCTCCTGACCAGAGACCGCATGCGCGATCGCCGCTCCGATCTCGTTCATTTCCCGAATGGTCTGCCTGATCGCGTCGGTGGCGAGCGCGACATACTGGGTGAAGTCGCGGATGGCCCCGATCTGTGAGCCGATCTCGGCTGTCGCCTGAGCGGTTTGGGCGGCCAGCAGCTTGACCTCCCCGGCAACCACCGAGAAGCCTCGGCCCGTTTCACCCGCCCGGGCTGCCTCGATGCTCGCATTCATCGCCAGCAGCCTGGTCTTGCCTGCGATTTCGCGGATCGCCTCGACGATGCCGTCGATCCTGTCGACAGAGCCGGTCAATGCGCCCACTTGCAGGCTGATCTGTTCGGCTTCCGTGACGGCGCGTGTGGACACCAGACCGGAAGCTGCGATCTGTTCGCCGAACTCGCTGAGGGACGCTGCCAGTTGGTCGGTCGAAAAAGCGACCGTTTCGATGGCCTTCGTCGCCTCCATCGAGGATTCTGTGGCGTCGCTTGCCCTGTAAAGGGTCTCGCTCGCCGAGGCCGCGAGCGACCCCGCCGATGCCTTCAGATCGTTCGCGGCGATGGTGACCGAGCGAACGACGGTGGCGACCACCTGTTCGAAACTGCCCGCCAGCCTTTCGAGCGTCTCGCGACGATTGCGGCGCCCGGCCTCGAGATAGACCGAGATCGCCAGGTCCATGTCCAGCAGGGCAGCACGATTGAGCGCGATCGCCGCCCGGCGCATGCGGGGCTCCCGCCCGATCCGCCATGCGGCCTTCGCCTGACCGATACGGGCGGTCAATCCCGCAATGATGAAATTATAGCCGCCGATATACCAATGCGGCTCGAGGCCGAGCCGGCAATGCACCTCGCCGATGCGCCGGACCGAGCTGGCATATTGACCATCGAAGCTTGCCTCGGTGATCAGATCCCAGTGCGAAAGCTGCATCTGGCGGGCCCGTTCAATCACGGAATCGTTTGGAAACAGTCGCGCGACATCGGGAAATGCGCGAATATGCCGGTAAAATGCGTCGAGCACCCCGGGCAGTTCCGCAGCCACGATCGGCCGGATCTCGCGCAGCGCGCGGCGCACCTCGTCATCGATCCCGGCGAAGCTGAGCCTTTCGGCAATGTCGTCGCCGCTCGCGCGATCGCCGGAGCCGCCCCGGCCAAAGGTGGGCCGCTCTCCCGGTGAAGGATGCGCGCTCCCGGAACCTGCCACGGACGCCGCTCCCACCCCTTCAGGTCCAGCCAGACTCATGGAATGATGGCTCCCCCGCGGCTGATCGCCTCGCACCAATGGAGTCGAGATCGATGCGAACGATTCCGTTCTTATTGAGTACCATATCGTACATTACGTAAGGTTAACAGAAAATTGTCCACCGCGGCCCAACGCAATGTCCGGGGGAATGCTTGACGCAAGAGTTGAGGGGCGATTTCGAGGTTCGAAACCAGATCCTGCTTTCGGTTCGGCCCGAAGCGCGGGCGTTCCTCGCGCCGAGGCTGATCACGCGGCGACTATCGCCGGGCCAGGCGCTCTACCAGGAGAACGAACCGTTCACGCACGCGATCTTCCCGCATGAGGGCGTAATTTCGCTCAGGGCCGAGATGCGCGACGGACGCAGCGTCGAGAAAGCCTCGATCGGCTATGAGGGCTTCATCGGCATCGCCTTGATCATGGGGGGAGGCGAGGCGATCAGCCAGTCGACGGTCGCCGTATCCGGCTATGGCTCCTGGCTATCGATCGAGGATCTGGACGAGGCGATCGCCGGCTTCCCCTGCGTTCGCGACGCCATGCTGCGCTACGCCAAGAGCCTGATCATCCAGCTGCTCGAGACCGTCGCCTGCAACAGCCTGCACAGTGCCGAGGAGCGCATCGCGCGCTGGCTCGCTCATGCGCATGATCGGGTCGTAGGCGACAGTTTCCAGCTCACCCAGGCGGCGATCTCGCAAGCGCTCGGGCTGCGCCGCGCAACCGTCAATCAGGTCTGTTCGAAGCTGATGGAGAACGGCGCGATCGCCTATTCGCGAGGCGATCTGACCGTTCTCGACAGCGGCCGGCTTCAGGGCCATGCCTGCGAATGCTATGGCCGGGTCCGCAAGGCCTTCGAAATCAACGCGAAGCCTGTCGAGCGCTTCCTAAGATAGGGCGCGCGAATTCAGGGTGCTTCGGCACGACGCACCGGGCCTCTGCCACCGATCGGGCTCGTCATGCTGACAGCGCATGGAACAGCAGGTTCTCATCCGCCGCCCCGCATCCTATAAAGCCGTACCGCGTGGTTCGAGCCTTTTCGGGAAGGCGCCAGGTGGACAACCTCCACCGAGTACCGCGACCGCATGGCCGATCTCGCCAATCTCTTCAATCTGGTCGCGCCCTTCTTCGGGCTGATCGTGCTCGGCTTCGCCGTCGGCCGCTACAAGCAGCTGCCGGAGGAGGGGCTCGCATGGATGCAGTTCTTCCTGATCTATGTGGCGCTGCCCTGCCTGTTCTACCGGCTGATCGCCGACAAGCCGCTGAGCGATCTGACGAATTGGGGCTTCGTCCTGGCGACGACCACGGCGACCTTCCTTGCCTTCACGCTCTCCTTCGGGCTCGGCTACAAGTATACGCGGGGAAACATGCCCCAGGCGGTGATGCAGGGCGTCGCCGGCTCCTATTCGAATATCGGCTATATGGGACCGCCCCTGATCCTGGCGGCGCTGGGCCCGGTCGCGAGCGCCCCGGTCGTCCTGATCTTCGTCTTCGACAACCTCCTGCTGTTTTCGCTGATCCCGTTCCTGATGGCTGTCGCCGGCGTCGAGAAGCGCAGCCTCGCGGCGACGGCCGGCGACGTTGCCTGGAAGGTCGCAACGCACCCCTTCAACCTCGCGACCGTCGCCGGCGTGCTCGCGGCTTTCACCAAGCTCGAGCTGCCGACCGCGATCGACAAGATGACGCTCTGGCTGTCGCAGGCGGCGGCGCCCTGCGCGCTCTTCCTGCTCGGCGTCACCGTCGCGCTGCGGCCGATGAAGCGCATGCCCGGCGAATTGCCGGCGCTGGTCTTCATCAAGCTGGTGCTGCACCCCTTGCTGGTCTGGGTGCTGCTCTCGGCGATGGGCAATTTCTCCGACGCCTGGATCTATGCGGCAGTGATCATGGCCGCGCTGCCGCCGGCGCTGAACATCTTCGTGATCTCGACGCAGTACCGCGTCGGCGTCGAGCGCGCCTCGGCCTGCATCCTCGTCGGCACCATCGTCTCCACCGTGACGCTGACGGGCTTCCTGTGGCTGGTGAAGACAGGCAGGATGCCGGCCGACCTCTTCCATTGAGCGCCCCTCCGGGCCTCGCCAAGGGCCCGACGATGCAGCCGCTTTCCGATCTCCTCGTCCTCGATTTCTCGACGCTGCTGCCGGGACCGCTCGCCAGCCTGTTCCTGGCCGAGGCGGGGGCAAGGATCATCAGGATCGAGCGACCGGAGGGCGAGGATATGCGCCGCTTCCCACCACGGCTCGGCGAGACCTCGGCGCCGTTCGCGGCACTCAATCGCGGCAAGACCAGCCTCGCCATCGACCTGAAGGCTCCCGACGCGGTGGAACGCCTGCGCCCGCTGATCGAGAAGGCCGACATCCTGATCGAGCAGTTCCGGCCCGGCGTGATGGAACGGCTGGGTTTCGGGTACGAAGCCATGCGCGCGATCAACCCGCGGCTGATCTATTGCTCGATTAGCGGCTACGGGCAGGAAGGACCCCGCGCGCTCGAAGCAGGGCACGACATCAACTACCAGGCGATCGGTGGGCTGCTTGGCCAGTCCCTGAAGCGCGGCGAGCCCGCGCCGCTGCCGCCGACGCTGGTCGCCGACATCGCCGGCGGTGCGATGCCGGCCGTACTCAACATCCTGCTGGCGCTGCGCGAGCGCGACCTTTCGGGGCAGGGCTGTCATCTCGACATCGCCATGACCGACGCGATGCCGACCTTCGCCTGGTACGGGCTGGCGCAGGGCCAGGCGAGCGGGCGCTATCCGCAGGGTGGCGAGGGGCTTTTGACCGGCGGCAGCCCGCGCTACGGGCTCTATGCCACCGCCGATAGCTGGTTCCTCGCCGTCGGGGCGCTGGAAGAGAAGTTCTGGGCGATCTTCAGCGCGGCGATCGGCCTCGACGAGGCCCTGCGCGACGATCGCCGACAGGAGGAAGCAACGCGCGCCGCCGTCGCGGCCCTGATCGGCGCGCAGCCGGCCGCGCACTGGCGCGGGCTGCTCGAACCGCTCGACTGCTGCTGCACCGTGGTACGGACGCTCGAGGAGGCGCTGGCCGATCCGCAGCTCACCGCCCGCGGTCTGCTCGACCGGCAGGTCGAGGAGCCGGGCGGGCGCCGGATCGTCTCGACGCCGCTGCCGCTGGCGCCGGTCTTCCGTGATGCGGCGCCGGCGCTGCGCAAGGTTCCGGCCGTCGGCGACGAGACGCTCTAAGCCTGAGGCGCGCGCTCAGCCTGCGGCGGTGCCACCCGCGAGGCCCTGGCGCATCACGAGCCGGCGCAGCGGCCCGAAGCGCGACAGCGCGAGCAGGCCGGCGCCGCGCAGGAGGTCGGCGGGCAAGAGATCGGTCAGCAGGGTCCGGTTGAGGGCGTCGACCGCACCGGTGCGCAACCGGACGTCGGTCTGGCGCGAAAGATCGTAGCGCGCCAGCGGCCCTTCCGCGCCGGGGTCCTCGGCCTCGATCAGGGAGTCGCGCAGCGCGGCGACGTCGCGCAGGCCGAGATTGAGCCCCTGCGCACCGATCGGCGGGAAGACATGGGCGGCCTCGCCGATCAGTGCGGCGCGGTCCGTGGCGAAGCGCTCGACGGAAAGGCCGCCCATCGGCACGCGCCCGCGCCGGCCCTCGACGGTCATCGCGCCGACGATCGAATGGGTCTGGCGCTCGACCGCGCGGGCGAAGCCGGCATCGTCGAGCGCGGCGACCTCGTCGGCCTCGCGCGGCGCCAGCATCCAGACAAGCGAGGAACGGCGGCCCGGCAGCGGCACCAGCGTGCACGGCCCGGCGCGGGTGTGGAACTCGGTCGAGGCGTCGCCATGCTCGCGGCGATGGCCGAGAATCGCGGTCAGCGCGACCTGCGGATAAGTCCAGTCGCGCGTCTCGATGCCAGCGGCGGCGCGAACCCGCGAATTACGGCCATCGGCACCGACCACGAGCGCCGCATGCAGCGGCTCGAAGCCGGCGCCGGAGAGCCGCACCGCGTCCGGCCCGAGCTCGATCTCCTCGACCGGAAAGGGCACCATGCGGATCGCCGGTTCCTGCGCGGCGCGCGCGGCGAGCGTCTCGACCAGGGCGGCGTTCTCGACATTCCAGCCGAAGGCCGGAAGCCCGAGCTCGGCGGCCTTGAACTCGACCGGCGGCTGACGGAACAGGCTGCCGGTATCGTCGACCAGGCGCATGATCTCGAGTGGGGCGGCGATGCGCTCCAGTGCCTTGCCGAGGCCGAGTTCGCCGAGCAGGCGCCAGGAGCCGTCGAGCAGGGCGACAGTGCGACCGTCGCGCGGGGCGGTCGCGGCGCCAAACAGTACACTCTCCCGGCCAGTGGCGGCGAGGGCGAGCGCCGCGGCGAGCCCGACGGCGCCGGCGCCGACGATGGCGATCTGGCAATCCTGCATGCTTTGTTCCGTCATGCCGTCTTGGCTAGCTCATGTCGGCGGCGCTGGCGAGCGCGCCCTTGCCGCAGCTCAGACATCACGAAACCTCACCAGCCTATCGTCGATGCCTTCATGGCCGAGCACGCGGCGCACCGGCGCCGTCGCTCCGAGGATCTCGACCTTGGCGTCATGGCGGATCGCCTTGTCGATCATCGCCCGCAGCGCGACGGCGGCGCTGGAATCGGCAAAGGGGACGTCCGAGAGGTCGAGCACGATACGAGCCGGGAAGGGCCCGGTCCGATCGAGCACGGTCGCGACACTCATGCTGGCTCCGAAGAAGAGCGGGCCGGAAATGCGATAGCGGAAGCTATCGCCATTGCCGTTGCGGAGCACATCCACTTCGGCGGGCTCGGACATATCATCGTCGTCGACCAGGGCCGGGTCCATGCCGGCCTCGACGGTCACGACATTGGCCATGCGGTGCATGAAGATCAGCGAGCCAAGCACGACGCCGACCCCGATGCCAACCATCAGATCCTCGAAGATCACCAGCAGGAAGGTCGCGAGCAGCACCACCGAATCGGCGCGGGAATGCCTGAGGATGGCGATGAAGGCCGCCTTCTCCGCCATGTTCCAGGCGACGACGGCGAGCACCCCTGCCAGCGCGGCCAGTGGGATGTAGGAGGCGAGCGGCGCCGCGACCAGCATGAAGAGCAGCACGAACAAGGCGTGCAGCATGCCCGCGACCGGCGTCTGCCCGCCGGCCCGGACATTGGTCGCCGTGCGCGCGATGGTCCCGGTCACGCAAATGCCGCCGAACAGGGAGGCGCCGATATTGGCGGCCCCCTGCGCCACCAGTTCGGTGTTGGAGCGGTGCCGCCGACCGGTCATGCCGTCGGCGACCACGGCCGAGAGCAGCGATTCGATGCCGCCGAGGATCGCGATCGAGACCGCTGCCGGCAGGACCGCGACCAGCTTGTCGAGGCTGAAGGCCGGCAGATGCGGGGCCGGCAGCGAGTTCGGAATGCCGCCGAAGCGGCTGCCGATGGTCTCGACCGGCAGCTTCAGCAGGAAGACCAGCGCGGCGGCGAGCGCGACTGCAATCAAGAGCCCCGGCCAGCCCGGCCGCCACCGGCGCAGGCCGAGGATGACGCCGATGGTCAGCGCCGAAAGCGCGACGGCCGCGGGGTTGATGGTGGCGAGCGCCTCCCAGAGCGCCTCCAGCTTCGGCAGCAGTGCCGCCGGCTCCTTGCCCGGCAGGGTCAGCCCGAAGAGGTCACGGATCTGGCTGGCGAAGATGATGATGGCAATGCCGGCAGTGAAGCCGACCAGGACCGGGTGCGGAATGTATTTGATATAGGTGCCGAGCCTGAGCAGCCCGATGGCGATGAGAATGGCCCCGGCGAGCAGCGTCGCCAGCACCAGCCCGTCGAAGCCATGCTGGTCGATGGTCGCGGCGATCAGGACGATGAAGGCGCCGGCCGGGCCGCCGATCTGGTGGCGGCTGCCGCCGAGGGCCGAAACCAGGAAGCCGCCGATGATGGCGGTGAAGAGGCCGGCCGCTGGGGTTGCGCCGCTGGCGATGGCGATCGCCATGGAAAGGGGCAGGGCGACAATGGCAACCGTCAATCCGGCAAGCGCGTCGGCCCGCAATCGGGCTGGGCCGTAGCCCTCCCGCAATACGGTGAAGAGCTTGGGAGCGAAGGTTCCATGCGAAGCCGTGTCGCTGCCAAGGCGCGCCCCTGGCTCGTTCATGTCTTGTTCCTGCGCTGCGATCCCACCAGCCCGACCGCGCTCCGGTACGCGACTCGCGCCGGACGCTGATCCCCATGCGCAGTCCAGCCGTTGCGCCGCCCGGATGCAAGTCCCTATGGTCGCGCACCTGCCTCGAGGAGAGATTGCCATGGTGAAGGCCATTCGCGTGCACAAGACCGGCGGACCGGACGTGCTCCAGCTCGAAGACATCGCGCTGCCGGCGCCCGGGCCCGGTCAACTGCTGATCCGCAACCGCGCCATCGGCCTCAACTTCATCGACACCTATTTCCGGACCGGCCTCTATCCGGCGCCGCAGCTCCCGTTCACACCCGGCAACGAGTCGGCCGGCGATGTCCTCGCAGTCGGCGAGGGCGTCACCGAGTTCAAGCCGGGCGACCGTATCGCCTGCGTCGCCGGCCTCGGCGCCTATGCCGAAGAGCGGATCGTCCCCGCCGCTGCGGCCGTCGCCCTGCCCGATGCGGTGTCCTATGAAGCAGCCGCCAGCATGATGCTGAAGGGCCTGACGGCCGAGTACCTGCTGCACCGGACCTACAAGGTGAAGCCGGGCGACACGATCCTCGTCCACGCTGCGGCCGGTGGCACCGGCACCATCCTCTGCCAATGGGGCAAGGCGCTGGGCGCCACGGTGATCGGCACCGCCGGCTCGAAGGAGAAGGCCGATCTCGCCAGGGCCCACGGCGCCGATCATGTCATCCTCTACGGCGAGGAGGACGTCGCGGCGCGCGTCAAGGAGATCACCGGCGGCCAGGGCTGCGATGTGGTCTATGACGGCGTCGGCAAGGACACCTTCATCGCCTCGCTCGACTCGCTGAAGCCGTTCGGCCTGCTGACGAGCTTCGGCAATGCCTCGGGCGCGGTCGACGGCGTCAATCTCGGCATCCTGGCGAGCAAGGGCTCGGTCTACGTGACCCGGCCGACGCTCAACACGCATACCGCCAAGCGCGAGACCATGGTCGAGATGGCGAAGAACCTGTTCGGCGCGGTGAGCTCCGGCAAGGTCACGGTGGCGATCAATGCCCGCTTCCCGCTGGCCGAGGCGGCTGCGGCCCATCGCGCCCTCGAAAGCCGCGGCACCACCGGCTCGACGGTGATCATTCCGTAGCGCATTTTCGAGCGGAGTGGGCGCCGGTTCGTCTGGAGAAAATGCGAACTGGAGCAGTCATGCGTTTCAACGAAGCGCAGAATGCTCCAGTCACCGCAGCATCCGGAGCGCTATTCCGCCCGAATTGCCGTCTAGGAACGGTCCTGCCGGAAGCGCTTTCCGGCTGGAGCGGGCTGCGAGCGGGTTTCGGGATGAACAGGTTGGGGCTGGCGCTGCTGCTGGCGATCGGGCTCGCCGGTGCTGGGGCGCTCGTCGCACCACCGGCCTTGCGGCTGTGGGAGCTTCACATGGCCGCCGATGACCCGGTCGCTCTGTCGCAGCTGCGCCTCGGCGAGACCCTCGATGCGGCGCGCGTTGCAACGGGGATCGACGCAGCGATCGATGCCGGCGACGCCGAGCTCGCGGACAGCTTCATCTCACTCGCAGCCGAACGCGGCATAGCGGTGGCGCCCGAGCAGCTCCGGCGACTCCAGGCGCTGCGCGACGGTGCCTGGCTGCGCACCGCTTCCGATTTCGGACATGGTTTCCTCGCCGGAGCGCGCGATAGCGACGCCGCCTTCGCCGGAGCGTTGGCGAGCGATGTCAGCGGCTTTGGCGATCTGCGCGATCTTGCCCTCGAAGGACGCAAGCTGCTCGGCGGGGAGGGCGCGGACGAAACCGTTCTTGCACTCTCGGCCGTCGGGCTCGCCGTCAGCGCCGCCACCTGGGTGAGCCTTGGTGGCGGCCTGCCGGCCCGCGGTGGCCTGAGCGCCGTCAAGGCCGCCGGCAAGGCGAAGCTGCTGTCGCCGGCCCTCACCGCCAGTCTCGGCCGTGCCGCCGCAGGCGCGCTCGACAGGCCGGCCCTCGCAGCCAGCTTCGGCGCCGCCGCGCGGCTCGACCTTGCCGCGGCGAAAGTCGCGGCCGGCGGTATCGTCCGCCCGGCAGCGCTGGCACGCTTCACGGCGCTTGGCCAGGATGCCGGTGTCCTCTATGCCCGTACCGGCCAGCGCGGCCTGCGTCAGGTGCTCGCCATAGCCGACGATGCCGGCGATATCGGCAAGGCGGCCCGGCTGGGAGCGGCGAAACCCTCGACCTTGCGGGCGACACTGAAGGTGCTCGGCCGTTCGGCCCTGGTACTCGGAACGCTCAGCCTCAGCGCCGCGAGCTGGATGCTGGCCCTGATCGGCTATGCGCTGGCGCTCGCAATGGCGGCACAGCGCTTCGGCTGGTGGCTCGGCCGCCTCGGCCGTCGCCGCAGGCGGGAGCGAGGGAGACGGCAAGGGGCCTCGGTCCTTCGCTGGCAGCCGGCCCTGCCTGCCGCAGCATGAGCCGGCGCGAAGCCGCCCTAAGAGAAAAAAGCGAAAGCAGGCGAAAGCGAGAATCGAAAGCGCTTCTGCCGACGGCAATGACCGGGAAGCAAATCACTTCCCGGACCTTACGTCATGTACCGCTTCCTGCGCCTTGCAGGCTTCAGCCTCTCCTTCCTGATCGTCGCGACCGTTCTCTTCGGCCAGCTGACCAGCCGGCCGACCATCAACGTCGCGCTGCAGCTCGAAGAGGGCCAGGCCCGGCTCGAGAAGCCCTCGCGGATGCGTGTCGGGCGTGTCGCCGAGATCCGCCGCATGCCGCGCATCGTCAGCGCGAGCTTCGCCTGATCAGAGGAAGCGAGGAGAGGTTCCCTCAGACCGCAACCCCGTGAAGGTCATAGGCGTCGGCGCGCTCGACCTTGACCGTGACGATGTCGCCCGGCCGCAGCGGCCGCCGGCTCGCGACATAGACATTGCCGTCGATCTCCGGCGCATCCCATTTCGAGCGGCCCTTGGCGACCGTCGGGCCGGCCTCGTCGATGATCACCGGAATGCGCTTGCCGACCCTGGTCTTGGCAAGGCGGGCGCTGACCAGCGCCTGTGTCTTCATGAAGCGGTGCCAGCGCGCTTCCTTCTCCTCCTCGGCGATGGCGGGCAGGCCGAGATCATTGGCCTTGGCGCCCTTCACCGGCTCGTATTTGAAGCAGCCGACGCGCTCGAGCTTCGCTTCCTTCAGCCAGTCGAGCAGGAAATCCACATCCTCCTCGGTCTCGCCGGGGAAGCCGACGATGAAGGTCGAGCGAATGGCGAGATCGGGGCAGATTTCCCGCCATTTGCCGATGCGCTCCAGCGTCTTCTCGTGATGGGCCGGCCGACGCATCGCCTTCAGCACGCTCGGCGAAGCGTGCTGGAAGGGGATGTCGAGATAGGGCAGAACGTGCCCTTCCGCCATCAGCGGGATGACCTCGTCGACATGCGGATAGGGGTAGACATAGTGCAGGCGCACCCAGATGCCCATCTGGCCGAGCTCGCGCGCCAGCTCGAAGAAACGGGTGCGGATCTCGCGGTCCTTCCACATCGAGGGTGCGTATTTGATGTCGAGCCCATAGGCGCTGGTGTCCTGCGAGATCACCAGCAGTTCCTTGACCCCGGCCTTGACCAGCTTCTCGGCCTCGCGGAGCACCTCGCCGATCGGCCGCGAGACGAGGTCGCCGCGCAGATTCGGGATGATGCAGAAGCTGCAGCGGTTATTGCAACCTTCTGAAATCTTTAAATACGCGTAGTGGCGCGGCGTCAGTTTGATGCCCTGTTCGGGGACCAGGTCGACGAAGGGGTCGTGCTTCGGCGGCACCGCCTGATGGACGGCCGAGACGACGCTCTCATAGGCTTGCGGGCCGGTGATCGCGAGCACGTTCGGGAAGGCGCCGCGGATCTGCTCGGGCTCGGCGCCCATGCAGCCGGTGACGATCACCTTGCCGTTCTCGGCCATGGCCGAGCCGATCGCCTCGAGCGATTCCTGCTTGGCGCTGTCGAGGAACCCGCAGGTGTTGACGATGACGAGGTCGGCGCCCGCATGGCTCTTGCTGAGCTCGTAGCCCTCGGAGCGCAGCGAGGTGATGATGCGCTCGGAGTCGACAAGGGCCTTCGGGCAGCCCAGCGAGACGAAGGAGATTTTCGGCGCGACGGCATTCATCGGCGGCTGGACTCGATGTCAGGAAAAGGGAAAGGCGCGGCAGGGCCGGCGCATTGGCGCTTCCTTTGATCCTTTTTCGACGAATTTGCAAATGCCGGATGAGCGCAGGCGGGTTTCGAAATGGCCTTCGGGATGATCATCATCATGCCGAAAGCCACGTGAATGATGTCGGCCTCGCCCCAAACGCCTTAGCCGGCCGCGGTTGCGACCGGCCGCTCGGGATCCTGGGTCCAGTCGGTCATCGAGCCGTCATAGAGCGAGACCTCGTCGCGACCGAGCACCTCGGAGAGCACAAACCAGTTCAGAGCCGCCGTGTGGCCGGTGTTGCAATAGGAGATCGCCGGACCGCCGGGCACGGATCCATAGAGCGCGCCGAGATCGTCCCGCGGCCTGAGCTTGCCGGTGACCGTATCGAAGGCCGCCGCATAGTCGCGCGAGACGGCGCCCGGGATATGGCCGGCGCGCGTCGCCTCGGCCGCCTTTTCGCGACCGTCGAAATAACTGGCGGCACGCGCATCGACCAAAGTCGCGAGCTTGCCGCGCGCGGCGACGAAGGTAGCATCCGCCGTGCTGCGCAGTTCCTGCTTCACGACCACGGGATAAGGCGCGGCCGGCCTGGGCTGCGACGGACCGGTCGCGGCGGGGCGCCCCGGGTCGGCCTGCCAGCCCTTGAAGCCGCCATCGAGAATCGCCTGCTGGCCATGGCCGATCAGCTTCAGCGTCCAGTAGACGCGTGCCGCCGCAGCGAGATCGGTGGCCGCGAGGCCGGCCGGCACGATCACAACCCGGCTTTCCGGCCGGATGCCGAGGCTGCCGGCGAGGGCGGCGAGATGGTCGAGCGGCGGCAGCATGCCGGGCGCATTGCCGATCCTGGCGCGCCAGCCATCGGCGGCATAGTCGCTGTGCACCGCTCCGGGGATGTGGCCGGCCTCGAACGCTGCCCGGCCGCCTTCGGCCGTGCTGCGGATGTCGAGGATGACGAGGTCGCTCCGGCCGAGAGAGGCGTGCAGGATCTCGGGCGAAACCAGTCCGGATACGGGGAAATCGCTCATTCGGCTGCCACCTGCTTCAACTCGTCGATAACCTCGAGCGAGGCGCTCATTTCCGCGGTCGCGCCGAGCATGATCGAAGCCGAGCAGTATTTTTCCTTCGACAATGCGACGGCACGCTCGGCCTTGGCCGGGGAGAGGCCGCGCCCGCTGATCCGATAGGAGATATGGATCCTGGTGAAGACCTTGGGATCTTCCGCCGCGCGCTGCGCCTCGACCTCGACCTCGCAGCCGGTGACGTTCTCGCGGCCCTTCTTGAGGATCTGCACCACGTCGAAACCGGTGCAGCCGGCGAGCCCGATCAGCAGCATCTCCATCGGCCGGATGCCGATATTGCGGCCGCCATATTCGGGGGCGCCGTCCATGACCACGGCGTGACCGCTGCCGGCCTCGCCCATGAAGGCCATGCCCTCGACCCATTTCGCGCGCGCTTTCATCGCCATCTCCTTCGGCCTGTTTCGCTATCGGAATAGCCCGGCGCGGCGCGCGAAGCGAGAGGGTCAGGCCGCAGCGAACAGGCTGCCATGCGAGATGCGCAGCCGCACGCGCTCGCCGATCGCCGGGGCGACCTGGCTGGCGAGATCGACGTCGAGGCGTTTCGGCAGGCCCTCGACGGCGACCTCGGCGCGGCGCAGCGGTCCGTTGCGGCGCAGATGCTCGACGATGCCGGGCAAGGCGAGCGGCGCATCGTCGACGATGCGCAGATGCTGCGGACGGACATAGAGCGAGGCCGGGCCGCTCTTGTTCTGGGAAAGACCGCCGAGCACCGGCCGATCGCGGAAGAAGGCCTGGCTGCCGACGACCTTGACCGGCAGATGGTTGGCGTCGCCGAGGAATTCGCAGACGAAAGGTGTCGCCGGATGGTCGTAGACATCGTCGGGCGAGCCGACCTGTTCGAGCCGGCCATTGCTCAGGATCGCGACACGGTCGGCGAGTTCGAGCGCCTCTTCCTGGTCGTGGGTGACGAAGACGGTGGTGTGGCCGGTGCGCTGATGCAATTGGCGCAGCCAGGCGCGCAATTCCTTGCGGACCTTGGCGTCGAGCGCGCCGAAAGGCTCGTCGAGCAGCAGCACGCGTGGTTCGATGGCGAGGGCGCGGGCAAGGGCGACGCGCTGACGCTGGCCACCCGAAAGCTGGCTCGGATAGCGTTTCTCCAGCCCGGGAAGCTGGATCAGTTCGAGCAGCTCGGAGACGCGGCGGCGGATCTCGGCCGGCTCGGGCCGTTCGCCGCGCGGGCGCGATTTCAATCCGAAGGCAACGTTCTCAGCCACGGTCATGGTCTTGAACAGCGCGTAGTGCTGGAAGACGAAGCCGATGCGCCGGTCGCGCAGGGAGAGATCGCGCGTGTCGGTGCCGCCGAAGAGCACACGCCCGCGCTCGGCCTGCTCCAGCCCGGCGATGACGCGCAGCAGCGTGGTCTTGCCCGAGC
The DNA here is from genome assembly GCF_053618995.1 of Allobosea sp. NPDC055594. Lineage (NCBI taxonomy): Bacteria > Pseudomonadati > Pseudomonadota > Alphaproteobacteria > Hyphomicrobiales > Alloboseaceae > Allobosea > Allobosea sp. NPDC055594. The sequence goes on from NZ_JBSHIO010000001.1 coordinate 450,551, forward strand.
CGGAAGGGCCGAGCAGGGCGACGAGCTCGCCGGGCTGAATGTCGAGCGAGACGCCGCGCAGGGCAGGGAAGTTCTGGAAGCGCTTCTCGACGGTTTCGATGGTGACGGCGACGGACATGGGACGAGCTCTCAATGACGTCGGCTGGCGGCGATTGCGTCGGCGAAATGCCATTCCAGCAGGGTTTTCAGGGCGAGCGTGACGAGGGCCAGGCCCGCCAGCAGCGAAGCGACGGCGAAGGCGGCGGCGCCCATATATTCATTATAGAGGATCTCGACATGCAGCGGCATGGTGTTGGTCAGGCCGCGGATCTTGCCGGAAACCACGGCGACGGCGCCGAATTCGCCCATCGCACGGGCGTTGCAGAGCAGGACGCCGTAGAACAGGCTCCATTTCACATTTGGCAGCGTCACGGTCAGGAAGGTGCGCCAGGGCGACGCGCCGAGCGTCAGCGCCGTCTCCTCCTCGGCCGAGCCGAGCGACTGCATGTGCGGGATGAGCTCGCGGGCGACGAAGGGGAAGGTGACAAAGATCGTCGCCAGCACGATGCCGGGCAAGGCGAAGACGATCTGGATGTCGTTCGCCTTCAGCCAGGGGCCGAAATAGCCCTGGGCACCGAAGAGCAGCACGAAGACCAGCCCCGAGATTACCGGCGAGACCGAGAAGGGCAGATCGATGAAGCTGGTCAGCAGGCTCTTGCCGCGGAACTCGAACTTGGCGATCGCCCAGGCGGCGGCGATGCCGATGACGATGTTGAAGGGCACCGCGATGGCGGCGACGAGCAGCGTCAGGCGGATAGCCGCGAGCGCGTCGGGCTCGAGGATGGCTTCGCGATAAGCTTGCCAGCCCCGTGCACCGGCTTCGACGAAGACCGTGATCAGCGGCAGGAAGAGGAACAGGCAGAGGAAGGCCAGGGAAATCGCGACCAGCAGCCATTGCACCAGCCGGGACTCGCCGGAGATGCGCCTCGCAGCGCGGACGGGCTCGAGGTCTTCCGCCTGAAGGGGGAGGCTCGCATCAGACATTGCCGAACCTCCTTCGGGCGCGGGCCTGGACGAGATTGACCAGCAGGATCAGGGCGAAGGACAGCAGCAGCATCAGGGTGGCGACCACGGCCGCGCCGGCATAATCGAATTGCTCGAGCCGGATCACGATCAGCAGCGGCGCGATCTCCGAGACCATCGGCACATTGCCGGCGATGAAGATCACCGAACCGTATTCTCCGACCGCCCGGGCGAAGGCGAGCACGAAGCCGGTCATCAGCGCCGGCAGGACCGGCGGCAGCAGCACCTGGAAGACGGTGCGCCAGCGGCTGGCGCCGAGCAGAGCCGCGGCCTCCTCGATATCCGCCGGCAGCTCCTCCAGAACGGGCTGGACGGTGCGCACGACGAAGGGCAGGCCGATGAAGATCAGCGCCACCATCACGCCGAGCGGCGTGTAGGCGACCTTGATGTCGTAGGGCGCGAGCAGGCCGCCGACCCAGCCATTGGGCGCGTAGATCGCCGCCAGCGCGATGCCGGCGACGGCGGTCGGCAGAGCGAAGGGCAGGTCGACCGCGGCGTCGATCAGGCGCCGGCCCGGAAACTCGTAGCGCACCAGCACCCAGGCCAGGATCAGCCCGAACACGGCGTTGACCGTGGCGGCAAAGAGCGCGCCGAAGAAGGAGAGGCGCAGTGCCGCGAGCGTCCGCGGCGAGGTTGCGACGGCCCAGATGTCGGCCGGGCCGGCGCTCGCCGCCTTCAGGAACAGCGCGGCGAGCGGGATCAGGACGATCAGCGACAGCGCCGTCAGCGTGATGCCGAGCGCCAGGCCGAAGCCGGGCAGGACACTGGGCTCACGCCAGCGGGAGACCGTCGCGCTCATGGTTCAGCGCGTCGGCTTGTAGAGCTGGTCGAAGGTGCCGCCATCGCCGAAATGGGCGGGCTGCGCCTTGGACCAGCCACCGAACGCGGCGTCGATGGTGATCAGCTCGACCTTCGGGAAGCGCGCGATATCCTTGGCGTCGGCTGCTTCCGGATTGCGCGGCCGGTAATAATGCTTGGCGATGATCGCCTGCCCCTTCGGGGTGTAGAGGAAGTCGAGATAGGCCTGCGCTTCGGCCCGCGTGCCCTTGGCGTCGACATTGCCGTCGACCACCGTCACCGGCGGCTCGGCGAGGATCGAGAGCGAGGGTACGACGATGTCGAACTTGTCCGCGCCGAACTCCTTCAGCGCCAGGAAGGCCTCGTTCTCCCAGGACAGGAAGACGTCGCCGATACCGCGCTGGGTGAAGGTCGTGGTCGCGCCGCGCGCGCCGGTGTCGAGCACCGGAACGTTCGCCAGGAGCTTGGCGATGTAGTCGCGGATCTTGGCCTCGTCCTTGTTGAAGGCCTTCTCGGCATAGGCCCAGGCGGCGAGATAGTTCCAGCGTGCGCCGCCCGAGGTCTTCGGGTTCGGCGTGATGATCTGGACGCCCGGCTTCACCAGATCGCCCCAGTCCTTGATCGCCTTCGGATTGCCCTTGCGGACCAGGAAGACGATGGTCGAGGTATAAGGCGAGGAATTGTGCGGCAGGCGCGCCTGCCAGTTCTCCGGCAATTTCTTGGAGCGCTGCGCCACGGCGTCGATGTCGCCGGCGAGCGCCAGCGTCAGCACGTCGGCATTGAGGCCGTCGATGACCGTGCGGGCCTGCGCGCCGGAGCCGCCATGCGATTGCCGGATCGTCCGGATCGTCTTCTGCGGATTCCTGGCGTTCCAATCGGCGATGAACGCCGCGTTGATCTCGCGATAGAGTTCGCGGGTCGGGTCATAGGAGACATTGAGCAGCTCGGTCTGGGCGCGGACACCGGTCACGAGCCCGAAGCAGAGCGAGAAGGCGCCGAGCGTCAATCCGGCGTGAAGCAGATGGCGAAGTCTCTGTCGCGTCATATCAGTGCTCCGTATTGAACGGCCCCGGGGGAAAAGGCCGTTCGAAATAACAAACGAAACGTACTGAATTAGCGGCATACACTCAACGGCGTGCGGCAGTAGAGCCTTTCCAAACATCGATCGCCAGAGAGAAAACGCCTCTCCGGCTGATCGGTTCAATCTCAGGCGCGAGCCTGCCGGCGAATGGCGGCCGAGACGGCCGCGCCCATGGCGTGGCCGATGATCACGAGGACCGGCCCCTTGCTCGGCAGCTCGCCGAGGCGCTCGGGCAGATCGGCGACCGTGCCGGAGACTCGCGCCTCGTCTGGGCGCGTCGCCCCGAAGATCGCGATGGCCGGCGTCGCAGGATCGATTCCGGCGGCGAGCGCGCCGTCGCGGAAGGCGGCGAGCGTGGCCCGCGCCATGTAGACCACTGTCGTGGCGACCGGGTCGGCCATCGCGGCCCAGTCGATATCCCTGGGCAGTTGCCCGTCGCGGGCATGGCCGGTGACGAATTGTAGCCGTCTTGCGTGGTCGCGATGGGTCAGCGACAGGCCGAGCGACGCGGCCGCGCCCTGAGCGGCCGAGATGCCGGGCACGATCGCGACCGGAATGCCGGCCTGGGCACAGGCTTCGATCTCCTCGCCGGCACGACCGAAGATGCCGGGGTCGCCGCCCTTCAACCGGACGACATGCTTGCCCTGGCCGGCGAGCGCCACCAGCATGGCGTTGATGTCGTCCTGCTTCACGGACGGGCCGTAGCCCTGCTTGCCGACCAGCAGCCGCTTGGCCTCGCGCCGGGCGAGTTCCAGCACATCGGTGGAAACAAGGTCGTCGTAGAGAATGATGTCGGCGCTCTGCAAAGCGCGGATCGCCTTCAGCGTCAGCAATTCGGGATCGCCGGGGCCTGCACCGACCAGGGTTACGCGGCCGCCTGCCGAACCCGACGCTTCGATCTGGTCGAGCGTGCTGCGCAGGCTGGCATGATCACCGGCATCCGGCCGGCGCTGCGGCTCGCCGAAGGCAAGACTGGTGAAGCTCTCCCAGAAGGAGCGGCGCGCGGGAAAGTCGAGCTCGCGCGCCTGCACGGCCGGGCGCCAGTCCTTGGCGGCCTGGGCCCAGTGCTTCAGCCCGGCCGGCAGCAACGCCTCGATCTTGGCGCGAATCGCCTGGCCGAAGACGGGAGCGGCGCCGTCGGTCGAGATCGCCACGACCAGAGGCGAACGGTTGACCAGCGAGCCGAAGGCGAAATCGCAGAATTCCGGCTTGTCGACGAGATTGACGGGAACGCCGAGCTGGCGTGCGGCGGCGGCGAAGGCCTTCGCCTCTTCGACCGCGTCGATATCGGCGATGGCGAGCGTCGCCCCGTCGAGATCGGCAGCTTGCCAGTTGCGCGCGAGGACTTCGACCGTGCCGGATGGCGGATCGGCAGCGAGTTCTGCGAACATCTCGGCGCTGCCGCCTGCGAGGATCAGAAGGTTGCAGCCGGCGGAAGCCAGCAGCTCCGCCTTCCAGAGCGCACCCTCGCTTGAACCGGCCAGCACGACCTTGCGCCCGTCCAGCTTGTGGAACAGCGGCAGCGTCGCGAGCCGCTCGATGCGGCGCGGGGCGGTCGGGCGCGGGGCTCTGTCGGTCATCTTGGCGTCACTGCTGCTTTCACGTCCGGCGGCCCTTGCGTCTCGCTGCTCGGCGGCATGAACAGCCAAAGCCCGGCGAGCGCAAGGATGATAAGGCGGAAGCAAAGATCGAACCAGCGTTCGCGGGGGCTGGTTTCCATCTGGTCGAGGGCGCTCGTCAGCATGGCTTCCTCCCAATGATCGTCGCTATGGCGATCGGCCGGCCGCAGTTCACGCTGCTGCGCCGCGCTGCTCATCGCCGTCAGCCCGCCGCCTGCGCCAGGCGCTTCGCCCGGCGCTGGTCGAGGATGCTGCCGCCGTCGCCATAGCCGCGCTGATAGCGCGCGCCGACATGGCCTAGCGCCCGCTGCCATTGCTCCGCCGGCTGGCGCCCGGCGCTGGAGGCCGGCAGCGCGATCTCGTCGAAGCCGCAGAACAGCGCATAGGCGAACTGGTCGACGATCAGCGGACCGCTGGCGCGCAGCCTGCCGGTGAAGCCGGCACGCCGGAGCTGCCTCGCAAGGCTGAAGCCGCGGCCGTCGGAATAGGCGGGAAAGCCGATCGCGATCAACGCAAGCTCCGGCAGCAGCGCCTCGATCTCGGCGATGGCGAGGCTGTTGGGAATCACCACGCCGATCTGCTGGCCCGGCGCCCTGTTGGCGAGAGCTTCCGGCAGCGCCTCCGAAGGGACGAGGGCGAGCGGGATATTGCCGATGGCGGCGCCATCGCTCTGCGTCCAGGGATCGGATGCGGGTCCGTTGCGATCAAGCAGCACGGTCGAGCTCCAGGAAAGCGGCCTTGAAGGGAGCAAGGCCGAGGCGGCGGACATTCTCGATGAAGCTTTCGCCGGCTTGGCGCTGCTCCAGATAGACCGCGACGATGCGCTCGATCGCATCCGGCACCTCCTCGGCCGCGAGGCCGGGACCGAGAATCTCGCCGATCGCCGCATCCTGGGTGGCGTCGCCGCCGAGCGTGATCTGGTAGGATTCGATGCCTCGCTTCTCTAGGCCGAGAATGCCGATATGGCCGACATGGTGGTGGCCGCAGGCGTTGATGCAGCCGGAGATCTTGATGTTGAGCGCGCCGATCTCTTTCTGCCTTGCATCTTCGGCGAAGCGGCGAGCGATCGCCTGGGCGATCGGGATCGAGCGCGCCGTCGCGAGCGCGCAATAGTCGAGCCCGGGGCAGGCGATGATATCGGTGATCAGGCCGATATTGGCGCTCGCGAGCCCGGCTTCGCCGAGGCGCCGCCAGATCGAAAAGAGATCCGACAGCTTCACATGCGGCAGAACGAGGTTCTGCGCATGGGTGACGCGGATCTCCGAGAGCGAGAACTCGTCGGCGAGATCGGCGACCAGCCGCATCTGCGCGCTAGTCGCATCTCCCGGCGCCTCGCCGACCGTCTTGAGCGAGATCGTCACGGCGGTATAACCCGGCTGCTTGTGGGCGGTGGTGTTGACCTCGACCCAGCGATCGAAATCGGGATTGCCGGCCCGGTCTGTCTCCAGCGCCGAGCTCGTCTCCGGCAGCGGCCGGAAGGTCGGCGGCGCGAAATAGGCGGCGATGCGCGCGACCTCTTCGGGATCGGCATTGATCGAGGGGCCGTCGAGCTCGGCGAATTCCGCCTCGACGCGGCGGGTGAACTCCGCAAGGCCGGTCTCGTGGACGAGGATCTTGACCCTGGCCTTGTACTTGTTGTCGCGTCGGCCCTCGAGATTGTAGACCCGCATGATCGCCTCGAGATAGGCGAGCAGATCGGCCTTCGGCAGATAGTCGCGCACCACCTTGCCGATCATTGGCGTGCGCCCGAGGCCGCCGCCGACGCTGACCTCGTAGCAGGTCTCTTGCGTATCCGGATGGCGGCGGATGCGCAGGCCGATGTCATGGGCCTTGATCACCGCCCGGTCCTGCTCTGCGCCGGTCACCGCGATCTTGAACTTGCGCGGCAGGTAGCTGAATTCGGGATGCTGCGACGACCATTGCCGGATCAGCTCGGCGGTCGGGCGCGGATCCTCTATCTCGTCGCGGGCGATGCCGGCAAAATGGTCGGCCGTGACGTTGCGGATGCAGTTGCCGGAGGTCTGGATGCAATGCATCTCGACATCGGCAAGCAGCCGGAGGATCTCGGGCACGTCGCGCAGTTTCGGCCAGTTGAACTGCAGGTTGGTGCGCGTGGTGAAATGGCCGTAGCCGCGGTCGAAGCGCTCGCCGATCAGCGCGAGCTGGCGGAGCTGGCGCGAGGACAGCGTGCCATAGGGAATGGCGATCCGCAGCATGTAGGCATGGAGCTGGAGATAGACGCCGTTCTTCAACCGCAGGGGCTTGAATTCGTCCTCGGTCAGCGAACCGTCGAGGCGGCGGGCGACCTGATCGCTGAACTGCGCCACACGCTCGCGCACGAAGCGCTCGTCGAATTCGTCGTAGCGATACATCTGTCAGGCCCTCTGACCGGGAGGCGCTATGCCTTCACCGGCCTGCTTGCCGAGATCCCGGCGATTGCTCGGTCCGAGCGTCTTCATCCGCTCGCGATAGTGGCGCGGTATCGGACGGCCGGTCTCCGTCTCGACGTCGACGAGGTAGGCGTCGACGACGCGCTGAGCTCCGAACTCAGCCACGGCGAAGGCTTCCAGGCGCTCGGCGCCGAGATCATCATTGGCGACCAGCGCCAACGCCGGGTCGCGCGTCCAGGCCAGTGCTGCGCCCGCCGCGGAGGCGAAGACGACATCGCCGTCGCGCAGGTCGTTGGCGAGCAGGATCGCGGGCAAAGCGGGGCGCTTCGCTAAGGCCGCCATCACACGCTCCTGCTGCCCTGGTGGCGCGCGATGCTCTCGTTCTCGATCGATTTCGGACTGGACACTGGCGCTCGCTACGTTCGCTTTTACGAACGCTGAAAATAAACCGCCGAACGCCCCGCATCAATTCACGTTGGATAGCGTGATTTTTCTTATTTCCGTTCAAATGTGGGAAATCTGTCTTTCGAGCCCTGTGCCGAACGACAGATGGCTTGCCCTTTGTCAGGCGAGACCGCCGAGTCGGTAGCCAACGCCGGGTTCGGTCTCGATCAGCCGGGGGGTCGACGGGTCGTCCTCGAGCTTCTGGCGCAACTGGCCGACGAAAACGCGCAGATATTGCACGTCGTGCTCATGGGCCGGGCCCCAGACGGCGGTCAGGATCTGCTTGTGCGTGAGCACGCGGCCATGGCCGCCGGCAAGGCAGGCGAGCAGGTCGTATTCCTTGGGAGAGAGCTTGACCGGGGCGCCGGCGCGGCTGATCCGGCGGTTGACCAGATCGATCTCGACGCTGCCCGCGACCAGCACCGGCTCGGCGCCCTGACGCTCGATGCGGTGGCGCAGCGCGACGCGCAGGCGCGCCAGCAATTCGCCGACGCCGAACGGTTTCTCGACATAATCGTCGGCACCGGCGTCGAGCGCGTCGATCTTCTCGGTCTCGCGGTCGCGGGCCGAGAGGATGATCACCGGGCCATCATAGAAGGCGCGTGCCTTGGCCAGCGCCTCCTTGCCGTCCATGTCGGGCAGGCCGAGATCGAGCACGACGGCGTCGGGCGGCTTGCGGGCGATCTCGCGCAGGCCGGCCGTGGCATCGTCGGCGCGGATCGGCTCGTAGCCGGCGGCATCGAGGGCAGGGCCGAGAAAGCGATGGATCTGCGGCTCGTCGTCGATAACGAGGATGCGGGGGCGAAAAGCGGTCATGCTTCGGGTTCTCCGCCCGCGATGTCCTTGCGCAGGCTGATCAGGATACGGGTGCCGCCCTTCGAGCCGTCCGGCCGCTCGCGGATCGGGCTGGCGGCGGCGATGCGCCCGCCCATGGCCTCGACGAAACCCTTCGCGATGGCAAGACCGAGGCCAGCGCCCTTGCCGCGCTCGCCACCGCGATCGATCGCCTCCTCGAGCCGGCGGAACTTCTCAAAGACGCGCTCCAGCTCGGCGGTCGGAATGCCGCGGCCTTCGTCTTCAATCGAGATCACGACATTGCCCCGGTCTTCAAAGGCCGCCGTCTCGATCAGCGCGCCATCCTCGCTATAGGTGATGGCGTTTTCGAGGATGTTGACCAGCACCTGTTCGAGCAGGACGGGGTCGGCCCTGACCATGGAGAGCTCGGCCGGGAAATCGCGCAGCGCCCGGCGCTGGCCGAGCCGACGGGAGACGCGGGCCAGCGCTGCCGCAATGACGTCGCGGACATCGATCCAGTCCCGCCGAGCCACCAGAGCGCCGCCTTCCAGCTTCGTCATGTCGAGGAGGTCGCCGACATAGCGGTTGAGCCGTTCTGCCTCCTCGCGGATCGAAAGCAGGAGATCGTCGCGCACGGCCGGCTTCATGCTGCTGCCATAGTCGATCAGGGTGGTCGCCGAGCCGAGCACGGTGGCGAGTGGCGTGCGCAGATCATGGCTGACCGAATTGAGCAAAGCCGCGCGCAGGCGGTCGCTGCGGCGCAGCGCCTCGGCATCGACCGCCGCTGCGGCGAGCTCGGCGCGCTCGATCGCGATCGCGCCCTGGTCGAGCAGGGCGAGCGCGAAGCGTTCGTTCTCTGCGGTCGCCAGCGCGCTCGGCTCGAAGCCGACGACCCCGGAACGCAGGCGCACGCCCTGCAGCGCCCGGAAGGTCCAGCCGGCATTGGGCAGGGTGCCGGTGCCGGCGCCAGCCGGCTCGCCACGATTCCAGGTCCAGCGCGCCGCGGTCATGTCGGCGGTCGAGAGCGGCTCGATCTCTGGCGCTCCGGCAATGGCGGCGATCTCGCCGCCATCGGTCGGCAGCAGAACGACGACCTTGCCGGAGGTCGCGGCCGAGACCTGCTCGGCGAGGATCGCCGCGGCGTCCTCCTTGCGGGCGGCGCCGGAAAGGCGGCGGCTCGCGGCGAGCAAAGCGGTGATGGCCGAGGCGCGCCTTGCGGTCGCTGTCGCCTGGTCGCGGACACGGCCGGTCAGGCTGCCCGTCGTCATGGCGACGGCGAAGAAGACGAGGAAGGTCAGGAGATCGGCCGGGTGACCGATCCAGAAGGAGAGCCGCGGCTGCAGGAAGAAAAAGTTGTAGGCGAAGGCGGCGAGCCCCGCGGCGGTCACGGCCGGCCAGAGCCCGAAGGCGAGGCCTGCGCCGAGCGCTGAGACCATGAACAGCATGGCGAGGTTGGCGTTCTCGACATGCTGGTCGAGCAGGGCGGCGAGGCCGATCGCGGCACCGACCATGGTGACGGCGCCGACATGGCCGCGCCATTGGAACCGCGGCTTCGGGCCCGTGAAAGCGGGCGCCGCGGACGGACCCGAGCCCATCTCGGTGATGATGTGCAGTGCGGCGCCGTTCTGCGCCTTGAGCAGTTCCGGAGCGAGCGAGCGGTGGAACAGCGAACGCCAGCCGCGCCGATGCGACTTGCCGACGACGATCTGGGTGACGTTGTTGCGCCTGGCATAGTCGAGCACGGCGCCGACGAGATCGTCGCCATTGAGCACGACGCTCGCCCCGCCGAGCTGTTCGGCGAGCTTTAGGGCCTCGATGAGCGGTGCGCCGCGCCCGGGATCGTTATCGGCTCGGTTCGGCCGCTCGACATGGGCAACCGTCCAGGGCGCATCCATCATCATGTCGGAGAGCCGTCTGCCGGCGCGAACCAGCGGGCCCGCCATGGCGTCGGGACCGATCAGGACGAGGATGCGCTCGCCAGCCGCCCAGGGCCCCTCGACGCCTGCGCGCTTCATCGCCTGGCTGAGCTGGTCGTCGACGGTCTGCGCCGCCCTGCGCAAGGCGAGCTCGCGCAGGGCGGTGAGGTTCTCGGGCTTGAAGAAGTTGCTGGCGGCGAGCCGCGCCGTCTCCGGCAGGTAGACCTTGCCTTCGTCCATGCGCTGGCGCAGCTCGGTCGGCGTGATGTCGATCAGCTCGATCTCGTCGGCGCGGCTGAGCGCGCTGTCGGGGACCGTCTCGCGCTGGCGCACGCCGGTGATCTTCCAGATCACTTCGACCAGGCTTTCGAGATGCTGGACGTTCAGCGTCGTCCAGACATCGATGCCGGCCTGGAGCAGCTCCTCGACATCCTGCCAGCGCTTGGGATGGCGGCTGCCGGGCGCATTGGAATGGGCGTATTCGTCGACCAGCAGCAGGCGCGGCTTGCAGGCGAGCGCGGCGTCGAGATCGAACTCCATCAGGATGCGGCCGCGATGCTCGATCGGCCGGCGGGCCATCACTTCGAGCCCTTCGAGCAGGCTTTCCGTCTCGCGGCGGCCATGGGTCTCGACGACGCCGACCAGCACCTCGCCATGCTCGGCCTGGGCCCGCCGCCCCTGCGTCAGCATCTCGTAGGTTTTGCCGACCCCCGGCGCCATACCGAGGAATATCTTCAGCCGGCCGCGCTTGCCGCGACCGGCCGATGACAGCAGGGCGTCAGGGTCGGGCCGGCCCGCCTCACGGAACTGGGATTCGTCGCTGGACATTATCCGGACGTTCTCAACCATCTTTCAGGGTCGCCCCGGGCCGGCGCTCCGCCCGGGACGGCCCAACCTATAGTCTGTTTCTGCTGCTAACGCTGCGGCTGAGGCCAGCGCGCATCGAGCGCCAGATTGACGGCGAGCACGTTGACGCGCGGCTCGCCGAGCACCCCGAAGGTCGAGCCCTCGGTGTTGGCCGCGATCACCGCCAGAACCTCGGCCGGCTGGGCCTTGCGGGCCGCGGCGATGCGCGCCACCTGCCGGGCCGCATAGGCCGGCGAGATATGCGGATCGAGCCCCGAGGCGGAGGTGGTGACCGCGTCGACCGGGATCGGCCCCGCCGCCTCGGCCCGCAGCGCCTCGGCCTCGGCCTTGATGCGCGCCGCGAGATCCTCGTTCAGCGGGCCGAGATTCGAGCCCGAGGAAGAGGAGGCGTCGTAGCCCTCCTTGCCGGCGGCGGAGGGGCGGGGACGTAAGTAGGCCTCGCCCTTGAAGTTCTGGCCGATCCATTGCGAGCCGATGACCACGCCGTTGGCGTTGCGGATCAGCGAGCCGCCGGCCTGGGCCGGAAACAGCGTCTGGGCGAGGCCGGTCACGCCAAGCGGATAGGCGAGGCCGAGCAGGAGGGTGAAGAAGACCATCGCGACGATGGCGGGGCGCAGATGCGAGATCATGACTCTTGTCCTTTCCGCGGCTCAGGCCAGACCGAGGGCTGAAACGAGCATGTCGATCAGCTTGATGCCGACGAAGGGCGCGATCAGACCGCCGATGCCGTAGAGGGTGAGGTTGCGCGAGAGCAGCTTGGCCGCACCGATCGCGCGGTAGCGCACGCCGCGCAGGGCCAGCGGGATCAGCGCGACGATGACGAGCGCGTTGAAGATCACCGCCGAGAGGATGGCGCTCTGCGGACTCGACAGGCCCATGACATTGAGCGCCCCCAGAGCCGGCAGCGAGACCACGAACAGCGCCGGGATGATGGCGAAATACTTCGCGACGTCATTGGCGATCGAGAAGGTGGTGAGCGCGCCGCGCGTGATCAGCAACTGCTTGCCGACCTCGACGGTTTCCAGGACCTTGGTGGGGTCGCTGTCGAGATCGACCATGTTGCCGGCCTCGCGCGCTGCCTGGGCACCGGTCTGCATGGCGACGCCGACATCGGCCTGGGCGAGCGCCGGGGCGTCGTTGGCGCCGTCGCCGCACATGGCGACGAGGCGGCCCTTGGCCTGCTCGGCCCGGATAATGCGCAGCTTGTCCTCGGGTGTGGCCTCGGCGAGGAAGTCGTCGACGCCGGCCTCGGACGCGATCGCCGCGGCGGTGACCGGGTTGTCGCCGGTGATCATCACGGTGCGCACGCCCATGCGACGCAGATCGGCGAAGCGCTCCTTGACGCCCGGCTTCACAACGTCCTTGAGATGGATAACTCCGGCGAGCGCGCCGTTTTCGCTGACCGCGAGCGGCGTGCCGCCCGAGCGGGCGATGGCGTCGACCGCCTGGCGCAGCTCGGCCGGCACCTGCGCCTCGCTGAGATCGAGCGTCCGGATCACCGCGTCCACCGCGCCCTTGCGCCAGGATTTGCCATCGGAATCGAGGCCGGACTGACGCGTCGTCGCGCTGAACGGGATGGCGTTGGCACCGTGCGGAATCTCGGCGGTCACGCCGAGACTCCGGGCGAGGTCGACGATCGAGCGGCCTTCCGGCGTCTCGTCGGCTAGCGAGGCCATCAGGGCGGCGTGCAGGGCCGCTTCCGGACGCATGCCGGGAGCGGGAATGACTTCCACCGCCATGCGGTTGCCGAAGGTGATGGTGCCGGTCTTGTCGAGCAGCAGCGTATCGACATCGCCGGCGGCCTCGACGGCGCGGCCGGAGGTGGCGAGCACGTTGACCTTGAGCAGCCGGTCCATGCCGGCGATGCCGACGGCGCTGAGCAAGCCGCCTATGGTGGTCGGGATCAGGGTGACGAAGAGGGCACCGAGCACCATCGGGTCGAGCGAGACGCCGGAGAAGGCGCCGAGCCCGGTCAGCGTCACCACTGCGATCAGGAAGACCAGGGTCAGGCCGGCGAGCAGCACGGCGAGCGCCAGCTCGTTCGGAGTCTTGCGCCGGTCGGCGCCCTCGACCATCGCGATCATCCGGTCGAGGAAGGACGAGCCCGGCCGCGAGGTAACCCGGACCTTGATCCAGTCCGAAACCACGGTGGTGCCGCCGGTGACGGCCGAGCGGTCGCCGCCGCTCTCGCGGATTACCGGGGCGGATTCGCCGGTGATGGCGGCCTCGTTGACCGAGGCGACGCCCTCGACAATCTCGCCATCGGCCGGGATGACGTCGCCGGCCTCGACCAGGACGATATCATCCGGCGCGAGCTCATGCGCCGGCGTCGGGATGATCGCGTTGCGCGAGGCGTCGATGATCAGCTTGGCCTTGGTGGTGACGCGGGTGGCGCGCAGCGCATCAGCCGCCGCCTTGCCGCGCCCCTCGGCGATCGCTTCGGCGAAATTGGCGAAGACCACGGTCAGCCAGAGCCAGGCGGCGATCTGGACGGCGAAGCCAGCGGGCTGACCACCGGCGATGGCGACCACGGCCGAGACCGTGGCCAGCACGGCCACGACCTCGGTGGCGAGGATCACCGGATTGCCGGCGAGCGCGCGCGGGTCGAGCTTGGTGAAGGCGCTCTTCAGGGCTGCGAGGATCACGGCCTGGTCGAAGGCGCCGGATCTGACGAGAGAGAAAGACATGAGTGCGTTCTTTCGTTGGCTCAGCGAGCGGCCGCAAGCACCTGGAAGTGCTCGACGATCGGCCCGAGCGCGAGCGCGGGAAAAAATTGCAGGCCGCCCAGGATCAGGATGATTCCGATGAGCAGACCGACGAAGAGCGGGCTGTCGCTCGGCAGCGTCCCGGCTGTCGGCTTGAGCTTCGGCTTGGCGGCTATGGCGCCCGCCAGGGCGATCACCGGGACCATGTAGGCGAAGCGGCCGAGCAGCATGGCGATGCCGAGGGTGGTGTTCCACCAGGGCGCATTGGCGGTCAGCCCCGCATAGGCCGAGCCGTTGTTCCCGGTCGCCGAGGAATAGGCGTAGAGGATCTCCGTGAGCCCGCGCGGCCCCTTGTTCAGCAGCCCTTCCAGCGCGACCGGCAGTACGGCCGAGATCGCCGAGAAGCCGAGAATGGAGAGCGGCAGGATCAGCACCGCCAGCATGGCGAACTTGATCTCGCGCGCCTCGACCTTCTTGCCGAGATATTCCGGGGTGCGCCCGACCATGAGCCCGGCGACGAAGACCGAGAGCAGAGCCATCACCACCATGCCGTAGAGGCCCGAGCCGGCTCCGCCGGGCACGATTTCGCCGAGCTGCATCAGGAACATCGCGACGCCGCCGCCGAGCGGCATGTAGGAGGCGTGCATCGAATTCACCGAACCGTTCGCGGTGCCCGTGGTCTGGGCGGCCCACACGGCCGAGGCGGCGGCGCCGAAGCGCACTTCCTTGCCTTCCATATTGGCGGGCGCGTCGGAGATGCCCGCTGCGACCATGGCTGGCTGCGGCGTCAGCGTCTCCGCGGCATAGATCGCGGCAGCGCCGAGGCTGAGAAGGATCACCATCGCCGCGATCAGCGCGCGCGCCTCCTTGCGGGCGCCGGCGACACGCCCGAAGGCGACGACGGTGGCGAAGGCGATCGCATTCAGCGAGACGACCTCGATCAGATTGGTCAGCGGCGTCGGATTCTCGAACGGATGCGCCGAGTTGACGTTGAACAGACCGCCGCCATTGGTGCCCCATTGCTTGATCGCCTCCTGGCTGGCGACCGGGAAGAGCGCGATGATCTGGTCGGCGCCCTCCAGCGTCTTGGCCGTGACATTGGCGAGCAGGCTCTGCGGCACGCCCGCGGCAACGAGTGCGAGCGCGGTGACGATCGAGACCGGCAACAGCACGTAGAGCGTGCTGCGGGTCAGATCGACCCAGAAATTGCCGAGCGTTTCGCCGCGGTCGGCGGCAAAGGCGCGTGCCATGGCCGCCGCCACCGAGAGACCGACCGCGCCCGAGACGAAGTTCTGCACGGTGAGGCCCAGCATCTGGCTGAGGCTGCTGACCGTCGTCTCGCCGCCATAGGATTGCCAGTTCGTATTGGTGACGAAGCTGACGGCGGTGTTGAAGGCGAGATGCGGCGACAGCCCGTCGAAGCCCTGTGGGTTCAACGGCAGTTGCCCCTGCAAGCGCAGGAGAGCGTAGAGCAGCGCGAAACCTGCGGCGCTGAAGGCGAGCACCGCGCCGGCATAGCCGAGCCAACCATGCCCCTTGTTCCGGTCGACGCCGAGCGCCGCGTAGAACCCGGCCTCGACCGGCTTCAGCACCGGATCGAGAACGGTGCGCTCGCCTGTCCAGACGCGCGCCATATAGATACCGAGTGGCCAGCCCACGGCTACCGTCAACGCGATCGTAAAGACGATCTCGGCCCAGCCCCGCCAATCCATGCGAGGTCTCCTTTATTATTCGAGTTCAGAAGCGGTCGGGGCGCAGCAGCGCGGCGACCATGTAGACCGCGAGCCCGAGGGCCGCCGCGGCGTAGAGAAGGGTGAGCGCCATGGTCCTCAGACCTTGCGCAGCAGCGCCGCATAGAGGCCGAAGAGCGCGAAGGCCCCGGTCCCGAGCGCGAAGAAAAAGATGTCGGCCATATCGGTCTCCAGCCTTGGTTTCAGACCGGAGATGTGGGGGCGGGCAGGGTAAGCGTTCGAGCGGGAAGGCCGGGGAGGGGCATAAGGGCCGCGTAAAGACCTGCCGCGCGTAGAGTCTGCCGAGAGCCAAAGGAGCCCGGCTGCGCGGCGTGCAGGAGTCACGCCGAACAGGCAGGCGGTCAGATTCGGTCAAGAGGAGCGCTTTTGGAGGCGGCTCAGCTCGACGCTTCGAGACCGGCCGTGGTGATGAAGGCCGAAATCGCGAGGCCGGCCCAGAAGAGCTCGTTGAGAATACCCTGCAGGGGCACGGCCCCCATGGTCACGGTTGAAAGGCCGCCGGCCAGGAACAGCGCCGAGACCGCAACAAGGCTGCTCATGATGTCCTCCCGCATTTTGGCTTCGAACGCGGCGAGGGCGATTCGGTTCCTTCCACTCGATAAGGTGTCGAGCAATTTGTATTGATCAAGCTCCCGCCTGACAGCAGGATCTGTGATGTCTCGGACTGCGCGTGACTGATGTCAGGGCGCTGGGGCATTTGGCATCAGCCCGAGCAGCCGCTCGCGCACAGCGTCGGAGAAGGGGCGCGACTTTCGTGTCGTTTCGTCCACCAGGACGATCACCGTGACCGCGCTCGCCGCGCAGCGCCCGGCCTGAAAGATCGCCTGCTCGAGCCGAACCGAGCTGCGGCCGACCGAAGCGACACGCAGCCCACTCTCGACCTCGCCGGGCCAGAGCAGTTCCGCCCGGAAATCGACTTCCAGCCGGGCGATGACGAAGGCCGTTCCGGGCTCGGCCAAAGGATGTTCCGGATCGTAGATCAGCTCGACGCGGCCCGTTTCGAACAGGGTCGAGAATACCGCGTTGTTGACGTGCCCCTGCCGGTCCGTATCGCCGTAGCGAAGCTTGTCACGGGTTCGGAGCGGATACTCGGCGAGGGGGATTTCGACAGACAAGGCGGCCTCCGGTCGCGGCCGGAAGCTTGCCGCCGGCGCTGGCGGAAGGGGTGGGATTCGAACCCACGGTGGGCTTCCACCCACGGCGGTTTTCAAGACCGCTGCCTTAAACCACTCGGCCACCCTTCCGGTGTGACCGTCATTGCCGCCGGTTGCGACGTTTTGCAAGCGCCCTGCGGCCCTGCGCCGCTGAAAGGGCGCGCTCCGGAACGGCAGCCGGCTCGAAAAACCATGCCTGTCAGTAGCTTGCGCAATCTCACGACGCCGCGCGCTCGTTTGGGGGCCGCGTCGAGAGCGTCGTTGCATCGAGGCCACGCCGGCCCGAAAAATGGCGGAGAGATGGAGGCGGCTTGACAGCTGCCGCATTTCCGACACCTTTGTGCCCGCCCAAAGGGGGCAGCTGGGCTTTTGTTAACGGTGTCGCCTGCGCGCTTCGCCGCCTTAACGATCCCTTAATTGAATCGGCCGAAAGCTGGGGTATCGCTGCGATTTCGCGGCGAGCGCAGTGCTGTTTTGGCGAACCGCAGGAATTTGGGCATGATGGGACGCGCGAGCTCTTCGGCACCGGTGGCAGCCAGCGCCAATGAAGCCTGCGACGACTCCCGTTCCCGCACCCCCTTGATCAAGACAGCTGCCCGCCTCGGCTGCGTCATGGTGGCCGGCGTCTTCCTTGCCAATTGCGCCAATGACGGCGTCGCCCGCCGCGGCAAGTCGAAGGAGATCGGCGCCTTCCCGTCCTCGAAATACGGCCCCGCCAGCGCCCGCGTCGTCCAGGAAGGACAGCCGGTCCCGAAGGGCGGTGGGCGCCAGCTGATCGGCCGCAGCTATACCGTCGCCGGCAAGCGCTACACGCCTTACAACAAGCCGGTCGGCCATACGCTGGTCGGCACCGCCTCCTGGTATGGCGAGGCCTTCCACGGCCGCCGCACCGCCAATGGCGAAATCTATGACCGCCACGCCATCAGCGCCGCGCATCCGACCATGCCGCTGCCGGCCTATGCCCGCGTGACCAACGTGGCCAATAATCGCTCGATCATCGTACGCGTCAACGACCGCGGTCCGTTCCATGGCGGCCGCCTCATGGACGTGTCGCAACGCACGGCCGACGCGCTCGCCTTCCGCCATCTCGGCACGGCGCGCGTCAAGGTCGAGTATCTCGGCCAAGCCTCGCTCGGCGGCTCCGACGACAAGCTGCTGCTCGCATCGCTTCGTACCGATGGCCAGCCGGCCTCGATCCCCGGCCAGAGCTCGCGCAGCCTCATCGCCGGCAATATGCAGGTCGACCCCGGCTCCGATTCGGAAGATCAACGCCCGCAGCCGGCTCCGGTTCCCGTCCGGGCGGCGCCAGTCTCGCAGCCTGTGGTTCAGGCCTATGCCGAGCAACCGCAGCGCGCGCCGCTCCAGAGCCCGATCCAGGTCTCGACCGTCAGCACCGCCGGCGACGGCGTTCCGATGCGCGGTGTCAGGCTGCCGCCCGAGCGCCCGTTCGATCTCGACACCATCGCCAACGCCAGCAAGCCCGTCCCGGTTCTACGGCCGGCCGTCATGACCTCCGCCTCGGCGACACCGCGGACCAGCGTCGCCAGCCTCTTCGCCGCCCCGGAAAAGGCGCCGTCGGCGCGCTTCGCCGCCGGCCACCCGCTGGCCTCGGGTGTCAAGCCGCAGATTCTCCAGCCGCTTGCGCGGAATTGATCCACGCCGGGCTTGACCGCCCGTACGGCGCCATCATCTGATCGAGAGATGGCGCGAGGTCGTTCTATGCTGGTGTTCGGCCGTTTCCTGGCGCGTGGCGGGCGCTCGCTCGGTGCTTTGGTGTTTCTGCTCGCGGCCATTCCCGGCGCCGGCGCCCAGAGTTTCCAATCTGCCGCGCCCCATGCCGTGCTGCTCGATTCCGGCAGCGGCGCCATTCTCTACGAAAAAGCTGCCGACGAACTGATGGTGCCGGCGAGCCTCGCGAAGATCGCGACGGCGCTGGTCGCCTTCCAGGAGATCGAGCAGGGCAGGATGACCCTCGATACCGAGATCTCGATCTCGGAGAACGCCTGGCGCAAGGGCGGGGGCGTCTCGGGCGGCTCGACCATGTTCGCGCTCGTCAACAGCCGGGTGAAGCTCGGCGATATCCTGCAAGGCCTGATCGTCCAATCCGGCAACGACGCCGCCATCGCCCTGGCCGAAGCGGTTGCCGGCACCGAGGCGAACTTCGCGCGGTTGATGACGGAGCGGGTCCGGGCGCTCGGCTTGGGCAAGTCCGTGTTCCGCAATGCAACCGGCATGGCCGACCCCGAGCAGAAGGTCACGGCCCGCGAGCTGGCACGCCTCTCCGATCATCTGATCAAGACCTATCCCGATCTCTACAAGATCTTCGGCCAGCGCGAGTTCACCTGGAACAAGATCAAGCAGCAGAACCGCAATCCCTTGCTTGCGATGGATATCGGCGCGGATGGCCTCAAGACCGGCAATGTCGACGATTCCGGCTATGGGCTGGTCGGCTCGGCGGTACAGAAGGACCAGCGCCTGATCGTCGTGGTCGCCGGGCTGAAGAACGCCCGCGACCGGGCGAGCGAGGGGCGCAAGCTGCTCGAATGGGGCTTCCGCTCCTTCGAGCAGCGCCAGGTCTTCGCTGCGAACGAAACAGTCGGCGAAGCCAGCGTCTATGGCGGCGACAAGGGACGCGTCGCCCTCAAGGCCAGAGGGCCGATCAACCTTTTGGTGCCGCGGGGCAGCAATGAACGCCTCAACGCCCGTATCGTCTATCGCGGCCCCTTGCAGGCACCGGTGGAGGAGGGCGCCCAGGTGGCGCGGCTCCTGGTGACGCGCGGCGAGGTCAAGACGCTCGACATCCCGCTCTACACGGCCGAGGCCGTAAAGGTCGGCAGCCTGCAGCAGCGCGCGCTCGATGCCCTGTTCGAGGTCTCGACCGGCTGGATCCGCAAGGCGCTCGGGCGGAGCTGAGCGCGGCGATGACCAAGCAGAACACCAGCGCGGCGGCGCCGGAAGCCGGCCACTTCATCACGCTGGAGGGCGGGGAGGGTGCCGGAAAGTCAACGCTGGCGAAGGCGCTGGCCGCCCGGCTCGGCGCGCTCGGCCTCACCGTCGAGCTGACGCGCGAACCCGGCGGCTCGCCGAAAGCCGAGCGGATCCGGAACGCGCTGCTCGCCGGACAGATCAAGCCCTATGGCGCCTTCGCCGAGGCGCTGATGTTCTCCGCCGCCCGCATCGACCATGTCGACCGGCGCATCAAGCCGGCGCTGGCGCGCGGAGCCTGGGTGATATGCGACCGCTTCATCGACTCGACGCGGGTCTATCAGGGTGCATTGGGCGCGATCGGCCCCGAGAAGATCGCGGCACTGGAGACGGTCGCCATTGCCGGGTTGAAGCCGGAGCTGACCCTCATCCTCGACCTCGCGCCCGAGATCGGGCTGGCCCGTGCCGCGAGCCGCCGGCTGCCGGGCGAGGCGGTCGATCGCTTCGAGGGCGAGACGCTCGTCTTCCATCGCCGGCTGCGCCAGGCCTTCCTCGACATCGCAGCGGCCGAGCCCGGCCGCTGCGTCGTGCTCGACGCCAGCCGGTCTCCAGAGCAATTGGCTGAGCAGGCCTGGCAGGCGCTGGCCAGCCGGCTGCGACTACCGCAGATTGCGCCGGCATGATCGAATCGAGCAATGAACCCGACCGCCTGCCCAATGCGCCGCATCCGCGCGAAACGCTGGCGCTGATCGGCCATGAACGCCAGGAGCAGGCCTTTCACGCGGCCTTGCGCTCCGGCAGGCTGCACCATGCCTGGCTGCTGGGTGGGCCGGAGGGCATCGGCAAGGCGAGCTTCGCCTATCGCGTCGCGCGCTTTCTGCTGGCGGAGGGGGATCCGATGCGCCGCGCCAGCGCCGCAGGCGATCTTTCCATGCCCGCCGATGATGGTGCGACGCGCAAGATCATGGCGCTATCGCATCCAGACCTGCATCTGCTGCGCCGGATCCCGAAGCCCGACGGCAAGAGCTTCACCAGCAACATCCCGGTCGATCTGGTCCGCCGCGTGCTCGAGCGCTTCGGCTCCAGCGCCGGGGAGGGCGGCTGGCGCGTCTGCATCGTCGATTCCAGCGAGGAGCTCGACCGCTCGGCCGGCAATGCCCTGCTCAAGCTGCTCGAGGAGCCGCCGGCCCGCACACTCTTCCTGATCGTCGCGCATGCGCCGGGCCGGATCCTGCCGACAATCCGCTCGCGCTGCCGGCTGCTCGGCTTCGAGCCTCTGTCCGAGGGCGATGTCGCCGAGGCCGGCCGGATCGCGCTCGAGCGGATGGGCCTGCCTTATGACGGCTCCGCGCTCCAAAGGGCGGCGGCACTCTCCGAAGGCTCGGTGAAGCGGGCGCTCAGCTATGTCGACCCGGCGACGCTGGCTCTGGTCGAAGCGGTGAGGGCGCGGCTCGACGCGCTGCCGGGCGTTGATCTTCCGGCCCTGCTGGCTCTTGGAGAGGATGTGGCGGGCAAGGCCGGAGAGGCCGAGTTCGCGGTGATGATCGAGACCATCCAGGGCTGGCTCAGCGCCCATCTCCATGCGCATGCCGCGGCCGGGCCGGCACGGCTTGCACCCCTGGCGGAGGTGTGGGAGAGACTTGCGCGCTCGGCCCGGGAGGTGGAAACCTATAATCTCGACCGACGCCCCCTCGTCATGTCGCTGTTTCACGATCTGTCCGAGGCGGTAGCGCGATCGCGCGCGGCGTGAAACGAGACAGCAGCGGACAGACCATGGCCTCGGCCCCGAAGTTCTACCTGACGACCGCGATCCACTACACCAACGGCCCGCCGCATATCGGCCACGCCTATGAGATGGTGGCTGCGGATGCGATCGCCCGCTTCAAGCGCCTCGACGGCTACGACGTCTTCGCCATGACCGGCACTGACGAGCACGGCCAGAAGGTGCAGCGTACCGCCGCGCAGAACGGCCTTTCGCCGCAGGACTTCGTCGACGGCTTCGCCGCGCGCTTCAAGGAGATGGAGCAGCAGCTGGGCTGCTCCTTCGACCGCTTCATCCGCACCACCGATGCCGACCACCTGCCTTCGACGCAGGAGCTCTGGCGCCGGATGGAGGCCAATGGCGACATCTATCTCGCCAAATATTCCGGCTGGTATTCGGTCCGGGACGAGGCCTTCTATGGCGAGGAGGAGACGACCCTCCAGCCCGATGGCACGCGCCTGGGCGGGCAGGGCACGCCGGTCGAATGGGTCGAGGAGGAGAGCTATTTCTTCCGCCTCAAAGCCTATCAGGACAAGCTGCTCGCGCTCTATCGGGATGTGCCGGACTTCGTCTCACCCGAGACGCGACGCAACGAAGTGGTCTCCTTCGTCCAGAGCGGACTCGAGGATCTCTCGATCAGCCGCACCACCTTCGACTGGGGCTTGGCCGTCCCGGGCGACCCGAAGCATGTGATGTATGTCTGGGTCGACGCGCTCAACAACTACCTCACGGGCTGCGGCTTTCCCGACGAGAGCAACCCGCGCTGGCACTACTGGCCGGCCGATGTCCACATCATCGGCAAGGACATCGTGCGCTTCCACACGGTGTATTGGCCGGCCTTCCTGATGTCGGCGGGGTTGCCGCTGCCGAAGCGCGTCTTCGGCCACGGCTTCCTGCTGAACAAGGGCACCAAGATGTCGAAGTCGCTAGGCAACGTCGTCGACCCGTTCGGGTTGGCGAATGCCTATGGCGTCGACCAGCTGCGCTATTTCTTCCTGCGCGAGGTCTCCTTCGGCCAGGACGGCAACTACAGCCACGAGGCGATCGTCGGGCGGATCAATGCCGACCTCGCCAACGATCTCGGCAATCTGGCGCAGCGCTCGCTGTCGATGATCGCCAAGAACTGTGAGGGCAGAGTGCCACCGGCCGGCGCGCTGACCGAGGCCGACCTCGCCATGCTGGCGCAGGCCGACGGGCTGCTGGCGAAGACGCGCGCCGCCATGGAGGATTTCGCCCTGCATGTCGTGCTGGCCGACATCTGGGCCGTGGTCGCCGAGGCCAATCGCTATTTCGCCAATAATGAGCCGTGGAAGCTCTCCAAGAGCGACCCGGCCCGGCGCGATACCGTGCTCTACGTCACGATCGAGACGATCCGCCAGGTCGCGCTCCTCACCCAGCCGGTCATGCCACAAGCCATGGCGAAACTGCTCGACCTGCTGGCGATCCCGGACGAAACGCGCAGCTTCGCCACGCTCGGCGAGGCTGGGCGCCTGACCTCGGGCACGGTGCTGCCGGCACCGAGCGCGGTCTTCCCGCGCTATGTCGAGCCTGAGGAGGCTCCGGCCTCCTGATGCTGATCGACACGCATTGCCACCTCGATTTCCCCGATTTCGCCGGGGATATCGAGGCCTATGTCGGCCGGGCGGAGGCTGCCGGCGTCAGCCGGATGGTGACGATCTCGACGCGGGTCGCGCGCTTTGCGGCCTATGCCGCGCTGGCCGAACGTTTCCCTTCGGTCTGGTGCACCATCGGCACGCATCCGCATGGCGCTCATGAGGAACTCGACGTCACGGCCGCGCAACTGGTCGAGCTGTCGCGGCATCCGCGCTGCGTCGCCATCGGCGAGGCCGGACTCGACTACCATTACGACAAGAGCCCGCGCGAGGCGCAGAAGCAGGGCCTGCTGACCCATATCGCCGCGGCCCGGGAGACGCAGCTGCCGCTCGTCATCCATTCGCGCGAGGCGGACGAGGACATGGCGGCGATCCTGCGCGAGGAGATGGGGAAGGGCGCCTTCCCCGCCATCCTGCACTGCTTCACCGCCGGCGAGATGCTGGCGCGGACCGGCGTTGAGCTCGGCCTCTACGTCTCCTTCTCCGGCATCCTGACCTTCAAGACCTCCGAGGCGCTGCGGGCCATCGCCCGCGAGATCCCGCTGGAACGCCTGCTGGTCGAGACCGATGCGCCCTACCTCGCCCCGACACCCTATCGCGGCAAGCGCAACGAGCCATCCTATGTCGTTGAGACTGCAAAGGTTTTGGCTGATGTGAAAGGCGTCTCCTTCGACGAGATCGCGCGCATCACCACGGAAAATGCGCGCCGCTGCTACTGGAAGATGGACCACGCCACGCGCCCGGCGCAGGTCGGCTGATCCGGGTTGGTGTCCGCATGAGCCTGAAGGTCACGATCCTCGGCTGCGGTTCCTCCGGCGGCGTGCCCAGGCCGGGCTCCGGCTGGGGTGCCTGTGACCCCGCCAATCCGAAGAATCGCCGCCGGCGCTGCTCGGTGCTGGTCGAGCGCCAAGGCGCCGGAGGCACGACGAGCGTGCTGGTCGACACCACGCCGGATCTGCGCGAGCAGCTGATCGACGCCGGCGTAACCCGGCTCGATACCGTGCTGTTCAGCCATGACCATGCCGACCACACGCATGGCATCGACGATCTCAGGGCACTCGTCCTGCACATGCGCAAGCGCATTCCGGTCCATGCCGACGCGGTGACCGGCGCGACGCTGCGCTCACGGTTCGCCTATCTGTTCGAGACGCCGCCGGGCAGCCTCTATCCGCCGATCCTCGATCTGGCTCCGCTCACGGCCGGCGAGATCCAGGTCGTCGACGGGCCAGGCGGCGCGATCGAGGCCTTGCCGTTCCGGCTCGAGCACGGCCCGGGCTACGACGCGCTCGGCTTCCGCTTCGGCGGCATCGGCTACGCGCCGGATGTCAGCGCGATCCCGCCTGAGGCCATGGCGGCAATGGCCGGGCTGGACCTGCTGATCCTCGACTGCCTGCGCGATGCGCCGCATCCGAGCCATTTCAATCTGGAGCAGGCGCTCGGTGCTATCGAGACGCTGGCACCGCGGCGGACGGTGTTGACCAACCTGCATGTCGACTTCGATTATGTACGCCTTTCCAAGCGTTTGCCGGCGAATGTCGAACCTGCCTATGACGGCATGACCCTGACGGTTTGACGAGGCGGCTTCATGGAAGCACCGGCCGTCTGCAGCTCCATGGGTCAGATTTAAGTTCCATAATATGTCTTATGCGAATCGTGGCTATTGAGGTGCAGGCTGACAAACTGGGGAATGTCCGGCTGCTCCATCCAGCCGCAGCGCGCATCAGCCGGCAGCTTCGATGCGATCGAGCACCTGCTGCTTGCTCTCCTTGACGAGCACCACGCCGCGCTAGGGCTTCATCTTCACGACAGCGCCGGCCTTGCCTTGCGTGACGGTGTCGATCATCGCGACATTGAACCAGGCGGGACCTTTGGCCGAAGCCAGCCCGCCTTCGGGTAAGGTCAATTGGATCAGCTTGGCATGGCTGCCGACGGCCGCGACGATTTCGTCCGGCTTGGCGAGCAAGCTGCGAATTGCCCCATCGTAGACCGTATTGCCCTTGGCCTTCGGTGGGCTGAGAAACTTCGAATAGAAGATCAGTACGATCCTGCCGGGATCGAATTCGCGCTCGTTCCCCTCGGGGTCCTTGAGCTTGATCATCTGCCGCCCTTTCATTCCTTCCCTTTGGTCAGCTTAACGCACGTATCGAAACTGTCCAGATACAGCTCGATTCCATCTTGGGTTGTCTTTCGCTGACGCGCTGCTCGGCTGCCACTCCCGGCACGCTTCGGTCCCGGCCAGAGCCGAACACCGGCGACTCGGCGTTTTCGAGCGGCCGGCGGCGGCCGACGCAATGATCGCCCAAACGGCGCGAGAGCAATGCTCTCCAGTTGTCCCGCTGCGTAGATGATAATTCCAAAAAGCGATTGTCGTAGCTGAACATTGTTCTCTTTACTTCATGCTCTCCAGTTTTAGGCTGGTCCCAGGGGCAAAGCCCCATCTAAGTAGTCGGCACAGATCGACCTTCTCAATGGGGATTGAAACGTCATGAATCTTAATCGCCGCAAGCTGTTAGCGGGAACGGCGGCCACGCTGGCCCTGCCCGCGCCGGCCGTCTGGGCGCAAACCAAGCCGATCACTTTTGCGATCCAATATGGCCTGCCCTATCTGAATTTTATCGTTGCCGAGCGGCAGGGCCTGTTCACCAAGGCGGCCGAGAAGGCGGGCGTGCGCGATCCCAAGATCAACTTCGTGCGCCTGAGCGGTCCGACAGCGATCACCGAGGGGCTGATCAGCGGCAACATCCAGGTCGGCGCGCTCGGTACGCTCGGCCTGCTGATCGCCCATGAGAAGACCCGGCGCGCCTACGATCTCGGCGGGCTCAGCGCCTATTGGAAGGGCGTCTACACGATCTTCGCCAACGACCCGGCGATCAAGTCGCTGAAGGACATCCGCCCGACCGACAAGATCGCGACGCCGGGCCCGACGAGCTCGCAGGCGCTGATCCTGCGCCGTGCCGCCGAGAAGATCTTCGGCCCAGGCGAGGCGCTGCGCTTCGACAAGCAGATCGTCTCCCTGCCCCATCCGGATGCGGTCGCGGCGCTGACCACCGGCAATACGGTCCAGGTCTATTTCGCGCTGTCGCCCTTCGCCGAGTTCCTGGCGCAGCAGCCGAACGTCCACGTCATCGGCCGGACGACGGAGTACAATCCGCCGAACATGACCAATGGCGTGGTCGGCGTGCTCAGGAAGTTCGTCGAGGAGAACAAGGAGCTGTCTTCCGCAGTGGTCGCGGCGCTCGACGAGGCTGGGCGCTTCATCCAGAGCGAGGTCGCCGAAACAGCCAAGATCTACACCGCCGCCGAGCCGAGCAAGCTTTCGGCCGAGGAGATGCTCAAGGTCATCGAGAACAACAAGAACGAATACACGACCGTGCCGAACGGCATCATCGACACGGCCAATTTCATGGTGAAGCTCGGGCAATTGAAAGCCGCGCCGGCCAAGTGGCAGGACGTGTTCTTCCCGCCCGTCAACCAGGGCTCCGGCAGCTAGTGCGATGGCTCTTGCTATGATGCGCGAGCCGATGGAAGCGCCGGCTCAGCAGGCGGCGACGCCCCTGCTGAGCGTCCGTGACGTGACGCTCCAGTACCAGACGCGCCGCCAGATCGTCACGGCGACCTACCGCGTCTCCTTCGACGTGCAGCGGCAGGACCGCTTCATCCTGCTCGGCCCGTCCGGCTGCGGGAAATCGACGCTGCTCAAGGGCATTGGCGGCTTCCTGTCGCCGGTCGAGGGCGAGATCAGCCTCGCCGGCAAGCGCATCACCGGCCCGGCGGCCGACCGGATGATGGTCTTCCAGGAGTTCGACCAGCTCCTGCCCTGGCAGACCGTGCTCGGCAATGTGATGTTCCCGATGCGCAAGACCGGGCGCTTTCCGCGCTCGGAATGGCGAGACCGGGCCATGCGCGCGGTCGAGAAGGTCGGGCTCGCCAAATTCGCCGACAGCCACCCCCACACCCTATCGGGCGGCATGAAGCAGCGCGTCGCCATCGCCCGGGCACTCGCCATGGAGCCCGAGATCCTGCTGATGGACGAGCCGTTCGCGGCGCTCGACGCGCTGACGCGCCGGCGCATGCAGGATGAGCTGCTCGAGCTCTGGAACGAGATCCGCTTCACCCTGGTCTTCGTCACGCACTCGATCCAGGAGGCGATCGTGATCGGCAGCCGGATCGTGGTGATGACCCCTCACCCCGGCCAGATCCGCGCCGAACTCGATGCCACGCCCTTCAAGCAGGAGGACGCCGGCAGCGAGGAGTTCATGGCCTTCAATCGCAAGATCAACGGCATGCTCTTCGGCGAGGAGAAGATCGCACATGGATAGGCAGGTCGATGGCTGAGGCGATTCACGCAATGCGCGGCCGGACGCGCTTCAAGGAACTGCCGGCACGCCCGAGCATCGAGCACCAGACGCTCGACGCCGCGGCTATCGGCGAGATCGTCCGCGATGTCGGGCTCTGGCAGCGTGCCATGGCGCATACGCCGCTGCGTCGGGGTATGGTGCTGATCGCGCTCGGCATCCTCTGGGAGGTCTATGCGCGCTTCGCCGACAACCCGCTGATGTTTCCCTCGCTGAGCGACACGCTGGTTGCCTGGACGACCGACATGTCGAGCGGTGTCCTGCTTTCGGCGGTCGGCAATTCGGTGCGCGTGCTGCTGATCGGCTATGGCACGGCCGTGCTGCTCGCCGCCGTGCTCACGACCATCGCGATCTCGACGCGGATCGGCACCGACCTGTTGGCGACGCTGACGGCGATGTTCAACCCGCTGCCGGCGATCGCGATCCTGCCGCTGGCGCTGCTCTGGTTCGGCCTCGGCCTGGAGAGCCTGATCTTCGTGATCGTGCATTCGGTCTTGTGGGCGGTCTCGCTCAACGCCTTCACCGGCTTCCTTTCGGTGAGTCAGACGCAGCGCATGGTCGGCCGCAATTACGGGCTGGGTGGCCTGCGCATGGTGCTCTCCATCCTGATCCCGGCGGCGTTTCCCTCGATCCTGGCCGGGCTCAAGATCGGCTGGGCCTTCGCCTGGCGCACGCTGATCGCGGCCGAACTGGTCTTCGGCGTCTCGGGCAGCTCGGCCGGTCTCGGCTGGTACATTTTCCAGAACCGCAACGCGCTCGAAACCGCGCATGTCTTCGCCGGACTCTTCACGGTGATCGTCATCGGACTGATCGTCGAGGGGGTGGTCTTCCGGAGCATCGAGGCGGCCACGATCCGGCGCTGGGGCATGCAGAACTGATCCGGCGGCGGCACCTGATGCCGCCCCCCGTCCAACGCTCGAAAAGGACCGATATCGTGGACCGCAGAACCTTCCTCGGCGGCATGGCCGCTGCCGCCTGCGCGGCACTGGGGCATTCGCCGGCACTGGCGCAGGACTACCCTGCCCGCCCCGTCACCATTCTCGTGCCCTTCGCCGCCGGTGGTGGCCAGGACATCTTCATGCGCCTGATCTCGCCGGGCGTTTCGGAGGCGATCAAGCAATCGCTGGTGATCGACAACCGCGTCGGCGGCGCCGGCAATATCGCGGCGAGCGCCGTCGCGCGTGCGACCCCGGATGGCTATACGCTGCTGCTCGGCACGGCTGCGACCCACGGCATGAACCAGGCGCTCTACAAGTCGCTGGGCTTCGACGCGCAGACGAGCTTCGAGCCCGTCGCGATGCTGGCCGAGGTGCCGCTCGTGCTGGTGGTGAACCGCGATGTGCCGGCGAAGACCGTGGCCGAGCTGGTCGCTTATCTCAAGGCCAATCCCGGCAAGATCAATTATGGCTCCTCCGGCGTCGGCGGACCGCTCCACCTCGCCGGCGAGCTGTTCAAGACGGCAGCCGGGGTCGAGGCCGCCCATGTGCCCTTCCGCGGCTCGGCGCCAGCGATCACCGAATTGCTTGGCGGCCGGCTGACCTTCATGTTCGACACCTTCGCCGCGACCGAGCCCTATATCGCCGATGGCAGCTTGCGCCGCCTGGCGATCGCCGCCGGGACACGCGCCGCGAACGCGCCGGACCTGCCGACCATGGCGGAGGCCGGCACCCCGGTCGAAGCCTATTCCTGGAGCGGCGTCTTCGCGCCGGCCGGAACCCCGAAGCCGATCGTCGAGAAACTCGGCAAGGCCTTCAGCGACGCCGTGGCGAGCCCTGCCCTGCGTGCGCGCCTCTATGAGATCGGCTTCCTGCCCGCGCCCGACACGCCGGAGGCGCTGCGCAAGCGCGTCGGCTCCGAGCTGATCAAATGGAAGGCGGCCGCCGAAACCGCCGGCCTCAAGCCGCAATAGTCCGGCCGAGACGGCCCCACCCCTTCACCGAATGCCCGCCCCGGAGCCGGCCGGGCTCCGATGCCCAGGAGACGATCATGTCCTCAGCCACCCCCGCCAACGATCCCGAGCTCTCCCAGTTCGAGCACCTGCAGGTCTCGACCCTGTCCGACGCGATGTTCGCGCTCGGGCTCAAGGATACGGCGCTCGGCCCGTCCGTGCGCCTGCTCGTCGGCAAGCGCATTCTCGGACGCGCCCGGACGATCGGGCGCGTCCCCCTGCCCTCCAATGGCGGCCAGCAAGAGATCAAGCCCGAATTCTCGCTGGCGATCCAGGAGGTGATCGACAGCTGTGGTCCCGGCTCGATCATGGTGATCGCGACGCAGGGCATCGCCACCCATGCCAACTGGGGTGGCAACATGGCGACGCGGGCGGCCGCGGTCGGGGCGCTCGGCCTGATCACCGACGGCGCGATCCGCGATCTCGAAGAGATGGGTCCGCTCGGCATGACGATCTTCGCGCAAGGCACCTCGCCGCGCGCCGGTCACTTCCGCTTTGCGACCGCGATCCGCAACGAGCCGGTGATCTGCGCCGGCGTGCTGATCCGCCCCGGCGACATCATCGTCGGCGATGCCGATGGCGTCATCGTCATCGACCCGGCCCAGGCCGGCGCGATCGCCGCCAAGGCACATGAGCTCGTCGAGGTCGAGGAGGAGATGCAGGGCTTCATGCGCACCGGCGCGACGCTCCAGGATGCGGTGCGCAAATACAAGGTGCGCTGAGCATGCCCGCTCAGGACGCCTCGCGGGCCGCGCTGGCCTCCTCCGGCCGGCGCCAGCGCGGGATCCCGAAATCGCAGGTCTCGCGCGCCAGCTGCGCGATCCTGCGGCTGACGGCGTCGTTGCGATGAACGGCGAGGTATTCGAGCGGCGGCAGGACGAGATTGGTCCGCACTGGCCTGAGATAGCCCTCCTGGCGATAGGCGGAAAAGTAGCCGGTCGGCAGATAGGTGATGCCGAGCCCGGCGCTCGCCATTTCCGCCAGCGCGATCATGCTGTTGCAGGTGATGGTGTTCTGCGGCTTGATGTCGATCGCCGCCAGCGCCTGCAGCAGGTTGAGATGCAGCAGCGAGCCCTCGGCATAGGTCAGCAGCGGCAGCTCCATCAGGCGCTCGATCGGCACGACGCCCTTCGCTCCCACCAGCGAGGGGCTGCACATCCACTCCGATTCCAGGAAGTCGAGCGGCACCGTCGGGAAGCTGTTGTCGGTCTTTGGCGCCGGGCAGATGATCATGTCGAGCCGATGCGTGACCATCTGCTGGCGCAGATTGACGGTCAGATCGATCTTCGGTTCGAGGATGATGTCCGGATAGAGCTGCTTGATGCCGGCGATCAGGGCCGGGAGCCAGGTCAGGGCGACCATCTCGGTCACGCCGAAGCGGAAGCGCCCGGCATAGGAGACGTCACTGCCGACGCGGCGCACGACGTTCTGCTGCAGATCGAGCATCTGGACGAAATCGTCGATCAGCTCGCGCCCCTTGATGGTGAGCTGCGTCGTCTTGTTGCTGCGGTCGAAGATCTCGATCGAGAGGTATTTCTCGAGCTCGGCGATGCGCTTGGAGACGGTCGACTGGGTCGTGTTGAGCCGTTTCGCCGCGGCATGGAAGCTGCCGAGCTTGCTGATCCAGTAGGCGGCTTCGATCTGCTTGAAGGTCAACATGGCTGGCCCCTTTCGCCGGTCCATCGACCGAATAGAAAAAGCAATCACTCAAGTCAAATTTGGTCGCTTTTTCGATCTGGATCGATCCAGCTGAGAATTGCCGATCCTGGCGAGACAAATACGAGAAACACCGACTCTTGCCACTCAGGAAGGCCGAGCATGAATGATGCGATTTTGCGATCGATGAAACTGAATTTAATTCGCTTTATGGCATGCGAAGCGCATGCCATTGAATCGAGCAATCGGTACGAGGCGCGTTCAGCGGCATGACAACCAGCATCGAAAAACAGCTCGCCGCCTATGAGGGCCGGCTCCTCGGAACGATCCCGGTCGAGCGGATCCGCGCCGTCGCATTCGAGCGTCCGTCGGCGGATCTGGTGGCGCGCTTCCGGCAACTGCCCGACCTGACCTCCGCCATCGCCGACATCCTCGACGAGTACGGCGTCGACTCGGCGATCCCGACGACGGCCCTGCCGCCGATCGCGCCGGGCCAGCGCATGGTCGGCCCCGCCGTCACGGTCAAGCACGGCGCCGCCCGGCTGACCAGCGGCTACAACATCGCCAACAAGACCTCCCCTCGCCTCGGTGCGCTCGACGCGGTGACGCTGTCGCAGCGCGGCGACGTGATGGTGATCGACGGCAGCGCCTGCCCGGCGGCTTCCAATATCGGCGGCATCATGGCGACAGCCGTCGCCGCGCACGGCTTTGCCGGCGTCGTCGTCGACGGCTGCGTGCGCGATACCGACGCAATGCGCCGCATGGGCCTGCCGGTCTGGGCGCGTGGGGCGACGCCGCGCACCGGCAAGCACCGTTTCGAACTGCTGGAGTTCAACGGCATCGTCGAGATCGCCGGCGTCCAGATCCGGCCGGGCGACCTGATGCTCGGCGATTCCGACGGCGTCATCGTCGTGCCGCTTTCCATCGCCGCCGAGGTGCTAGCGCGGGCCGAGGAGGTCGCCGCCAAGGAGAAGACGCTGATCGACGCGATCAGCACCGGCGCGTCGGCCGCCGAGACGGCCGCGATCGTGGCGCCCGAGAAATGGTGAGCGCCTCAGCACCCAGGTTTCGGCTCGCCTTCGTCGGCTTCGGCGAGGCGGCCTTCTCGATCGCCAGCGGACTGCGCGAGGCGGGTTTCGACGGCATGGCCGCCTTCGATGTCGCCGCCGACCGGGAGCCGTTCCGGACACGGATCCGCGAGCGGGCCGAGCAGGCCGGGGTCACGCTTCTCGATGGCCCCGAGGGACTTTCCGGCGCCGAGACCGTGTTCGTGCTGGTCCAGCCCTCGGCCTCGATGGCGGTCGCCCAGAGCTGCGCGAGCCATGTCAGTCCCGATGCGCTCTATGTCGACCTGACCTCGCTCGGGCCGACCGACAAGGCGGCGGTCGGCGCCTATGTCGCCGCCGCCGGGCGCCGCTTCGTCGATGCCGCGATCCTCGGCTCCGCCCCGACCTCGCGAAATCGCGTGCCGATCGTCGCGGCCGGGCCCGAGGTCAACCAGTTCGTCGAGCGCTTTGCGCCCTATGGCATGGACATCTCACCGGTCGGCGAGCGCTTCGGCGCGGCTGCCGGCATCAAGATCGTCCGCAGCGTCCTCGCCAAGGGGCTGGAGGCGCTCTATGTCGAGGCCCTGATCGCGGCGCGGCGCATGGGCGTCGAGGCGGAGGTGCTGCAGAGCTTCTGCGCCTTCCTCGATGCCCGCCCTGCCCTCGACACCGCCGCGATGCTGGTGCGCTCGCATGTTCCGCATGCCGGCCGCCGCGCCGACGAGATGCGCATGTCACGCGCCGCCGTCGCCGAGACCGGCCTCGATCCGCTGATGACCGACGCCATCGTCCAATTGATGGAGCGCAGCGCTGCCAGCGGCGTCGTCGCGGCCGGTGGCGGCAGTCAGCCGCCCTCGCTCGACGCCGCGCTCACCATTCTCGACGCGGCCCTCGCTGCCGCGCCTCGCCCCGCCAAGTCCTGACGTTTTTGACGAGAGCCGCCATGTCCACAGCCCCCCTGCCCCCGCGCATTTCGCCCGAGACCTGCCAGGCCCTGCTCGCCTATGGCTCCGCCACCGTCTTCGAGGCGCAGGGCCGCCGCGGCGCCTTCGCCTCCGGCATCAAGCCGGTCGACGAGGCGATGACGGTCGCCGGCACCGCCTTCACCTGCGAATGCCCGCCCAATGACAATCTCACGCTGCATGCCGCCCTCAAGATGGCGAAGCCGGGCGACGTCCTGGTCTGCGACGCGCATGGCTGCACCGAGCAGGGCATGTTCGGCGACGTGATGTCGAGCTGCGCCGTCGGCGCCAAGCTCGCGGGCCTCGTCACCGATGGCGGCGTGCGCGACTCCGCGACGATCTGCGAGGTCGGCTTTCCGGTCTTCGCAGGCGGCATCTGCATCAAGGGCACGATCAAGGAGACGCTGGGCTCGCTGAACGAGCCGATCGTCCTCGGCGGCGTGCTGGTGCGCCCCGGCGACGTGATCATCGGCGACGCCGACGGGCTGGTCGTGGTGCCGTTCGAGACCGTCGATGCCGTGCTCGCGGCCTGCAAGCTGCGGGCTGAGAAGGAGGCCGCCGCAAAGCAGCGCTTCGCTTCCGGCGAGACGCCCTGGGACGTCTACAAGCTCGGCGAATTGCTGACCCGCAAGGGGCAGGCCTCGCCCGTCTGACGACACGCGATCTCCCGGATGCCGGCAGCCGGCAGCCGGCAGCCCGATTCAAGATGAATAAAATGAAGGACAAGACATGAGCGGGGCAATCATCCTGCGCCAGCATGGCGGGCCGGACGTGCTCGAATGGGTCGATCTCGACCCCGGCAAGCCCGGCCAAGGCGAGGTTCTGCTGCGCCACACGGCGGTCGGGCTGAACTTCATCGACATCTATGTTCGCACCGGCCTCTACAAGATGGGCACGATGCCCTGCTCGCCCGGCATGGAAGCCGCCGGCGTGGTCGAGGCTCTCGGCCCCGGCGTCACCGGCCTCAGCGCCGGCGACCGGGTGGCCTATGTCACCGGCGCTCCCGGCGCCTATGTCGAGCGCCGCGTCATGAACGCTGCGGCCCTGGTCAAGTTGCCGGGCGACATCTCCGACGATCAGGCCGCCGCGCTGATGCTCAAGGGCATGACGGCCGAGATGCTGCTCTTCCGGATGACGCAGGCAAAGGCCGGCGACGCCGTGCTGATCCATGCCGTCGCCGGCGGTGTCGGCCTGCTGCTCGCCGCCTGGGCAAAATCGCTCGGCTGCCTGGTGATCGGCGCCGCCTCCAGCGACGAAAAGGCGGCCAAGGCCCGCGCCGCCGGCGCCGACCATGTCATCGTCACCAGCCGCGAGGATGTCGCGGCCCGGGTGCAGGAGTTGACCGGCGGCCGCGGCTGCCACTGCGTCTATGACGGCGTCGGCAAGGATACCTTCGAGGCCTCGCTCGCCGCGGTCGCCGAGTTCGGCCACATCGTCAGCTACGGCAATGCCTCGGGGCCGGTTCCGCCCTTCGCCATCGCCGGCCTCGCACCGAAATGCGCGACGCTGTCGCGCCCCTCGATCTTCCCCTTCATCAAGGACCGGGCCCGGCTCGAGGCGATGTCGAGCAACCTGTTCGAGGCGATGCGCCGCGGCGTGATCAAGGCGGAGATCGACCAGGTCTTCGCCCTGAAGGAGGCAGCGGCTGCCCAGACAGCCCTCGAAAGCCGGGCCACCACCGGCCAGACCATCCTGCGGCCCTGAGCCCAATTCCGGAGCTGGCGATGAAGATCGCGCGTATCGAAACCTTCTTCTTCCACCCCGGCAGCGGCAAGAACCTGCTGTTCTGCCGCATCGAGACCGATGACGGCCTCTATGGCTGGGGCGAATCCTATGTCGGCGTGAAGAAGGAGAAGGTCGTCGACGACTATATCCGCGCCATGGCGCCCTATGTGATCGGGCGCAGCCCGCACAATATCCGCCACACCGCACAGGTGATGTTCGACGACTTCGCCATCAGGCGCTCCTCGGTCGACTTCTTCTGCGCCTGGAGCGCGATCGAGCTGGCGATGTGGGACATCGTCGGCAAGAAGGCCGGACAGCCACTCTACAACCTGCTCGGCGGCGCCTCGCGCGAGAAGGTCCGCGTCTACGCCAATGGCTGGTGGTACGGCGTCACCGATATCGAGTCGACGGTGGAGCGGGCGCTCCAGGTCAAAGAGATGGGCTATACGGCGCTGAAATGGGACCCGTTCCCCGGGCCGTGGCGAACCTTCATCACGCGCGAGGAGGAGGATTACGCCGTCGCCAACGTCAAGGCGATGCGCGAGGCGCTAGGCCCCGACATGGACCTGCTGATCGACGCGCACCGCCGCGTCGCGCCGCATCATTCCATCCGCGTCGCCAAGCGGCTCGAGGAATACGGCATCTTCTGCTATGAGGAGCCCTGCCTCTCCGACAATCTCGACCTCGTCGCGGAAGTCCGCCGCGCGATCTCGACGCCCGTCGTGACCGGCGAAACCCTCTATACCAAGGAGGATTTCGCCCGGGTCTTCGAGAAGCGCGCGGCCGATATCCTCAACCCCGACATCTGCGCCGTTGGCGGCCTTCAGCAGATGCTCGACATCGCAGCGATGGCCCAGCCGCACGCGATCGCGATCAGCCCGCACAACTACAACAGCACCATCGTCGGGCTCGCCGCGACGGTACATTTCTCGGCGGTGATCCCGAACTTCCTGATCGCCGAGTGCTTCATCAACCTCAACGAGGCCTGCGACGAGATCGGCTCGCCCGGGCTGAAGGTCGAGGATGGCTGGATCGACCTGCCGACCGCGCCGGGCCTCGGCGTCGACATCGATGTCGAGCGCATGCGCAAGCGGCCATACAAGGATTTCCCGCACAAGGACATGCGCCAGTACTGGGAAGAATTCCCCCGGAAGAACTACGTCTGGGGCGTAGCCAACGTCACCCGCTGACCCTCCTTCATCGGATAAAGATCATGACCGAATTCAACTATCGCGAAGCCTATGCTTCGGTCGCCTCGGCCACGGCCCATGAAGCCATGGAACGCCGCGGCGCGCTCGATTCCAGCATCAAGCCCGTCCGGCGCGGCATGAAGGTGCTGGGGCCGGCCTTCACCTGCGTCTGCCCGCCCGGCGACAACCTCACCTTGCACGCGGCGCTGAAGATGGCGAAGGCAGGCGACGTCATCGTCTGCGCCTCGGCCGGCTTCACCGAGCAGGGCCTGTTCGGCGACGTGATGGCCAGCTGCGCCATGGGCAAGGGCATTGCCGGCCTCGTCGTCGACGGCGGCGTGCGCGACGGCGCGACCATCGCCGAGATCGGCTTCCCGGTCTTCGCGCGCGCCTTGTCGATCAAGGGCTCGGTGAAGGAAACGCTCGGCGCACTGAACAAGCCGATCGTTGCCGGCGGCATGCTGGTCGAGCCCGGTGACCTCGTGATCGGC
Source organism: Allobosea sp. NPDC055594 (assembly GCF_053618995.1). NCBI lineage: Bacteria > Pseudomonadati > Pseudomonadota > Alphaproteobacteria > Hyphomicrobiales > Alloboseaceae > Allobosea > Allobosea sp. NPDC055594. The sequence goes on from NZ_JBSHIO010000001.1 coordinate 486,806, forward strand.
GACGATGACGGCGTCTGCATCGTGCCGAAGGCGGAGATCGCCGCCATCGCCGCGGCGTCCAAGACCCGCGAGGAGAAGGAAGCCCGTTTCCGCCGCGAGCTGCTCCAGGGCAAGACGACCTGGGACATGCTCAATCTGAGCGAGCTGCTCCGCAAGAAGGGTATCGAGCTCAACATCTGACGGCGTTCGCAGCGATTTTGCCGAACCTCGAACGACCATACCGGAGACATCAAGATGAGCCGATTGAAGCCGATCGAATATGCCGACGCGCCGCCTGCGGTCCGCGCCGTCTACGACGACATCAAGACCTCCCGGAACCTCAAGGACGTCAACAACTTCTGGAAGTACCTCGCACATGATCCCGTTGGTCTGCGGCGTACCTGGGAGAGCGTGAAGGAGGTGATGGCGCCAGGCGCGCTCGACCCGCTGGTCAAGGAGATGATCTATCTCGCGGTCAGCACCAGCAATGGCTGCGGCTACTGCATCGCCAGCCACACCGCCGCCGCCCGCAAGGCCGGAATGACCGACGCGATGTTCGGCGAGGTGATGGCGGTGGTCGGCATGGCCAACGAGACGAACCGCCTGGTCAACGGCTACCGCGTGCCGATCGACGCCTCGCTCGAGTGAGCGACTTTCCGACTGAACCCGCCCCCGATGCCACGCGCATGCCGGGGGCGGACCTGCAGACAGATGGATTGCGATCATGAGCTATGGCGATACGGCGGCCGTCGTCGAAACCCTGCGCGCGCATTTCGGCGAGCGGATCTCGACCGCCGAGGCGGTCCGCCGACACCATGGCGAGGATCTTTCCTATCTGCCGACCATGCTGCCGGATGCGGTGGTTTTCGTGCAGTCGACCGCCGAAGTGCAGCGCGTCGTCGCGGCCTGCGCGGCGGCGCGCGTACCGATCGTGCCCTATGGCGTCGGCAGCTCGATGGAGGGCCAGATTCTCGCCGTCGCCGGGGGCGTCAGCCTCGACATGTCGCGGATGAACCGCGTCCTCGCCGTGCATGAGAGCGATTTCGACGTGGTGGTCGAGCCCGGCGTGACGCGCAAGGCCCTCAATGAGCATCTGCGCGCGACGGGGCTGACCTTCCCGGTCGATCCGGGCGCCGACGCCTCGATCGGCGGCATGGCCTCGACCCGCGCAAGCGGCACCAATGCGGTGCGCTACGGCACCATGCGCGAGAACGTGCTGGCGCTCGAAGTGGTGCTGCCGAACGGCGAATTGCTGCGCACCGGCAGCCGGGCGCGCAAATCCTCGATGGGCTACGACCTGACCAAGCTCTTCGTCGGCGCCGAGGGAACGCTGGGCGTGCTGACCAAGATCACGCTTCGGCTGCATCCGGTGCCGGCCGCGATCTCGGCGGCGGTCTGCCCCTTCGACAGTCTGAAGGGCGCTGTCGACACCTGTATCGCCACGATCCAGAGCGGCGTGCCGATCGCCCGCATCGAGTTCCTCGACGATATCGCGATCGCGGCCTCGAACCATTACTCCAAGATGAGCCTTGCGGTCGCGCCGACCCTGTTCCTCGAATTCCACGGCACCGAGGCCGGCATCCGCGAGCAGGCCGAAATCGTCGAGGCGCTCGCGGCCGAGAATGGCGGACGCGGCTTCCAGTGGGCCACGCAACGCGAGGATCGCGAACGCCTGTGGAAGGCCCGCCATGATTCCAATCCGGCGACGCGCGCCATGCGTCCGGGTGCGGCGATGTTCGTGACCGACGCCTGCGTGCCGATCTCGGCACTGGCGGACAACATGACCGCGGCCCGGGCCGATGGCGACGCCTCCTTCCTGAAGTTCAAGATCAACGGCCATGTCGGCGACGGGAACTTCCACGTCTCCTATCTCGTCTTGCCCGATGCCGAGGAGGAAGTGGCCGAGGCCAAGCGCCTGGCCGAGAACGTCGTGATGCGCGCCCTGGAATCCGGCGGGACCGCCAGCGGCGAGCATGGCGTCGGGCTCGGCAAGCTGAAATATCTGCGGCGCGAGCACGGCAATGGCATCGAGGTCATGGGGGCGCTTAAGCTGGCGCTCGACCCGCACGGGATCATGAACCCCGGCAAGCTCGGCATGAGCGCCACCCTCTGACGGAGAACAAGGCAATGCCATGCTGATCACGCCCGAGCAGCCGACCGTCACCACCCATTGGGGCGTCTACCGGGCGCGGATGCAGGATGGGGCAGCCGTCGCGCTCGAGCCCTATGAGCACGATCCCGATCCCTCCCCGCTCGGCGCCTCGATGATCGGTGCGCTGGACGATGGCTGCCGGATCAGGCGGCCCTCGGTGCGCGCTTCCTTCCTCGAAAAGGGCGCTACCGCCGGCGGCGCCGGACGCGGGGCTGAGCCCTTCGTCGAGATCGACTGGCCGCAGGCACTCGATCTCGTGGCGCGCGAGATCGGGCGGGTGCGCGAAAGCCATGGCAATGGCGCGATCTTCGGCGGCTCCTATGGCTGGTCGAGCGCCGGCCGCTTCCATCACGCCCAGAGCCAGGTGCATCGCTTCCTGAACGCGGTCGGCGGCTATGTCCGCTCGATCTCGAACTACAGCTTCGCCGCGGCCGACGCGATCCTGCCGCATGTGCTCGGCGACAAGCGCGGCCTCGACGCCGGGCACACGAGCTGGGGCCAGCTTGCCGGCCATGCCGAACTGATCGTGATGTTCGGCGGCACCCCGCACAAGAACGCGCAGGTCGGCTCAGGCGGCATCAGCCGTCATCTGCTGCGCGAGGGCCTGACCGCCTGTCGCGATCAGGGGGCCTCCTTCGTCTGCATCAGCCCGATCCGCGACGACGCCATGGCGGAGCTCGATGCCAGATGGATCGCGCCGCGGCCCAACACCGATGTCGCGCTGATGCTCGCGCTCGCTCACACGCTGATCGAAGAAGGCCTGCACGACCAGACATTCCTGGCGCGCTGCACGACCGGTTTCGAACGATTTGCCGGCTATGTTACCGGCGCCGACGATGGCGTGCCCAAGACCCCCGAATGGGCGCAGGCGATTTCCGGCGTTCCGGCCGAAACGATGCGGGCGCTGGCGCGCGAGATGGTCCGGCGCCGCACCATGATCATGATGTCCTGGTCGCTGCAGCGGGCCGAGCATGGCGAGCAGCCCTATTGGATGGCGATCGCACTCGCCGCGATGATCGGCCAGATCGGCTTGCCCGGCGGCGGCTTCGGCTTCGGCTACGCCTCGGCGAACGGCGTCGGCAATCCGGTCTATCCGTTCTCCTGGCCGACCCTGCCGCAAGGCAGCAACGCCATCGCCGACTCGATTCCGGTCGCGCGGATCGCCGATGCGCTGCTGCATCCGGGGGCGCCCTATGACTTCAACGGCGAGAAGCGGCGCTATCCCGATATCCGGCTGATCTACTGGGCCGGCGGCAATCCGTTCCATCATCACCAGGACATCAACCGGCTGATCGCGGCCTGGCGCCGGCCTGAGACGGTGATCGTCCACGAATCCTGGTGGAATGCGACGGCCCGCCATGCCGACATCGTGCTGCCGGCCAGCACCGCCATGGAGCGCAACGACATTGCGAGCTCGGCCCGCGACCGAATGATCGCCGCCTGCCACCCGATCAGCGCACCGATCGGCGAAGCGCGCAGCGATTACGAGATCTTCGCCGATCTCGCCGGCCTGCTCGGCGCGCGCGAGACCTTCACCGAAGGCCGCGACGAGGAGGGCTGGATCCGGCATTTCTATACCGTGGCGCGCCAGCGCGTCGCCGAATACGGCATGGAACTGCCGGATTTCGAGAGCTTCTGGCAGGCCGGCATCGTCACCCTCCCCGAGCCGCAGGATCAAAAGCCGCTGCTGGCCGAATTCGTCGCCGATCCGCAAGCCCAGCCGCTGAAGACACCTTCCGGCCGTATCGAGCTGTTCTCGGAGAGGATCGCAGGCTTCGGCTATGACGATTGTCCGGGCCATCCGAGCTGGCTCGTGCCGCGCGAGTGGCTCGGCGCAGCGCTCGCCGAGCGCTTCCCGCTGCATCTCATCTCGAACCAGCCGGCGAGCAAGCTGCACAGCCAGTACGATAATGGCGCACTGTCCCGTTCGACCAAGATCGCCGGTCGCGAGCCGCTGCGCATCCATCCCGAGGATGCGCGCTTGCGTGGTCTGTCGGACGGCGACATCGTGCGTGTCTTCAACGACCGCGGGGCCTGTCTCGCCGGCATCGTCGTCTGCGATGCGGTGATGCAAGGCGTCGTGCAGATGGCGACGGGCGCCTGGTACGACCCACTCGAACCAGGCCTCGTCGGCTCGCTCGACAAGCACGGCAATCCGAACGTGCTGACCCAGGATCGCGGCTCGTCCAGGCTCGGACAGGCGACGATCGCCCATTCCTGCCTGGTCGAGATCGAGCGCCATGAGAGCGAGCTTCCGCCGATCACCTGCTACGAGCCGCCCACCCTGATCTGAAGCCCCGATTTGGGACGAACTGGCGGTCGCGGAACCGCGGCGGCGCTCTCTTGCCATTCGTCAGCAGTGATGTCCTAATCCTCGCGAACGCCCGGCCGCCATTGCCGGGCTTGCAGGCGGGCACGAGGCCGGAAAGAGCCTCTCCCGCGTTCCATTGGGGAGGATCAGAATGCTCAAATCCGGTTGGCTCGGCGCGATCGCGCTCGCCGCCCTCGTCCAGCTCGTGCCCTCGGCGCCGGTACAGGCTCAGGCCTGGCCGCAGAAGCCGGTCAGCTTCATCGTACCTTTCCCGGCCGGCGGCGGCACGGACGCCTTCGCCCGGCCGCTGGCCGCGCAGCTCGAGCAGCAGCTCGGACAGCGCATCCTGATCGACAATCGCGGCGGCGCCGGCGGCACGGTCGGCGCCTCGGCCGCATCCAAGGCGGCGGGCGACGGCTACACCTTCTTCATCGGCGCGGCCCACCACGCCATCGCGCCGGCGCTTTATCCCAAGCTCGACTACAACATCCAGACCGACTTCATCCCGATCGGTATCATCGCGCAGCCGCCACAGGTCGTGGTCGTCCACCCCGGCAAGGTCGAGGCCAAGACGCTGGCGGAGCTGATCGAGTTCGGCCGGAAGAACCCGGACAAGCTCAATTACGGCTCGGCCGGCAACGGCACGACGCATCACCTCGCCGGTGAACTGTTCAAGCTGATGTCGAAGGCCAATTTCACCCATGTGCCTTATCGCGGTGCCGGCCCGCTGATGCAGGACTTGGTCGCGGGCCAGGTCGATCTTGCCTTCGACGGGCTCGGCTCCTCGGCAGCGCAGATCGCCGGCGGCAAGCTCCGGGCGCTGGCCGTCGCCGCGCCCAAGCGCACCGCCGCCTTCCCCGACGTGCCGACCGCGGCTGAGGCCGGCCTGCCCGGCTACGAGGTTTCGACCTGGTATGCGATGTGGGCGCCGAAGAACACGCCGCCGGAGGTCGTCGAGAAGATGACGGCGGAGGTGAAGAAGGCGCTCGCGGCACCGATGGTCAGCGAAGCCTGGAAGAAGAACGGCTCGGAAACCCCGAATCTCTACGGCGCGGCCTTTGGTAGCTTCGTGAAGTCCGAGGTCGAGCGCTGGGGCAAGGTCGTCGCCGACGCCAACGTCAAGCCGGACTGAGCGCTTCAAGACAAGGCCGATACGGGCCTAGATGTCGCCCGCGCCGTCGATCACGGCGCGGGCGGTTTTCATGCTGAAGCCGGCGCGCGCCAGTGCGGCAAGCTGCTTCTGGCGATCCGGTTCCGAGCCTGGGCGGCTCCAGGGGCCGAGCCGCTTACGCCTTGCGGCGATGCGCGCTGCGGCAAGCTCGTCCTCCTCGCTGTCGGGCAGGGCGGCCGCGACGATCTCGCGCGCGATACCCTTGGCCGCGAGCCCGGCCGTGACGGCCCGGGCCGAGCGCCCCTTGCGCCGAAGGGTCTGCGCCCTCACCTCGGCGAAGCGCTGGTCGTCGACCAGACCACTCCTGACGCAGGCCGCAACCGCCTCCGCGACCATCTCGGAAAATTCACGCGGTTCGCCGCCATGATGGCGGCAGCTGCGCTCGACCTTGCGTTCGAGAACGCGCTGCAACTGGCTCGACGAGGCGGCATAGCGATGGAGGTAGTGCATCGCCGCTCTTTGAAGATAGGTCGGAGTGATCGGCCGCGGCGCCCGGCCCTGCCCCGCGTTTCCTGCCCGTCTCGCGCCGGCCTCAAGCTCAGTCATCGCCAGGCTTGCCCGAGCGCAGGCTCTTGTCGCGGCTGCGCTTCGCCTTGGATGCGAGCCTGCGCTGCTGCGAGCCATAGGTCGCCCTGGTCGGCCGGCGGGTCTTCTGACGCTCGGCTGCCTCGCGCAGGATCGCGAGCAGGCGTTCGAGCGCGTCCTGCCGATTGCGCTGCTGGTCGCGAAAGCGCTGCGCCACGACGATGATGGTGCCGTCCTGGGTCATGCGCTTCCCCGCGACGCGCGGCAGCTTCTCGCGCAGATAGTCCGGAAGATCGGCCGCCGCCGCATTGAAGCGCAACTGGACCGCCGAGGAGACCTTGTTGACGTTCTGCCCACCCGGCCCCGAGGCGCGCACGAAGCTCTCCTCGATCAGGCTCTCGTCGATCGCAATGGACGGTGTCACTTGAATCATGGGAGGACGGTAGCGCAGCCCAAGGAGAATTGCAGCGTTGAAGCCCGATCGCGATATCGCCCGCCTGATCGAGATCATGGCCGCCCTGCGCACGCCGGGAACCGGCTGCCCCTGGGATCTCGATCAGGACTTCGCCTCGATCGCTCCGTATACGATCGAGGAGGCCCATGAAGTCGCCGACGCCATTGCCCGTGGCGATCTCGTCGATCTCAAGGACGAGCTCGGCGACCTCCTGCTCCAGGTGGCCTTTCATGCCCGCATGGCGGAGGAAGCCGGCGCCTTCGCCTTTCCCGATGTCGTCGAGGCAATCACCGGCAAGCTGATCCGGCGTCACCCGCATGTCTTCGGCGATGCGCGCGACCTCTCTCCGGCAGAGGTCAAGCAGCTCTGGGGCCAGATCAAGGCGCAGGAGCGGGCCGACAAGGCGGCGGCGCGGCAAGCGGCCGGGCTGCCCGCCCCGGCGGAGGAGCAAAGCGTCCTGACCGGGATTCCGACCACCCTGCCGGCTCTCACCCGCGCCTGGAAGCTGCAGGCGAGAGCCTCGACGGTCGGCTTCGACTGGAAGGATGCCCGGCTCGTGCTCGACAAGATCCGGGAGGAGACCGACGAGATCGCCGAAGCTCTGGAAGGCGACGACAAGGCCGCCATCGCCGAGGAGATCGGCGACCTGCTCTTCGTCGTCGCCAATCTCGCCCGCCATGTCGATGTCGATCCGGAGGCCTGCCTCGCCGCGGCCAGCACCAAGTTCGAACGGCGCTTCGCCGGAATCGAAGCGCGCCTGGCCGAGGATGGGCGCAAGCCCGCGGAGGCCTCGCTCGACGAGCTGGAGGCGCTCTGGCAGCAGGTCAAGCTGGCCGAGCGCGCCGGCCGGGACTGAGCCCGCGTCGTCCATCCCCGGAACGAAAAAAACGCCGGACCTTTCGGTCCGGCGTCGGAATTGAGCGCGTGATGCGCGATCAGGGCTTCGGGGCCGGGGTCGCGCCGGGCGCGGGCATGGTCCCGGCGCCCGGGGCCGCCGGCGCACCGGGGGTGCCCGGAGCCGCGCTGGCGCCGCTGCCACCGAGGCGCTTGCGCAGCTCGTCCTGGCGCTTGGCCAGCTCGTCCTGCAGCTGCTTCTGCTGCTCCTCGAGCACCTTGGGATCGATCGGCGCGCCGTCGAAGCCCTTGGCGAAATCCGTCAGCGGGATCGAGAACGAAACCTCGCGAGCGCCCTGGTTCTGGACGCTGATGTTGAGATTCGAGCCCTTCTTCATCTGGTTGAGGAAATCGTCCTTGACCTGCGCCTCGGCGAAGCAGCCATTCGGGAAGCAGATCGCGAAGCGGCCCGGGCTCGGCTGGGCGGTGTCGACGCCGAAGCGGATGCCGGGCTGGATCAGCAGGCCGAGCGGCATCAGGAAGCGCACGATCTTGTTCGGGTCGCCCTTGACGTCATACACGGCGACGGCGAGCACCGGCTGGCCCTGATCCGAGACGAAGTCACGGGTGGTGTAGCAGATTTCCTTGTTGGCGGCCGGGTCCTTGCCGCAGACCTTGGTCCAGGTCGTCTGCGAGGGCTCGGGCTTGACCTGCACGACGGTCGGGCCGTTCTGGGCGGCCTGGCCCTGGGCCGGCTGCTGTTGCTGCTGAGCCGCCGGCGGCTTGGCGGCAGGACGCTGCGCCTGGGCAAGGGCGGAGAAGGGGGCGAGAGCGACGGCCGCGCCCAGCACGAGCGCGAGGCCGCGGATCGTGCTCTTCGCGGTGGCGCCCTGGTGCAGGGGCAGGCAAGACGAAGCGGACATCTGAAGTTCCTCGAACGTGCAAACTGGGGAAGCGCCACCAACTGGCCGCGCGCAACACCGAAAGCTCAACCGGCATGGTGCCGGAGCCGGGAGGGGCATGAGCACATCAAGCGCGATTAAGGCGTTAGAATGACGCCTCAGCTTGCGTCTAGCGAGTTCTGCCACCGGTTTCCAGCCCGAACAGCCGCCGCAGCGTAAGTTTCTCCCGATGATTTGCACCTCATCTTCGGCTTGGCCCGCATGCTATGGTCCGGCAGGGAATCAGGGCCGCTCATGTTCCGGAATATCGTCGCATCCGCGCGCCAGCGCAGCGTTTTCGGACTCGTCCTCGCGGGCGTGGTCTCGATCGCGCTGTTCTCGATGGCGCCGCGCGCCGCCGCGGCGGCAAGCGACCATGCCATCGCCATGCATGGCGAGCCCGCTTTACCTAAGGGCTTTGCGCATCTGCCCTATGCCGACCCAGCGGCCCCCAAGGGCGGCCGAATCATCTTCGGCCAGCAGGGCACCTTCGACAGCCTGAATCCGCTGGTGGTGCTCGGCGTCGCGCCGGATGCCGTGCCGCGCTATGTCCAGCAGAGCCTGCTCTTCCGCTCGGCCGATGAGCCCTTCACCGCCTATGGCCTGCTTGCCAGCCGAGTCGAGCTCAACCCCGAGCGCACGCGCCTGCTCTTCGAGATCGATCCCCGGGCACGTTTCTCGGACGGGCAGCCGGTGACGGCAGCGGATGTCCTGTTCACCTATGAGATGCTGAAGACCAAGGGCAAGCCGTTCCACCGCTCCAGCCTCGCCAAAGTGACGAAGGCCGAAGCGCCCTCGCCCAGCACGATCGTCTTCGAGCTCGGCGACGGATCCAACCGGGAATTGCCGCTCATCATCGGCACCATGCCGATCTTCGCCAAGCATGCGACCGATCCGGAGAAATTCGGCGAAACCAGCTTCAAGCCGGCACTCGGCTCCGGTCCCTACCGGGTCGAGGAGGTCAAGCCCGGCGAGATGCTGGTGCTGAAGCGCCGCAAGGATTTCTGGGCCGAAAAGCATCCCCTCACCCGAGGGCTCTTCAACGCCGATGAGATCCGATACGATTTCTATCGTGATTCAAACGCCTTGTTCGAGGCCTTTAAGGCAGGACTTTATGACGTTCGCCTGGAAGGCGACCCGACGCGCTGGATGACCGGCTATGATGTGCCGGCGGTGCGCGATGGCCGGATCGTTCGCGATACGCTGCGCTTCGAAACGCCGAAGGGCATGACCGGGCTGGTCTTCAATACCCGCCGGCCGGCCTTCGCCGATATCCGGGTCCGCGAGGCACTGGCGATCCTGTTCGATTTCGAATGGGCCAATCGCAACCTGTTCTACGGGGTCTATCGGCGGGCCGGCAGCTTCTTCGCCGATTCCGAGCTCTCGGCGCTCGGCGTCCCCGCGGACGAACGGGAGAAGGCGCTGCTCGCCGCCTTCCCGGGCGCCGTGCGCCAGGACATCCTGGCCGGAACCTGGGTCCCCTCGGCGACCGACGGCTCGGGCCGGGATCGCGATCAGGCACGGCGCGCGCTCGACCTGCTCGAGGCCGCCGGCTACGAATTGCGCGACGGCGAATTGCGCAAACGCGGCGACAATACCCCCTTCGGCTTCGAGATCACGGTGACCAACCGGCCGCAGGAGCGCCTCGCACTGAACTATGCCTCGTCGCTCTCCCGGCTCGGCATCGCCGTATCCGTCCGGCTGATCGACGACGTTCAGTACTGGCGCCGCCTCTCCGCCTTCGATTTCGACATGATCCAGTGGACCTGGCCGGCTTCCGCCTCGCCCGGCAATGAGCAGGTCGGGCGCTGGCATTCGGCCAATGCCGGACGCAAGGGCGCGCTGAACTATGCCGGCGTGCGCTCGCCAGCCGTCGACGCGACCCTGCAGCGGCTTCTTGCCGCGACCTCGCGCGAGGACTTCGTCGCCTCGGTGCGCACGCTCGACCGGCTGCTGCTGTCGGGTTTCTATGCGGTACCGCTGTACTACCTCCCGGAAACCTGGCTGGCGCGCTCGCGCGATATTCTGCTGCCGCAGAGGCGGCCGCGCTATTTCTTCTCCAACGAGACGCTCGCCCGGGTCCCCGCGGCGCCGGCGCCGGCGAATTGAGGCCGGCGCATGCGGCCTGAACAGGATGAGATTTCCATCGCTGCTTTGGTCGAGGGCCTCGATTTCGACGAGCTGCTGAAGGCCCTCGCCGCCAAGCGAGGCTATGAGCCGGCCTTTCGCGACCCGCCGGGCCGGCGTGACTGGAGCGGCGTCGCTCCCGGTGCCTTCGGCTTTGCCGAGCTCGATGCCCGGGTCGAGCGGCTGGCAGGGCTTCTGACCCTGGCACGGCCGCAGCCGGCGGCGCGTGTCGCGATTCTCGCGCCGCTCGGACCGGAGGCGCTGATCTCGATCCTCGCCTGCCTGCGCGCCGGTTTGTCGCCGATGCCGCTGCCGCCCCATGCCGACGAGGCCGAGCTTCTCGGCATGATCGAGCGATCCGGCGCGGTGATGGCGCTCGGCGTCGGCCGGATCGGCACCTTGCGGCCGCTGCTCCTGCTGCGCGACGTGGCCGCGAGGGCCTTCGGGATGCGGTTCATCGGCGGTTTCGGCACCGATGTGCCCGACGGCGTCGCGGCGCTCGACCAGCTTCTCGGCCATGGCGCGGCCCAGCCGGCCGTCGCCGCCACAGCACGCGCGGCGATCAGCGTCGTCGACGACGGCGACTTCAGTGGCCCCTTTGCGGTTCAGGAGAAGGACGTCCTCGCCAAGGCGCTGGAAATCTCGCGCGTGCTGAAGCCCCTCGCCTCGTCGCGCATCATCACAACCCTGGTCGGCGCCGACCTTGCGGCGCTGGCGACCGGTCCGGGCATAGCGCTCCTGACCGGCGTCGAATTGCTGCCGCTCGGCCTGTTCATGCTTGAGGACCTGCATGCCTGCCTCGAGGGGGGCCGGATGGTCCATCTCGTCGTTCCGGCGGCGATGGAGCCGGCCTTGGCCCGCTCGCGCCTGGGTGGGCACAAGGCGCTCTCCAGCCTCGTCTTCGTGCGTCGCGGCAACGAGCCCCCGGCCGCGCTCGCAATCGAGCGGCCGGACATTGCGATCGTCGATGTCATCGCGCAGGCGCCCGGAACGGTCCGGGTCTTGCGCCGCAAGACAGCCTGACCAGCCGGCCGGGGAACCGACGGGCTGGTCGCCGCTCGCGAGCATCGGCCTCTTAGCGCGGCTTCTTCACGCGAACCGGTGCCTACTGCTCGAAAACGCTCTCTATGCCGCCTTCTTGCGTTCGGCGATGCGCGCGAGATCGGTGAGCAGCCGGCGCGTGCCCTTCAGCCGCTGCTCCGCCGTCGCGAAATCGTCGATGAAGACGACGCGCATGTCCGGGCGTACCTTGGCGAGCGAACCCTGCTTCGCGACATAGGAGACGAGCCCTTCCGGATTGGCGAACTCATTGTCGCGGAAGGCGATGATGATGCCCTTCGGCCCGGCCTCGACCTTCTCGACATTGGCGCGCTTGCACAGCGCCTTGATCGCCACGATCTCGAGCAGTTGCTGTACCTCTTCCGGCAGCGGGCCGAAGCGGTCGACCAACTCGGCACCGAAGGGTTGCAATTCGGCGTCGTCGTCCATTGTCGAGAGGCGCTTGTAGAGCGTCAGCCGCAGCGTCAGATCGCTGATATAGTGCTCGGGGATCATCACCGGTGCGCCGATCTGGATCGATGGCGACCAGTGCGCATCGCTTTCGATCTCGACGCCGGCCTTGAGCGCCGCCACCGCCTCTTCCAGCATCTGCTGGTAGAGCTCGTAGCCGACCTCCTTGATATGGCCGGACTGCTCGTCGCCGAGCAGGTTGCCGGCCCCCCGGATGTCGAGGTCGTGGCTGGCGAGCTGGAAGCCGGCGCCCAGCGTATCGAGCGACTGCAGCACCTTCAGACGCTTGTCGGCCTGGTCGGTGAGCTTGCGGTTGGCCGGCACGGTGAACAGCGCATAGGCCCGGATCTTCGAGCGGCCGACGCGGCCACGCAGCTGGTAGAGCTGGGCAAGGCCGAACATGTCGGCGCGGTGCACGATCAGGGTGTTGGCGGTCGGGATGTCGAGCCCGGATTCGACGATCGTGGTCGAGAGCAGGATGTCGTACTGGCCCTCGTAGAAGGCGGTCATCACGTCTTCCAGCGTGCCCGCCGCCATCTGGCCATGGGCGATGCCAACCTTGCACTCCGGCACCTGCTTGTCGAGGAAGTCCTTGACCTCGGCGATGTCCTCGATCCGGGGCACGACATAGAATGAGCGCCCGCCGCGATAGCGTTCGCGCAGCAGCGCCTCGCGTACGATCAGCGGGTCGAAGGGCGTGACGAAGGTGCGCACGGCCAGCCGGTCGACCGGCGGCGTCGCGATGATCGAGAGCTCGCGCACCCCGGTCATGGCGAGCTGGAGCGTGCGCGGGATCGGCGTCGCCGACAAGGTCAGCATGTGCACCTCGGCGCGCAGCTCCTTCAGCTTCTCCTTGTGGGCGACGCCGAAATGCTGCTCCTCGTCGACGATGACGAGGCCGAGATCCTTGAAGTCGACGCCCTTGCCGAGCAGTGCATGGGTACCGACCGTGATGTCCATGGTGCCGTCGGTGATACCCTGCTTCACCGCCTTGAGTTCGGCCGCCGGCACGAAGCGCGAGGCCTGGCCGACCTTGACCGGGAGCCCGGCGAAGCGCTCGGCGAAGTTGCGATAATGCTGGCGCGCCAGCAGCGTCGTCGGCACCACCACCGCGACCTGCTTGCCGGCGAGCGCGGCCGTGAAGGCGGCGCGCAGCGCGACCTCCGTCTTGCCGAAGCCGACATCGCCGCAGACCAGCCGGTCCATCGGCCGGCCGGCGGCGAGATCGTCGAGCACGGCGTCGATGGTATTCTGCTGGTCCTCGGTCTCCTCATAGGGGAAACGGGCGCAGAACTCGTCATAGAGCCCGTCCTGCGGCACGAGACGCGGCGCCTCCTTGAGGGCCCGGGCCGCGGCGATCTGGATCAGCTTGCCCGCCATCTCGCGGATGCGCTGCTTCAGCTTGGCCTTGCGCGCCTGCCAACCGCCACCGCCGAGCCGGTCGAGCACGACCTCGGTGTCCTCCGAGCCGTAGCGCGAAAGCAGCTCGATATTCTCCGCCGGCAGAAACAGCTTGGCGTCGCCGGCATAGTGGATTTCGAGGCAGTCATGCGGCGCCCCGGCCGCCGTGATCGTCTGCAAGCCGACGAAACGGCCGATGCCGTGGTCGACATGGACGACGATGTCGCCGGGCGTCAGCGAGGAGAGCTCGTTGATGAAGTCCTGCGGACGGCGCGTCTTGCGGCGCGGGCGCACCAGCCGGTCGCCGAGAATGTCCTGCTCGCCGATGACCGCGAGCCGTCCGGCCTCGAAGCCGGTCTCGAAGCCCCAGACCGCCAGCGCCGTAGTGCCGGGCTTGAGGTCGAAGGCGGCGCGCAGCGAGCCGGTCATCTGCACGGACTTCAGGCCGTGATCGGCGAGGACATGGGCGAGGCGCTCGCGCGAGCCTTCCGACCAGCCGGCGAGGACGACGCGCCGCCCATCGGCTTCCAGCGCCTTCACATGCGCGACGGCCGCGTCGAAGACGCTGCCGGAATTGTCGGCGCGCTCGGCGGCGAAGCTGCGGCCCTGCTTGCCGCCGAGATCGACGACGAGCTTGCCCTCGCTCTCGGGCAGCTGGAACGGGGTCAGCGAGGCGACACCGGCCTCGCCGACGATGCCGCGCCAATCGGCCGGCGAGAGATAGAGCGCCTCCGGCAGCAGCGGCTTGTAGGGGATAGAGCCCGGCGAAGGCTGGTCGAGCGCGCTCTTGCGGGCGTCGTAATAGTCCTTGATCAGGCTGATGCGCTCGCCGACCGCATCATCGACATGATGATCGAGAACGATCGGTACGTCCGGCAGATAGGTGAAGAGCGTGTCGAGCTTCTCGGCCAGCAGCGGCAGCCAGTGCTCGAGGCCGGCCGGGCGCCTGCCCTCGCTCACCGCCTCGTACAGCGTGTCGTCGCGCCCCGGCGTGCCGAAGGTCGCGATATAGGACTGGCGGAAGCGACGGATCGAGTCGCTCGTCATCTGCGCCTCGGACATCGGCACGAGGTCCAGGCCCCGCAATTGCCCGGTGGTGCGCTGCGTCTCCGGATCGAAGGTGCGGATCGATTCCAGCGTGTCGCCGAAGAAATCGAGCCGGATGGGTGCCGGCATGCCCGGCGGGTAGAGATCGACGATGCCGCCGCGCACGGCGAACTCGCCGGTCTCGCGCACGGTCGAGGTCCGAAGATATCCGTTGACGTCGAGCCAGCGTGCCAGCTCCTCGGTGTCGACCATGTTGCCCGGCGCCGCCGAGAAGCTCTCGGAAGCAACCTTTGAGAAGGCCGGCACGCGCTGGAGCGCGGCGTTGACGGTGGTCAACAAGAGGCGCGGCCGCTCGCCCGACTTGGTCTTGGCGAGCCGCGACAGCGTCGTCATCCGGTGCGCGACGATGGAGGGCGCCGGCGAGACCCGGTCATAGGGCTGACAATCCCAGGCCGGGAAGCTCATCACCTCGAGATCGGGCGCGACGAATTGCAGCGCGTTCTCGATCACCTGCAGGCGCTGGCCGTCGCGGGCGACGAAGACGAGCATCACCGCCCCTTCCGCCTTCTTGGCGCGGGCGCGCGTCAGGTCGGCGAGCACGACGGAATCGAAACCGTCCGGCACGCCGGAGAGCATCGGCTTGTCGCCGCGGCGCAGCGCATCGAGGATGCGCTCGAGCTGCGGCTTGGCGATCTGGGCGGGAGGCGGAATGCTCATCGGGACGCTTCAATTCTGACTATGGCTTGTCATTCCGGGGCGCGCCGCAGGTGCGAACCTGGAACCCACGACTGAGTGGAACATCTGGTGCGTGGTTCCTGGCCGCTCACCCAGTCGTGGGTTCCGGGTTCTTCGTTGCGCGAAGCCCCGGAATGACAATGAAGGGAGCAGGCCAAGCCCTCACACATGGATCGGCTTGGTGTGGTTGTGGAACGCCTTCAGCCGGCGGAACAGCACGCTGTCGTAGTTCTCCGGCACCTCCGCCTCGCCGGTGATCCAGCTCAGCAGGTCGCGGTCGAGCACCTCGATCAGCCGCTCGAACTCGTCGAGATCGGCCTCGCTCAGCCCGCCGATCTCCGCATCTGCGAAGCGGCCCATGATCAAATCGGTCTCGCGCATGCCGCGATGCCAGGCGCGGAACAGGATCTTGCGCCGGCGCGGGTCGAGATCGGCGCTGCTGCGGGTCGAGCCACTCATCGTTGTCCTCACGCTGGCGAATGCGGAATGGACCGGCCCGTCGCCGAGCCAGCCTTCGCGGGCTATATAGCGAGGGAATCCGACGAAGTCAGCGGTGCGTGCGCCGCGATCCTCGTACTCCTGACATGCTGTGAGCGGCTCCTTTGCGTCCCTCGATCCTCGATCCGCTGTTTGCCCCCGCCACCGCGCTTTCCGGCGTCGGCCCGAAACTCGGCAAGCTGCTCGACAAGTTCCTCGGCGACGAGAGCCATGATGCCCGCGTCATCGACCTGCTTTTCCATCTGCCGAGCGGCGCCGTCGACCGCCGCCCCAGCGAGAGCATCGCCGAGGCGCCGATCGGCGAGATCGCGACCTTTGCGGCGCGGGTGAGCGAGCACCGCCCGCCGCCACCGAGCAAGGCGAAGGCGCCCTATCGCATCCTCGTCGAGGACGAGAGCGGCGACGTGACCCTGGTCTTCTTCCACGCCGATGTCCGCCATCTGCTCCAGACGCTGCCGGTCGGCGCCTACAGGCTGATCTCGGGCAAGCTCGAACTCTGGGACGGCATGCGCCAAATGGTGCATCCCGACCGGGTGCTCGATCCCAAGCTCGCCGCAACCCTGCCCTCGATCGAGCCGGTCTACCGCCTGACCGAGGGCGTCGGCGGGCGGATCATGGCGAGGATCGTCGCCGGCGCGGCCGAGCGCTGTCCGGAACTGCCGGAATGGCAGGATGAGGGCTTCCTGGCCAAGGCCGGCTTTCCCGCCTTCCGGCCGGCCATTCAGGCGCTGCATCATCCGCCGGATCTGCGAGCCGTCGAGGGCGATACGATCGCGCGCCGGCGCGTCGGCTATGACGAATTGCTGGCGAGCCAGATCGCGCTCGCCCTCGTCCGGCGCCAGCAGAAGAAGATGGCCGGCCGCATCACGGCGGGCGACGGCGCCCTGCGCCGGGCAATCGAAACCGCCCTGCCCTTCAGGCTCACCGACGGCCAGCGCAAGGCCGTCGCCGATATCCATGACGACATGGAAAAGCCCGAGCGCATGCTGCGCCTGCTGCAGGGCGATGTCGGCTCCGGCAAAACCGTGGTCGCGCTGATGGCGATGGCCGCGGCAGCCGAGGCAAAACGGCAATCGGTGTTGATGGCGCCGACCGAAATCCTCGCCCGCCAGCATGCCGAGCGCCTGGCGCCGCTCGCCGAAAAGGCCGGGCTGAAGCTCGCTCTGCTGACCGGCCGCGAAAAGGGCGCGGGACGCCGCCAGGTCCTGGCCGGGCTTGCCAGCGGCGAAATCGACATCGTCGTCGGCACCCATGCGCTGTTTCAGGAGGGCGTCGACTTCCACGACCTCGCGCTTGCGGTCGTCGACGAACAGCATCGTTTCGGCGTGCACCAGCGCCTGCTGCTCGGCGCCAAGGGCGAGGCGGTCGACGTGCTGGTGATGACGGCGACGCCGATCCCGCGCACGCTCGCCTTGACCTGGTTCGGCGACATGGACGTCTCGATCCTCTCGGAGAAGCCGGCGGGCCGCAAACCGATCGCCACCAAGGCGATCTCCTCCGAGCGCTATGACGAGGTGGTCGGCGCGGTCGGGCGCGCCATCGACGCCGGCGCGCAGGTCTACTGGGTCTGCCCGCTGGTGCAGGAATCCGACACGCTTGACGTCGCGGCGGCGCAGCAGCGCTTCGAGGCGTTGCAGGAGGCGTTCGGCGACAAGGTCGGCCTGCTGCACGGCCAGATGCCGGGGCGCGACAAGGATGCGGCGATGGCGGCCTTCGTCGCCGGGCAAACGCGCTTGCTGGTCTCGACCACGGTCATCGAGGTCGGCGTCGACGTTCCCAATGCCTCGGTCATGGTGATCGAGCATGCCGAGCGCTTCGGCCTCGCCCAGCTCCATCAGCTCCGCGGCCGGATCGGCCGCGGCTCGGCCGCCTCGACCTGCCTCCTGCTCTATAAAGGCCCGCTCGGGCCGGTCGCCGAGGCGAGGCTGACGATCATGCGCGAGACCGAGGACGGTTTTCGCATCGCCGAGGAGGATCTTCGCCTGCGCGGCGAAGGCGAGGTGCTCGGCACCAAGCAGTCGGGCTCGCCCGACTGGCGCATCGCCCGGCCCGAGGTCGATGGCGATCTGCTCGCGGCAGCCCGCGACGATGCCCGGCTGCTGATCGAGCGCGATCCCAATCTGGAGACGCCGCGCGGCCAGGCGATCAGGACCCTGCTCTACCTGTTCGAGCGCGACGTCGCGATCCGCCTGCTCCGCGCGGGCTGAGACCACGCTTGGCCCTATGCCGCCGGCGAGCTTCCGGCAGCTTTGGGCGGCAGGCGGGCGATCACCTTGAGCTCGAAATCGAAGCCGGCGAGCCAGGTGACGCCGACAGCCGTCCAGGCCGGATAAGGCGGCTCGCCGATCTCCTCGGCCCGGACGGCCAGAACCGTGTCGAACTGCGTCTGCGGATCGGTGTGAAAGGAGGTGACGTCGATCACGTCGTCGAAACTCGCATCCGTCGCCGCGAGCACGGCGCGCAGATTGGCGAAGGCCCGGCGGACCTGGTCCTCGAAGACCGGTTCGGGCGAGCCGTCCTCTCGGCTCCCGACCTGTCCGGAGACGAAGAGCAGGTCGCCATGCCGGATGGCAGCGGAATATTGATGGACGTCATAGAGGGCGTGGCGGCCGGCGGGGAAAATCGCGTCGCGTTTGGGCATGTCATTGCCTCATGATCTTCGAATGAGAAATTGAGGTCCCGCTGGGTTTCGCTCTGCGGGCCGTGCGTTCAGAGCCGGGCGAGCTCTGCCTCGGTGAAATCGGCCGCGACCGAGATCTCCTTCTGGCTGTCGAGCTCGTCGATCCGGCCGCCGAGCGCCTTCCGGATGCGGGCATAGGCGTCGGCGCCGAGCACGAGCCGCCTGGGAAGCGGTCCCTTCCGGTCTGCGAGCCCGATCATCGCCTCGGTCACCCGCTCGGGATCGCCCTTGACCACCCAGGAGCCACGAACCGCTGCTCGGGTCTGGCCGACGGGCGTTTCCTCATAGGCATCGAGGGCTTCAGCGTGGGCGAGATTGCCGCCGAATTCCGTGCGCGTCGGACCGGGCTCGACCAGGGTGAGCTCGATGCCGAAGGGCGCGACCTCCAGCGCCACGGTTTCGACGAAGCCCTCGATCCCCCATTTCGTCGCGTGATAGAGGCCGAGACCGGGATAGACGATCTGCCCGCCCTCGCTCGAGAGCTGCTGAATCCGGCCGCCGCCCTGCTTGCGCAGATACGGCAAAGCCGCCTGGATCAGCGTGATCGAGCCCATGAGATTGGTCGCGACGATGTCACGAACCTGCTGGTCGCTGACCTCCTCGGCTGCTCCGACGAGGCCATAGCCGGCATTGCTGACGACGATCTCGATACGGCCGCGCTCTTCGAAGGCGCGGTCGACCGCAGCACGCACGGAACTCTGATCCTTGAGGTCGAGCGCGACGATGCCAAGTCGCTGCGGATAGCGCTCGCGCAGATCGGGCAGCGCATCCGCCCTGCGGCTGGTTCCAACGACATGATCGCCGCGCGCCAGCACCTTCTGCGCCAAGAGCCGGCCGAGCCCGGACGAAACGCCGGTTATGAGCCAGGTTTTCTGCATGTTCCACATCTCCCGGTTTGACACCGGCATGAGATACAGGCGAAGAATTGTGCGGATTAGACGCTAAAATTCGTATGGGTTGATGCCGGATAGCCAGCAATGAACCGCCCTTCGCTCAACGACCTCACGGCCTTCGTGGCCGTCGCCACCCGGCGCAGCTTCCGTCATGCGGCCGATGAGCTCGGCATGGCGCCGTCCACCTTGAGTCATGCGATGCGTGCCCTCGAGGAGCGCATGGGCGTGCGCCTGCTCAACCGCACGACGCGTAGCGTCTCACCGACCGAGGCGGGCTTCGAACTGCTCGGCCGGCTTCAGCCGGCCCTCACCACCCTGGACGATGCCCTCGACAGCATCGCGACCTTCCGCGGCAGCGTGGCCGGGAAGGTCCGGATCAACGTGCCGCGGCTGGTGGCGACGCTGCTGGTACGCCGAGTGCTGCCCGTGATGGCCGAGCGCTTTCCGGGCGTCATCGTCGACATCGTCGTCGAAGGGCGGCTGGTCGACATCGTATCGGCGGGATTCGATGCCGGCGTGCGCCTTGCCGGATCGATCCACAAGGACATGGTCGCCGTGCCGCTCGGCGCCGCGATCAGCTTCATCTGCGTTGCCTCACCGGCCTACCTGGAACGCTTCGGCGAGCCGGGCAGTCCGGAGGAACTGGAGAGCCATCGCTGCATCGGCCACCGGATGCCGAGCGGCAAGCTCTATCGCTGGGAGTTCGAACGGGCCGGGCAGGAGCTGACGATCGAAGTCGGCGGACCGGTCATCCTCGACGACGAGGAGTTGATGGTGGAGGCCGCGATCAATGATCTCGGCATCGCCTATGTCGCCAGCTCGGCCGCCGAGACGGCCTTGGTCGAGGGACGCCTGCGCCAGATCCTCACCGCCTGGGCGCCGGCTCCGGAAGGGGTGGCGGTCTATTATCCGGGGCATCGCGCCGTGCCGCCGGCGCTGCGGGCCTTCCTCGACGTCGTCAAGATGCTGCAAAAATAGCCGGCAGCAATCCCGATCAAGCGCCGGCGCCATGCCGGCGCCATCGTGGCCGCGCTTCGTGAGACCCCAATGGATCCGATCAAGAAAGCGCTCTGGTGCATCGAAAGCCGCTTTGCCGCGCCGCTCTCGCTCGACGAAATCGCCGAGGTCAGCGGCGTCTCCCGCTTCCATCTCGTACGCGCCTTCGGCGTGGCGACCGGCCGTTCGGTGATGCGCTATGTGCGCGAGCGACGGCTGACGGAGGCGGCACGCCAGCTCGCCAACGGCGCGCCCGACATCCTCTCGGTCGCGCTGGATTGGGGCTACGGCTCGCACGAGGCCTTCACCCGCGCCTTCCGCGAGCAGTTCGGCCTGACGCCGGAAGAGCTGCGGGCCCGGCGCGATCTGTCCTCGCTCACCCTCGTGGAGCCGCTACCCATGAACGCCATCTCCTCCAGCCCGCTCGGCGAGCCGCGTCTCGTCACCGGCAAGCCGTTGCTGATCGCCGGTTTCGGCGGCCATTTCTCGGTCGAGAACACCGCCGGAATCCCCCTGCTCTGGCAGAAGATCGCCCCGCATTTCGGCCATATCCCCGGACAGGTAGGGCATGTCGCCTATGGCGCGAGCCATAATTGCGACGATCAGGGCGCCTTCGACTACATCGCCGGCGCCGAGGTCTCGAGCTTTTCCGAGCTGCCCGCGGAGTTCGAGCGGCTGCGTGTTCCGGAGCAGCTCTATGCGGTGTTCGAGCATCGCGGCCACATCACTGCGATCAAGCAGAGCTTCGAGGCAATCTGGCGCGACTGGCTGCCCAAGTCCGGCCGCGAGCCCGCAATGGGGCCGACCCTGGAACGCATGGACGAACGCTTCGACGCCGCGACCGGCAATGGCGTCGTCGAGATCTGGCTCGCCCTCAAGGACTGATCCGCCCCCCATTGCCATTGGCGCCGTTGCGTCCCAGGGCGTCGCCGGGCTGGATCATGCCGGCGGACATGATCAGCTTCGCGCCCTCCTCGACGGAGATCGCGACCTCGACCACTTCTCGTCGTGGCAGATAGAAGAAAAAACCGGTGGTCGGGTTCGGCGTGCAGGGCAGGAAGACACCGATCTGCTCGTCGCTATCGGGCAGCTTGCCGGCGATTTCGGGCGCTGCTTCCTGGGCGATGAAGACGATCGACCACATTCCCGGCTGCGGGAACTGCACCATGCCGACCTTGCGAAAGGAGGTTCCGGACTGGGAGAAGATCGTCTCAAAGACCTGCTTCACGCCTTTGTAGAGCCCGCGCACCACGGGCATCCGGTTGAGGAGCGCCTCACTGGCGCCGATCAGCGTGCGCCCCACGAGATTGGCGGCGAAGAAGCCCAGCAGCGTCAACCCGACAAGGGCGATGACGACGCCGAAACCGGGCACCGGAAAGCGCAAATAGGTGTCCGGCCAGAACTGCGCCGGAACCAGCGGCTTGACCCAGCCATCGACCAGATTCACGAACCACCAGGTCACCGAGGCGGTGATGGCGAGCGGTGCCGCCAGCACCAGCCCGGTCAGGAAATAGCGGCGGAGCCTGGTACCGAAGCTCGGCCGCAGCATGTCGGGATGAACGACGAGATGCGGATCGGGCGGGCGGGCTGCGGCCATCGACTGTCCTGGGCTTCGGTCGGTTCCAAGGCTTGCGGGGCTTCGAGCTTGCACCGCAATATGCGACGATAGCCTAGCAGCCGCTTCTGGCTAGCCCCTGATTCTCCGATGGCGACAAGGCGCGCGTGTCCGAGCCTTCCAGAAAGCACGGCCCCTGGCGCCGCTCCCTCTATTTCGTCGCCGGCTGGGTGCTGACCGCCGTCGGCGTGATCGGGCTCGTACTGCCTCTGATGCCGGGCACGATCTTCCTGATCGCAGCGGCCTGGTTCTTCTCGCGCTCTTCGCCACGCTTCGAGGCTTGGCTGCTCGGCCATCCGAAACTTGGACCACAGGTCGTGGCATGGCGGCGGACCGGCTCGATCGCGCGCAAGACCAAGTACATCGCCTGCGGCTCGATGGCCTTGAGCTTCGCCCTGGTGGCGGCGAGCGATGCGCCGCCGGTCGCGTTGTGGGTGACCGGTGCCTGCCTGATTGCGGCAGGCACCTATGTCGCCAGCCGGCCGGAGCCGGCCGGCGATTGAATCAGGCCCGGCCCGCGTTCACTCGACGGTGACGGACTTCGCCAGATTGCGCGGCTGGTCGACGTCCTTGCCCATGAAGACGGCCGTCTGATAGGCGATCATCTGGATCGGAACGGCGTAGACGATCGGCGCGAAGAGCGGGTCCATCTCCGGCATGATGATCGTCGTCTCGGGCTCGATGCCGCATTCGGCGGCGCCCTTGGCGTCAGTGATCAGGATGATCCGTCCGCCACGCGCCGCGACTTCCTGCATGTTGGACGCCGTCTTCTCGAACAACGCGTCATGCGGGGCGATGACGATGACCGGCATCTCCTCGTCGATCAGCGCGATCGGGCCGTGCTTGAGCTCGCCAGCCGGATAACCTTCGGCGTGGATGTAGCTGATTTCCTTGAGCTTCAGCGCGCCCTCGAGCGCCAGCGGGAAGGCCGTTCCGCGTCCGAGATAGAGCACGTCGCGTGCCCGCGACAGCTTGCGCGCGAGCTTCTCGATCTCCGGCTCCAGGGTCAGGGCCTGCGCCATCAGTCCGGGCAGCGCGATCAGCTCCTGGACGTAGCGTGCCTCCTGCTCGGCCGAGAGCGTGCCGCGCTCACGGGCGGCCGCCAGTGCGAGGCCGGCGAGCGCCGTCAGCTGGCAGGTGAAGGCCTTGGTCGAGGCGACGCCGATTTCCGGCCCGGCCAGGGTCGGCGCCACGACATCGCTCTCGCGGGCGATCGTCGAGGTCGGGACGTTGACCACCGACAGGACGTGCTGCCCCTCCTGCCTTGCATAGCGCAGGCATGCGAGCGTGTCGGCAGTCTCGCCGGACTGCGAGACGAAGAGCGAGAGCCCATTCGCCGGCAGCGGCGCCTCGCGATAACGGAACTCGGAGGCGACATCGATCTCGACCGGCAGCCGCGCCAGCTTTTCGAACCAGTACTTGGCGGTCAGGCCAGCATAATAAGCCGTTCCACAGGCCGAAACCGAAAGCCGCGACAGGGCCTTCCAGTCGAAAGGCGCGTCGAAAGGCAGCCGGGCCCGGCCATTCGCCATGTCGACGAAATGCGTCAGCGTGTGGCCGACCACTTCCGGCTGCTCGTAGATCTCCTTGGCCATGAAGTGATGGTGGTTGCCCTTCTCGACCAGGAAGGCCCCGGCGGCGACGCGCTGGGCGCGGCGCTCCACCTGCGCCCCAGAGGCGTCGTAGAAGGTCGCGCCACCACGATTCAGCACAACCCAGTCGCCCTCGTCGAGATAGGCGATCAGATTGGTGAAGGGCGCCAGCGCGAGCGCATCGGAGCCGAGATACATCTCGCCGTCGCCGATGCCCACGGCCAGCGGCGAGCCCTTGCGCGCGCCGATCAGCAGATCCTCCTGCCCCTCGAAGAGGAAGGCGAGCGCGAAGGCGCCGCGCAGGCGTGGCAGGCAGGCGCCGACCGCCGCGACGGGGTCCTTGCCACGGTCGAGCTCGCGGGTGACGAGATGGGCGACGACCTCGGTATCGGTCTCGGTCTCGAAGACGTGCCCGTCAGCCTGGAGCTCCGCCTTGAGCTCGCGGAAGTTCTCGATGATGCCGTTATGGACGACCGCCAGCTTGGCGGTGGCATGCGGATGGGCGTTGGTCTCGTTCGGCCGACCATGCGTCGCCCAGCGGGTATGGCCAATGCCGATCAGCCCGTCGAGCGGCTCGCTCGACAGCCGGACCTCGAGGTTCTTGAGCTTACCCTCGGCGCGCCGACGGCTGAGCCTGCCATGCTCGAGCGTAGCGACCCCGGCCGAGTCATAGCCGCGGTATTCGAGCCGCCGCAGCGCCTCGACCACCTGCCCGGCGACAGCTTCCTTGCCGAGAATGCCTACGATTCCGCACATGCCTATGCCTCACGGGAAGTTTTCGTTGCCGTCCGCAATAATGCGCCCGGCGCCGAATGCCCAATCACGATGAATGTCGAACTGTGAACGCGACGGCGCGGAGCCGGCTAGCGCGCCGCCTTGCGGGCCTTCGCCGCGGCCCGAAAGTCCGCCGCCCAGCCTTCGCGCTCAACCTGGCGGCCGCGCGCGACGGCCAGCGCGTCCGGCGCCACGTCGCGGGTGATCACCGACCCCGAGCCGACATAGGCCCCGGCACCGATCGTCACCGGCGCGACCAGCGCCGAATTCGAGCCGACAAAGGCGCCCTCGCCGATGATCGTCTTCGACTTGAAGAAGCCGTCATAATTGCAGGTGATGGTTCCCGCGCCGATATTGGCAGCCGCGCCGATCTCCGCATCGCCGATGTAGGTGAGATGGTTGACCTTGGCTCCGGCGCCGATCGTCGCCGCCTTGATCTCGACGAAGTTGCCGACCTTGGCCCCCTCGGCGAGGTCAGCGCCCGGCCGCAGCCGGGCATAGGGGCCGATCGTCGCGCCTGCTCCGACGCTCGCACCTTCCAGATGCGAGAAGGCGTGGATCACCGCCCCGTCGGCAACGCTGACGCCCGGTCCGAAGACGACATTCGGCTCGATCACGACATCGCGGCCGATTCGGGTGTCATGGCTGAAGAACACGGTGTCCGGAGCGATGAGGGTCGCTCCCGACGCCATGGCCTCGAGGCGCCGGCGCTTCTGGAAATCGGCTTCGGCCCCGGCGAGCTGGGCGCGGTCGTTGACGCCCTGCACCTCGGCTTCCGGCGCGATCAGCGCGATGGTCGTCAGCCCCTGCCGGCGAGCAACTTCGACCGCATCGGTCAGGTAGTATTCGTTCTGGGCATTGGCGTTGCCGATGGCCTCGAGGATGGCGAGAGCGCGCTTCCCATCGAGAGCCATCAGCCCGGCATTGCAAAGCCGGATGGCCCGCGTCGCCGCATCGGCATCCTTATGCTCGACGATGGCTTCGAGCTGCCCGTCCCGGGTGACGAAGCGGCCATAGCCGCTCGGGTCGCGGGCCTCGAAACCGAGCGCCGCAACACCGGCGCCCTGGCGCAGCGCCTGCCGCAGGCCGGCATAGGTTTCGGGCCGCACCAGAGGCGTGTCGGCGAAGGCGACGAGGACGTCGTCATGATCTTCGGCCAGGCTGGCGCGCGCCGCGAGAACCGCATGGGCCGTGCCCTTGCGCTCGGCCTGGACCGCGATCCTGGCATGCGGAGCGAGCCTGCTCACCTCCGCGGCGACATCTGGTCTGTCCGGGCCGATGACGACGACGAGCGAATCCGCTCCAGCGGCGGAAACGGCCGCAAGCGCATGGCCGAGCAGCGAGCGCCCTGCCATCTCATGCAGCACCTTCGGTCGGGACGACTTCATCCGCGTGCCCTCGCCGGCCGCAAGGATGATGGCGAGGCAGGTTCGGGCGGGCTGCATTTCCGTCATGATCTTCGAGTCTCATGCTGTCGGGAGAATAGCGGTCGACGCGGATACGTCCGAAGCCGGCCATCGGTCCGGCGCAGGCGGGTGTTGCGCGGGGAGTGGATAGCCGATCCAGGGAGGATTTGGCAAAGTCGACGGCCGAAGCGAAAGCGGAATTTCCGCAAAGCCTTGGCTGGAAGGGGCGAGCGATCCGGGGCATGGCCTTGCGAAAGCCGCGAGGCTCTTTTTTTCACCTTACAAAGTGGCGCGCGCTTTCCAGCTCGCCGCAAAATGCTCTAGAAGCGCAAAGCGGCCGGCCCGCCGACGGCGCATGTTGGAACTGATGTCGAAATCCTTGAATCGTCGTCGATTTTTGAGCGCTGCCGCGACCGGTCTCGTCGCCCAGCGCCTGGTGGCCGGCACGCCGGCACATGCCCAGTCGAGCTGGGCGGGCCTGGTGCAATCGGTCATCGCCGAAGGCCAGCGCTTCGAAGCCTCTCTCGTCGTCGAAGCGGCGCGGATGCTGTCGCGCCGCCCGATGGTGCCGCTGACTGCCACCGACCTGCCCGAGGGCTACGCCACCCTGCCCTATGATCAGTATGTCGGCATAAGGGCCCAGCCCGGCGGACTGATCTGGGCCGGCGAAAATCGCGGCTTCACGATCGAGCCGATGCATCGCGGCTATGTCTTTTCGGCGCCGGTCAGCCTGTTCGCCGTCGAGGATGACGTGGTGCGCCGCGTGGCTTTCGACCGCGGCAAGTTCGACTATGGCCGGGTCACCCCGCCCCCGGCCGGGCTCGACCTGCAATTCTCGGGATTTCGGGTCGCGACGGGACTGGAGCGCCCGTTCGAGGTCGCGACCTTCCAGGGCGCGACCTTCTTCCGCTCGCTGGCGCGCGGCCAGAATTTCGGCGCCTTGGCCCGGGCGCTGATTCTGCGCCCGGGCGAAACGCGCGGCGAGGAAATCCCTTTCTTCCGCGCCTTCTGGATCGAGCGGCCAAGCCCGGCCTCCGGCGTGCTGATCATCCACGGGCTGCTCGATTCCGAAAGCGTCGCCGGCGCCGTGCGCATGACCTTGCGGCCCGGCGACATGACCTTCATCGACGTCGAGATGACGCTGTTCGCCCGCGCCAATCTCGATCATGTCGGCTTCGGCTGCGCGATGGGCACCTTCTTCGCCGGCCCGCAGAGCCGGCGCACCTTCGACGACGTGCGACCGGCCGTGCACGAACTCTCCGGTGTCCAGATGCAGTCCGGCAGCGGCGAGTGGATCTACCGGCCGCTCAGCAACCCCGCCAATCTGCAGGTCTCCTCCTTCCAGGATTCGAACCCGCGGGGCTTCGGGCTGGTGCAGCGCGAGCGCGACCCCAATGCCTTCCTCGACGACGACCAGCGGCTCGAGCTGCGCCCGAGCGTCTGGATGGAGCCGCTCGGGGATTGGGGCCAGGGCTCGGTCCAGCTGATCGAGATCCCGACCGATTCCGAGCTCAACGACAACATCATCGCCTATTGGCGGCCGCGACAGCCGATCGCCGCCGGCAGCGAGACGACGGTGGCCTATCGACAGGCCTGGTGCTGGCAACCGCCGGATCGGCCGCCGCTGGCGCTCGCCACCCGGACCAGGCAGGGCCGCGGCACGCAGGGCCGCCGCCGGCGCTTCATCGTCGATTTCACCGGCGAGCGGCTGGCCGATGCCGGGCTGGTCGCCGCGACGAGGGCGATCGTGACCGCCACCCCCGGCGCAGTGCATAATCTACGCCTCTGGCCTTTCCCCGAGCGGCGGACCATGCGCGTCGGCTTCGAAGTCGACCCCGGCAACGAGAATCTCTCGGAGCTTCGCCTGGTTCTCGACGCCGGCGGCCAGGCGGTATCCGAGACCTGGTTGAATCGATGGACATGGTGAGCACGCAGCACGCGACGGTGGACGAGATCGTCCGCAAGCCGGAAGGCGAGATCGCGACATGGCCGGCGCCTTTCGAGGCGACACCGCCGGAGAACAGGCTCGACATGCCGGTGCAGTCCTTCCGTCGCTGGAAGGGGGCGGAGCGGCGCGCTCCTGCTGCGCCGTCGGCCTGGCGCACGCCCTGGCTCGCGCGCCTCTTCGTCTTCGGCGGCGCCTGGGCGCTGACGGCCTATGGCGCCTGGGAGATGTACAATGTCGTGTCGGTCAGCCGCACGACCTTCCTGCAGTATGTACTGCTTCTGCTGTTCACCATAAACTTCTCCTGGATCGCGCTCGCATTCACCAGCGCGATCCTCGGCTTCGTCACCCTGCTGTTCGGCCTGCTGAAAAGCCCGCGCGCCGAGACGCTGAGCCAGAAGACCGTGGTGGTGATGCCGATCTACAACGAGTCGACGGCGCGCACCTTCGCGGCATTGGCCGCGATCCGCGAATCGGTCGAGGCGACGGGACTCGGCGAGCATTTCGACTATTTCATCGTCTCCGACACGACCAACCCGGACATCTGGGTCGCGGAGGAGCGTGCCTTCCTGGCGCTGCGCCAGCGACTGGGACCGGAGGCGCGGATCTATTACCGCCATCGGCCGAAGAACCATCACCGCAAGGCCGGCAACATCGCCGATTTCGTCACCCGCTGGGGCGGACACTACGCCCATATGGTCGTGCTCGACGCCGACAGCCTGATGACCGGCACCTGCATCGTGCGCCTGGCGGCGGCGATGGAGGCCGATCCCGATGCCGGCATCATCCAGTCGCTGCCGCTGATCATCAACCGCAACACCTTCTTCGCGCGCCTCCAGCAGTTCGCGGCGCGCGTTTACGGGCCGGTGATCGCGACCGGGCTCGCGGTCTGGTCCGGACGCGACGGCAATTACTGGGGCCATAACGCGATCATCCGGACGAAGGCCTTCGCCGATCATTGCGGCCTGCCCGACCTGAAGGGCAAGCCGCCCTTCGGCGGCCATGTGCTCAGCCATGATTTCGTCGAAGCGGCGCTGATCCGGCGTGCCGGCTGGTCGGTCTACATGCTGCCGGATCTGACCGGTTCCTATGAGGAAAGCCCGCCCTCGCTGATCGACATCGCGACGCGCGACCGGCGCTGGTGCCAGGGCAATCTGCAGCATTCGCGCGTCATCGGCGCCAAGGGGCTGACGCTGGCAACGCGGCAGCATTTCGCCACCGGCATGATGGCCTATCTCGCCTCGCCCTTCTGGCTGATGCAGCTGGTGGTCGGCATCCTGATCGTGCTGCAGGTCAACTACGCGCGGCCCGAATACTTCACTCATGAGTTCACGCTGTTCCCGATCTGGCCGCGCTTCGACCCCGAGCGCGCGCTGAACCTGTTCGCGCTGACCATGGCGATCCTGCTGGCGCCAAAACTGTTCGGGCTGCTGCTGACACTGTTCGATGGCAAGCTGCGGCGCGCCTGCGGCGGCGGCGTCCGCCTGACCCTTTCGGCCCTGCTCGAAGTGCTGTTCTCGGCGATCTTCGCGCCGATCATGATGGTGATCCAGTCCGGCTCCGTCTTCCAGATCCTGCTCGGCCGCGACACAGGCTGGAATCCGCAGCGCCGCGACGACGGCTCGATCCCGTTCAAGGACATCGTGCGGCGGCATCGCACGCATACCATGCTTGGCCTGATCGCCGGTCTCTCGGCCTTCATGATCGCGACCTCGCTCTTCGCCTGGATGTCGCCGACCATCGTCGGCCTCGTGCTGGCGATCCCGCTGTCCTGGGCTTCGGGCCAGCTGGCGCTCGGCCTCTGGCTGAAGCGGCACAACCTGCTCGTCACGCCCGAGGAAGGCGCGCCGCCGGCGATCGCGACGCGCGCCAACGCGCTGCAGGCCGAATTCATGAAGGCCGGCTATGACGATGCCGACGGACTCGTGGCGCTGCACGCCGACCAGGTGCTGCGCTCGGCGCATGAGAGCATGCTGCCGCAGGTCCAGCCGCGCCGGCGCGGCGAGATCGAGCCCGAGCGGGCGGTGGCGCAAGCGAAGCTGGTCGATGCCGAGACCGTCTCGGACGCGGCGATCTGGCTGAAGCCGAAGGAGCGCATGGTCGTGCTGCACGACCGGGCCCTGCTCGGCCTGCTCGCCAGTCTGCCGGAAGGGCCGGCCCATGCCGGCGCCGAAGCGCCGGCCCGGTAGGCCAGACCCGCGTTCAGCCCTGCTCGAAGACGATGGCGCAGCCGAGCCCGGCGCCCGACGGCACGACGAGGCTGCGCTCGCCGCGGCGATATCCGACACCCTGGCGCCCGAGGCTGGCTTCGACCCGCGCCAGATCGGGAACCGTCACGGCAAAGCCGGCGAAACGGGGCTCAGCCCGATTCGCCGCGTCATCAGCGAGCCGCGCGTCGGCAGCCTTGGGCGTTAGTACCTCGATGCGGCCCCGCGCCAGCTCGAGACGCAGGCCGCTATCGGCGGTCTCGATCGCCGCCGCACCGGAAAAGGCAGAGAGGAAATCGCGCTGCGCCAGCGGCTCGGCGGCGACCATGAAGGTCGCGGCAAGCCCGCTCGCGCCATTCTCGTGCTGCTGGAAGGCCGGGTTCCAGAAATTCTGCGGCTCGTGCTGCTGGCAGACGAAGAAGCCGCATTCGCGCGCTGCGGGATTGGCGGCGAAGGCCAGGCTGAAGGCGACGCGAACCTGCGAGCCATCAGGCCGCTTGGCCTGCCGCTCGAAGAAGAACGGCTCGAAATCGCCGATTCCCGCCTGCCTGAAGCCCGCCGCATCGGCGTGAGAATCCTGGCTTTCGAGGACGAGCATCGACATGCCCTGGCCGCGCGCCAATGCGTCGCGGACGAAGGCGCCGAAGGAGAAGAGATGCTGGCCATGCGGCGGAATCGCCGTGCCATCGCCGACGGTGATCAGTTCCAGGAAAGCGCGGGGAAACTGGACGATCCGGTTTTCCGTACCCCAGGGATGGCGGTTGCGCGCGCCGACCCGGAAGCCGAGACTGGCATAGAAGTCGCCTGCCACATCGAGATCGGCGACGCCGATGACGAGATGGTCGAGGCCGCGCGAAGGCGAAGGCTGGTTCATGGCTGGCTGGGCTCGCAGAAACAGGGCGGTCGATTCGCACCATGTTAGCCCATCCTGCGCCGGGTGCGCGGGCACCGCTGGTTCGCGCGGCTTTCTATAGCATCGGACCGAAAAGTGGAATCCACTTTTCGGAAAAAATTCCGATGCGATAATAATAGGATAGATCACCGTGACCGTGTCCGAACGGACGCGCGGTGATCTAGGCCTCGATGAAATGCGGCACGAAGCGCGAGCTGTTCTTGGTGATCGGCGTCGCATCCTCGCGGATGCCGAGGCCGCAGGGCTGCGAGGCGACGAGCCAGGAACCGAGGACCGGATAGTTCCCGTCGAAATTCGGCAGCATCGCCACCGCCTGCAGCACGAAGCCCTCGGCGCCATAGGGACCGTCGTCGCTGTCGCGCACCGTACCGCCTTCGACCAGCGTCACATTGGCGCCCTCGCGCGAATAGAGCGGCTTGCGGACATGGCTGGCGCCGAGCTCGGCGCAGCGTGGATCGCCCTCGAAATAGGCCGGCAGCAGATTGGGATGACCCGGCGCCATCTCCCAGAGATAGGGCAGCAGCCCCTTGCTGGAGACCAGCGCCTTCCAGGGCGGCTCGACGAAGCGGCAGCGCGAGGTCGCGAGCGCACCGGCATAGTGCTCGCGAAACAGCCATTCCCAGGGATAGAGCTTGAACAGCATCTCGATCGGCAGGCTGGCGCCATCGCAGAAGCGCCCATCGGCGAGCAGGCCGATCTCCTCGATGAAACTGAAGCGGGCGTCGGTCCCGGCCTGCGTGGCGCAGTCCATCAGGTAGTCGACCGTGCCCTTGTCCTCGGCACTGCCCTCGACGCAGGTGAAATGCA
Source organism: Allobosea sp. NPDC055594 (assembly GCF_053618995.1). Classification (NCBI taxonomy): domain Bacteria; kingdom Pseudomonadati; phylum Pseudomonadota; class Alphaproteobacteria; order Hyphomicrobiales; family Alloboseaceae; genus Allobosea; species Allobosea sp. NPDC055594. Next base: position 518,318 of record NZ_JBSHIO010000001.1, read on the forward strand.
TGCGCTCCGGCGCCGGCTCGCGAAGCTGGCCGAAGGCTGCGACCAGCCGCTCGTGCAGCGAATTGAACTGGTCGCAACCGCGCGAGAGCAGGCCCCGGGCCATCGCCTGTTCGAGCCAGTCCCATTGCACGACGGCCGCCTCGAACAGCGAGGTCGGCGTGTCGGCATTGTACTCGAGCAGCTTGGCCGGCCCCTTGCCGTCATAGGCGAGGTCGAGCCGGCCGTAGAGGTTCCGGTCGCCGCGCTGCCAGCTGTCGCGAATCAGTTGCCATTGCGCTTCCGGCACGGCGAGCCGGCGCATGATCTCCTCATCGGCGATGGCGCGCTCGACGAAGGCGAAGCAGAGCTGCTCGATCGCCCCGGTCGGTGCCTCGATGTCATCCTCGATCTGCCGCAGCGAGAAGCCATAGGCCGCGCTCTCGTCCCAATAGGTCTCGCCCTCAATCGTGTGGAAGGCGAAGCCCAGGCGCTCGACCTGAGCCTGCCAGTCCGGGCGTGGCGACAGGGAAAGCCGGCGCATGGTCAGGACGAGGAGGACGAGGAATAGGAGCGTGAACTCGAGCCGAAACCGCCGCGCGAGGCGACGCTCGGCGTGCTCGCCATGCCGGTCGAGGAGATGTTGCGGGCGACCATGGCCTGGCCCGAGGTTGTCGTGTAGGCGCGCGAGCGGCTGCTGCTGCCGCCATAGTAGCCGCTGCTGGATGATGACGCGCTGCGCGCCGGCTGCTCGCATTCCGGGCGCCCTGAACCCGGCTGGCGCGTGCCCGGCGGGCAAGCGGAGCTGGTCGGCGGCAGAAGCGGCTGGGCGGCGCCACCGCCCGCCATGAACTGGCGCGCCAGCATGATGCCGGCCAACGCGGGAATGGCGACCTGGGCCCCATTCCAGACCGCGCTCTGGCAGCCGCCGCTGCCATATTCCTGCTCGCAGGCCGCCGTGCTGCCGAATTTCCTGGCCTCGCGCAAATGGTTCGCGGCGGCCTCGTTGAAGCGCTGCTCGCATTGGCTGGCGCTGAGCTGGTTGCCGGCTCGGCATTCCGCGACATTGCTGTAGATCAGCGAATCGTCGGTCTCGCCGCCGGAGAGGGACCAGTAGCTCGCAACGAGCACCACACCCACCGCGGCAAGGCCGATCTGGGTCGAGCGCTTCATCGAGACCTCCTCACTCGGTCATGCTGGCGGCGGCCAGCGTGCCGCTGATGACGGCGATCACGGCCAGCATCGCGGCAGAGGGAAGCCGATCCTCCTCGATCTTGCGCGAGAGGTCCGGGATCACGATGCGGGCAAAGCCATAGGCACCGAACTGGATCAGCATGGCGATGACCGCCCAGATCACCAGATCGGGAATGCTGCTGGCCTGCTCGATCGCCTTTTCGAGCGGCACCGAAAAGCCGACGATGTTGCCGCCGAAGGCGATTGCCGCTGAGAGATTGCCGTTGCGGATCAGCGCTATCTCGTCATGGGCGGTCAAGCGCAGATAGGCAGCGGCGAACCCGGAGATCAGCGCGAAGCCGACACAGAAATAGAGGAGGAACGCCGGCAAGCCGGCCATCGAGATCGTCATGCCGCCCCCAGCGAATACCTGCGCCCGGAGAGCTCACTATACGGCAGCCGCGCAGATGCGCCAGACTGCCGCAGGATGAATGGCAACGGCATTGCGCGCCTCGCCTTCGGAAGGAAGATGCGAAGCGCGCCTTGTGATTGTCAGGGCAGCAATTGCGCGGCCGGGATCCCCGAACGACCCGTCAGACCAGACGGCTTTGCACCACCGCCGCCTCGATGAAGCTGGCGAAGAGCGGATGCGGCTCGAAAGGCCGCGACTTCAGCTCGGGATGGTACTGCACGCCGATGAACCAGGGATGGTCGGCATATTCCACCGTCTCCGGCAGCAATCCGTCGGGCGAGACGCCGCTGAAGCGCAGGCCGCGCGCCTCAAGCTGCTGGCGATAGCCCATATTGACCTCGTAGCGATGGCGGTGCCGCTCCGAAATCTCGGTCGAGCCGTAGATCTTCGCAATCTTGGTGTCGGCCGACAAACGGGAGGCGTAGGCGCCGAGCCGCATCGAACCGCCGAGATCGCCGCCGGCTGTGCGCTGCTCGATCTCGTTGCCGCGCATCCATTCGGTCATCAGGCCGACGACGGGCTCGTCGGTCGGTCCGAACTCGGTCGAGTTCGCGCCCTCGATGCCGGCCAGCGAGCGGGCCGCCTCGATCACCGCCATCTGCATGCCGAAGCAGATGCCGAAATAGGGCACCTTGCGCTGCCTCGCGAAGGTCGCCGCCTTGATCTTGCCCTCGGCACCGCGATGGCCGAAGCCTCCGGGCACGAGGATGCCGTGGACATGTTCGAGGAAGGGGGTCGGGTCCTCCTTCTCGAAGACCTCGGACTCGATCCAGTCGAGATTGACCTTGACCCGATTGGCGATGCCGCCATGGGTCAGGGCCTCGATCAGCGACTTATAGGCGTCCTTCATCCCCGTATATTTGCCGACGATGGCGATGGTGACCTCGCCTTCGGGGCTCTTCACCCGCTCGGAGATGCGCCGCCAATTGCTGAGGTCGGGCTCCGCCCCGGCATCGATGCCGAACGCCGCCAGGACCTCGTTGTCGAGCCCCTCGGCGTGATAGGAGAGCGGCACGTCGTAGATCGACGCCACGTCGCGGGCCTCGATCACCGCCGTCTCGCGGACATTGCAGAACAAGGCGAGCTTGCGACGCTCCTCGCGCGGGATCTCGCGATCGGTCCGGCAGAGCAGGATGTCGGGCTGGATGCCGATCGAGCGAAGCTCGGCGACCGAATGCTGGGTCGGCTTGGTCTTCAGCTCGCCGGCGGTCGGAATATAGGGCAGCAGCGTCAGGTGCAGGAAGATGCACTGGCCGCGCGGCAATTGCTGGTTGGTCTGGCGGATGGCCTCGAGGAAGGGCAGGCTCTCGATGTCACCGACCGTGCCGCCGATCTCGACCAGCACGAAGTCGAAGCCTTCATTGCCGGAGAGCACGAACTCCTTGATGGCGTTGGTGACGTGCGGGATGACCTGGATGGTCGCGCCGAGATAGTCGCCCCGGCGCTCGCGCGTCAGGATGTCCATGTAGATGCGGCCGGTGGTGATGTTGTCGCCCTTGTTGCAGGGCCGGCCGGTGAAGCGCTCGTAATGCCCGAGATCGAGATCGGTCTCGGCTCCGTCATCGGTGACGAAGACTTCGCCATGCTGATACGGGCTCATCGTGCCCGGATCGACATTGAGATAGGGGTCGAGCTTGCGCAGGCGGACCGTATAGCCACGTGCCTGCAGAAGGGCTGCGAGAGCCGCCGACGCCAGGCCTTTGCCGAGCGAGGACACCACGCCGCCGGTGATGAAAACATACCGCGTCATGGGAGGTCACCTTTAACGCCAAGATTGCGATTCGCTAAGCGCGCCGATGAGGGTCGGATGTGCGCTGCGTGCTTATCCACAATAGAGCAGAGCTGGCTTCCGGTCGCCCTGCCCTCAAAAGAGAAGGGCCGGTTTCCCGGCCCCTGCCCCGCCCCGATCATTGACCCGGCGCTGCCGGGGTCGGCGGCTGCGAGCCGCCGGGATTCTGCATCTGCCGCAACTGGTCGAGGACGCCGCCGGCATTGGGAGCCGAAGGTGCGCTCGGCGCGGCCGGAGCCGTGGCCCCCGGAGCGGGCGCACCGTCGATGATCGAACGCTGGGTCCGGCCATGGGTCGCGAGCACGGCCAGCGTGATCGAGGTAATGAAGAACAGGCCCGCCAGGATCGCCGTCGCGCGCGTCAGCGCATTGGCCTGGCCGCGGCCGGTCATGAAGCCGCCGACGCCGCCGCCACCGCCCGAGCCCATGCCGAGGCCGCCGCCCTCCGAGCGCTGAAGCAGGACGACGCCGACGAGCGCGATCACGATGAGCAGGTGGATGACGATGATAACGTTCTGCATGGCTCACGAAATGGGTATGGCGCGCGCGATCGCCAAGAGGAGCATATCGGCGCCGGATCCGTGTTTCGGCGCTGCCCTTAGCATGGGCAGGCGCGCCGCACCACAAGCGATTTCAAACGATCGGCCTCAGCCGCAGGCACGGGCGATCGCCAGGAAATCCTCGGCCTTGAGGCTGGCGCCGCCGACGAGCGCACCGTCGACATCGGCAACCCCCATCAGTTCGGCGGCATTCGACGGCTTGACCGAGCCGCCATAGAGCAGCCGGACGCCTGCGGCCGCGGCCTTGCCCAAAATGCGGCCGAGCTCGGCCCGGATCGCCGCATGCATTTCGGTGACATCCGCCACGGTCGGGGTCAAACCCGTACCGATCGCCCAGACCGGCTCATAGGCGACGACCAGCGTCGCGCCGGTCGAGCCTTCAGGCACCGAGCCGCGCAGCTGCTTCTTGACCACGGCGAGCGCCTTGCCGGCCTCGCGCTCTTCCTTCGTCTCGCCGACGCAGACGATCGGAACCAGCAATGCCGCCTGCGCTGCCTCCGCCTTGGCTTTCACCGTGGCGTCGCGCTCGTCATGCAGGGTACGGCGCTCGGAATGGCCGACGATGGCGAATTGCGCGCCGGCATCGGCCAGCATCGCAGCCGAGACCTCACCGGTGAAGGCGCCGCTTTCGCGCAGGCTGCAATCCTGACCGCCGGTGGCGATCCGCGAGCCGATCAGCGCGGCCGTCATCGGATAAAGCAGCGTCGTCGGCGGGCAGATGGCGAGATCGACCTGGCGCCGCAGGGCGCCGTCATGGCCGCGCGCGATCTCGGCGGCGATGCCGAGATCGGCATTCAGGCCGTTCATCTTCCAGTTGCCCGCCACCAGCGGCTTGATGCTTGCCGTCACGTCCACCTCCGAATTTTCCTGCAAGGGCACTAGCAACGCCGGGATCGGTTCGCAATCACGAGCAAGAGCCGGCGATTGCCGAGGCGAGCCTCTCTACCTATAAGCGGCGCGCAAATGCGATGCCGCCGACAGGACAGGAAGATAGCAAAATGATGATGCAGGGCATCCGCAAGGCGGGGCAAAGCCTGGTCGGCAAGCTCCTCGTCGCCTTGATGTTCGGGTTCCTGATCCTGTCCTTCGCGATCTGGGGTGTCGGCGACATCTTCCAGGGCTATGGCCGCAACGCCGTCGCCACCGTCGGGAAGAGAGAGATCAGCATCGAGCAGATGCGGACGGCCTATCAGAACGAGACCCAGATGCTGACGCGTCAGCAGCGGCGCTCGATCACGCCGGAAATCGCCCGCGCGCTCGGTGTCGACCAGCGTGTCCTGTCGCGCCTGATCACCGAGGCGACGCTCGATCAGGTCGCCACCAGGATGGGGCTCGCCGTCTCCGACGACACGGTGCGCGACGTGATCTTCAACGATCCGAATCTGAAGGACGCCTCCGGCGCCTTCGATCGCAACCGCTTCAACGAATTGCTGCGGGCCATCGGCCTGACCGAGCAGGCTTTCGTGCGCGAGCAGCGCGCTGCGACGATGCGCCAGGAGCTCGCCGAGATGGTGATCGGCGGCATCTCCGCCCCCGTCGCGCTGCAGGAGCTCGGGCACCGGCTGCGCAACGAGAAGCGCGACATCGCCTATGTGGTGATCCCCGAGACCGCGGCCGGCGAGATCGCAGCGCCCGCCGAGGACGTGCTCAAGCGCTTCTTCGAAGAGCGCAAGGCCGCGTTCCGCGCGCCGGAATTCCGCAACGCCAATGTGCTGGCTCTGACCCCGGCCAATCTCGCCGACGCCGCCAAGGTCTCCGATGCCGACGCCAGGGCGCATTACGAGTCGGTCAAGACGCAACGCTATGGCTCGCCCGAGCGCCGCACCGTGCAGCAGATCAGCTTCCCGAGCATCGAGGAGGCTCAGGCCGCCAAGGCGAAGATCGATGGCGGCGAGACCTTCGAAGCGATCGCCACGGCCCGCAACGTCTCGGAGCAAGATCTGACGCTCGGCACCTTCACCCGCGAGGGCCTGTTCGATCCGGCCGTCCGCGACGCGGCTTTCGCCCTCGCTCAGGGGGCCGTAAGTGCGCCCGTCCAGGGCGGCTTCGGCGCGGTGCTCCTGCGGGTCAGCGAGATCGAGCCGGAGCGTCTGAAGAGCTTCGAGGAAGTCGCCGACGAGGTCCGCAACGAGGTCGCGACCAGCAAGGCTGCCGCGCAGATTTCCGATCTGCACGACAAGATCGAGGACCAGCGCGCCTCGGCTCGCCCGCTCGGCGAGATCGCCAAGGAATTCGGCCTGACCCTTCGGCCGGTCGGGCCGGTCGATGCCGGCCTGCGCAAGCCCGACGGCGCGCAGGAAGCCCCGCTGCCGGGCGGCGATGCGACGCTGACGGCGATCTTCGGCTCGGATATCGGCGTCGACAACGAGGCGCTGCGCCTGCCCAATAATGGCGGCTATGTCTGGTACGAGGTCACCAAGATCGAGCCGCCGCGCGACCGCAGCTTCGACGAAGTCAAGGCCGAGGTCGAGCGACAGTGGCGCGCCGACGAAGTCGCCGCGAAGCTCTCGGCCAAGGCGCGCGAGCTGATCCAGCGTCTCGATGCCGGCGAGGACTTCGCTACGGTCGTCACCGCCGCCGGGCTGAATCCCGAGGAGGCGAGCGACCTCGGCCGCCAGGACCAGAGCGATGCCCTGCCCCGCAATGTCGTCTCGCTGATCTTCGGCACCCCCGTCGGCAAGAGTGCGTCCGCTGCGGCCGACGGTCAGGGACGCATCCTGTTCCAGGTGAAGGCGGCGACGGTGCCGCCCTATATGCGCACGACCGAGGAAGCCGAGAACTTCGTACGTCTGTTCACCTCGAGCCTCAGCGACGATGTGCTGATGCAATACGTCGGCAAGCTGCAGAAGGATTTCGGCGTCTCGGTCAACCAGGCCGCCTTCCGCAACGCGACCGGCGGCACGCAGAACTGAGAGTTCCAAGCATGGCGTCGGCCTTCGACCTCGAACGTTTCACCGCCGCCTACGACGCCGGCCAGCCCCAGCTCGTGACGCTGAGCCTGGTCGGCGACTGCGAAACGCCCGTCGCGGCCTTCATGAAGCTGCGCCATGCCGGCAAGGGCCCGGCCTTCCTGCTCGAATCGGTCGAAGGCGGCGCCGTGCGCGGGCGCTATTCGATGATCGGGCTCGAGCCCGACCTGATCTGGCGCTGCCATCACGGCCAGGCCGCGATGTGCCGGCCGGCTCTGGGCGATGCCTTCCTGCCGGACGCCCGGCCCGCCTTCGAGAGCCTGCGCTCGCTGCTGGCGGAAAGCGCGATCCCCGACCAGGACGGGCTGCCGCCGATGGCGGCAGGTGTATTCGGCTATCTCGGCTACGACATGGTGCGCCTGATGGAGCGCCTGGCCGAGCCGAAGGAGACCGGCGTCGGCGTGCCCGACGCGATCCTGATGCGGCCGACGCTGATGGTGGTGTTCGACGCCGTGCGCGACGAGATCACCGTGGTCTCACCGGTGCGGCATCAGCCGGGGGTGTCCGCCGCCATCGCGCATGAACGAGCCCAGGAACGGCTCGAAGCCGTCGTGCATGCGCTTGAATCACCGCTCCCGGCCGAAGCCGCGATAGACATCGCCGGCCTGTCCCATCCCGAGCCGGTCTCGAATACCAGCGAAGCCGAATACGAAGCGATGGTGCTGAGCGCGCAGGAATACATCCGCGCCGGCGACATCTTCCAGGTCGTTCTGTCGCAGCGCTTCGAAGCTCCCTTCGAACTGCCGCCCTTCGCGCTCTATCGGGCGCTGCGCCGGATCAATCCAGCGCCTTTCCTCTGCTATCTCGACTTCGAGGACTTCCAGATCGTCTGCTCGAGCCCCGAGATCCTGGTCCGGATGCGCGAGGGCAATGTCACCATCCGCCCGATTGCCGGCACCCGTCCGCGCGGCGCGACGACCGAGGCCGACAACGCGCTCGCCGAGGATCTGCTCGCCGACCCCAAGGAGCGTGCCGAGCATCTGATGCTGCTCGATCTCGGCCGCAACGATGTCGGCCGGGTCGCCGAGATCGGCAGCGTGCGCGTCACCGATTCCTTCTTCATCGAGCGTTACAGCCAGGTGATGCACATCGTCTCGAACGTCGAAGGCCGCCTCGCCGCGGAGCATGATGCGCTTTCGGCGCTGATCGCCGGCTTCCCGGCCGGCACCGTTTCCGGCGCGCCCAAGGTGCGGGCGATGGAGATCATCGACGAGCTCGAGAAGGATCGCCGCGGCGCCTATGGCGGCTGCATCGGCTATTTCGGCGCCAACGGCGAGATGGATACCTGCATCGTGCTGCGCACCGCCGTGGTCCAGGATGGGCGCATGCAGGTCCAGGCCGGCGCCGGCATCGTCTATGATTCCAACCCGGCTTCCGAGCAGACCGAATGCGTCAACAAGGCCAAGGCGCTGTTCAAGGCTGCGGAGGAAGCCGTCCGCTTCGCCGCACGCAGCCGACGCGGGCAGTGAACCGCGGCGATCCCCACATGCGCCCGCACCGGCTTGCCATGCGGCCGCCTCACTTGCACGCCGCGATTTTGGCCGCGCATAGTGGCCCAAGTCGAGGCCACGGCCCCTGATATTGGGTTTTTTCTGACTGGCCCGCACGGCAATCACAACCGGCCCTGCCCCGCTGCCAAGGAATGAAGTCAGCACGGTGGGGGCCGGCAACCGATGGAGAGAAGACCATGCGTCTCGGCGCAAGCTTGATTGGCAGCGGCATCGCCCTGGCACTCCTGGCCGGAACGGCCGCCTTCGCGCAACAGGCCCAACAGAAGGTGACCGTCGCTGTCACCGCGATCGTCGAGCACCCGGCGCTCGATGCCGCCCGCGACGGCGTCAAGAAGGCGCTCGAGGAGGCCGGATACAAGGACGGCGCCAATCTCAGCTTCCGCTACGAATCCGCGCAGGGTCAGCCGGCGACGGCAGCCCAGATCGCGCAGAAATTCGCCGGCGAGAACCCGAACGTGATCGTCGCGATCGCGACCCCCTCAGCCCAGGCGATGGTCACGGCGACGCAGACGATTCCGGTGGTCTTCACCGCCGTGACCGACCCGGTCGCGGCCCAGATCGTCAAGGACCGCAAGGCGCCGGGCGGAAACGTCACCGGCATTTCCGACTTCTCGCCGCTCGAAGCCCAGTTCGACCTGATCAAGGAACTGGTACCCGCAGCCAAGAAGATCGGCGTCGTCTTCAATCCCGGCGAAGCCAACAGCGTCGCGCTGCTCAACGCCGTGAAGGCGCTGGCGCCCGCCCGCAACCTCCAGATCGTCGAGGCTTCGGCGGGCCGAACCGCCGATGTCTCCGCCGCCGCGCAGAGTCTCGTCGGCAAGGTCGACGCGCTCTATCTGCCGACCGACAACACCATCGTCTCGGCGCTCGGCACGGTGCTCGCCGTCGGCACCGACAACAAGCTGCCGGTATTCACCGGCGACACCGAGTCGGTCCAGAAGGGCTCGGTCGCCTCGATCGGCTTCGACTATTTCCAGGTCGGGCTCGAGACCGGCGCGGTCGTCGTGCGGATTCTGAAGGGCGAGAAGCCCGGCGCCATTCCGGTCAGCAATGCCAGCGGCAGCAATCTCGTGATCAACGCCAAGGCCGCCGCCGCGATGGGCGTCACGGTTCCGCCGGCGGTGCTGGCGCGCGCCAAGCAGGTTATTAACTGAGGTGAAGCGGCGGCGCACAACGCCGCCGCCAACGGCCGCCTAACTCGCCGTTTTCGACCAGAACAAGCAGGGCGACCGATGAGCCTCATCGCCACTCTGGGCGCCATAGAGATCGGACTGGTGTTCGCTCTCGTGGCGCTCGGCGTCTACATCACCTTCCGCGTGCTCGACTTTCCCGACCTGACGGTCGACGGAACCCTGCCGCTCGGCGCCGCGGTCGCAGCGGCGATGATCGCCGGCGGCGTCAATCCCGTGATCGCGACGCTGGCGGCGATCATCGCCGGTTGCCTCGCCGGCACCGTGACCGCCTGGCTCAACATCCGCTTTGCGATCCTGCATCTGCTCGCCGGCATCCTGACGATGACGGCGCTGTTCTCGATCAATCTGCGGGTGATGGGGGTGCCGAACATCCCGCTGATGAACCGGCCGACGGTGATCGAGTTCTTCACCTGGCTGAATCCGCTGATCGCCGCCACCGGCCTGCCCGGCCGCCCGACCCTGCGCGTTCTGGCGTTGCTGATCATCGTCACCATGATCGCCGCTTTGCTCGCCCGCTTCCTGAAGACCGAGTTCGGCCTCGCCATGCGCGCCACCGGCGCCAATCCGCGCATGGCGCGGGCGCAGGGCATCCGCACCGATATGCATGTCTATGTCGGCGTCGCCCTCTCCAACGGCCTCGTCGCCTTGGCCGGCGCCCTGTTCGCGCAGACAGCCGGCTTCGCCGATGTCAGCATCGGCACCGGCACGATCATCGCCGGCCTCGCCGCAGTGATCCTCGGCGAGACGATATTCCGTAGCCGGTCCATCGTCGTGGCGATCTTCTCCTGCCTGATCGGTGCCATCGCCTATCGCCTCGCCATAGCGCTCGCGCTGAACGCCGGCTGGCTCGGCCTGCGGGCTTCCGACCTCAATCTCGTCACCGCGGTGCTGGTCGGCATCGCGCTGATGCTGCCTGGTGTCGCCAACCCGCTGCGCGGCCTGTTCAAGCGGAGCGCGCCATGATCAGCGTGCGGGATGTCCACGTCACCTTCGGACGCGGTACGCCGCTGGAGAACCGGGCGCTCCGCGGTCTCGACCTGAAGGTGGCTGATGGCGAATTCGTCACCGTCATCGGCTCGAACGGCGCCGGCAAGTCGACCTTGCTCAATGTCCTCAGCGGCGATGCCCGGGCCGAGCGCGGCACGGTCGAGGTCGATGGCATCGACGTGACGCGCTGGCCGACGCCGAAGCGCGCCGGCCTGATCGCGCGCGTCTTCCAGGACCCGATGGCCGGTACCTGCGAGCGCCTGACCATCGAGGAGAACATGGCGCTGGCGCTGGCGCGCGGCCGGGCACGCGGCCTCGGCGCCGCACTCGACACATCGCGCCGGGCGCTGTTCCGCGACAGGCTGGCGATGCTCGGCCTCGGGCTGGAGAACCGCCTCGGCGATTCGATGGGACTGCTCTCGGGCGGTCAGCGCCAGGCGGTCAGCCTGCTGATGTCGACGCTGGCGGGTACGAAGACCCTGCTGCTCGACGAGCATACCGCAGCGCTCGACCCGCGCACCGCCGCCTTCGTGCTCGACCTGACCCGCCGCGTCGTCGACGAGCAGAAATTGACCGCGCTGATGGTGACCCATTCGATGCGCGACGCGCTCGACCATGGCAGCCGCACGGTGATGCTGCACGAGGGCAAGATCGTCTTCGACATCGAAGGCGAGCGCCGCAAGGCGATGGACGTGCCGGACCTGCTGCGCCTGTTCAAGCAGGTCCGCGGCGAGGAACTATCGGACGACAGCCTGCTGTTGAGCTGAGCGCTTCCGCTGATCGCCCGCGCCTGCGCTTCAAACCGGCACCTGCCTTTCCCGACATCGCTCAGTCCTGGGCGGGACCGGCCTCCAGGCTGAGAGCGAGCTTGCGCAGCAGCGCGGCAAGTTGCTCCTTCTCGGCCACGCTCAGCCCGTCGAGCAGGCGTCGTTCGAGCGCCATGTCCTCGCGGAAGGCAGCTTCGGCCTTGGCGCGGCCGGCCTTTGTGAGCTCGACGAGCAGGCTGCGCCGATCCTCCGGCGCCTCGCAGCGCCTGATCAGCCCGGCAGCTTCGAGCCGGTTGAGTCTGGCGGTCAGGCCGCCCGAGGAGATCATCAGCGTGCGGTAGAGCTCGGTCGGCGTCAGCCGCCAGGGCTCCCCCGCGCGCAATAGGGTCGAGATCACGTCGAACTCGCCGGCATCGACGCCGTGGCGCGTGAACACGGCCTCGATGGCGGGACGCAGTCGCAAGGTGATCCGCCGCGCCCGGCCGATCACCCCCATGGGCTCGGTATCGAGATCGGGCAGTTCGCGCGCCCATTGCGCGCGCAACCGATCGACATGGTCCCCTTCCCCGCCAGCCGCAGCATCCATCCCGGTCTCCCACTCCTGCCCGATCCTGTCAGCAGAACGACGGATATATCTTGACGTCAAGACATGAGGGAATTTATCTTTACATCAAGATAAATGGAGGACGCGATGTCGGAGCAGATCCCGTTCAGCCTCGCCGGACTCGACCATGTCGTGTTCCGGACTGCCGATACGCCGCGCATGCTGGCCTTCTATCGGGAGGTGCTCGGCTGCCCGCTCGAGCGCCGCCAGGACGAGCTCGGCCTGGTGCAGCTGCGCGCCGGCCGCTCGCTGATCGACCTCGTCGACGTCGCCGGCCCGCTCGGCCGCACCGGCGGGGCCGCGCCGGGCCCTGAGGGCCGCAATGTCGACCATATCTGTCTGGGGATCAGGCCGTTCGACGAGGCGAGCCTGCGCGCCCATCTGGAGCGCCACGGTGTTGCCATCGTCGCGGCCGGCTCGCGCTACGGCGCCGAGGGCGAAGGCCAGGCGATCTATGTCCGGGACCCCGACGGCAACGCGATCGAGCTCAAGGGAGCCGAATGAGGCCCTGATCCGCCCAGCCACGCCTCTCCCTGCCGGTTCGCCATCGTTCTGGCCTCGGAACGCGGCAGGATCGGCCGGGGAATTCGAACTCAACTTGCAATCCAAGTGAAGCTTGCAATCCAAGTGAAGGGAGTTTCGCCATGTCGCAGCCAGCAGAAGCCAAGCAGCCCCAAGCCCAACCCGAGACCCGCGGCGGCGTCGTCCCCTATCTCAGCATCGACGGCGCGGTGAAGGCCTCGGAATTCTACCAGAAGGCCTTCGGAGCCGAGGAGGTCGCCCGCCAGCCGCTCGACGAGAAGGGGCGGACCATGCACATCCACCTCTACGTCAATGGCGGCTCGCTGATGCTGAGCGACCCCTATCCGGAATATGGCTATCCCTGGGAGGCGCCGAAGGGTTGCACCCTCACCCTGCGCGTCGACGATATCGACTTCTGGTGGAAGCGCGGCGTCGATGCCGGCATGGAGGTCGTCACCCCGGTCGAGGTGATGTTCTGGGGCGACCGCTACGGCCAGTACCGCGACCCGTTCGGCTTCCTCTGGGCGCTGGTCTCGGCGGTCAAGTAAGCGCCCCGCCGGAACCCAAAGCCAGCTTTACGTAGCATTCGCCGGCCGCCTTTCGCGCGCCGGGCCGGCGAAGCCATGCCCCATCGCGCCATGCCGTTCCGGAGAGAACCATGCAGTCGGAAGCCAAAAACGCAGCCAACCCGCCCGCAGCGCTCTGGATCGGCCGTGCCATGAGCGGGCTCGTCGTCGCCTTCCTGATCTTCGACGGCGGCATCAAGCTCGCACCGCTTTCGGTGGTGACCGAGACCATGCAGCAGCTCGGCTACTCCGGCTCGCCCGAGCTAGCGCGCGGGCTTGGCGTGATGACGCTGGCGATCGCCCTGCTCTACGCGCTACCGCGAACCAGCATCCTCGGCGCCATCCTGCTGACCGGCCTGCTCGGCGGCGCCATGGCGACGCATCTGCGTGCCGGCAGCCCGCTCTTCAGCCATCTCTTCTTCGGCCTCTATCTTGGCCTGATCGCCTGGGGCGGGCTGTACCTCCGGAATATCCGGCTCCGCCGCCTGATCCCGCTGCGCCAAGACAGCTGACGATCTGCGGATTGTGTTCCCTCCTGTCGCAGGCTGACGAACGGCCGGGGCAATCTCGCTGGCAGAGCTTTCGAAAGGGCACCAGCAAAGGAGGAATGCCGCCATGTCCAGCACAACCGACGCCGACAAGCCGCAGGATGCCGCAGGCTGCACACCGGCCGTGCCGCAGAAGGAGCATGAATGGCTGCACAAGCTCGTCGGCGACTGGACCTATGAGGCCGATTGCCTGATGGGCCCGGACCAGCCGCCGATGAAATCGAGCGGGACGCACAGGACGACCTCGTTCGGCGGCCTCTGGATCGTCGGCGACGGCGAGGGCAAGATGCCGGACGGCTCGCCGGCGCAGACCCGGCTCACCCTCGGCTACGACGCACTGAAGAACGTGTTCGTCGGCAGCTTCATCGGCTCGATGATGTCCAACCAATGGGTCTATTCCGGCAAGCTCGACGCTTCCGGCAAGATCCTCACCCTCGACACCGAAGGGCCTGATTTCAGCGATCCGACCAAGACGGCGAGGTATCAGGACATCCTCGAGATCAAGAGCGACGACCATCATACGCTCTCCTCGCGCGCTCTTGGCCCGGACGGGCAGTGGCACGGCTTCATGACCGCGCATTACCGCCGCAAGAGATAGCGCGAAGGGAGCGCACGCAGCCGCGGCCGACATCTGCCGAGGGCGAGATCCGATCGGCTTCGCGCCCTCATGCTTGACCCGCACGCGCGTTCGGGGCCATGTGCAATCGCAATGACAACGGGTGGGGACGGCCCCGGACGGCGATGCGCATCCTGCTGATCGACAATTACGACAGCTTCACCTGGAACCTGGTCCACCTGATCGGTGGGCTCGGGGCCGAGGTCGAGGTTCGCCGCAACGACTCGCTGACGGTCGCTGAAGCGCTCTCCGGCGGGCATGGCGCGATCGTGCTCTCGCCCGGTCCGTGCACGCCGAACGAGGCCGGCATCTGCCTCGATCTCGTGCGCGAAGGCGCCGGCAAGGTGCCGCTCTTCGGCGTCTGCCTCGGCCTGCAGACGATCGGACAGGTCTTCGGTGGCGAAGTCGTGCGTGCGCCGTTGCCGATGCACGGCAAGGTCTCGACCGTGACGCATCGCGCGCGCGGCCTGTTCCACGGCATCAACGGTCCGATCGAGGCGACGCGCTATCATTCGCTGGTGGTGAAGCGTGAAACCTGCCCCGAGATTCTCTCGATCGAGGCGGAATCCGGCGACGGCATGATCATGGCGCTCTCGCATCGCGAGCTGCCGGTGCATGGCGTTCAGTTCCATCCGGAGAGCATCGCTTCGGAGCATGGCGCGACGATCCTGCGCAATTTCCTCGATCTCGCCGAACGATGGTCGGCCGCGTCCGACACCGCCGCCCTTTCCGCGACAGCCTGATCGATCGAGTTCCCATGGAAGACTTCAAGCCCTTCATCGCCAAGGTCGCGACCGGTGCCTCGCTTTCCCGCGAGGAGGCCCGCGACGCCTTCGAGACCATGCTTTCGGGCGGTGTCACCAATGCTCAGGCCGCCGCCTTCCTGATGGCGCTGCGTGTGCGCGGCGAGAGCACCGAGGAGATCGCCGGCGCGGTCAGTGCCATGCGCGCCCGCATGCTCACGGTCTCCGCACCCGCGGATGCGATCGACATCGTCGGCACCGGCGGCGATGCGTCGGGGTCCTACAATGTCTCGACCCTGGCCTCGATCATCACCGCGGCCTGCGGCGTGCCGGTCGCCAAGCACGGCAACCGCGCGGCGTCCTCGCGCTCCGGCGCGGCGGATGTGCTGACGGCGCTCGGCGTCAAGGTCGGGCTCGAGCCGGCGGGGATCGAGCGCAGCATCCGCGATGCCGGCGTCGGCTTCATGTTCGCGCCGGCCCATCACGCCTCGATGCGGCATGTCGCGCCGGTGCGTACCGAGCTCGGCACCCGCACCATCTTCAACCTGGTCGGGCCGCTCTCCAACCCGGCCGGGGTCAAGAAGCAGCTGGTCGGGGCCTTTTCCGAGACCTGGCTCCAGCCGATGGTCGAGGTGCTCGCCTCGCTCGGCTCGCAATCGATCTGGGCCGTGCACGGCTCGGACGGGCTCGACGAGATCACCACCACCGGCCCGACCCGCGTCGTTGCGCTGAAGGACGGCAAGATCGAGAGCTTTTCGATTTCCCCAGAGGATGTCGGCATCGCCCGGGCCAAGCCCGAGGATCTGCGCGGCGGCGAGCCGGAGCAGAACGCCAAGGCCCTGCAGGACGTGCTCGACGGCCAGAAGAGCGCCTTCCGCGACATCGCCGCCTTCAATGCCGCAGCGGCGCTGGTCGTCGCCGGCAAGGCCGCGACGCTTGGTGACGGGCTGGCCCAAGCCTATCAGGCGCTCGACAGCGGCAAGGCCAAGGGCGTACTCGCCACGCTCGTCGCCAGCTCGAACGCCTGAGGCGGCCATGTCGGACATTCTGAAGCGGATCGAGGCCTATAAGCGCGAAGAGATCGCCACAGCGCGCAGCGCCGTGCCGCAGGCCGAGATCGAAGGCCGCGCCGCCGCCATGCCACCGGCACGCGACTTCCTCGGCGCGCTCGAAGCCAAGCGTAAGGCCGGGCTGCCGGCGCTGATCGCCGAGATCAAGAAGGCGAGCCCGTCCAAGGGCCTGATCCGGCCGGATTTCGACCCGCCGGCGCTGGCGAAGGCCTATGCCGAAGGCGGCGCCGCCTGCCTTTCGGTGCTGACCGACACCCCCTCCTTCCAGGGCCAGCCGGAGTATCTCGCGCAGGCGCGCGAGGCTTCGGGCCTACCGGGCCTGCGCAAGGACTTCATGTTCGAGCCCTATCAGGTCTTTGAGGCGCGTAGCTGGGGCGCCGACTGCATCCTGGTGATCATGGCCTCTGTCGACGATGCCGCGGCCCGCGAGCTGACTGAAACCGCCAAGGCACTCGGCATGGCCGTGCTGGCGGAGGTCCATGACGAAGCCGAGCTCGAGCGGGCGCTGAAGCTCGACACCCGCCTCGTCGGCATCAACAACCGCGACCTGCGCAGCTTCAAGGTCAGCCTCAGCGTGACCGAACGCCTGGCACCTTTGGTCCCGGCCGATCGGCATCTTGTCGGCGAGAGCGGCATCTTCAGCCATGCCGACATCACCCGGCTGCAGGGCTGCGGCGTCAACACCTTCCTGGTCGGCGAGAGCCTGATGCGCCAGCAGGATGTCGCCGGCGCGACCCGCCAGCTGCTGACCGGAAAGGGCGCGGAGGCGGCGGCGTGAGCCGGCTTTCGCATCTCGACAGCCAGGGCCAGGCCCATATGGTCGATGTCGGCGACAAGGCGGAGACTGCCCGAACCGCGATCGCCGAGGGCAGCGTCGTGATGCAGGCGGAAACGCTCGCGATCGTGCGTGCCGGCGACGCCAAGAAGGGCGACGTGCTCGGCACCGCGCGCCTCGCCGGCATCATGGCGGCGAAGCGCGCCCACGAGCTGATCCCGCTCTGCCACCCGTTGCTGCTGACCAAGATCGCGGTCGATCTCTCCATCGACGAGGCCCTGCCTGGCGTGCGCGTACGGGCGGAGGTGCGCCTCACCGGCAAGACCGGCGTCGAGATGGAAGCGCTGACCGCCGTCAGCGTCGCCTGCCTGACGGTCTACGACATGGTCAAGGCGGTCGATCGCGGCATGCGTATCGAAGCGATCCAGCTCGTCCACAAATCCGGCGGCAAGTCCGGCGTCTATGAAGTTGCGGAAGGGCAGAGATGAGCCTGACACCGGTTGCCGTCGCGCTGCGCGCGCTGCTCGACAGCGTTCCCGGAACCACCGGCACGGAAATACTGCCGCTGGCGCGTTGCGCAGGCCGGGTTCTGGCGGCCGATATCGCGGCGCTACGCACCCAGCCGCCCTTCGCCAATTCGGCGATGGACGGCTATGCCGCCCGCGCTGATGATCTCCAACCCGGCAAGGAGCTACGGGTGGTTGGCGAATCCGCCGCCGGCCGCGGCTTTGCCGGCTCCGTGGCTCCCGGCGAGGCGGTCCGCATCTTCACCGGCGCGCCGCTGCCGGAAGGCACCGACGCCATCCTGATCCAGGAGAACGCAGAGGGTGTCGATGGCCCGGTGATCCGGGTCACCAAGGCGGCGAGCAAGGGCCAGTTCGTGCGCGCCGCCGGGCTCGATTTCGGCAGCGGCGAGGTTCTGCTCGTGGCCGGCCGCCGGCTCGACAGCGCTGCGCTCGGCCTCTCCGCCGCGATGGGGCATCCGGAGCTTCCGGTGCGTCGTAAGCCCGTGGTCGCGATTCTCGCCACCGGCGACGAGCTCGTCCTGCCGGGCGAGCCGGTCGGCCCCGACCAGATCGTCGCCTCCAACAGCTATGCGCTGGCCGCCCTGGTCGAGCAGGCCGGCGGCACGGCGCTCGATCTCGGCATCGCCCGCGACAACCATCCCGACCTCGCGGCCCGCATCGAGGCGGCCAAGGCGGCGAATGCCGATGTGCTGGTCACGCTCGGCGGCGCTTCCGTCGGCGCACATGACCTCGTCCAGGCCGCGCTCAAGGCGCAAGGCATGGATCTCGGCTTCTGGAAGATCGCGATGCGGCCGGGCAAGCCGATGATGATGGGAAGGCTCGGCCCAATGGTCGCCCTCGGCCTGCCGGGCAATCCGGTCTCCTCGATCGTCTGCGGCCACCTCTTCGTCACCCCGCTGATCGAGGCCCTGCTCGGCATGGCCGAGCCGGAGCGCGACCGCGGCGAGCCTGCGATCCTCGCCGTCGACCTGCCGGCGAATGACGAGCGCCAAGACTATCTGCGCTCGGCCTTCGTCACGGAAGGCGGCGAGCGCCGGGTGAAACCCTTCCCCAAGCAGGATTCCTCGATGCTGGCGAACCTCGCCCGGGCCGAGGCGCTGGTCATCCGGCCGGTCTTCGCCGAGCCGGCCAAGGCCGGCGATCCCTGCCGGATCATCCGGCTGCGCTGACTGGCGGGTCAGCGGCAGCGCAGATAGCGCATGCCGCCATAGACGACTTCGTCGTTCGAGACGACCTTGAGGGTCCAGTTGGCGCGACGTTTCGGCCGTCGATGCTGAGGCAACCGGTTCGCGCTTGTGGAAACGCTCTCGACCTGGCCGAAATGCTGGATCGCCGCGCGTCCGTCCGCACGCGGTTAGGACGATCTGGCCTTTTTGTTATCGCATCGGAGTTTTCCGAAAAGTGGATTCCACTTTTCGGTCCGTGGCTATAGCCCCCTCGCCGGTGCGGTCGCCGCGGTCGAAGCCGACATCGGCGCTTTCGGTTCCTTCCCTCAGCCATTAGCGCCCATGTCACTCGACCGGACGCTTCTCGTCGCCAGACATCTTCCCGCCGCGGGTTCACATCGGCCCGGTAGACTCGGCCATGTCACTGTCCTGCGGTCAGGCCACGCCTGAACGGAAAAGGCCGCGACGGTTGCCCGTCGCGGCCCTGGCAATTGCGATGCGTGTCGATCAGCGCCGGCCGATCGGGGCGTAGTCGCGCTTCGGCGCGCCGGTGTAGAGCTGGCGCGGACGGCCGATGCGCTGGGACGGATCCTCGATCATCTCCTTCCACTGCGCGATCCAGCCGACGGCACGCGCCAGCGCGAACAGCGCGGTGAACATCGAGGTCGGGAAGCCCATCGCCTTGAGCGTGATGCCCGAATAGAAGTCGATGTTCGGATAGAGCTTCTTCTCGATGAAGTAGCTGTCGGAGAGAGCGATCCGCTCCAGCTCCATCGCGACGTCGAGCAGCGGATCGTCCTTGATTCCGAGCTCGTTCAGCACCTCATGCGTGGTCTTCTGCATGATCTTGGCGCGCGGATCGTAGTTCTTGTAGACGCGGTGCCCGAAGCCCATCAGGCGGAACGGATCGTTCTTGTCCTTGGCCTTGGCGATGTATTTCGGGATGTTCTCGACCGTGCCGATCTCCTCGAGCATCTTGAGAGCGGCCTCGTTGGCGCCGCCATGGGCGGGCCCCCAGAGGCAGGCGATGCCGGCGGCGATGCAGGCGAAGGGATTGGCGCCCGAGGAGCCGGCGAGGCGCACGGTCGAGGTCGAGGCGTTCTGCTCGTGGTCGGCGTGCAGAATGAAGATCCGGTCGAGCGCGCGCGACAGCACCGGATTGACCTTGTAGTCCTCCGCCGGCACGGCGAAGCACATGCGCAGGAAGTTCGAGCTGTAGTCGAGCGAGTTCAGCGGATACACGAAGGGCTGGCCGATCGTGTACTTGTAGGCCATCGCTGCCAGCGTCGGCATCTTGGCGATCATCCGCATCGACGCGATCATGCGCTGCTGCGGGTCCGAGATGTCGGTGGAGTCGTGATAGAAGGCCGACATCGCGCCGACCGAGGCGACCAGAACCGCCATCGGATGCGCATCGCGGCGGAAGCCCTGGAAGAAGCGGGCCATCTGCTCATGCACCATGGTGTGGCGCGTGACGCGATAGTCGAAATCGGCCTTCTGCGCCGCAGTCGGCAGATCGCCATAGAGCAGCAGATAGCAGGTCTCGAGGAAGTCGCCATGCTCGGCGAGCTGCTCGATCGGGTAGCCGCGATAGAGCAGAACGCCCTCGTCGCCGTCGATATAGGTGATCTGCGACTCGCAGCTCGCGGTCGAGGTGAAGCCGGGATCGTAGGTGAACATCCCGGTCTGGGCGTAGAGCTTGCTGATGTCGATGACCGAAGGCCCGATCGATCCAGATTTGACCGGCATGTCGACGGTCTTGCCGTCGACATTCAACTGACTCGTGGTTCCGCTCATGGATGCCGATCCTTTCAGGCTCGATCTCAAATCATCTCGGCGGCCGAATGTCGTTCCGACCGATCACTGGTCATCAGGCGCCGCCCGAAGCTCCACTATGCCGGCTCCAGGGCGGGATATGAGGATGCCGCTGCGGCGAAAAAGCGTTCATCAGACTGATTTTAAAGCGTTTTTGGCCGCGGCTACTTCCATTGGGGAGCAGCCGCCCCGCCGCGTTGCTAGACCATTTCCGAGAGGCGTTCAACAGCGAGAAACATGGCGGTGACCGTACGATCCCGCACTGCGGCACTGCTGCCTCCGCCATACCCGCTCAGGCGATGTCGGAGAGCCGCGCCAGGGCTTCCTCGCGCCCCAGCACCGCCATGACGTCGAAGAGGCCGGGAGAGGTGGTGCGCCCGGTCAGCGCGGCCCGCAGCGGCTGCGCGACCTGGCCGAGCTTGACGGCACTCGCCTCGGCGAACTCCCGCACGGCCGCTTCGAGCGCCGCGGGAGCCCAGTCCGGCAGCGCCGCGAGCTTCTCTGCCAGTTTCGGCATCCGCTCCCGCGCGGCCTCATCGAGCAGCGCCGCAGCCTTGGGCTCAAGGGCCAACGGGCGCTGGGCATAGAGATAGAAGGCGCTGTCCAGCAGTTCGACCAAAGTCTTGGCCCGCTCCTTGAGTCCGGGCATCGCCGCCAGGAAGCGGCGTTCGAGCGCCGGGTCGAGCTCGGCGGGCAGTCCACGGGCCGGACCGATCTCGGGCAGGATCGCCTTCAGCGCTTCAAGCAGCTCGCGATCCTCCGACTGGCGCATATAGAGCCCGTTCAGGCTCTCCAGCTTGGCATAGTCGAACCGCGCCGGGGAGCGGCCGATCGAGGACAGGTTGAACAGCGAGATCATCTCCTCGGGGGAGAAGATCTCCTGGTCGCCATGGCTCCAGCCGAGACGCAGCAGATAGTTGCGCAGTGCGATCGGCAGATAGCCCATGGCGCGATAGGCGTCGACGCCGAGCGCACCGTGGCGCTTCGACAGTTTTGCGCCGTCCGGCCCATGGATCAGCGGGATGTGCGACATGCTCGGCACCTTCCAGCCCATCGCCTGATAGATCTGCGTCTGCCGCGCCGCATTGGTCAGGTGGTCGTCGCCGCGGATGATATGGGTGACGCCCATGTCGTGATCGTCGACGACCACGGCGAGCATATAGGTCGGGTTGCCGTCCGAGCGCAGCAGGACGAGATCGTCGAGGTTCTCGTTCTGCCAGACGACGCGGCCCTGGACCTCGTCCTCGACCACGGTCTCGCCGGTCTGCTCGGCCTTCAGGCGAATGACCGGCTTGACGCCGGCCGGTGCGGTCGCCGGATCGCGGTCGCGCCAGCGCCCGTCATAGCGCATCGGCCGGCCCTCGGCCTTGGCCTTCTCGCGCATCTCGTCGAGTTCCTGCGGGGTCGCATAGCAATAATAGGCCTTGCCGGCTGCGAGCATCTGCTCGGCGACCTCGCGATGCCGGGCGGCACGCTGAAACTGGTAGACGGTCTGCCCGTCCCAATCGAGGCCGAGCCAGGACAGGCCATCGAGAATCGCGGCGATGGCGGCGTCGGTCGAGCGTTCGCGATCGGTATCCTCGATGCGCAGCAGCATCTTGCCGCCATGGCGGCGGGCATAGAGCCAGTTGAACAGGGCGGTGCGGGCGCCACCGATATGGAGGAATCCGGTAGGCGACGGCGCAAAGCGCGTGACGACCTCATCGCTCATGAAGAAGGACTCCGACGGAACGGGCGGATGAAGGGCGAGAGCCGGCTCATGGGCGGTCTCGGCCGGGGCTGACAACCGGCGCGGTCGCTGTAACATGGCTTTGCGGCCGCCGTTAAGCGTCTTCCTGTTCCGGTGGCGAAAGGGAGGCCGATGCTTTCCGCACCGCCCGGGCGTCGCCGAAAGGCCTCCGCGCGCGCCCTCGCCTGGCGGGGCGGGGCAAGGTGGGCGTATCGGCTGTCGCTGAGCCCGGTGTGGAGCCCGTCGAACTGGTACACCCCGCTCCGCGCCATGCTCGAAACCGAGATCGAGCGGCGGCGTCTCTTCAACTGGTTTCCCGTGCCGCTCGGGCTCGGCGTCATCCTGTATTTCCTCGCCGATCGCGAGCCGAGCCCGGCGGCGCCGCTGGCCGGCCTTGCCCTGTCCGCGCTCGCCGCGCTGCTATTGCGCCACAGGCGCCGCGTCATGCTCGTCTGCATCGCGCTAGGCGCACTCTTTGCCGGCTTCGGCGCCGGAGCCTGGCGGGCGGCGAGCATCGCGGCACCGGCGCTCTCCCGGTTCCATGTCGGCAAGCTCACCGGTTTCGTCGAGACGCTGGAGCAGCGCGAGAAGGGCGTCCGTCTGGTCGTCCTGGTCACCGCCCTGCCGGGCGTCGAACCGCAGCAGCGCCCAAGGCGCGTCCGCGTCAGCACCACCGCGACGACCTTGAAGCCCGGCGATCACATCATGGCGACCGCGCGGCTCCTGCCGCCGCCTGGACCGGCGCGTCCCGGCGGCTATGACTTCGCCCGCGACGCCTTCTTCCGCGGCATCGGGGCGGTCGGCAGCATTGCCGGAAAGGTCACGCTGGCACCGGCGCCTTCTCGGCCGTCGCGGCAGCTCGCCTGGAGCATCACCATCGACCAGGCGCGCAATGCGCTGACCGAGCGCATCGCCACGATCGGCGGCGGGCAGGCGGGCGCGATGGCGGCCGCCCTGGTCACCGGCAAGCGCGGCCTGATCACTGAGCCGACCAATGACGATCTGCGCGCCGCCGGCATCTACCACATCGTCTCGATCTCCGGCCTGCACATGGTTCTGGCGGCCGGCACGATCTTCTGGCTGGCGCGGGCGCTACTGGCGCTGTCGCCCGGCCTCACGCTCTTCTGGCCGATCAAGAAGCTTGCTGCGCTCGCCGCCATGTTCGGCGCCACCGCCTATTGCGTTTTCTCGGGCGCCGAGGTCGCGACGGTCCGCTCCTTGATCATGACCCTGGTGATGCTCGGCGCCATCCTGGTCGACCGGCCGGCCCTCAGCATGCGCAATCTCGCTCTCGCCGCGATCATCGTGCTGCTGCGAGAGCCCGAAGCGCTGCTCGGGCCGAGCTTCCAGATGTCCTTCGGCGCGGTCGCCGCGCTGATCGCCTTCGCCGAGCGCTGGCAGGAGCGCTCACCCGACCCGGCCGCTGCGAGCTGGTCCTGGCCCTTGCGGCCGCTCTGGCTCTCCGCGGTCGGCATCGTCGTCACCACCTTGCTGGCGACGGCGGCGACGGCACCCTTCGGAGTTTATCATTTCCAGACCTTCAACCCGTTCGGCCTGCTCGGCAACGCGCTCGCTTTGCCTTTCGTCTCGTTGATCGTCATGCCGGCCGCGGTCTTCGGCGTGCTGGCCTATCCCTTCGGGCTCGACTGGCCCGCCTGGGCCCTGATGGGCTGGGCCTCCGGCCTCGTCCTGCGGCTCGCCCACTGGGTTGCCGGGATCGAGCGCTCGACAGTGGTGCTGCCGGCCTTCGACGCCCTGGCGCTCGCCCTGTTCGCCCTGGCGCTGCTCTGGCTGACCTTGTGGACGACGGCCTTGCGCTACCTGGCGGCATTGCCGCTCTGCGCCGGTCTGGCGCTCGCCTCGGACCCGACGCGGCCGGACATCCTGATCGAGCGCGACGGTTCCGGCATTCTGGTACGCGGCCCCGAAGGGCGGCTCGTCCTCGCAGGCAAGCCGAGCCGTTTCGTCCTGGCGCAATGGCTCCATGCCGACGGGGATTCCCGCTCCCCGGACGATCCGGCCTTGCGAGAAGGCGCCGCCTGCGATGCGCGCGGCTGCGTGATCCGCCTCAGGGACGGCCGCAAAGTCGCCTACACTCGCGACCGCATCGCCATCGTCGAGGATTGCCTGCGCGCCGATCTCGTCGTGACGCCGCTCCATGCCAATGGCAGCTGCACCGCCCGACTGATCGATCGGGCTGCGCTCACGCGTGACGGAGCGACGGCGCTGGGCTCCTCGCCTGGCGGCAACTGGCGCGCCTACACCGCCGAGGACGCGACGCGCCTGCGGCCCTGGACCCGGGCCCGGCCTGCTCCCGTCGTCGCGCCTTCGTCACCGGAGCCGGGACGCGCCCCTGCCACCTCGCTGCCAGCCGCTGCAACGGCGGAGCAGGCAGAGGACACCAGCTTGCTTCAGTAGCGCCGCATCAGATTGACGAGCCGACCCTGGATCTTGACGCGATCCGGGCCGAGCACGCGGGTCTCGTAGGCCGGGTTGGCGGCCTCCAGGGCAATCGAGGAGCCGCGCTTGCGCAGGCGCTTCAGCGTCGCCTCCTCGTCATCGATCAGGGCGACGATGATGTCGCCGGTGTTGGCGGTGTCCTGCTTGCGAATGACGACGGTGTCACCGTCGAGAATGCCGGCCTCGATCATCGAATCGCCGCGGACCTCCAGCGCGTAGTGCTCGCCGCCGCCGAGCATGTCGGCCGGCATGGAGACGCTGTAGCTGCGATCCTGGATCGCCGAGATCGGCGTGCCAGCGGCGATTCGGCCCATCACCGGGATTGAAACGGTCGTGCGTCCGTTCTCCTCGGCGGTGGCAGGGCGCGGCTTGGCGAGGTTGGCGGCTGGGGCAGGCGGAGTCTGGCCGAGCCCGCCCTGCACGATGGACGGGCTGAAACGGGCGCGCTGCCCCGGCGCACCGCCGATTCCGTCCGGCATCTTGATGACTTCGAGCGCCCGGGCGCGGTTCGGTAGCCGGCGAATGAAGCCGCGCTCCTCCAGCGCCATGATCAACCGGTGAATGCCGGATTTGGAGCGCAGGTCGAGCGCATCCTTCATCTCGTCGAAGGAGGGCGGGACGCCGGATTCGCGCAGGCGTTCATGGATGAAGCGAAGCAGTTCGAACTGTTTGCGTGTCAGCATGATCTCGCCGCCCGGCCTTTCGCATCGGAATCGAAACAAAGCACGAACAACATACCTGTTCGCCATGTGTTCCGCAAGAGAGGTTCAGCACGGTCTTGCAAGGCGCGAAAGCTGTCCTTCTCCTTGCACGCGAAGCTTTGCGGAGAACAGGGCAGCAAGAAGAGACGGAGCGGCGATAGAGCTCAGGCCGGCGATTCCGGGCACGATGATGGCCGTCGCGGTAGTGGGCTTGACCGCCGCGGACTGCCGATCCGCGGCGAATTCGGCGATCCCGCGCTACGATGCCGGCTGCTGCCGCAGCAGCGCCAGCGCCGCATCGACGGCATTGGCGGCCGGACTCGGGCCGGCGCTGCGCATCCTGTGCTCGAGCGTGGCGAAACCGTCAAGCTGGCGGTCGCGCGCCGCACCGTCGCCGATCACCGCGGCGAGAGCCAGGGCCAGCGCGTCCGGCGTCACATCGTCCTGGATGAACTCGGGAACGACGTTCTCGCCGAGAATGAGGTTCGGCAGGATGACCGTCGGCAGCTTGATCAGGCGGCGGGCCAGCGCCGCCTCCCAGCCGGCACCACGATAGGCGGCGACGGTCGGCACCTGCGCCAGGGCGAGCTCGAGCGTCACCGTTCCGGAGGCGGCGAGTGCCGCGCGCGCCTGACGGAAGGCCGCGAGCTTGGCCGCCTCCCCCGTCACGATCTCGGGTTTCACGGGCCAGCTTGCGACGATCCCGGTAATGGCTTCGACCAGACGCGGCACGGCCGGCAAGACGAAGCGTGCCCGCGGCAGAGCCTGGGCGATACGCGCAATCGTCTCGCCGAAGGCGGGCATGAGGTGGCGGATCTCGGAGCCACGGCTACCCGGCAGCACGAGGATAAGCGGCTCCTGCGCGTCGGCCCGAACCCTGGCTTCATCCGGCCCGGGACGCAGCTCCGTTAGCCGCTCGATCAGCGGATGCCCGACATAGACCGTGTCGGGTCCGCCGAGACGCGCAAGCGCCTCCGGCTCGAAGGGCAGCAGCGCCAGGATCCTGTCGACATGCGGGCGCATGCGCCGCGCCCGGCCCTGGCGCCAGGCCCAGACGCTCGGGCAGACCCAGTGCGCGATCGGCACAGCAGGATTGAGCCGGCGCAGCTTCTTGTCGACGCGCAGGCTGAAGTCAGGCGCGTCGATCGTCAGCATCAGATCGGGCGCGAAGGCGGCAGCAGCCTGCGCCGCGTCAGAGATGCGACGCAGCAGCAATGGCAGGCGGGCGACGACCGGGCCGAAGCCCATCACCGCGATGTCCTCCTGGGGGAAGATGCTCGCCAAGCCTTCCGCCGCCAGAACCTCGCCTCCGACGCCGCGCAGATCGAGCGGGCGCCCTGCAAGCCGGTGGCGAAGCTGCTGCACGAAACGCGCACCGAGCGCGTCGCCAGAGGCCTCGCCAGCGACGACGAAAAGCCGGAAGGGCGGCGTGCTCAAGGCACGCCCTCGATGAAGATGCCCACGGCATCGGCGCTCGCGGCCAGACGGGCACGATCGCCGACGAGCACACCTCCGGCCTTCACCGCAATTCCGGCCAGGCCGATTTCTGCGAGCCGCGCGACGGTCTCGGGCCCGATCGCGGGCATGTCGACGCGCAGGTCCTGGCCGAGCTTCGGCGCCTTGACGAGGACACCATCGCCCTTTGCCAGCTTGAGGCGCCCTGCCCTCACCAGTCCGGCGACACGCTCGAGCATGGCATCGGTTCCCTCGGCCGCCTCGACCGCGATCACGCGATGATCGGCGAGGACCGCGCCCTGGCCGATATCAAAGGGCGACAATGCCGCCAGCAGGTCGAAGCCGCGTAGCAAGGCACTGCGGGCAATTGGAGTCGGGACAATCCGCCCGAGAGCGCCGAGCGGCGCGACGATCTCCGGGGCCATCTCCGCCGGGCTCCCGACCCGGAACCCCTGCCCCTCGAAGAAGCTCACGACCCCCCGAAGCAGATGGTCATCGCCGCCCTGGAAGGCGCGCGCGAAATGCGGCAGGTATTTCAGGGTCGAGAGCTCTGGCGCCAGCGCACCGAAACTCGGTCGCGGCAACGCCCCGATCATCACGATATCAGTGACGTTGCGGCGCTTGAGCGCACCGAGCAGGCGGCCGAGCTGGCCGAGCCGGTATTCCTGCGCTTCGCAGCCGGGAAAATCGGCGATGTTCGCCGCGCCCGAAAGCGCCGCGACATAGACCTCCGCCCCGGCCGCGAGCGCGTTGCGGGCGACATGGGGCGGGTATTCGCCGCTACCGGCCAGGATGGCCAGGCGCAGCCCGGCCCGTCTACCCGCCGTTTCGGCCGAGCCCGGGGTCACCGGTCCGGTGCGTTGACGTCGTGCGGCACGCAGATCGCCCGCTCGCCGCCGCTGCGGATGAAATCGAGGATCTCGTGGATCAACGGATGCGAGGCGAACTCGCCGGCGACGTCCTCGACCCGCTCCGACAAGGTGCCCTCATCGGCAAACAGCAGGCGATAGGCGCGGCGCAGCTCATGGATCTGCTCGCGCGAGAAACCGCGACGCTTCAGGCCGACCAGGTTGAGACCGGCCAGATGGGCCGGGTTGTCGCGCACCATGCCGAAGGGGATGACGTCATGCATCACCCCGGCGCCGCCGCCGATGAAGGCATGGTCGCCGACCCGGATGAACTGATGCAGGCCGGTGCCGCCGCTGACGATGACGAAATCGCCGACCGTGACGTGCCCGGCGCACATCACATTGTTCGAGAAGATGACGTTGCTGCCGATGATCGAGTCATGGCCGACATGCGAATTGGCCAGGAAGAGGCCGCGATCGCCTATCACGGTCTTCATGCCACCGCCCTCGGTGCCGGGGTTCATCGTGACACCCTCGCGGATCACGCAATCGGCGCCTATAGTTAAGGTCGACGGCTCACCCTTGTACTTCAGATCCTGCGGCGGATGGCCGATCGAGGCGAAGGGATAGACCTTGGTGCGGGCGCCGATGCTGGTGACGCCCGCGACGGCGACATGGCTGATCAGCTCGACCCCGTCTTCGAGCGTGACCTGCGGGCCGACGGTGCAGAACGGGCCGACGATGACGCCCTCGCCCAGCCGTGCAGCGGGGTCGACGACCGACATCGGGTGGATCGTGGCACTCATGTAAAGGGACCTGTGAACTTGGGTTCGGTCGAAAGCGGCGGCGCGGATCAGACTGCGTCGCGTCTCACATCACCATGGCGGAGAGTTCGGCCTCGGCGACGAGCACACCGTCGACCTTGGCCTCACCGCGATAGAACCAGATATTGCGCTTCCGCGCGATCTTGGTGAGGTGGAAGCGCAGGCTGTCGCCGGGAACGACGGGCTTGCGGAACTTGACCTTGTCGATCGTGGTGAAAAGCACGGTCGAGACCGCAGCCTCGTCCTCGCCGCGCGAGCTGACCACCAACACACCAGCGGTCTGGGCCATGGCCTCGATCATCAGCACGCCGGGGAAGACGGGACGGCCGGGAAAATGGCCGGTGAACTGAGGCTCGTTGACGGTGACGTTCTTGATGCCGATGCCGGAAGCATCGCCATCCATCTCGATGACACGGTCGACCAGCAGAAAAGGATAGCGATGCGGAATGCAGGCCATGATCTTCTGGATATCGGCCACGCCGAGCGATTTCGCCGCTTCCGTCATCGTGATACTTCTCCCCAAGCGCCTACGGGCCGTGCCCCGGTCGCTCATTCTGTGCCATGAAAGCTGCACTGCCGGAAGCCGGCCGCAGATCAATCGCTTTCGCCGCTGCCCGTCGTCTTGCCACGTTTGGCTACGAGCTGCTTGAGCAGCGCCGATTCCCGCGCCCAGCTCAAAGCCGGCTGGGCCGGATAGCCGCCATAGCGCGCGCCGCGCGGAACATCGCCCGCGACGCCGCTCTGAGCCGCCACCTGCGCGCCCATGCCGACGGTCAGATGGCCGGCAAGGCCGACCTGCCCGCCCAGCACGACGAAATCCTCCAGCGTGCTCGAGCCGGCGATGCCGACCTGCGAGACGATGACGCAATGGCGGCCGATGACGCAGTTATGGCCGATCTGGACGAGGTTATCGATCTTGGTGCCTTCGCCGATCACGGTGTCGCGGCTGGCGCCACGGTCGATGCAGCTGTTGGCGCCGATTTCGACATCATCCTGGATGATGACCCGGCCGACCTGCGGCACCTTCATGTGCCCCTTCGGGCTCATGGCGAAGCCGAAACCGTCCTGGCCGATCCGTGCCCCGGGATGAATGATGACGCGGTTGCCGACGAGCGCGCATTGCAGGCTGCTACCGGCACCGATGCTGCAATCCCGGCCGATCCGGACCTGCGCCCCGATTACCGCATGGGGGCCGATGATACTGCCGGCACCGATCTCGGCACCAGGCCCGATCACGGCGCCGGGATCGACGGTGACATTGGCCTCCAACCGCGCCGTGGCATGCACGAATGCACCCGGCGCGACTCCGGCGGCGCCGAACATCGAGCCCGGCCGCAGCGCCTGCGGATGGAAGGTCGCGAGCAGCCTGGCGAAGGCGTGATAGGGCGCCGGCGTCACCAATGCGACGGTGCCGGCCGGCACGCGATCGGCGAAGCGCGGCGAGACGAAGCAGATCCCGGCCGAGGTGCTGGCGAGCGCCGCGACATATTTCGGGTTGTCCATATAGGCGGCATCGCTGGCGCCGGCGGTCTCGAGCGGGGCCGCCCCCTCGATACGTCGCGCCGGGTCGGCCCCTTCGGGCAGGTTGACGCCGCAAAGCGAAGCGACCTCGTTGAAGGACAACGAGGTCGCCACGGGAAAGAAACTGGGATCTGCCATGAGATGGTCCGTCGCAGGGCGCGCGAGGCGCCCTGCTGGGGGAATGTCAGAAGCGGGCGCCGCCGGAGAAGCGGAAGGCCTGCAGACGGTCGCCACCATATTTGCCGGAGATGCCGGTAATGGGGTTGGTGCCCCACTGGCCGTCATCCTTCGACAAGGCGTAGGCGTAGTCGAAGCGGATCGGGCCCAGCGGCGACTGCCAGAGCAAGCTGACGCCGACCGAGGAGCGGATCACGTTCTTGTCGCGCACGCAGGCCACGTTGTTCTGATAGGCCGAGTTGGTCACGACGTTGAACTGCCGCGCCTCGGATCCGTTCGGGCAACCGAGGAAGCCCGGGTTGGTGATCCCCTTCGAGCCGCCATCATAATCGAACAGCGTGCCCGCATCGGCGAAGACCGCGCCCTTCAGGCCAAGATCACGCGGCAGGCCGAAGATCGGGAACTGCACCTCGAGCGAGCCACCGAAATAGGTGGTGCCGCCGAGCGCGTTGGCCGTCGGGTCGTTGAGCACGTCGCGCGGACCGATGCCCGACGGCGCAAAGCCGCGCACCAGCGACGGACCGAGGAAGTAGTGGTCCATCATGCGCAGATTGTCGCCGGTCGCCTGGACGTGACCGCCCTGGACGCGCACGATACCGACGAAGTCCTCGAGGAACTCCTTGTAGTAGCGCGCATCGGCGCTGACGCGGAGGAACTTCGAGTCGCCGCCGACACCGGCAAATTCCGGCTTGATCTCGGCCACGAAGCCGTTGCGCGGGCTCTGATAGTTGTCGAGCGAGTTATAGTTGAAGTTGAGGCCGACCAGAGAGGTCAGGGTCGTGCCGGCGGCTTCCTTCACCGCGATCGACGCTTCGCCATTGGTCAAGCAGTTATAGAT
The DNA here is from genome assembly GCF_053618995.1 of Allobosea sp. NPDC055594. Taxonomy (NCBI): domain Bacteria; kingdom Pseudomonadati; phylum Pseudomonadota; class Alphaproteobacteria; order Hyphomicrobiales; family Alloboseaceae; genus Allobosea; species Allobosea sp. NPDC055594. The sequence continues at coordinate 549,219 of NZ_JBSHIO010000001.1, forward strand.
ATTGTTGGCCGTCGGGCCGCTCGGCGTACCGGGCGTGATCCCGTCGATCGGATAGGTACAGTCGTTGTAGGGACGGCTGGCCGTGTTCGGAATCTTGATCTCGGTCGTATAGATCGAGTAGCGCGGCGTGATCGAGAACTCCTCCGTGATCGGGAAGGAGAAGCGCACCTGCCCGCCCGTCACACGGCTCTCGAAACGGCCGATATTGTAGTTGTCGTTGAACTTCGAGAACAGATCGAAGCCCGCCGCGATGCGGCGGCCGAGGAAATAGGGCTCGGTGAACGAGAAATCGATGCCCTGCGTCCGCTGGCCCATGGTGCCGGCGATACGGACATACTGGCCACGGCCGAGGAAGTTCGATTCCGACAGCGAGACCTCGCCGATCATGCCGTCCGAGGTCGAATAGCCGCCGGCAATCGAGAACGAGCCGGTCGCCTTGTCCTCGACGTCGATGTTGACGACCACGCGATCGGGCGCGCTGCCCGGCTCGTTGGTGATACGGACCTTGTTGAAGAAGCCGAGATTGTTGAGACGACGCTCGGCGCGGTCGATGAAGACCTTGTTGTAGGCGTCGCCTTCGCCGAGATCGAGCTCGCGGCGCACGACATAGTCGCGGGTCCGGGTGTTGCCGCGCACGTTGATCCGCTCGACATAGACGCGCGGACCTTCTTCGACGACATAGGTGATACCGATCAGCTGGCCGTTGGCATCCCGCTCACCACGCGGACGAACCTGGGCAAAGGCGTAACCGCGGCGCGAAACCTCGGTCGTCAGGTTGACCAGCGAACGCTCAACCGCCTCGGCATTGTAGGTGTCGCCGGACGAGGTGCTGACCAGCCGCTGCAGCGCAGCCGGATCGACGTCACGTAGATGGGAATCCACCGAGACGTTGCCGACGCGGTACTGCTGCCCCTCGTCGACGGTGATGTCGATCACCCAGCCGCCCTTAGCGTCGTCGAAGCGCGCATCGTTCGCCACGATCCTGAAATCGGCATAGCCGTTCTTCAGGTAGTAGCGGCGGATCAATTCGAGGTCGGCGGCGACCCGGTCCGGATCATAAACGTCCGAGGTCTTGATGAAGCTGAGGAAATTGGATTCCGTCGAGGTCATCAGATTGCGCAGGCGCGACGACGAATACACGCCGTTGCCGGAGAAATTGATCTCCTTGATGCCGGTCTTGCCGCTCTCGACGATGGTGAAAACGACGTCCGAACGGCCGTTCGGCAGCGGCTGGATGCGGCCGGAAATGGTCGCGGAGCCATAGCCGGCACGACGGTAGACTTCCTTGAGGCGCTCGACGTCGGCGTCGATCAGCGCCTGGCTCATCGGGCCATTGGCCTTGGACTGGACCTGGCCGAGCAGGACATCGCTCTTCAGGCGACGGTTACCCTCGAAGGCGACGCGGTTGATCGAGTCGTTCTCCTGGACGGAGACGACGGTCTGCGAGCCGCGGCGGCTGACCTGAACATTGGAGAAGAGTCCGGTGGAGAGGAGATTCTGACGAATCTCCGCCGGGTTCCCGGAACCCTGCGCGGTCACGTAGGAGCGGATCGTCTCCGCATCGACGCGCCTGTTTCCTTGGACAATCACGGCCTGCGCAAACACCACGCCACCGCTTACGGCCAGCATAAAGGCCGAAAGTCCGACTGATCGAGAGAGCCGCATTCTCAAGGACCGGCTCTGAAGCGTCGACGTCATCGGGTCGCCTATTCCATTCTTGGGTCACCCACCCCCGCAAGGGGACCCCCGCGAACAACGGGAGCGAGGCGACATTGAAGACCAAACGCTTCTACAAAGTTTCCCGCGGGACGCAAACCAGCATTGTCGTTAACAAAGTGTTTTTACGCCGTTCGTTGCCGTCAGGTCACGCGCAGCCCCCGGGAAAATCGGGCCCCGCGACCGGAAACGGCTAGAAAATGCCATAATCCGGCGCGGCAGCGTGGCAGGGATATCACAACCGGAAAGGTCGGATTCGGCGCGTTCCGTTAACGGCCGTCGCTCAGAGCAACGAGCGGACGTGGACGAGGTCGTTCCAGGTCACGAACAGCATCAGCATCAGCACCAAGCCGAGGCCGACCCGGAAGCCGATCTCCTGCGCCCTTTCGCTCAGAGGCCGGCCGCGCACGGCCTCGACCGCGTAGAACATCAGATGGCCGCCATCCAGCATCGGCACCGGGAACAGGTTCATCAATCCGATCGAGACCGAGAGAATCGCGGCCAGGTTGATCAGCGCGAGCAGGCCACCGCTCGATGCGACCATTCCGGAAACCTGGGCGATCCGGATCGGTCCGGAAAGCTGGTCGGTCGACTCCTTACCCTTGATGAGCTTGGCGATGTAGTCATAGGTCCGCTCGACCACGAACCAGGTTTCGCTCACCCCGAGCCTCAGCGATTCAAGCAGAGTGAAATGCTGCGTGGTCCAGTCGCTCGGCTTCGACGCAGCCTGCACGCCGATGATGCCGAGGCGCTGCTTGCCCAAGGCCGAGGCGGTCTCGACGAGATCAGGCGTCACGGTCAGGAGCATGGTCGCCCCGTCCCGCTCAAGGGTCAGCGGCAATGTCTCGCCCGGGCGGATGGAAATCAGACGCTGGAGGTCGCCGAAGCTTTTGACCTCGCGATCGTCCACCTTGCGGATGAGGTCACCGGCCTTGATTCCGGCACGCTCTGCCGCTCCGCCCGGCGTGACGACCTCAATGCGCGGCGCGAGCACGGGCTTGCCGAAGGCGTAGGCGGTGCCGGCGAAGATCGCGATCGCCAGCAGGAAATTCGCGATCGGCCCGGCGGCGACGATCGCCGTGCGCTCGCCGACCGACTGCGCCGGGAAGGAGCGCGCGCGCTCCTCGGGGCTCATGCTGGCCACCGCCTCGCCGTCCGGCGTGCTCGAGGCATCGGCATCGCCCGAGAACTTGACGTAGCCGCCCAGCGGGATCAGCGCGAAGCGCCAGCGCGTGCCATGGCGGTCATTGAAGCCGAAGAGCTCCCTCCCGAAGCCGATTGAGAAGGTCTTGACGTCGACGCCACACCAGCGACCGACCAGGAAATGGCCGAGCTCATGGACGAACACGACGATGGTCAGGACGAACAGGAAGGGCACGAGGTAGCCGAGCAGAAAGCCCCCCGCGTGCCAGACCGATCCCAGAATATCCATAAAACTCTCCCGACTTGCCGTCATTAGGTGACAGCGAAGCGGCCCTCCGACAAGAGCGCCCGCGCCCGGATTCTGGCTTCTTGGTCAATATCGAGCGCGGCGGCGACGCTCTCCGGAGCCGCGCCCCGCGCACCGCCGGCGTGCTCGCAGACGGCTTCGACCAGGGCCGGAATCGCCCAGAACGGAATCTGCCGCGCCAGAAACGCCGCCACCGCGACCTCGTTCGCAGCGTTCAGAACCGCCGGCGCGGCGCCGCCTTGCGCCAAGGCTGCCATGGCGAGAGCAAGCGCGGGAAAGCGGGCGAGATCAGGGCGTTCGAAGGCGAGCGGTGCACAGTTCGCGAGATCGAGAAAGCGATCTGCGGGCGCATCGAGCCGGTCGTCGACACCGAGACAATGGGCCGCGGCCACGCGCATGTCGGGAATAGCCATGCCGGCGCTCACCGAGCCATCGCGGAAATTCACCAGCCCGTGCACGATCTGCTGCGGGTGGACCAGGACATCGACCTGATCCGCGCCGAGCCCGAACAGGAAGCGGGCCTCGATCAGTTCGAGCCCCTTGTTCATCATGCTGGCGGAATCGATCGTGATCTTGGCGCCCATCGCATAATTCGGATGAGCGAGCGCCTGCTCAGGGGTCGCTGCGGCGATCCGCTCGGCCGACCAGGTCCGGAAAGGCCCGCCCGACGCGGTCAGGGTCATCGAGCGGACAGCCGATATCGGTTCATCGCCGAGCACCTGAAACAGGGCGTTGTGCTCGGAATCGAGCGGCAGGATCCGCGCTCCGAGCCTGGACGCCTGCGCCATCACCGCCGCACCTGCGCAGACCAGGCTCTCCTTGTTGGCCAGCGCCACCAGGCGTCCGGGCAGAAGCGAGGCGAAGGTCGCCTCGAGGCCGGCTGCTCCCGAGATCGCGCTGACGACGATATCGCTATCGAGCGCGACCGCATCGAGCACCGCCGAGCGCCCCGCGCCATGGCGGATGCCGCTGCCGGCGAGCGCATCGCGCAGTTCCCCGGCCCGGCCCTCATCGGCGATGGCGGCGAAGCTTGCGCCGCTTTCGCGCGCGACCCGGGCAAGACCGGCGACGTCGCGGCCGGAGACCACCCCGGCGACAGCAAGACGTTCCGGATTCTCGGCGATGACCTCGCGGGCCGAACGGCCGACGGAGCCGGTCGCTCCGAGAATGGTGACGTGACGGCGCATGGCGATCAGTGCCCCAGGCGGGCCAGATAAAGCAGCATGCCCGCGAAGACCAGCACCGCCCAATAGCCGTCGAGGCGATCGAGGAACCCGCCATGACCCGGGATCAGCCGGCTCGAATCCTTGGTACCGAAGCGCCGCTTGATCGCCGATTCGAACAGATCGCCGGCCTGGCTGACGACAGAAGCAGCCAGCGAACTCGCCAGAACGACGCCGAAGCCCAGACCGGCCGTCACGGGCATCAAAGCCCACACCGCCATGCCTCCGGCCGTGCCGGCCAGCGCGCCGCCTAGAGCGCCCGACCAGGTCTTCTTCGGGCTGACGCTGGGCATCAGTTTCGGGCCACCAAGGGCCCGGCCGGTGAAATAGGCGGCGATATCGGTGAACCAGACCACGGCGAAGGTCCAGCCGATCAGGAACAACCCGATTTCCGGCACCTGGCGCAGCGCCGGCGTCACCAGGGCAAAGCACAGCGCATAGGCGACGCCGCAGGCCTCCAGCGCACGCCGATCCTCGACACGCATGGTCGTGACCGCGCCGGCAAACGCCAGCACCGCCGAGACGCCCGCCAGGGCCGGATCGCTCAGCGGCGCGAAGCCGAGCGCGAAACCGGCGAGCACCACGCCGACGCCGCCGGCGATCGGATTGCGCGCACCGACGATGGCGAGCCATTCATAGGCGACCACGCCGGCGACCAGCACCCAGACGAGGCGAAAGACCGGCCCGCCCAGCAGCGTCACGGACAAGACGATGGCGGCCAGCACCAGCGCGGACAGTACGCGCAGGCGCAGCTCGGACGCGACGCCCTTCACGGTGTCGCCGGAGCGCTCACTCACGCGACCCCCACATTGCAGGCGGTCGGCTCGGTGACGCCACCGAAGCGACGTTCACGGCGATGGAACTCGGCCACGGCCTCATCGAGGGCCTTGCGGTCGAAATCCGGCCAGAGCACCGGGGTGAAGACGAACTCGGCATAGGCCGCCTGCCAGAGCAGAAAATTCGAGATGCGCGTCTCGCCGGACGTCCTGATCACCAGATCCGGCTCGGGCAAGCCGACGGTGTCGAGCCTGGCGGCCAGCATATCCTCGTCGATCGCCTGCGGATCCAGCCGGCCGGCGGCGGCATCGGCGGCGAGCGCGCGGGCGGCGCGGGCGAGCTCGTCGCGTGAGCCGTAATTGAAGGCGACCACCAGGGTCAGCCCCTGATTGCCGGCGGTCATGCTCTCGGCACGCTCGATCAGCAGGCGCAGATCCGGCGCGAGATCGGCCCGGCTGCCGATGATGCGGACACGTACGCCGGCCTCATGCAGCTCGGCGAGATCGTTCTCGACGAAGCGGCGCAGCAGGCCGAGCAGGAAGGACACCTCCGCCTTCGGCCTGCGCCAATTCTCGGTCGAGAACGAATAGAGGGTGAGGACCCGGATCCCGAGATCGCCGGCATTGCGGACGGTGCGCCGCAAGGCCTCGAGCCCGCGGCGGTGGCCTTCCTGCCGCGGCAGGCCACGCATCTGCGCCCAGCGCCCATTGCCGTCCATGATGATCGCGACATGGGCCGGGGCTGATTCGATGCCGGGCGATAGCGGGCGCGGGCCGTCTGACATTCCTATGCCTCTTCGGGCCGTGCCCGTCCGTCGATGATTGCCGCCCTGCGCCGAAACTCAGACCTGCAGGATTTCCTTTTCCTTCGACGCCAGCGCCTGATCGATCTCGCCGATATGCTTGTCGGTCGCCTTCTGCACCTGGTCGGACTGGCGCGTCACGTCGTCCTTGGGCAGGTGACCGTCCTTTTCGAGCTTCTTGAGCAGATCGATTCCGTCGCGGCGGACATGGCGGACGGCGATCTTGGCCTCTTCGGCATATTTATGCGCGACCTTGACCATCTCCTTGCGGCGCTGCTCGTTCAATTCGGGGATGCGGATGCGCAGCACCTGTCCTTCCGTCTGCGGGTTGAGCCCGAGATCGGATTCCCGGATCGCCTTCTCCACCGCCTGGACCATGCTGCGATCCCAGACCTGCACGGAAAGCAGGCGCGCCTCCGGCACGCTAACGGTGGCGAGCTGGCTCAGCGGCGTACGCGCGCCGTAAGCCTCGACCGTGATCGGATCGAGCACATTGGCCGAGGCGCGACCGGTGCGCAGCGAAGCGAGATCGCTCTTGAAGGACTGGACGGCGCCGTCCATGCGGCGGTTCAGATCGGCGAGATCGAAAGTGGTTTGGGCCATCGTCTTCAAAAACCTTGTCGAAACCCGGCAAAGGACCGAACCGGAAATGCGCGCGACCATGGCGAGCGGCTCGCACAGGGTCAAGGATTTCGTGCCTCGGCGGCATCTTGCCGGAGCAAACTGGACAGGAGCCTCGCCAAGGCCGGTACTACACCCGCCCGCGAAGCCTTGCGGCGGCAAGCAAGCCGCCCTTTGCTTCATAGCCGATCTGGACAGCAGCGCTAGTCCATCGGCCCTTTTGTCGCGAACCACCGAGGAGCGAGCCCGTGCCCCGCCTCAGCCGCATCATCGAAACCGCGCTCTATGTCGACGACCTCGGACGCGCCCGTGACTTCTATGAAGGCAAGCTCGGCCTGGCACCGATGCTCGAGACGGGCACCTTGTGCGCCTATGACGTCGGCGGCCAAAGCGTGCTGCTGCTGTTCCTGCGCGGCCAGTCGCTCAGAACGCAATCCTCCGCCGGGGGAAGCATCCCGCCGCATGACGGACACGGCCCCCTGCATATCTGCTTCGCTGTTGAGGCCGCCGAGCTCGCCCTTTGGGACGAGCGGCTGCAGCAGCAGGGGATCGCGATCGAAGGGCGGATGAGCTGGGAGCGCGGCGGCAAAAGCCTCTATTTCCGCGATCCCGACGGCCACATGCTCGAGCTGGCGACGCCCGGCCTGTGGCCGAACTACTGAAGCGTGCTCGCTATATCTGCGCGATCAGGGGGTGACGTAGGTCGCCCTGCCCTCACCGCGCAGCACCGCGGCCAGCATGCCGGGCTCAGCGATCGAGAAGACGACGATGGTCAGCCCGGCATCGCGGGCGAGCGCGAAGGCGGCGGTGTCCATCACCTTCAGATCGCGCGTGATCGCCTCGACATGGGTTAGCCGATCAAAGCGCACGGCATTCGGATCCGTCTTCGGATCGGCGGTGTAGACGCCGTCGACCTGCGTCGCCTTCAGCAGATGGCTGCAATCGAGCTCGGCCGCGCGCAGCGCCGCGCCGGTATCGGTGGTGAAATAGGGATTTCCGGTACCGCCGCCGAGAATCACGACCTTGCCATTGCTGAGATGGTCGAGCGCCCGCTTGCGCGCATAGCTCTCGCAAAGCGAGGGCATCGGCACCGCCGACATGGCGCGGGCCGGCGCGCCGGCCGTCTCGATCGCATGTTCGAGCGCGAGCGCGTTCATCACCGTACCGAGCATGCCGATCGAGTCGGCGCTAGTGCGGTCGAGGCCCTTGTTCAGCCCCTGGACGCCGCGGAAGAAATTGCCGCCGCCGACGACAATGCCGATCTCGACGCCTTCGCGCGCCGCAGCCGAGATATCCGCCGCCAGCGCGGTCAGCGTCGCGCCGTCGAGGCCATTTCCGGTCGCGCCGGCCAGGGCTTCGCCCGAGAGCTTCACAAGCACGCGTTTAGGTCTCATCGGGGCTCTCCGTTTCGTGCTGCCACTCTCGGATTCGGAGCGATCTCAGCTTCTTGCAAAAAAGGCCGCGCAAGGCGCGGCCTTTCTGTTCTCTATCAACCGGGTTTTCAGCCGGCGGTGCCGCCGGCGGCGGCGACCTCGGCCGCGAAATCCTGCTCTTCCTTCTCGATGCCCTCACCGAGCGCGAAACGCGCGAAGCCGGTGATCTTGATCGGGCCGCCGACCTTGCCCTCGGCCTCCTTGAGCGCCTGGGCGACCGACTTGGAGCCGTCATGGATATAGGCCTGCTCGAGCAGGCAGTATTCCTTGGCGTAGCTCTTCATGCCGCTCTCGACGATCTTGGCGAGGACGTGCTCGGGCTTGCCGGCGTTCTTCTCGGCCAGGATGCCCTTCTCGCGCTCCAGCACGGCGGGGTCGACCGAGGCGAGGTCGAGCGCGACCGGGTTGCTGGCGGCGATGTGCATGGCGACCTGGCGGCCGAGCGCGGCAAGATCGTCGCCCTGACCGGTCGTTTCCAGACCGACGATGACGCCGATCTTGCCGAGACCGTCGGTGACCGCGCCATGGACATAGGAACCGATGGTGCCGGCCGAAACCGAGACCTGAGCGACACGGCGCAGCGTCATGTTCTCGCCGATGGTGGCGATGGCGTTGGCGATCGCGTCGGCGACCGTGCCGCCGCCCGGATAGTGATGGCCGGCCAGTGCCTCGACATCGCCGCCGCGCTCGAGCGCGACATCGGCGATGGTGCGGGCCAGCGCCTGGAATTCGAGGTTGCGGGCGACGAAGTCGGTCTCCGAGTTGACCTCGACCACGACGCCGCTCGTGCCGCGCACGACGACGGCGACGAGACCCTCGGCGGCGACGCGGCCGGCCTTCTTGGCGGCCTTGGACAGGCCCTTGGCGCGCAGCCAGTCGATGGCGGCTTCCATGTTGCCGTCGGTGGCCGAGAGCGCGGCCTTGCAGTCCATCATGCCCGCGCCCGTCTTGTCGCGGAGTTCCTTCACCATGCCGGCGGTGATCGCAGCCATTTGCGTCGTCCTTGCTGTCTTGGCGGCGTCGCCCGATGGCGTGCCGCAATTCTGGTTCTGGTTCCGATCGGCAAACGCCGACGCTCCGTTTCCGGCCGCCGGCGCTGCTTCGGCTCTAGTCAGTGTGGAAGTGCGACGCGCCGATGACGTGCCGCCATCCCAAAAAAAATCAGGCGTCGGCGAGATCGCGCGCCTGGGCAACCCAGCCCTGGCTCTCGATGCGGCCGGCGAGCTTCAGATCGTGATCGACCTTGCTGACATCGGCCGGGCTCATGGCAGCGAGCTGCCAGAAGTGGAAGATGCCGCCATCATTGAGCTTCTGCACGATCTCCGGGCCCATGCCAGAGAGCTTCATGAAATCGTCCGGAGCGCCGCGCGGCGCGGTCAGCAGCTCGAAGGCCGGGGCGGCGTCGACGGCCGAATCGGTGAGAGCGGTCTCGACGATCGGGGCCTCGGCGGCGCCGAGGTCGATGCCGTGGTCGCCCGAGGCGCGCGAGATGCCGTCGATGGCCGAACGGGCGATCAGGTCGCAATAGAGCTGGATGGCGCGGCCGGCGTCGTCATTGGCCGGAACCGGGAAGGTGATGCCGTCCGGATCGGAGTTCGAGTCGACGATGGCGGCGACCGGGATGCCGAGGCGCTGAGCCTCCTTGATCGCCAGCTGCTCCTTGTTGGTGTCGATCACGAAGATCATGTCGGGCGTGCCGCCCATGTCCTTGATGCCGCCGAGCGCCTTCTCGAGCTTGTCACGCTCGCGAGCCAGCATCAGGCGCTCCTTCTTGGTCAGACCGGTGCCGCTGCCGTTCAGCAGCTCATCGACCTTGCGCAGGCGCTGGATCGAGGCCGAAATGGTCTTCCAGTTGGTCAGCATGCCGCCGAGCCAGCGGGAGTTGACATAGTACTGGGCCGAACGCTTGGCGGCGTCGGCAATGGCGTCCTGGGCCTGGCGCTTGGTGCCGACGAAAAGCACGCGACCACCACGCGCGACAGTGTCGCTGACCGCCTGGAGGGCGCGCGAGAGCATCGGCACCGACTGCGACAGGTCGAGAATGTGGATGTTGTTGCGCGTCCCGTAGATATAGGGCGACATCTTCGGGTTCCAGCGGTGAGCCTGGTGGCCGAAGTGAGCGCCGGCCTCGAGCAGCTGGCGCATGGAGAAATCGGGCAGAGCCATGGTGTCTTGTCCTTCCGGTTGAGCCTCTGGGGAGCGAATGAGCCGGCCATGGGCTGGCCGGTCACCGGAACGCCTCGGATGCCGAGGTGATGCTCCCCATGTGGAATGGCCTGCGCCTTACAGCGGACTCCGCGCAATTGCAAGGCGCAGCCAGGCCGGAACGGTTCGGTCGACATGGAGAAAGAGACAGAGACAGGGCGTTCAGCCAACCGATTACAGGACATCAATCGATAAACTGAATAGTCAATACCATCTATCAATATATTGATATTGTTTATATTTTTTATGAATATACAGAAATTCGACAATGGCCGACCGCTCCATTGTCCGCAAGGTGGGCTGCCGTCCGCTCATCGGGGGCAGCGAGAGCACCACCGGACCTTGCCCCGGCGGGTTGCTGTTCGCTGACGCCGCGTGAACCAAGGATTCACTCAGCTAGGCTAGGGAGTCCGCAGGCAGCAGAGATGGACCTGGACGCGTGGTTCTAGACCTGAGGACGATTTATCTGGCAGGCGCGATCACCTGCACTCTCCTTGGTTTCGTGCAACTGCTCGCCTTCGCCACCGGGCGCTTCGAGCGCTGGCCGCTCTGGTGGGGCTTGAGCAATCTGCTGGTCGGAATCGGTGTGGTCGGGATCGCGCTGCGCGGCTCGCTTCCAGATCCGGTCTCGATCCCGCTCGCGAATCTCACCAGCTGGACCGGCTATCTGCTGACGCTCTACAGCATCAGGGATTTCGCGAGGCGCCCGCCCCGCCTGCCAGTCTATTTCGGCGCCGTCGCGGTCGCCGGGATCCTGCTGCTGCTTTGGAGCGGGCCGGAAGGCTTTGCCAATCGCGTCATCCTGATGTCGGTACTCGCGGCCTGCTGCGACGCGGCCGTGGTGCGAGAAGGCCTCAATCTGTTGCGGCGCGAGCGGCTGATCTCCGGTGCGATCCTCGTCGGCCTGTTTGCGCCGACGGTGCCGGTCTTTGCCCTCAATGGCTATCTTGCCGCCTCCGGCCAGCTCGGCCCCGAACTCTTCACGCCCAACGCCGCACAGCCTTGGCTGGCGGTCACCGGCACCGCCTTCCTGCTGCTGCGCGGCTGTGCCCTCCTGCTGCTGGTCACCGAGCGCCATCGCAACGCTCTCGTCTCGCTCGCGCGGCAGGACGCACTGACCGGCACCCTGAATCGAAACGGGCTGGAGCATTCGATCGAGGAACTGACGGCGGAGGCAGCCAAGCGGCCGCACAGATTCGCGGTCCTGCTCATCGATATCGACCATTTCAAGCGGCTCAACGACACCCATGGCCACGCCGCAGGCGACCAGACCCTGCTGATCTTCGCCGATGCGGCGCGCAGCGAGCTGCGGGCGAGCGATATTCTGGCGCGGCATGGCGGCGATGAATTCGTCGTGGTGCTCCCGCATCTGACGGCGGCCGAGGCGATCGGCGTCGCCAATCGCATCCGCGACGCCTTCGACCGGGCCCTGAAGGCCTGGGGCAAGGCCAGGGTGAAGCCGACGCTCAGCATCGGCATAGCCGAAGGAAACGCAGCGGAGAATCGCTTGCAGGCTCTGCTGGAGCAGGCCGACGAAGCGCTCTATCGTTCCAAATGCCTCGGCCGCGACCGGGCCGAGCTCCACCCGGCGACGGCTTGGCGCTGAAGGCGGAACCGCAGCTAGATCGCCGCGCGTCCGTTCGGACGCCGTTACGGTGATCTAGCTTTTTGTTATCGCATCGGGATTTTTCGAAAAGTGGTGTCCACTTTTCCGTCCGATGCCATGGCGGCGATTTCCGCCATGGACGCGCGCCGGATGCCGAGTGCCGTCATTGCCGCCCAGGCGCGCGCCAGCGAGCCTTCGAGGTCGATTGCGCGGCACGCCTCCTCGACGACGATCGCTTCGAAGCCACCGCGGACCGCATCCTGCGCCGTCCAGTTGACGCAGAAATCCGTGGCGAGCCCGGCGATGACGACACGCCCGACGCCGCGCTCGCGGAGATAGCCGGCGAGGCCGGTCGGCGTGCGGCCATCGGCCTCGACGAAACCGGAATAGCTGTCCACCGCATGGTGAAAACCCTTGCGGATCACGGCCTGTGCGGCGCTCAGTTCAAGTGCCGGATGAAAGTCGGCGCCGTCCTGCCCCTGCACACAATGATCCGGCCAGAGCACCTGCGGGCCATAGGGCATCTCGACCTCCTCGAAGGGCGCGCGCGCCGGATGGCTGGAGGCAAACGAGGCGTGGCCGGCCGGGTGCCAGTCCTGGGTGAGGACGACCGTCGAGAAACGGGCGGCGAGCGCATTGACGAGCGGCACGATCTCGTCGGCCCCGGGCACTGCGAGGCTGCCGCCAGCGCAGAAATCGTTCTGGACATCGACGACGACGAGCGCCGTCCCGGCATCGATCACTGAATTCTCCCTCCGGTCGCGCGCTTTCGCGCCCTGACGGGCGGCGCGGCGCCCGATCGGCCCGCCGTCACGGCGTCACGGCGTCGCCGACCTCGTCATCCGCGTCATACCCTTGCGGGCCGCGAACATGCGACCATAGACGTCGCCGGCGAGGTCCTGTCGATAGCAGCCCTGTTCGAGCAGCGGGTCCCAGATATGCTCCACGGTGTCGACGAGGTCGAAATCCGCAGCGAGCCGGGCCTCGAGCTGCAGCCGGTTCTTGCGGTTCTGATATTCGAGCAGCACCAGCGACGTCTTCGACAGGTCGAGATGGTCGAGGACATCGCCCTCGCCGCCCTCGATGTCGATCTTGACGATATCGGCCGAGGGCAGGCTCGCCGGATCGACCACCGCGACCTCGTAGCGCTCGACCATGGCGCCATCGACGAAGGTGTCGCCGGCATAGGAGGCGAGGCCAGATTCGCCGTCGCCGGCGAAGCGGCTGACGAAGCTTGCCGTCTTCAGGCCGCCGGGAAACAGCGCCGCATTGACCGGCCGGATGTCGCGACGCCGATCGGTGTTGCGCTTCAGGAACTCGAAGGTGCCGGGATGAGGCTCATAGGAGGTGACGACGCTGCCCGGCCAACGGGCCGTCGCCCAGAGCGCGAAGGAGCCGACATTGGCGCCGATATCGAGGATGTCGAGGCCGACCCCGTCGAAGCCCGCCTCGTATTCGCCCTCGAGCACGTCCTTGATCGCCCAATGCATGGCATCCGGCACGGCAAGGCTCATCGGAATGCGCGCGACATACTGCTTCATCAAGCCCCCCCGGACGTCATCGTCTTCTGCAAACACTCTGAGGCAGCAGCAGCTTACGGCGCAAGCTCAAGAAACCGCTTCCGGCCATCCTCCCCCCTCATCCTGGAGCGTGCTCAGCGGAAACGCCTCCCGAAGGATGGCCCAGCTGGTTCCTGAGCCGCCGGGAACATCCTTCGAGACGCAGCCTTCGGCCGCACCTCAAGATGAGAGCCAGGACAGCCCCTGCTTCGTCCTGCCGTCCGTCAGCGCAATTCGACGTTGATCACGCCCGGCGCGGCGCGGACGGCATTCGCGACCTGCTGGTTGATCGGATAGCGGCCGGGCAGCTCGACTTCGACCTCCTGGGCGCCGTCGTCGAGGATCATCACCAGCGAGACCTTTCCGACGGCGCGGGCGCCATCGCCGCGCGACTTGATCCGCTCGGCGATCGAGCCGAGCGCCTTGTCGTCGCGCAGGAAGATGCAGAGATCCTGCTTCTGGCGCGAGGCGAGATCGTCGAGCCGCTCGACATCCTCGATGCGCGGGCGCACCTCCTCGCCGTCGAGCACGGCCGAGAGCCTGATCACCAGCGCCGCACCGGGCTCGAGCAGGTCGCGATAACGCTGCAAGCCTTCCGAGAACAGGATCGCCTCGAACTGGCCCGTAGGATCGGAGAGCTGGACGATGCCCATCTTGTTGCCGGACTTAGTCCGCCGCTCCGACTTGTCGATTACCGAGGCCGCGACCTTGGCGATCGAGGTGCCGCTGGCGCGCACGGCGCGGGCGAAATCGGCATAGCTCTGCACCCGCAGCCGCTTCAGCACATGCTCGTAATCGTCGAGCGGGTGGCCGGAGAGGAAGAAGCCGACGGCGTCGTGCTCGCGCTGCAGGCGCTCGGCGGGAGCCCAAGGCTCGAAGGGCGGAATGCGGAAGGCTTCCGCATTCCCGCCGCTGCCGAGCATGTCGAGCTGTCCGGCCGCGGCCTCGTCGCGAACGCGGTTCGAGAGCGCGAGCATGCCGTCGACCGCGACCATCGCCTTGGCGCGCTCCGGCTCGATCTCGTCGAGCGTGCCGGCGCAGATCAGCGCCTCGATGGTGCGGCGATTGACCAGGCGGGTATCGATCCGGCGGGCGAAATCGGCCAGGTCACGGAAAGGGCCCTGCTTGGCACGTGCCGTGACGATCGATTCCACCGCGGCGCGCCCGACGCCCTTGATCGCGCCGAGCGCGTAGCGGATCGCACCATCGGCCACGTCGAAATCGACACCGGAACGGTTGATCGAGGGCCGCTCGACCTTGATGCCGAGCCGCTCCGATTCGCGGCGGAATTCGGAGAGCTTGTCGGTATTGCCGATGTCGAGCGTCATCGACGCCGCCATGAACTCGACCGGGAAATTCGCCTTGAGATAGGCGGTCTGGAAGGCGACGACCGCATAGGCCGCGGCATGGCTCTTGTTGAAGCCGTAATCGGCGAACTTCGCCAGCAGGTCGAAGATCTCCGAGGCGATCTCCTTCTTGATGCCGTTGTCGATGGCGCCCTTCACGAAACGGTCGCGCTGGGCGTCCATCTCCGCCTTGATCTTCTTGCCCATGGCGCGGCGCAGCAGATCCGCCTCGCCGAGCGAATAGCCCGAGAGCGCCTGCGCCACCTGCATCACCTGCTCCTGATAGACGATGATGCCATGCGTCTCGGAGAGGTAGGGCTCCATGCCGGGATGGAGATAGGTCGGCTCCTCCAGCCCGAGCTTCCGGCGGCAATAGGTCGGGATATTGTCCATCGGGCCGGGGCGGTAGAGCGCCACCAGCGCGATCAGATCCTCGATCCGGTCGGCCTTCATCTCGACCAGCGCCTTGCGCATGCCTACCGATTCCACCTGGAACACGCCGACGGTCTCGCCGCGCGCCAGCATGGCGTAGGTGGGCGGGTCATCGAAGGGGAGCTGCGCCAGATCGACCGCGATATTGCGCTGGGCGATGAGCTGAACGGCGATGGTCAGCGTCGTCAGCGTCTTCAGGCCGAGGAAGTCGAACTTCACCAGCCCGGCCTGCTCGACCCATTTCATGTTGAACTGGGTGACGCGCATGCCGGTCCGCGGATCGACCGAGAGCGCGACGAGCTGCTCCAGCGGCCGATCGCCGATGACGAC
Source organism: Allobosea sp. NPDC055594 (assembly GCF_053618995.1). NCBI lineage: Bacteria > Pseudomonadati > Pseudomonadota > Alphaproteobacteria > Hyphomicrobiales > Alloboseaceae > Allobosea > Allobosea sp. NPDC055594. Next base: position 564,719 of record NZ_JBSHIO010000001.1, read on the forward strand.
GCCGGCGGCGTGGGTCGAGGCGTGGCGGTGCAGACCCTCGAGCTTCTGCGCGATCTCGAGCAGACGGCCGACGACCGGCTCCTCGGCCGCGGCCTCCTGCAGCTTCGGCTCGCCGGCGATGGCCTCTGGCAGCGTGATCGGCTTGGCCGGGTTCTGCGGCACGAGCTTGGTCAGCTTGTCGACCTGGCCATAGGGCATTTCCAGGACGCGGCCGACGTCGCGCAGCACGCCGCGCGCCTGCAAGGTGCCGAAGGTGATGATCTGGGCGACGCGCTCCTCGCCATAGCGGTGCTTGACGTATTCGATCACCTCTTCACGCCGGTACTGGCAGAAGTCGATGTCGAAGTCCGGCATCGAGACGCGATCGGGGTTGAGGAAGCGCTCGAACAGCAGGCCGAAGCGCAGCGGGTCGACGTCGGTGATGGTCAGCGCATAGGCGACCAGCGAGCCGGCCCCCGAGCCACGGCCGGGGCCGACCGGAATGCCATGGTCCTTGGCCCATTTGATGAAGTCGGACACGATCAGGAAATAGCCCGGAAACTTCATCCGGGTGATGATCGACAGCTCGAAATCGAGCCGCTTGTCGTAATCCTCGGCGGTGAAGTTCGCGGCCGGCCCGTGCTTGGCCAGGCGGGCGGCAAGGCCGGCGCGGGCCTGCGCTTCGAGCTCCTCGGCCTCGTCTCGGCCCTCCTCGCCGAAGCGCGGCAGGATCGGCTTGCGGGTGCCGACGCGCCAGGAGCAGCGCCGCGCGATCTCGACCGTCGCGGCCAGCGCCTCCGGCAGATCGGCGAAGCGGCGCTTCATCTCGGCACGCGTCGCGAAGTAATGCTCGGGCGTGACGCGGCGGCGCTCATGGTCGGAGAGCAGCCGTCCGGCCGCCACCGCCAGCAGGGCGTCGTGGGCCTCGAAATCGGCCGGCTTGCCGAAATAGGGCTCGTTGGTGGCGACGATCGGCAGGTCGGCATCATAGGCGAGCCTGAGCAGCGCGGCCTCGACCGAGGGGCCGTCTTCGCGTTCATGACGCTGCAGCTCGACATAGAGCCGGTCGCCGAAGATCGCCTGCAGGCTCTGCAATCGCGCCTGCGCCTGCGGCTGCTGGCCGGCACGCAAGGCAAGGTCGAGCGGGCCGCCCGCACCGCCCGTCAAGGCGATCAGATTCTCCCCGGATTCGGCCAGCTGCGCGATGGTCACTACCGGCTGCCCGGCGCCGGCGGCGAGGCAGGCCTGGCTCACCAGCTTCATCAGATTGCCGTAACCGGCCTCGTTCATGGCGAGCAGGACGAGATGGCCGATCGCCGGCTGGACCGGCTTGCGACCGCCAGTGTCGTCATCGCCGAAATCGACGCTGAGCTGCACCCCGGCGATGGGCTGCACGCCGACGCCGGCGAGCTTCTCGGAGAACTCCAGCGCGCCGAACAGATTATTGGTGTCCGTCAGGGCCATGGCCGGCTGACCGTCGCCGGCCGCGAGCTTGGCGAGCGCACCGACCTGGATCGCGCCTTCGAGCAGGGAATAGCTCGAATGGACATGGAGGTGGACGAATCCGACCTCGTCCTCAACCTGCGAATCGTTCTTCCGGTCGCTCATGATGCCCTCTCGGGCGGGTTATCGCGCAGCGCCGCTCCAGGGTCGAGACATCACATGGCCCGGACTGTGGACGCCGGAGCGGCACGACCTGGACAGTGCCGCGGCAATGCCGGCAGGTCGCGCGGCGCCGATCTCAAACGCTCGGGCCAGCGGCCAGCGCAGCCCAGACCCAGATCATTCCGACGAAGAGCGCGAGGGCGAAGAATTCGGCGGCACCGGCCATCAGCTTGCGAGCGATCAGCATGTCGATCTCCTGTGTTCGATCTATGTTCAGGTTAGTTCGCTTTTTGTTCTAGTCAATGCCGATGGGTTAGTTCCATCTGCTCGGCAAGTGACCGCAGTTAACAAAAGCTTACCTGCCCAGAGCGCTTGCGTCTGGTTCGAGTCCGGGCCAAGCCCGGCGCGGCGCTCACCTTCATCGGAGCGAAGGCGGCGCTCGGGATCAGGTCATGGATACGCATCAGAAGTCGGTCTCGCGCGCAGCCACCGCGGTGGCGGGCGAGGCCCCTCAGCCGAACGGCTCCGATCAGCGACGCAGCGCCGCACTGGGCATTGCGCTGATGGCGGGCTCGATGCTGATCATCCCAAGCTCCGACGCGATCGCCAAATATCTCAGCGGCGCGCATTCGGCACCCTTCCTGAGCTGGGCCCGCTATGTCGCCGCGCTCGGCTTCCTGCTTCCGGTCGTCGCCGTCGCGCAATGGCGTTCGCCGGAGCCGCTGATCGCGCCCGGGCAACTCTTGCCGCAGATCATCCGGACCGCCTTCCTCGTCAGCGCCATGACGCTTTATTACATGGCGATCACGCATGTCCCGCTCGCCGATGCGCTCGGTGCCTATTTCGTCGCCCCGATCGTCGCCACCCTGCTCGCGACCCTGATCCTGCGCGAGCGACTCGACTGGCGCCGGCTGGCGGCCGTCGGGCTCGGCTTTGGCGGCGCGCTCCTGGTCGTCCGCCCCGGCGCCGAGACGAGCAGCGGCACGCTGATTGCCCTGGCCTCGGGCGCGCTGATGGCCTGCTATCTCGTGATGACGCGCGCCACGGCGAAGGCCTCCTCGCCGCTCTCGACCCTGACGCTGCAGCTCGCGCTCGGCATCGCCATGCTGACGCCCTTCGTGATCTTCCAATGGAGCATGCCCAATCGCCAGGGCATCATGCTGATCCTGCTCATGGGTCTGATCTCGGCCGCCAGCAATCTGATGACGATCAGCGCCTTCCGCTTCGCCCAGGTCTCGACGCTGTCGCCGCTGGTCTATCTCGAACTGGTCGGAGCGACGGCGCTGGGCCTTGTCATCTTCGGCGACTTTCCGGCGCCGGCGACCTGGGCCGGCATCGCGGTGATCGTCATCGCCGGCCTGATCGTCGTGGCGCCGCGCCGGAAAGCGCGATCGCCCTGAGTCCGGGCAAAGAGCCCTGCCTCGTACCGGTCAGCACGCCGCGATCCGAGCTAGTCTAGTCGAGCGGGACGACCAGCCCGTCGCGAATGGTGACGCGCCGGTCCATGCGATAGGCGAGGTCGAGATTATGGGTCGCGATCAGTGCCGCGAGGCCCGAAGCGCGCGCGAGCGCCACCAGCGTGCCGAACACGTGCAGCGAGGTGTGCGGGTCGAGATTGCCTGTCGGCTCATCAGCCAGGAGCACGCGCGGCGCATTGGCGACGGCGCGGCCGATGGCGACGCGCTGCTGCTCGCCGCCCGACAATTCGCTCGGCAGATGGTCGAGCCGGTCCCCCAGGCCCAGGAAGGTCAGGAGCTCGGTCGCCCGCTCGGAAGCCTCCTGCTTGCCGAGGCCGCGAATGCGCTGCGGCAGCACGACGTTCTCCAGCGCCGAGAACTCGGGCAGGAGATGATGGAACTGGTAGACGAAGCCGATCTCGGTGCGTCGCAGCCGGGTCAAGCCCTTGTCGTCGAGCTGCGAGGTCGCGACGCCGCCGATGAAGACTTCGCCGGCATCGGGACTCTCCAGCAGGCCGGCGACATGCAGCAGCGTCGACTTGCCGGTGCCGCTCGGCGCGACCAGCGCGACGAGCTCGCCGGGCCAGATCGCGAAATCGGCCTTGCGCAGGATTTCCAGCGGCCCGTCGCTTTGCGGATAGAAACGCTCGATCTGGGACAGAAAGAGCGCGGGGGTCTCGGTTGCCATGGCCTGCCCCTAGCCCATGCGCAGGGCCTGGACGGGGTCGAGCCGCGCCGCCTTCCAGGCCGGATAAAGCGTCGCCAGCAGCGACAGGACGAGCGCCATCCCGACGACGCTGGCGACTTCGCGCCAATCGATCACCGAGGGGATGTCGCTGAGGAAGCGCACGGTCGGATCCCAGAGATTGGCCCCGGTGATCCAGTTGATCGCCCCCATGATCGACTTGATGTTGTTGGCGAAGGCGACGCCGAGCAACAATCCGCCCAGGGTCCCGACCACGCCGATCGTCGCGCCGGTGATCAGGAAGACGCGGAGCACCGTGCCGCGCGAGGCCCCCATGGTGCGCATGATCGCGATGTCCTCGGTCTTGTCCTTCACCAGCATGATCAGGCCGGAGACGATGTTCAGCGCCGCGACCAGCACGATCAGGGTCAGGATGATGAACATCACATTGCGCTCGACCTCGAGCGCGTTGAAGAAGGTCCGGTTGCGCTGGCGCCAGTCGGACAGGACCAGAGGGCGCGGAGCGTCCGCCTCGATGGCATCGCGCACCGCCTGAGTCCGATCGGGATCGTCGATGAAGATCTCGATGACGTTCACGTCGCCGTCGCGGTTGAAATAGGCCTGGCTCTCGCCGAGCGGCATGAAGACGAAGGAGGCGTCGAACTCCGACATGCCGATCTCGAACACCGCCGTGACCGGGTAGGCCTTGATCCGCGGCGCCGTGCCGAAGGGTGTCGAGGCTCCGCGCGGGGTGACGATGGTGATGGTGTCGCCGGCCTGCAGGCCGAGCGAGGCCGCAAGCCGCCGACCGATGGCGACGCCGCCAGCCGTTCCGAAGCCGTCGAGCGTGCCCTGCTTGATGTTGTTGGCGACGAAGGGGATCGACTTGATGTCCTCCTCCGAGATGCCGCGCACCAGCACGCCGCCATTGCCGACCTGCGACGAGGCGAGCGCCTGACCCTCGACCAGCGGGATCGCGAACTTGATGCCGTGCACCTTGCGCAGGCGCTGCGCCACCGCCTCGTAATCATCGAGCGGGCGGTCGATCGGGGTGGCGAAGATGTGTCCGTTGACGCCGACAATCTTCTCCAGCAGCTCCTTGCGGAAGCCGTTCATCACCGACATCACGATGATCAGCGTGGCAACGCCGAGCAGGATGCCGAGGAACGAGAAGCCGGCGATCACCGAGACGAAGCCTTCGCGGCGGCGCGTGCGCAGATAACGGCCGGCGAGCAGCCATTCGAAGCCGGCGAAGGGCTTCGTGCCGGTGGGCACCGCTGCGACGGGCGCCGCCTCGCTGGCCGTGCTCATCGCCACGCTCCGTTCACGCGCTTTTGCCGGGGAAGCGGGCCAGCGCCGCCTCCAGCGAGACCAGCTCGCGCTCGCCGCCGGCGCGGCGCTTGAGCTCGACCTTGCCCTCGGCGAGGGATTTCGGCCCGACGATCACCTGCCAGGGCATGCCGATCAGGTCGGCGGTGGCGAACTTGCCGCCCGGCCGCTCGTCGCGGTCGTCATAGAGCATGTCGTAGCCCTTGGCGGCGAGGCCCTTGTAGAGCTGCTCGCAGGCGGCGTCGGTCGCGGCATCGCCGATCTTCAGGTTGAGCACCGCGATGTCGAAGGGGGCGATCTCGTCAGGCCAAACGATCCCGGCCTCGTCATGGCCGGCCTCGATCAGCGCGGCGACGAGCCGGCTCGGGCCGATGCCATAGGAGCCCATATGGACCGGGGTCTCGCGCCCGTCCGGGCCGGCGACCGTCGCGCCCATCGGCTCGGAATATTTGGTGCCGAAATAGAAGATATGGCCGACCTCGATGCCGCGGGCAGAAACCTGCCTGTCGGCCGGAATGGCGCCGAAAGCCGCCTCGTCGTGCATCTCCTCGGTGGCGGCGTAGAGGCTGGTCCACTTGTCGACGACGCCCTGCAGCCCGGCGACGCTGTCGAAATCGGTGTCGACGGCCGGCGTCTCGAAGTTCAGGTAATCCTGGTGGCAGAAGACCTGGCTCTCGCCGGTCGAGGCGAGCACGATGAACTCATGGCTGAGGTCACCGCCGATCGGGCCGGTATCGGCGCGCATCGGGATCGCCTTCAGGCCGAGGCGCGCGAAGGTGCGCAGATAGGCGGTGAACATCCGGTTGTAGGCATGGCGCGCGCCGGCCTGGTCGAGATCGAAGGAATAGGCGTCCTTCATCAGGAACTCTCGGCCGCGCATCACGCCGAAGCGCGGGCGGACCTCGTCCCGGAACTTCCACTGGATGTGGTAGAGGTTGAGCGGCAAGTCCTTGTAGGACTTGACATAGGACCGGAAGATCTCGGTGACCATCTCCTCATTGGTCGGCCCATAGAGCATCTCGCGGTCGTGCCGATCCTTGATCCGCAGCATCTCCTTGCCATAGGCGTCGTAGCGCCCGCTCTCACGCCAGAGATCGGCCGACTGGATCGTCGGCATCAGGATCTCGACGGCGCCGGCGCGATTCTGTTCCTCGCGGACCACGGCGCTGATCTTGTTGAGGACGCGCAGACCAAGCGGCAGCCAGGAATAGATGCCGGCCGATTGCTGGCGGATCATGCCCGCGCGCAGCATCAGCCGATGCGAGACGATCTCGGCCTCCTTGGGCGTGTCGCGCAGGATCGGCAGGAAATAGCGGGAGAGGCGCATCGCAGGGCTCTTCAGGAGGAGATTGCGCCGGCCGGCGCAGCGAGTCGGCAAGGTTCCAGAAACACCATCCCGGTCGCGAAATTGCAACCCGGCGAGTGCCTTAAACGCTGGACAGCGCCCTCACCTCTCGGTGGCGAAGGCAGCCTTCAGCGCGTGTTCGACCGGCGCCGGCACGAAGGCCGAGATATCGCCGCCCATCGCAGCGATCTGGCGCACCAGGGTGGCGGTGATATGGCGGGTCAGCGGGGTCGCCGGCAGAAACACGGTCTGCAGCTCCGGCGCCATCGCCGCATTCATGCCGACCATCTGCATCTCATAGTCGAGATCCGTGCCGTCACGCAGGCCGCGAATGATGATGCTGGCTCCGGCCTTGCGCGCGGCGTCGACCGCGAGATCGCCGAAGGTCACGACCTCGACGCGCGCGCCGGCCGCCCGTGCCAGCGGCTCGGCGACGACACGCAGCAGCTCGGCCCGCTGATCGACGGTCAGCACGGGCTTCTTGCCGGGGTGGACCCCGATCGCGAGCACGAGCCGGTCGCACAGCTTCGCCGCAGCCGCGATGACGTCGGCATGGCCGTTGGTGACGGGATCGAAGGAGCCGGTGTAGAAGGCGGTACGCATGCACCAGCGTTAGCCAAAGCGCCGGGCGTCGACAAGCGTTCAGGCGACGCGAAGCTCCGCGATCAGCCGGTCGACGCGCCCTTCCAGCGCCTGCGCCAGCCCGGTCAGCTCGTCTGCCGCAGCCAGCACCGCATCGGCCGAGCCGGCGGTGTGGCGCGAGGCGAGCGAAAGCTGGCCGGTCGCCTGGCCGATCTGGACGATCTCCCTTGTCGCGGCGACGACGTCGGCGGCGATCGCATGGGTCGCCTCATGCTGACGCAGCATGGTCTGCGCGGTACGCCGCGTCGCCTCGCTCAGCTCCTGCACCATGGCATGGATGCCGGCCATGCCGTCGACGGTCGCCGCCGTCGCCTTGTTCATGGCGTCGATCTGCAGCGCGATATCCTCGGTCGCGCCGGCTGTCTGGGCCGCGAGCGACTTCACCTCGGCGGCCACGACCGCGAAGCCGCGCCCGTCCTCGCCGGCACGCGCCGCTTCGATGGTCGCGTTGAGGGCGAGCAGATTGGTCTGTCCGGCGATCGCCGAGATCAGGCCGACCACCTCCGAGACCCGGGCCGCGCCGCTCGCCAGCCCGTCGACGACCTCGCTGACATCATCGGCGTGCCGCCTCGCCTGCCCGGCCGTGACATCGGAACGACTGACCTCGCCGGACAGGCTCTCCACCGCGCCGAGCAGATCCTGGGCCGCGCGCTCGATCGAATGGACACGGGCGATCGCGTTCCCGGTCGACAGCTCGGCATCGGCAGCGCCGGTCCTCGCCGCGCCGGCGCTCTCACTGAGCTGGTTGGCGGTCGCCGCGAGCGCACCGGCCGCGGTCGCCACCGAGGTGCTGACGGTGCGCACCGATTGCTCGAGCTCGCCCGCCAACTCACCGAGCAGGAGGCGACGATGCCGCTCGGCCTCGGCGCGGCGCGTCTCCTGTTGCGCCTCGCGCCATTGCGTCTCGCGTTGCAGGGTCTCGCGTATCGTGCCGATCGAAGCGGCGATGCCACCGATCTCATCCCGGCGCTGCGCACCCGGAATCGCCTGGTCGGTGCGGCCGGCGGCAATGCCGGCAAGCGCATCGGAGAGGCCGCCGATCGGACGCGCCACGGACCAGCCGAGCAGGATCGCAAAGCCGAGCAGCGGCGCCAGGACGAGCAGGCCGGCGGTGACGATCGCACCGCGGATCTTGCCGACGACGGCGAAGGCCGCGCGCTCCGGCTCGGTCAGCCAGAGCTGCCAACGCCAGTCGCCGGCCGCGATCGAGCGCCCGGTAGCGACGAGCGCGGTTCCGTCATGACTGGTCATGCGGAGCAGCCCATCATCCCCGCGGCTGGGGAGTCGGCGTTGGTCGAGCGAATCGCTCGGGGCGGATGCCTCGCGGCGGGCTGCCGGGCTCGAGCGCGTGAAGCCGTCCTCGCCGACCACATAGACGCCGATCTCGCCGCGCCCGGCGGCGTTGGCGCTGAGAACATCGTCGATCAACCCTGAATTGACGGCGATGACGAGCGTGCCGACCTGCTCGGTGGCATCGAGCTCGATATCGTAGAAGGGGGCGGCCAGGAAGGCGCGCGGCTCGCCGCCGATCAGGTCATAGGGGGCATAATCCCGCAGGATCTGCGTGCCTGCCGGCTGGTGGCGCGCCTCCTCGACCACCTGTGCAAGACCACTTCCGGCGAACTCCGGATCGCTGAGAAGCCGGCCGAACTCCGGCCCCTTGGTGGCGCTGTAGACGACCCGTCCCTTCATCGAGACAAGGTAGATGTCGGCGTAGTTGAATTGCTTCAGCGCGGCGGCATAGGTCTCGTGGATCCGGACATGGCGCCAGGAGTAGCCGTGCTGGTGGCCGTGGCCGTTCAACGCCAGACGCTCCGACAGCGGCCGCATGCCATCGCCCTGATAATGGCTGAGAACGGCATTCAGGTCATGCGGCCCCAGTTCCAGCCATTTACCGAGCTCGTCGAGCGCCGCCACCGTAAAGGCGCTGCGCGCCTGGACGGCCAGCTCCGAGCGCAGCAACACCAGCCGCCGTTCGATAGCGCGCGAATGGCTTTCGGCCAGCGCATGGAGCCGGGCGCGCGACGCTTCCCGGGCCCAGCTGGTGACGGCGAGATAGGCTGAAACACCGACCGTCACCGCAGCGAGGCAGGCAAGCGCGAGCATAGCGGCGGGAAGCCGTACTCTAAGGCTGTACACCGCTGTTTTCCCCGCCCGATCTAACGCTAATCGGGAGAGATACAACCTTAAGTAGGTTAACTTTACCTAAAGTCAGCAACCGGCGCGGAGGACGACGTCGCAATACCACGGAATGGATGCGGAGACGGGGCGAGCGCCGCGAGCGCGGCGGCACTGCCGACCACCAAGGCCAGGAGGATGACGAAGACAGCCATGAGCGAAACGCGACGCCGATACGGGACGAGGAAGCCGATCTGCATGGATTGTTCTTTGCGAATCAGGGCGTTACATCGATTTCCTGGGTGCGGTAGGCGGCGGGCCCCAGCGTGGCCGGAATATGTCGAATTCGTGACTGGGCCGCCCTGCCCGATTTCTAGTTTGCATCGCCCTGGCAAGTTTGCCTAAAGCCAGCCCATGCTCACCCTCAGCGACATCACCTACCGGCTCGGCGACAGGCTGCTGCTGGACAAGGCCGGCGCGGCACTGCCGGCAGGCGCGCGCGTCGGGCTGGTCGGCCGCAACGGCACCGGCAAGACCACCCTGTTCCGCATCATCACCGGCGACCTCTCTCCGGAAGGCGGCAGCGTCAGCCTGCCACGGGGCATGCGCATCGGCGGGGTGGCGCAGGAGGCGCCGGGCGGACCCGAGAAGCTGATCGACGTCGTCCTCGCCGCCGACACCGAGCGCGCCGCCCTGATGAAGGAGGCGCAGAGCGCGACCGACCCGATGCGCATCGCCGAGATCGGGACCCGGCTCGCCGATATCGGCGCCCATTCCGCCCCGGCCCGCGCCGCGACCGTGCTGCACGGCCTCGGCTTCGACGAGGAAGCCCAGCAGCGCCCCTGCTCGGATTTCTCGGGCGGCTGGCGCATGCGCGTCGCACTCGCCGCGGTGCTGTTCTCCGAGCCCGACCTTCTGCTGCTCGACGAGCCGACCAACTATCTCGACCTGGAAGGCACGCTCTGGCTCTACGACTATCTCGAGCGCTACCCGCATACCGTGCTGGTCGTCAGCCATGACCGCGAACTGCTCGATACCTGCGTCGACCACATCCTGCATCTCGACCAGGGCAAGCTGACGATCTATCGCGGCGGCTACAGCGCCTTCGAGAAGCTGCGCGCGGAGAAGCAGGCTCACCTCGCCAAGGCGCGCGACAAGCAGGATGCCGAGCGCAAGCATCTCCAGGCCTTCGTCGACCGCTTCAAGGCCAAGGCGACCAAGGCGCGACAGGCGCAGTCGCGCGTAAAGCGCCTCGAGAAGATGCAGGAGATCGCGGTCATCCAGGATCGCGACGTCCAGCCATTTTCTTTCCCGGGGCCGGAACGGCCGCTCTCGCCGCCGATGGTGGTGCTCGAAAGCGCCAGCGCCGGCTATGGCGAGCGCAAGGTGCTGCAGCGACTCAATCTGACGCTGGTGCCGGATGATCGCATCGCCCTGCTCGGCTCGAACGGCAACGGCAAGTCGACCTTCTGCAAGCTGATCGGCGGCCGCCTCGCCCCGCTCTCGGGAGAGATGAAGCGCTCGTCCAAGCTGCAGACAGCGTATTTCGCCCAGCACCAGCTCGACGAGCTGCGCATGGAGGACACGCCGGTCGGCCATATCCGCCAGCTGATGCCGGACGAGCCGGAGGCCCGGGTGCGCGCCCGCACGGCGCAGATCGGCTTCCCTGCCAGCAAGGCCGACACGCCGGTCAAGAATCTCTCCGGCGGCGAGAAGGCCCGGCTGATGCTCGGCATCGCCACTTTTGGCGGCCCGCATCTGCTCATCCTCGACGAGCCGACCAACCATCTCGACATCGACAGCCGCACCGCGCTGGTCAAGGCGATCAACGACTATCCCGGCGCCGTGATCTTGGTCAGCCATGACCGATTCCTGATCGAGGCCTGCGCCGACCGGCTCTGGCTGGTCGCAGACGGCACGGTGAAGAGCTTCGACGGCGACATGGAGGATTATCGCAGCTTCGTGCTTGGCAAGGAGAAACAGGCGAAACGCGAGAAACCCGCTCAGGAAGTTCCCGTCCCCGGCAAGGCCGACGAACGCAAGGGCAACACCCAGAAGCGCGCGGCGCAAGGACCGCTGCGCCAGAAGCTCAACCTCGCCGAGGCGCGCATCGCCAAGCTCACCGGGCTGATCGAGAAGGTCGACGAGGTGCTCGGCAATGGCGCGGCCTTCGTGCGCGATCCGGACAAGGCGCTGCAGCTCTCGCGCCAGCGCGCCGAGCTCGCCGAGGCGCTCGGCGCGGCCGAAGAGGAATGGCTGTCGCTCAGCGAGGAGCTAGAGAGCGCCTGAGGCAATGCTCCGGCTGCATGGTCACTCCGGGACAGCCGCGTCGCGGCACTTTTCCGGAATCCATCGGTAAGCCCCGGAGACCTTTGAGGGTTTCCGGCGTTCCGCTTCGCTCCAGCCGGAATGACCTTACGAGCCGGCCGGAGCGTGCTAGCCCTGCTGCTCGGGCTGGCCCGGCTTGACGATGCGGCTCAGGCGGTTGTCGGTGAACATGTAGATCTCGCGTCCGCCGGGCTCGTTATAGAGCACCTGGACCTCGCGCTGGCCCTTGCCGCTCTCGCCGATCAGCACATCGGTCGGCCGCTTGGCCTTCAGCCTGACCAGCTCGCATTCGGTGATACCGGGCGCGATCTCCTTCGGCAGCGGTCGCGTCGCGGGATCGAGCGAGACATCGGCAGCGCACTCGCCATCCGGCGTCAGCATCGCCTCCTGCGTCGAGATGCGGGCCGTGGCGCTGCTGGTACGCGTGCCGCGCTCGTCCGAGACGAAGGAAAAGCCGCCCATGTCGACGGCGCAGCCGCCCAGGCCGATGGCCAGAGCGACGATCACGGAGATTTTCACGCTTTTTTCTCCCAGCGGCCGGTCTCGTCCTGCTGCCAATAGGTCGCAGCCAGGCCCCGCGCTCGTAATTTCTTCCAGTCCTCGCGGGCGGAGGCGAGTGCCTCCGGATCGTCACCGTCGAACATCAGGATGACGCGCTCATAATCGTCCAATGCGTCGGGAATGCGGACGCCATCGACGCAAAAACGGACCTGCGCCGCATTCGGATTGCCGGCATCGGTGGTGAGCACGATCGGGTTACCGGCGGCATCCGGTTCACCTGCGGTGCCGTGCGGCAGGAAGGAATCGTCCGCATAGGTCCAGAGCCGATCGTCGAGCGCGGCCAGACGCTCGCGGCTGGAGCACTCGACCACCACCTTCCAGCCGCGCGCCAGCGAGCGCTCGAGCAGCGTCGGCAAGACCTGCTCGAGCGGACGAGACTGCAGGTGGTAGAACCAGATCTCGGCCATGATGCCGGCTTTTCCAGCAGCTTATGCGCGCGGACTGATAATGCGAATCAAGCCTCGTAGTGGTCCGCCACCAGCCGGTCGAGCAGGCGCACGCCCCAGCCAGAGCCCCAGGAGCGGTTGATCTCGGTCGAGAGCGAACCCATGCCGGTACCCGCGATGTCGAGATGAGCCCAGGGCGTGTCGTTGACATGGCGCTGCAGGAACTGCGCCGCGGTGATCGAGCCGCCATGACGGCCAGCCGAGTTCTTCATGTCGGCGAATTTGGAATCGATCATCTTGTCGTAGGCGGCACCGAGAGGCATGCGCCAGACCGTTTCGCCGGTCGCCTTGCCGGCGACGAAAAGCCGCTCGGCCAGTTCGTCATTGTTCGAGAACAGGCCGGCATTCTCCTGCGCCAGCGCGACCAGGATCGCTCCGGTCAGCGTCGCCAGATTGACCATGAAGAGCGGCTTGAAGCGGTCCTGCGTGTACCAGAGCACGTCGGCAAGAACGAGCCGCCCCTCGGCATCGGTGTTGATGATCTCGATGGTCTGGCCGGAGAGCGACGTCACGATGTCGCCCGGGCGCTGAGCGTTGCCGTCCGGCATGTTCTCGACGAGACCGATGACGCCGATCGCATTGACCTTCGCCTTGCGGGCGGCGAGCGCGTGCATCAGCCCGGTGACGCAGGCGGCGCCGGCCATGTCGCCCTTCATGTCCTCCATGCCGCCGGCCGGCTTGATCGAGATGCCGCCGGTGTCGAAGGTCACGCCCTTGCCGATGAAGGCGACCGGTTGCTCACCCTTGCCGGCACCGTTCCAGCGCATCACCACGACGCGGCTCTCGCGCCTCGAGCCCTGGCCGACGCCGAGCAAGGCCCGCATGCCGATCTTCTTCAGCTGCTTCTCGTCAAGGACCTCGACCTCGACGCCGAGCTTCTCGAGCCTCGCCGCGCGCTCGGCGAACTCCTCGGGATAGAGCACGTTCGGCGGCTCGTTCACGAGATCGCGAGCCAGTTCGACGCCACCGGCGATCGCCTCGCGCGCCTTCAGCGCCTTCTTGACCGCGGAGGAGTCGGCGACACGCAGGATCGCGGTCTTCGCCTCGCTCTGCTCGGCATCGCGGCTCTTTGTCTTGTACTGGTTGAAGGCATAGCAGCGCAGCCGCAGCCCGAGGCCGATCTCGGCGATCTCGGCGGCGGAGAGCTCGCCTCCCGGCAGGGCGGCGATGATGTCGGCGCTGCGACCATGGCCAAGTCTGCCGGCGATGGCCCCGCCCAGAAGGGCGAAGTCGAGCTTGTCGCGCTCGCCCTCGGGCCCGACCCCCACAAGGATCAGCCGCTCATAGCCTGCCCCCTCCGGCGCCAGGATCGTCAGGCCGGACAGAGCCTTGCCCTTGAAGCGCTCGGCCGCCGCCGCACGGGCGATCAGGCCGCGACCGCCCTCGCCCAGCCACTCCTCCGCCGCCGGCGCAGGGATCAGCTTGTCCGAGACAAGGACGACGAGGTCCTCCCCGGCAATGGCGTTCATGGCTTTGATCTCAAGCTTCAGGCGCTGCGACATCGACGGCTCACATTGGCGGAGGGCGGGCGGAAGGGGCAGGATGAACTGGCAATGGCGCGGGAAGGCCACAAACGATTCCCGTTTGCGCCACGATCGAAGCTATACCATAGGAGCTTCGAGGCGAGCCGTCCAAGGGCAGCGCCTTCGCCCTTATGCCCGCCTGCCCAGGATCGAACCGCGTGCGTTTTGGACTGCTCGACCGCTACATCCTCAAGATTGCCGCGGCGGCGACGGTCATTCTGCTCGTCGGCCTGACCAGCGTGATCTGGGTGACGCAGGCCCTGCGCGAAGTCGATCTCATCACCGGCAAAGGCCAGACGGTGATGATCTTCTTCACCGTGACCCTGCTCTCGCTGCCGGCATTGATCGCCGGCATCGCGCCGGTCGCGCTGTTCATGGCGACGCTCTACACGCTGAACAAGCTCAACAGCGATTCCGAGCTGATCGTGATGAATGCGACCGGCGTCGCGCCCAAGCGCCTGACCCGGCCCTTCGTCGTGCTGACGCTGGTGACGGCGGCGCTGGTCGGCTGGATGTCGCTGTCGGTGATGCCGGCCGGCTTCCGCTCGCTGCGCGACCTGATCACCCTGATCCGGGCCGATTTCGTCGCCAATGTCGTCAAGGAAGGCCAGTTCGTCGCGCTCGATTCCGGCGTAACCTTCCACTACCGCGAGCGCTCCGGACAGGCTCTGCTCGGCATCTTCATGCAGGACCGGCGCGATCCGAACCAGCCGGCCGTCTACATCGCCGAGCGCGGCCAGACGGCGGAAGCCGACGGCAACAGCTTCCTGATGCTGGAGAAGGGCACGATCCAGCGCGAGAGCCGCGACCGGAACTCGAGCTCAATCATCTCGTTCGAGCGCTATGCGCTCAATCTTTCGGCGCTGTCGGGCGATTCCGACGGCGCCGGCGGCGGCGATGGCGACAAGGTGATCTACAAGCCGCGCGAGCGGACGACGTGGGCGTTGCTGACCCAGGACCCGAACGAGCCCTATTACAAGATCCAGGAAGGCCGCTTCCGCGCCGAACTGCACAACCGCCTGTCCGCGCCGCTCTATCCGATCGCCTTCATGCTCGTCGCCTTCGCCTTTCTCGGCGAGGCACGCACCACCCGCCAGGGCCGCGCCGTCGCGATTCAGCTCGCGATTTTGCTGGTCGGAGCGATCCGGATCGGAGCCTATGCCGCCTGGACCGCCAGCGTCCGCTCCGGTTTCGCCGTCGTCCTGCTCTACCTTCTGCCACTGGTCACGATCGCGATCTCTGCGAGCATGATCGCCTTCGGCGCCCGCGCTCGGGTGGTCATGGACCGGCTGACAGAGCCGCTCGCAGCACCTTTCCTCGCCCTCTCGGCGCGCTTTCGGCGAAGCTGATGCTGTTGTTCAAGACCTTCGGGCGCTATCTCACGCAGCGCTTCTTCCGCGCCATTCTGAGCGTGTTCGGGACGTTCTTCTTCCTGATCCTGACGCTCGATTTCGTCGAGCTGATGCGCCGCGCCGGCGATTCCCCACTGGCAACCACGCCGAGCATCATCCAACTCGCATTGTACCGCGCCCCCTCGGTCGCCGAGCAGATCTTTCCCTTCGCCGTGCTGTTCGGCGGGATGTTCGCCCTCCTGAATCTGAGCCGCAAGCTCGAGCTCGTCGTGGCACGCTCGGTCGGCATCTCCGCCTGGCAGTTCCTGCAGCCGGCGGCGCTGGTGGCGGGGCTCGTCGGCCTGATTTCGATCGGGATCTATAATCCCATCGCGGCAGAGCTGAAGCAGCGCGCCACCAAGCTGGAAGCTTCGCTGTTCGCGCGAACCGGGCAACTGGCCAGCGGCAAGGAGATCTGGATCCGCCAGCGCAGCCTCGACGGTCAGGCGATCATCCGCGCCGCGGCCGCATTGGAGGACGGCGTCGGCCTGGCGCAGGTCGCCTTCTTCAACTACGCCCCCGATGGCGGCTTCAGCGAACGGATCGAGGCGCGGCAGGCGGTCCTGCATAGCGGCTACTGGGAGCTGACCGATGCGAGGGTCACCTCGGTCATGGAAGAGCCACAGAGCTACTCGACATACCTCGTCGCAACGAATCTGGAGCCCGAGCAGGTGCGGCAAAGTTTCACTCCACCGGACTCGGTCGGCTTCTGGTCGATGCCGACGGTGATCGAGCGGACGCGCAAGGCCGGACTCGATACGACGCGCTATGAATTGCGCTATGAATCGCTGAAGGCGCGCCCGCTGCTGCTCATCGCCATGATTCTCGTAGCAGCATCCGTTTCCTTAAGATTTTTCCGATTTGGTGGTGTCACCAAACTGGTGGTAGGTGGCGTGGCGGCCGGGTTCATGCTCTATGTGGCGACACAACTATCTGAGGAGTTGGGCTCATCGGGAATCGTCAACGCCCCGGTGGCCGCATGGCTGCCCGCAATCGTGGGCAGCTTGCTCGGTGCCCTCGCCCTCCTTCATCAGGAAGATGGCTAATAGTACGGTGCCTATGGTTAATTTTGGATTGAGTTCATGGTTCCCGGCGTGAGACGCATTGCGCGCCTTGCTGCAGCGACCGCGCTGGCGACGACGCTCGCGCCGGTTTTCGCTGGACCGGACCTCGCCTGGGCGCAGGAAGCCGCCAAGCCGCAGGAGCGGATGGTCGTCGACGCGCGCGAACTCGTCTATGACAAGGACAAGAATACCGTCTCGGCCGTCGGCGACGTCCAGATTCTCTACCAGGGCCGCACCATCGAAGCGGACCGCGTCGTCTACGACCGGATCAGCAAGCGCGTCGTCGCGAACGGCAATGCCCGCATCACCGAAGCGAACGGCACCGTCATCACCGGCGATCGCTTCAACCTGACCGACGATTTCCGCGACGGCTTCATCGATTCCCTGCGCGTCGTGAACACCGACAAGACACGTTTCTCCGCACCGCGCGCCGAGCGCACGGATGGCGAGGTATTCGTCTTCGACAAGGGAATCTACACCGCCTGCGAGCCCTGCGCCGAAAATCCGGAAAAGCCCCCCTTCTGGCAGGTTCGCGCCGCTCGGATCATTCACAAGAAATCCGAGCAGATGATCTATTACGAGGACGCCCGGCTGGAGTTCGCCGGCGTCCCGATCGCCTATATCCCCTACATGTCGGGGCCGGACGCGACGGTTAAGCGCAAGACCGGTTTCCTGTCGCCGAAATTCATCAACACCTCGGCGCTGGGCTATGGCGTCGGCCTGCCCTATTTCATCAATCTCGCGCCGAATTACGACGTCACCCTGACGCCTACCTATCTCACCCGCCAGGGCCTGCTCGGCGAGGCGGAATGGCGCCATCGTTTCTCCAACGGCTCGTACAACATCCGCGCCGCGGGCATTTTTCAGCAGGACAAGGCTGCGTTCCTCCCGAGCCCGTTCGGCGCCGGCGACGACAAGTTCCGCGGCTCGATCGAGACCTCTGGCAAGGTCTTCCTGAATCCACGCTGGACCTTCAGCTGGGATGTCGCCGGCTCGACCGACCGGTATTTCTACAAGAACTATCGGATCCGCAGCGAGAGCATCACCAGCGGCAGCTTCCTGCAGGAATCGACCTCGACGGTCGCGCTGAACGGCCAGAGCGCCAATGCCTGGTTCGACATGCGCGGCTATTATTTCCAGCCGCTGACCTATCTCGACTGGCAGAAGCAGCAGCCCATCGTGGCGCCCGCGATCGACTACAACAAGCGGCTCCACAAGCCCTCGATGATCGGCGGCGAGCTCTCCTTCACCGTCAACATCACGCATCTGTCGCGCGAAGCGGCGGCATTCAAGCAGATTCCGAACCAGAACACCTATCTCATCAACACGCCGAAATACTCGCTGTTTGATGGCTGCGCGGTCTACCAGAAGGACAGCTGCCTGATCCGCGGTCTCGCCGGGAACATTGCGCGTGCGACGGCGGAAGTGGCCTGGCGCCGCAACTTCACCGACTCCTTTGGTCAGGTGTGGATGCCCTACGCCTCGCTCCGGGCCGATGTGTTCTCGATCAATCCGAACACGACGAGCTATACGAACTACCACGTCACCACGATCGCCGACCCCTCGGACGAGGTGTTCGGGCGCGCGATGCCGGCCGTCGGCCTGCTCTATCGCTATCCCTTCGTCGCCACGACGTCCTGGGGCACCCATATCCTCGAGCCGGTCGCCCAGGTCGTGGCCCGGCCGAACGAGACCAACAGCCTGCGCATCGCCAACGAAGATGCGCAGAGCATGGTCTTCGACGACACGAACCTGTTCGAGTGGAACAAGTTCTCCGGCTATGACCGCGTCGAGGGTGGCAGCCGCGCCAATATCGGCCTGCGTTATTCGGGCACGTTCGGCAAGGATTCCTACGCCAACCTGTTGTTCGGCCAGTCCTACCATCTCGGTGGGCGCAACTCCTACGCCACCGGCGACATGCTCAATACCGGCCTGGAATCGGGTCTCGACACGCGCCGTTCGGACTATGTCGCCCGCGCGCAGTACCAGCCGTTCAAGGGCCTGCTGCTCCAAGGTGGCGCGCGCTTCGACGAGTCGAACTGGGAAGCGCAGCGCATCGACGCCTCGGCCTCGTACTCGCACAGCATCTTCTCGACGACGCTGGGCTACAGCCGCTATGAGCCGCAGCCCGAGCTCGGGATTCCGCGGCGCCGCGAGGGCCTCAGCCTGAGCCAGTCGTTCAGCTTCGCGCAGTACTGGAGCGTCCGTGGCAGCGTGCTGTTCGACCTCGACAAGTACAAATATGACCGTGAGCGCTATCGCGACGCCTATGGGCTGCACCAGCTCTACCCGGCGTCCTATGCCGCTCCGATCTACCCGAAGACCGGACCGCTGCAGACGGCCGCGCTGTCGGCTGGCCTGAGATACCAGGATGAGTGCACGATCTTCGACGTGACCTATTCGCAATCCTATGCCGACCGGCAGGCGGGCGCGAAGAACGA
Organism: Allobosea sp. NPDC055594; assembly: GCF_053618995.1. Classification (NCBI taxonomy): domain Bacteria; kingdom Pseudomonadati; phylum Pseudomonadota; class Alphaproteobacteria; order Hyphomicrobiales; family Alloboseaceae; genus Allobosea; species Allobosea sp. NPDC055594. The sequence goes on from NZ_JBSHIO010000001.1 coordinate 583,633, forward strand.
CACCCGGACCGTGATGTTCCGGCTGGAGCTGCGGACGCTGGGTGAGGTCAGCTACTCGCAGAATCTCGGCACGAGCAGTGCGGGCGACGGCGTCGCCAGCAACTGACGAAGCCAGCCGCGGTCTCGCCATCGCTCCGGAGGGAGGCCGCGCTTGCGCAACCATCTGCTCGCCCTGACCCAGGGCGATCCTGCCGGGGTCGGCCCGGAGTTGAGCCTGATGGCCTGGCTGTTGCGCAGGCAGCAGAGCCTGCCCGCCTTCGCCTATCTCGGCAGCGCCACCGGGCTCCAGGCCGTCGCGGATCGGCTCGGCTTGCCAGTTCCGCTCCGCAACGCCGGCTGGGACGAGGCCGAGGCGATCTTCGACGAAGCCCTGCCGGTCATCGAGATCGCGGGTGCGCGCCCTGCAACACCGGGCAAACCCGACCCGGCCAATGCAGCGGGCGTGATCGCGGCGATCGAAGCCGGGGTCGCGGCCGTGAATGACGGCTGGGCCGCGGCGCTCGTCACCAATCCGATCGCCAAGAGCGTGCTCTATGCCGCGGGCTTCAGCCACCCCGGCCACACCGAATTCCTCGCCGAGCTCGCCGGGCGCGGCGGCAAGACCGTGCCGCAACCGGTGATGATGATCTGGTCGGAGGGGCTCGCGGTCGTTCCCGTGACCATCCATGTCCCGCTCGCGGCGGTACCAGCCCTTCTCACGACCGAACTGATCGTCGCGACCGGCAGGATCGTCGCCGCCGATCTGGCTCGACGCTTCGGCATCACCCGGCCGCGGCTGGCCCTGAGCGGTCTCAATCCGCATGCCGGCGAGGGCGGTGCGCTCGGGCACGAGGACGACGCAGTGGTCGCCCCGGCGGTCGCGGAGCTGCGTGCGCTCGGCATCGAAGCGAGCGGGCCCTACCCGGCCGATACGATGTTCCATGAACGTGCACGCGCCGGCTATGACGTCGCGCTCGCCATGTATCACGACCAGGCCCTGATCCCGATCAAGACGATCGCCTTCGACGAGGGCGTCAACGTCACGCTCGGCCTGCCCTTCATCCGGACGTCGCCGGACCATGGCACCGCCTTTGACATCGCCGGCAAGGGCATTGCCCGACCCGACAGTCTTTGCGCGGCACTTAAGCTCGCGGGCAGGATGGCAGAGGCCGAGAGGAAACAGCGGAAATGAGCGCGCCCGAAAGCCTCGCCCAGGACGGGCTGCCGCCGCTGCGCGAGGTGGTCGAGCGCCACGGCCTGATGGCGCAGAAGGCGCTCGGGCAGAACTTCCTGTTCGACCTCAACCTGACCGGCCGCATCGCGCGCTCCGCAGGGCCGCTCTCCGGGCAGACCGTCGTCGAGATCGGCCCCGGCCCAGGGGGACTGACACGGGCCTTGCTGGCGAACGGCGCCGACCGCGTGATCGCGATCGAGCGCGACCGACGCTGCCTGCCGGCGCTGGCCGAGATCGCGGCACATTATCCCGGGCGTCTCGAAGTCGTCGACGGCGATGCGCTCGCCGTCGACCTGTCGGCCTTGCTGCACGGCCAGGAGGCGCGCATCGTCGCCAACCTGCCCTATAATATCGGGACCCCGCTGCTCGTCGGCTGGCTCAGCGCCGAGCCCTGGCCGTCCTGGTGGAGCTCGCTGACCCTGATGTTCCAGCGCGAGGTCGCCGAGCGCATCGTCGCGACGCCCGAGCAGCGTGCCGCCTATGGCCGCCTGGCGGTGCTCACCGGCTGGCGCTGCGAAGCGAAGATCCTGTTCGACGTGCCCAAGAGCGCCTTCGTGCCGCCGCCGAAGATCACCTCCTCGATCGTTCAGCTCATCCCGCGGCAACGGCCCGAGCCCTGCGACCGGCGCCTGCTCGAGCGCATTACGCTCGCCGCCTTCGGACAGCGTCGCAAGATGCTCAGGCAGAGCCTGAAACCGGTGCTGGCCGAGCCGACGCCGATCATCGAGGCGGCCGGGCTATCGCCGACGGCGCGGGCCGAGGAGGTCCCGGTTTCGGGCTTCGTGCGACTGGCGAACGCGCTGGCGGAAGCGCTGTAAGCGGCAGCGGCGCAATCAGCGCTGCCGCCGGCTCCTCAAGCCGTCTGTTCGTCGAGCAGTTGCTCGACGAAGCTCGCCATGCCGGTGGCGCGCGCGCGCTTCAGGCGCTCGGCGACGAGGATGGCCCGCACGGATTCATAGGCGGCGCCGAGATCGTCATTGATGATGACGTAATCATAGACGCTCCAGCGCGCGATCTCGTCGCGGGCATTGGCGAGGCGCTTGGCGATGACCTCGGGCGCGTCCTCGGCCCGGCGCACCAGGCGCGAGCGCAGCTCGGCCATGGAAGGCGGCAGTATGAAGATCGCCACGACGTCCTCGCGGGCCTTTTCGAGGATTTGCTGCGTGCCCTGGTAATCGATGTCGAAGAGCACGTCGCGGCCGGCCTTCAAGGCCTCCTCGACCGGCTTGCGCGGGGTGCCATAGCCATTGCCGTGAACCTCGGCGGATTCGAGCAGCTCGTCGCGCTGGCGCAGGCCGTCGAAGACCTCACGCTCGATGAAGTGATAATGCACCCCCTCGATCTCGGAGGGGCGCCGCGCCCGCGTCGTCACCGACACCGAGAGGTCGAGATTGGTCTCCTTCTGCGACAGCGTGCGCGTCAGGGTCGACTTGCCGGCGCCGGAGGGCGACGACAGGATCAGCATCAGGCCGCGACGGGCCGGGCGGACGAGATCGACCATCGCCATCATTCCACGTTCTGGACCTGCTCGCGCAGCTGGTCGACCGTCGTGCGCAGATCGAGGCCGATGCGCGACAGGCCGGGATCGCCGGCCTTGGCGCAGAGCGTCGAGGATTCGCGACCGAACTCCTGCGCCAGGAAATCGAGCTTGCGGCCGATCGGCCCACCCTGGGCGAGCAGTTCGCGCAGGCCGGCGACATGGGCGTGCAGCCGGTCGATCTCCTCGCGGATATCGGCTCGGACGGCGAGCAATGCCGCCTCCTGATGCAGGCGCTGCGGGTCGAGCGTATGGCTGGCCTCGATCAGGGCCGCGACCTGGCCGGCGAGCCGAGCCTTCACCGCCTCGACGCTGCGGGCCGGGTGGCTTTCGGCCTCGCCGGTCAACCGGGCGATGGTGCCAAGATGGCCCGCAAGGACGCTCTCGAGCGCCTGCCCCTCGCCGAGCCGCGCCTGCTTGAGCGAGGCGACCAGCCGGTCCAGCGCCGCAAGGACCGGCTTCTCGAGCACCGAGGCGGTATCCTCCGCCTCCTCGGCGATCTCGACGACGCCGCGAATGGCGAGCAGGCCGTCCAGCGAGGCCGGCGCCATGCCGGCCGGCAGCGGCACCCGGGCGGCGGCATCGAGCAATCCGGCGAGTGCGTCCTGGTTGATGCGCGGCCGCGCCGGGGCCGCCGCGCTGGTGATGGCGAGATTGACGTGCAGCGTGCCGCGCGAAAAGGCCGCCGACATCTGCTTGCGCGCCGCCTCCGAGAACTGCTCGAAGCCCGGTGGCACGCGAACGCGGACATCAAGGCCACGGCCGTTGACGCTGCGCACCTCCCAGGCGAAGGCGTGAGTGGCGACGGTCCCGGCCTCGCGGGCGAAACCCGTCATGCTTTCGATTGCCATGGTGCGTAATTCCTGCCGCGAATGCGGCCGGACCCTAGACAGGGCTTGTCACGACGACAAGCGCGAGAAGTGGAAAGCCCCGGTCATGGCCGCAGGGCGGGTACGACCTTGGGACTGTTCAGGTCGAAGCTACGATTGAGGAGCGGGTCGCGATCGGTCCCCTCGGACGCGTCGAAGGCGCGCGCGCGCGTGCCCTCGGCGCCGCCCTGCGCCGACTGGGAGCGCGCCCCGCCCGGCGCTTCGGTGCGCGAGTCCGGCGATGGCGGCGGCTCGGCCTTGTCGATGCTCGCTTCGGGCGCCGGCTTGCCGGCCTCGCGTCGACCGGCCTCGACCTGGCGCCAGCGCGCGACATTGCGGTTGTGCTGCTCCAAGCTCTCGGCGAAGGCGTGGCCGCCGCTGCCGTCGGCGACGAAATAGAGATCCTTGGTCCGCGAATGGTTGACCACGGCCTCGAGCGCGGCGCGGCCGGGATTGGCGATCGGCCCCGGCGGCAGGCCGTCGATCACATAGGTGTTGTAGGGCGTCGCCTGGCTGATCTCTGTGCGCAGGATGCCGCGTCCGAGCGTGCCCTTGCCGCCGACCAGGCCATAGACGATCGTCGGGTCGGATTGCAGCTTCATCTTGCGGTTGAGCCGGTTGATGAAGACGCCTGCGACGCGGGTGCGCTCATCGGCTCGCCCGGTCTCCTTCTCGACGATCGAGGCCAGGATGACGAGTTCCTGAGGCGTCTTGATCGGCAGATCCGCAGGGCGGCGCGCCCAGATATCGTTGAGGATGCGGCGCTGGTCACGCGTCATCCGATCGACCATGGCCTGCCGGGTCGAGCCGCGCTGGAACTTGTAGGTGTCCGGCAGCATCGCGCCCTCGCGCGGAACCTGGATGATCTCGCCGGTGAGCAGCTCGTTATCCTTCAGGCGCGCAATGATCTGCTCGCTGGTCAGGCCCTCGGGAATGGTCACGGAATGCTCGACCGCCTTGCCTTCGGCAATGATGTCGATGATGTCGCGCTGGCTGACGCGGGCCTTGAACAGGTATTCGCCGGCCTTGAGCTTGGTCCAGTTGCCCGAGAGCAGCGCGGAGAGGCGGAAGGCCCAGGGATATTCGATCAGCCCCTCGCGCTGGAGCAGCTCGGCGATCTCGGTCAGCCCGCTCTCCTTCGGAATGATCAGCACCCGATCATTGGCGAGCGGGCCCGGCGCACGGCTGCGGCTCTCGACGAAAGCGATGCCGCCACCGACCAGGCCGGCGAGTACGAGCGCTGCGGTGAACAGCCCGCTGAGCATCGCGATGAAAGGCGAACGCCGGCGGCGACGCACCTTCGGCGGCGGCGAAGGAGGCGCTACCGGCTTCAACGCCTCGTTTGGGCTCCTCGGCGCAACGCGGGGCGGCTGATTCATAGTGCTTACGCCTGATCTTCCGACATCACGAGCCGTTTTGCCGGCATGGAATCGACCTCTCGGCCGCGCCCGATAGTCTGGCAGCGCGGTCGCGACAGGCTAGCGAAAATTATGGCGAAAGCGCGCTTTCCCCGACTTAGTCGACGAAACGCCGCATCACCAGGGATGCGTTGGTGCCGCCGAAGCCGAAGGAATTGGAGAGCGCGACGTCGATCTTCCGCTGCTTGGCCTTGTGTGGCACGAGATCGATCTCGGTCTCGACCGAGGGATTGTCGAGATTGATCGTCGGCGGCGCAACCTGGTCACGAATGGCCAGGATGGAGAAGATCGCCTCGATCGCCCCGGCAGCGCCGAGCAGATGGCCGGTCGCCGACTTCGTCGAGGACATCGCCGGGCGTTGCGGCGCGTTCGCGAGCAGGCGCTCGACGGCGCGAAGCTCGATCTCGTCGCCGACCTGCGTCGAGGTACCATGGGCGTTGATGTAGTCGACATCGGAAGCGCGCAGCCCGGCACGGTTCAGCGCCGCCTGCATGCAGCGATAGGCCCCGTCCCCGTCCTCGGACGGCGAGGTGATGTGATAGGCATCGCCCGACATGCCATAGCCGACGATCTCGGCGTAGATCCGGGCTCCGCGGGCAAGCGCGTGCTCGAGCTCTTCCAGCACGACGACGCCGGCGCCCTCGCCCATGACGAAGCCGTCACGGTCCTTGTCATAGGGCCGGGAAGCCTTTTCGGGCGTGTCGTTGAAACTGGTCGAAAGCGCACGGCAGGCACAGAAGCCGGCAATGCCGAGGCGGTTGATCGCCGATTCGGTGCCGCCGGCGACCATCACCTCGGCGTCGCCGAGCGCCACCATGCGGGCCGCATCGCCGATCGCATGCGCTCCGGTCGAGCAGGCGGTGACGACTGCGTGATTCGGGCCCTTCAGCCCGTGCTCGATCGAGACATAGCCGGCGGCAAGGTTGCTCAACCGGCCCGGGATGAAAAAGGGCGAGAGACGGCGCGGTCCACGCTCCTTCAGCAGCAGCGAACCGTCATAGATGCCGCCAAGGCCGCCGATGCCGGAGCCGATGGCGACACCGGTACGAATCTGATCTTCGTAGGATTCCGGCTTCCAGCCCGAATCGTCCAGCGCCTGGCTGGCGGCAGCCATGGCGAAGACGATGAAGTCGTCGACCTTGCGCTGCTCCTTCGACTCCATCCAATCATCGGGATTGAAGGTGCCGGCGGAGCCATCGCCACGCGGAATGTTGCAGGCGATGCGGGCGGGGAGATCCGAAGCATCGAAGCTCGTGATCGGGCCGGCGCCGCTCTCGCCCGCGATCAGGCGGGACCAGGTCGCATCGACCCCGCAGCCAAGCGGGGTCACCATGCCAAGTCCGGTGACGACGACACGTCGCATCGGTATTCCTCGCTCGGTCAAGACGCTGGTTCGCGCGCTGGACTCTGAGCCGCTCAGGCGGACTTCGACAGGAACTTGACGGCGTCGCCGACCGTCACGATCGTCTCGGCGGCATCGTCGGGAATCTCGACGCCGAACTCTTCCTCGAACGCCATCACCAGCTCGACAGTGTCGAGGCTGTCCGCACCGAGATCCTCGATGAAGTTGGCGCCTTCGACGACCTTGTCGGCGTCGACGCCGAGGTGCTCGATCACGATCTTCTTCACGCGCTCGGCGACATCGCTCATGGGTCTATCCTCAAACCTTGAAAACACACCGCTGACAGCGACGCGTCGTTGAAATCGGTTTCCCGGCCGGCCCTCGCGCCTCCGCGGGCGCCGGTCGGGTGTTCATGGCTGCACAAACGCAACAACCGGGTTGGCGTCAAGCCCCCCGGCTGGCGATCGTCGCGCCGCCGGCTGGGTAGTTAACACACTCGTAATAGGCTGGCGAGAGTTCTCCAGAAGCATCGAAACGCTCCAGGAAACCACCGCAACCCACTCAGATCATTGCCATTCCGCCGTTGACATGGATAGTCTGGCCGGTGACGTAGCCGGCTTCGGAGCTCGCCAGATAGGCCACCGCCGCGGCGACATCGTCACCCACACCCAAACGCCCCATCGGCACGTCGGCGAGGATGCTCTCGCGCTGCTTCTCGTTCAGCACCTCGGTCATCGGCGACTCGATGAAACCGGGCGCGACGACGTTGACGGTGATGTTCCGGCTGGCCACCTCGGAGGCCAGCGACTTCGACATGCCGATCAGCCCGGCCTTCGACGCCGCGTAATTGCCCTGGCCGGGATTGCCGGAGGTGCCGACCACCGAGCCGATCGAGACGATGCGGCCATAGCGCCGGCGCATCATGCTCTTCACCGCGGCACGCGAGAGCCGGAAGGCGGCGGTCAGGTTGACCGCGAGCACCAGGTCCCAGTCCTCGTCCTTCAGGCGCATGAACAGATTGTCGCGCGTGACGCCGGCATTGTTGACGAGAATGTCAAGGCCGCCGAGCTTGGCTTCGGCCGCCGGCACGAGGGCTTCGACCGAATCGCGATCGGCGAGATTGCAGGGCGCGATCTCGACGCGCTCGCCCAGTTCCTTCGCCAGGGCCTCCAGCGCCTCGACCCGGGTCCCCGACAAGGCGACGGCCGCGCCCTGTGCGTGCAGCCGCCGGGCGATGGCACCGCCGAGCCCGCCGGTGGCGCCGGTCACCAGCGCCTTCTTCCCGGTCAGATCAAGCATTCTTCCTCCTTTTCGGCATTCTGCCGTCATGTCGGCCGGCCCATGCGAGGAGCCGGCCCTCATCGTCGCAACAGTCCTAGATGCCCCGCTGGGCCTTGTAGCTCGCGACATCGTCAGGCGAGCCGATCGAAGAGGCAGCAGCCCCCGCTGCGATGCGCTTGACCAACCCGGCGAGGACCTTGCCGGAGCCGACCTCGAAGAATTGCGTCACGCCGGCCGCGGCCATGGCCTCGACGCATTCGCGCCAGCGCACCGTGCCGGTGACCTGCGCCACCAGCGAAGCGCGAATCGCGGCGGGATCGGAAAGCGGAGCCGCCCCGACATTGGCCATCACGGGCACGACCGGCGCCGCCATCGCGACCTCCGCCAGGGCGGCTTGCATCGCCTCGGCCGCCGGCTGCATCAGCGCGCAATGGAAGGGCGCCGACACTGGAAGCAGCATGGCGCGGCGCACGCCTCGCTCGCCAGCGAGCGCGATGGCACGCTCGACGGCAGCCCTGGCTCCGGAGAGCACGACCTGGCCGCCGCCATTGTCATTGGCTGCCTCGCAGACCTGCCCCTCGGCGGCATCGGCAGCGATGGAACGGGCCTGATCCAGATCGACGCCGAGCAGGGCGGCCATCGCCCCCTCACCCGCCGGGACGGCCTTCTGCATCGCGTCGCCGCGAATGCGCAGCAGGCGTGCCGCATCGGAGATCGAGAAAGTGCCGGCCGCCGCCAGCGCCGAATACTCGCCGAGCGAATGCCCGGCCACGAAGGCCGCGTCGCGCGCCAGCGAGAGGCCCGCCTCGGCCTCGAGCACCCGGATCGCTGCCAGACTCACCGCCATCAGCGCGGGCTGAGCGTTGGCGGTCAGGGTGAGTTCCTCGGACGGCCCTTCCCACATCAGCGCCGAAAGCTTCTGTGCCAGAGCTGCGTCGACCTCGTCGAAAACGGCGCGGGCCACCGGAAAGGCCTCGGCGAGGCTCTTGCCCATACCGACCGCCTGTGAACCTTGCCCTGGAAAGATGAAAGCCGTCGCCATGTCCTGCTGGTCCTGAAGATCGCGCCTGGTTAACGTTGCGCGGCGCAGTCGCACCCGGTGGGCAACCAAGTCAAGGCTCGGACGGGCCAAAACTCGACTTGCGCGGCTATTTTGCGGTGTTTTCGGCTTGCGTAAAGCGCCATCTGCCTGTAACGAGCCCCTTGCTTGTTCGGCCGGAGGCTGAACGGATGGCGGAGCGCTCCCTTCCGGAACCGCTCCGCTCGGCTGCTCTTCCGGGCCGCCACCATCCCGTGTCTCCGCCTTCGATGAAATCCTGTCGGGCCTTATCCAGGGCTCGAAGGGCTCCGCGCCGGACGAAGCAGGTGAAAGAAGGAAGGCCACTCATGGCATTGTACGAGCATGTTCTGCTCGCGCGACAAGATGTCAGCGCGCAGCAGGTCGAGGCCCTTGTCGAACAGTTCAAGGGGATCCTCGAGGCGAATGGCGGCTCGGTCGCCAAGGTCGAGTACTGGGGCGTCAAGTCCCTCGGCTACCGCATCAAGAAGAACCGCAAGGCGCATTATTCGCTGCTGAACATCGACGCCCCGCCGGCCGCCGTGGCCGAGATGGAGCGCCAGATGCGCATCAACGAAGACGTGCTGCGCTTCATGACCATCCGCGTCGAGGCGCTCGAGGACGGCCAGTCGGTCATGCTCCAGAAGCGTGACCGTGACGAGCGCGGTGACCGTTTCGACCGTGGCGGTCCGGGCGGCGACCGTTTCGACCGCGGCCCGCGCCGCGAGCGTCCGCGCCGCGAAGACGAAGCCACCGAAACCCCCGCCGGGGAGGCCTGATCCATGTCGACCGCATCTGCCGGCGCCCGCCGCCCCTTCTTCCGCCGCCGCAAGTCCTGCCCGTTCTCGGGCGAAGGCGCTCCGAAGATCGACTACAAGGACGTGCGCCTGCTCTCGCGCTACATCTCCGAGCGCGGCAAGATCGTGCCGTCGCGCATCACGGCCGTCTCGGCCAAGAAGCAGCGCGAGCTCGCCCAGGCGATCAAGCGCGCCCGCTTCCTCGGCCTGCTGCCCTACGTCATCCGCTGAGCGGCTGAACATCTCCCGGTGGCGCCTCGGCGCCACCGGTCTACCAAACTGATGAACTACTGGTCGCCCGGCGGTGAAACCCCTCCGGGTATGTTGAGGCGAAAAGCCCTCTCACCCTGCCGCGAGCCTGTTCCGGTCTGACGGAAAGCACGCGAGAGCAGCGGGACAGCAGGACGGACATGCTACCCATCGTCGGCATCGGCGCGGGGCTGGTTTCAGCCCTTTTGTTCACAGTGGTGATCACCGGATCGCCGCTGGCGCTGCTGTTGTCCTATGTCGCGCCGCTCCCGGTCTTCATCGCCGCGCTCGGCTGGAACCATCGGGCCGGGCTGGTCGCGACGGCTTGCGGCACCGCCGCAGTCGCGGTCGTGCTGAAAGTGCCGCTCGGCCTCGCCTTCGCCATCGGCGCCGCATTGCCGGCCTGGTGGATCGCCTATCTCGCTTTGCTGGCGCGCACCGACGGCGAGGGTTCCAGCGAGTGGTATCCACTCGGACGGCTGCTGGTCTGGATCGCCGCGGTCGCCACGCTGGTGACGGTTGGCGGCGCCCTCGCGATCGCACCCGACTACGAGACCTATCGCAGCATCATGACGCGCGGCTTGCAGCTCGTGCTCAGCGGCGGCGAGGGCGTCGGCCCTTCCGTACGCCTGCCGAACGGCATCGACGCCGCCGACCTCGCCGCCCGCCTCGCGGCGCTCGTTCCGGCCGCCGCCGGCGCCTCCTTCGTTCCGATGATCGTCGCCAATCTCTGGCTGGCGGCAAAGGCGGTTCAGCTTTCCGGGCGGCTGCCGCGGCCCTGGCCCTTCATTCCGGCGACCCGCCTGCCCGCCAAGGCAGTCGCGGCGCTCATCGCCGGCTTCGTGGTGAGCCTGATGGGCGGCTTCGTCGGCCTGGCCGGCGCGGCCGTCACCGGCGCGCTGATTGCGGCCTTCGGCCTGGCCGGCCTGGCGGCGGTGCACGATCTCAGCCGCGGCAAGGCCTGGCGGATGCCGACCCTGTTCGCGGTCTATCTGGCGCTGCTGGTCATGCTGATCACGGTGTTCCCCTTCCTCGCGCTGCTCGGCATCGCCGACGCGCTGATCGACTTGCGCCGGCGCGGATCGTCGACGCCGCCTACCGCCTGACATCGACCTCTCGACGAAACATCAAGGAGAAGAACCATGGAAGTCATTCTGCTCGAACGCGTCGCCAAGCTCGGCCAGATGGGCGAGACCGTGCGCGTGCGCGACGGCTACGGCCGCAACTACCTGCTCGCTCGCGGCAAGGCCCTGCGCGCCACCGAAGAGAACAAGAAGCGTTTCGAGAACCAGCGCGTCGAACTCGAGACCCGTAACCTCGAGCTCAAGCACGAAGCCGATACGGTTGCCGAGTCGCTCGACGGGCATTCGGTGGTGATGCTGCGCCAGTCGGGCGAGTCCGGCGTGCTCTACGGCTCGGTTTCGACCCGTGACATCGCCGAAGCGCTGAAGAGTGACGGCTTCTCGGTCGATCGCGGCCAGATCACCCTGAACACCCCGATCAAGACCCTCGGCCTGCACAGCGTCCCGGTCGTGCTGCATCCGGAAGTCTCGGTCACCGTCACCGTCAACATCGCCCGTTCGGCCGAAGAGGCGGAGCGCCAGGTGCGCGGCGAGGACGTCACCGCCCGCGAGGCCTTCGACCTCGACGATCTCGGCCTCGAGGTCGGCGCTGCGCTGGCCGAGGCCGGCGAAGACGACGATCGCTGATCGCCTTTCCGGCCCAGTCCGGAGTCAATGGGCGCCGTGGCAACACGGCGCCCTTTTCGTTGGTGCTGTGGACAGCGGGCACGGTTTTCGGTATTCGCAATGTTCCTATTTCGTTCAGGTTCATGACCCCGCGACTCTGACTTATCCAAGGCCATGTCCAGCGCCACCGCCCTCATCGCCCGCCTCGACAACAACGAGGCGCATTTCCGCGTCCAACCTCACAATATCGAGGCCGAGCAGGCGCTGCTGGGCGCGATCCTGGTCAATAACGACGCCTTCTACCGGGTCTCCGACTTCCTGCTGCCCGAGCACTTCTTCGAGGAATTGCACCGGCGCATCTACGAGCTGATGTCGGGGCTGATTCGCGCCGGCAAGATCGCGACTCCGATCACGCTGAAGACCTATGTCGGCGAGCTCGACCTCGGCGGGATCACCGCCTCGCAATATCTGGCGCGGCTGGCGGCCGAAGCCACCACCGTCATCAACGCCCAGGACTATGGCCGCACCATCTACGACCTCGCCATCCGGCGCCAGCTGATCGGTGTCGGCGAGGAACTGGTCAACGTCGCCTATGACGCGCCCGTCGACATGGCGCCGCGCGAGCAGATCGAGGATGCCGAGCGCAAGCTCTACGAATTGGCGGAAAAGGGCCGCTATGAGGGCGGCTTCCAGAAATTCGACCAGGCGATGCGGCTCGCCATCGACATGGCCGCCAGCGCCTTTCAGCGCGCCGGCGGCCTCTCCGGCATTTCCTCGGGCCTGCGCGACCTCGACCAGCGCATGGGCGGCCTGCAGCGCTCCGACCTGATCGTGCTCGCCGGGCGCCCCGCCATGGGCAAGACCTCGCTCGCCACCAACATCGCCTTCAACATCGCCAAGGCCTGGCGGGCCGAGCGCCAGGAGAACGGCGAGCTCAAATCCGTCGACGGCGGCATTGTCGGCTTCTTCTCGCTCGAAATGTCGGCCGATCAGCTCGCGACCCGCATCGTCGCCGAGCAGGCCAGCATTTCCTCCTACAAGATCAGGCAGGGCCGCCTCACCGAGGCCGAGTTCGCCAGGCTCAGCGACGTCGCCGCACAGATCGAGAAGCTGCCGCTCTATATCGACCAGACCGGCGGTATCTCGATCGCCCAGCTGATGGCCCGCGCCCGGCGGCTGAAGCGCCAGAAGGGACTCGACGTCCTGTTCATCGACTATCTCCAGCTGCTCGCCGGTTCCTCGAAGAACAGCCAGAACCGCGTGCAGGAGCTGACCGAGATCACCACCAGCCTGAAGGCTCTGGCCAAGGAGCTCGAGGTCCCGATCGTAGCGCTCTCCCAGCTCTCACGCCAGGTCGAGAGCCGCGACGACAAGCGCCCACAGCTCTCCGACCTGCGCGAATCCGGCTCGATCGAGCAGGACGCCGACGTGGTGATGTTCGTCTATCGCGACGAGTACTATCTGAAAGGCAAGGAGCCGCGCCCCGGCACCGAAGAGCACAACAAATGGCAGATCGAGATGGAAGCGGCTCATGGCCTGGCCGAGCTCATCATCGGCAAGCAGCGCCACGGCCCGACCGGAACCATCGCCCTGCAGTTCGACGCCGACGTGACGCGCTTCTCCGACAGGGCCGACCAGAGCCATCTTCCGGAGCGCCTTGAATGAGCCCCTTCGACACGCCGAAGAACGCCGACCACGGCGCCGCTCTGACGATCGACCTCGGGGCGCTCGTCGCCAATTGGCGCGCCCTCGGTGCGCGCGCCGGTACCGAGGCCGCTGCCGTGGTCAAGGCCGATGCCTACGGGATCGGTATCGAGCCTGCCGTGACCGCGCTTGCCGCAGCCGGTTGCCGGAATTTCTTCGTCGCGCACCTTTCCGAAGGCATCCGCGCCCGTGCAGTCGCGCGCGAAGCGACGATCTATGTGCTGAACGGCCTGCCGCCCGAGAGCTGCGCGACCTATGCCGAGCACGATCTCTCGCCGGTGCTGGGCTCGCATGAGGAGCTACTGGAATGGGCCGGCTTCCGCCAGGGCGGGGCTAGGGTCAGGCCGGCAGCACTGCATGTCGACACCGCGATGAACCGACTCGGGCTCTGGGTCGGCGAAGGGCTCGATCTCGCCCGCGAACGCTCCGGCGTCATCGCCGCGGCCGAGATCGGACTGGTGATGAGCCATTTCGCCTCCTCGGAAGATGTCGCCGACCCGGCCAATGCCCGCCAGATCGCCGCCTTTGCCGAGATCGCGGCGGCGTTTCCGGGCGTGCCGGCCTCACTGAAGAATTCGTCGGCCCATTTCCTGCCGGACTGCCCGTCCTACCAGCTCACCCGTCCCGGCTATGCGCTCTATGGCGGTAACCCGACCCCCGGCCGGCCGAACCCGATGCAGCCTGTCGTCGGACTCGAGGCCCGCATCCTGCAGGTCCGCGACGTCGCGGCCGGCACCCAGGTCGGCTATAACGGCCGCTGGACCGCCCAGGGCCGGCGCAGGCTCGCGACGATCAGCCTCGGCTATGCCGACGGCTATCCGCGCAATGCGAGCTGGACCGATGCTTCGCCCGGCGGCTCGGCGCTGGTCGGCGGGCTGCGCTGCCCCTTCGTCGGCACCGTCTCGATGGATTTGATCATCGTCGACGTCACGCATGCCCCGGCCGATGCAGCGGTACGCGGCGTACCCGTCACGCTGATCGGCGGCGAGCTCGATCTCGAAGCGGTCGGCGCCGGCGCCAAGACCATCGGCTATGAAGTCCTGACCAGTCTCGGGCGGCGCCATGCCCGGCGCTATGTCGGGCTCTAGGCCGTAATGGCCAAGCGTGGTCCGACCTATGCATGCCAAGCCTGCGGCGCGGTCTATCATCGCTGGCAGGGCAAATGCGATGCCTGCGGCACCTGGTCGTCGCTGTCCGAGGAGGCGCAGGCCGCCCCGGTGCCCGGCGGCGGCAGGGCCAGCGGCGGCGGCAGGGCACGGGGCCGCGTCTTCGCATTGGAGAGCCTGAAGGGCGAGACGCAGGATGCGCCGCGCATCGTCTCCGGCATCGGCGAACTCGACCGCGTCACCGGCGGCGGCTTCGTGCCGGGCTCGGTCCTGCTGATCGGCGGCGATCCCGGCATCGGCAAGTCGACCTTGCTGATGCAGGCCTGCGCCGCCATGGCGCTGACCGGGCGGCGCGTCGTCTACGTCTCGGGCGAGGAATCGACCAGCCAGGTCCGCCTGCGGGCGCAGCGCATGGGTCTCGCCGAGGCGCCGGTCGACCTCGCGGCCGAGACCAATGTCGAGGACATCATCGCGACGCTCGGCCAGGGCGAGCGCCCTGCCCTGGTGGTGATCGACTCGATTCAGACCATGTGGTCGGGCGAGGTCGAGAGCGCGCCCGGCACGGTGACGCAGGTCCGGGGCTCGGCCCAGGCCCTGATCCGCTATGCCAAGACCTCGGGCGCCTGCCTGATCCTGGTCGGCCATGTCACCAAGGACGGACAGATCGCCGGCCCGCGAGTCGTCGAGCACATGGTCGACGCCGTGCTCTCCTTCGAGGGCGAAGGCGCGCATGCCTTCCGCATCCTGCGCGGCCAGAAGAACCGTTTCGGGGCGACCGACGAGATCGGCGTCTTCGAGATGACCGGCCAGGGACTTTCCGAGGTCGGCAATCCCTCGGCGCTTTTCCTGACCGGCCGCGACCAGGGCGCGCCGGGCGCCGCCGTGCTCGCCAGTGTCGAGGGCACGAGGCCGGTGCTGGTCGAGATCCAGGCCCTGGTGGCGCCGACCGCGCTCGGCACGCCGCGCCGTGCCGTCGTGGGCTGGGAGAACAGCCGCCTCGCCATGGTCCTGGCCGTGCTGGAAACGCATGGCGGGCTGAAGCTCGGCCAGCACGACATCTATCTCAACGTCGCCGGCGGGCTGCGCGTCGCCGAGCCGGCCGCAGATCTCGCGGTCGCGGCGGCACTGGTCTCGTCGCTGACCGGTGCGGTGCTGCCGGCAGGCTCGGTCTATTTCGGCGAGATCGCGCTTTCGGGCGCCATCCGCCCGGTCTCGGTTTCGGCGGCCCGGCTCCGCGAAGCCGCCAAGCTCGGCTTCGGCAGCGCCGTCATGGCCGTCGGCGGGGCCGAATCGGGCGATGGCGGCGGGCTCGGGCTCAAACGGATCAGCCATGTCGGCGAGCTCGTCGCCGAGATTGCCGCGACCGCGCCGCGTGCTCGTTCCGGTCAACGTGCCCGGCAAGCCGAGCAATAGAACGGCCTCGATCCGGAGGCGGAGAGACGGATTCAGCGATCAAGCCGGGCGGCCTGATCCGGGCCGGTTCTCGCAGTGCAAAATGAGCCGACTGCATGGGTGACGCGCGAGGCTTGAACTTGTATAGCAAAATCCGCCTGGCCTCCCCATCTCCAGCGGGCTGGACCCGAATTTTCAGCGAAGCGGCCCTGACATGCCTGTGACCCTTCTCGATCTCGTCGTCATCGGCGTGGTTCTCGTTTCCGCTTTGCTGGCGGCCGTTCGCGGTCTTACCCGCGAGGTGCTGGCGATCGCCTCCTGGGCGGCCGCCGCGATCATCGCCTGGGTGTTCCACCCGCAGCTTCTGCCGATCGCCCAGCAGCACATCCCGAACAAGACGGTGGCGCTGGTCGTGGTGATCGCCGGCCTGTTCCTGGCGACGCTGATCATCGTCTCGCTGATCACGGCGCGGATCTCGGATTTCGTGCTCGATTCGCGCATCGGCGCGCTCGACCGTACGCTCGGCTTCGTCTTCGGCGCCGGGCGCGGCCTGCTCCTGGCCGTCGTCGGCTATCTCTTCTTCACCGCCCTGGTGCCCGAGAAGATGCAGCCGGCCTGGGCGCGCGATTCCCGCTCGAAGCCGATTCTCGAGGAGACCGGGCGCAGCCTGCTGACCATGCTGCCGCAGGACATCGACTCCGAATTCATCAAGAAGCTGCTGCAGCCCAAGACCGGCGGTGAACCGACCGAGGCGCCGGCCGAGGAGCCGCGCACCCCGCCCGCGGGCACGCCTTCGACCGATCCGCAACGTCGTACGCAGGCCCCCGGCGCGCCGGACCGTCAGGCCCTGCAGCGCGTGATCGATTCCACCGGCGCAACAGGAAGCACCGGGGCCGCCGCAGCGCGCCCCTGAGTGGAGAGCCATCCCGATGGAGCCACAGATGAGCCAGATCCGCGATTGCGAGGCTGCGTTCGACCCGAATGCCGACCGCCTGCGCGAGGAGTGCGGCGTCTTCGGCATTTTCGGACATGCCGATGCGGCGGCGCTGACCGCGCTCGGGCTGCATGCGCTGCAGCACCGCGGGCAGGAGGCGGCCGGCATCGTCTCCTTCGACGGCAAGCGTTTCCATTCCGAGCGCCGGCTCGGCCTTGTCGGCGACGCCTTCTCGGATGCCGGCGTCATCGACAAGCTCAAGGGCACGCAGGCGATCGGCCATGTGCGCTATTCGACCACCGGCGAGACCATTCTGCGCAATGTCCAGCCGCTGTTTTCCGAGCTGCATGGCGGCGGCTTTGCGGTCGCCCATAACGGCAATCTGACCAATGCGCTGACGCTGCGGCGCAATCTCGTCCGCGACGGCGCAATCTACCAGTCGACCTCAGACACCGAGGTGCTGCTGCATCTGGTGGCGCGCAGCCGCAAGACGCGTTTCATCGACCGGCTGGTCGAGGCGATCCGCCAGATCGAGGGCGCCTATGCCTTCGTCGGCATCACCAACAAGAAGCTGATCGGCGTGCGCGATCCGCTCGGCATCCGGCCGCTGGTCCTCGGTGAGCTCGACGGTTGCCCGATCCTCGCCTCCGAGACCTGTGCACTCGACATCATCGGCGCGAAGTTCGTGCGCGAGGTCGAGAATGGCGAGGTCATCGTCATCTCGGAGCAGGGCATCGAGAGCCACAAGCCCTTCCCGCCGGCGGCGGAACGGCCCTGCATCTTCGAGTACATCTACTTCGCCAGGCCGGATTCGGTCGTGAAGGGCCAGAGCATCTATGAGCGCCGCAAGGCGATGGGCGCCCAGCTCGCCGCCGAAGCGCCGGCCGATGCCGACGTGATCGTGCCGGTACCGGATTCCGGCGTTCCTGCCGCGCTGGGCTTCGCCCAGGCCAGCAACATCCCGTTTGAGCTCGGCATCATCCGCAACCATTATGTCGGGCGCACCTTCATCGAGCCGACCCAGAAGGTCCGCGAGCTCGGCGTGCGCCTGAAGCACTCGGCCAATCGCAGCGTCGTGGCCGGCAAGCGCATCGTGCTCGTCGACGATTCGATCGTGCGCGGCACGACCTCGTTCAAGATCGTCAAGATGATGCGCGAGGCGGGCGCGCGCGAGGTGCATTTCCGCATCTCCTCGCCGCCGATCACCCATCCCGACTATTACGGGATCGACACGCCGGACCGCGAAAAGCTGCTCGCGGCGACGCATACGCTCGAGCAGATGCGCCAGTTCGTCGGCGCCGATTCGCTCGCCTTCCTCTCGGTGGACGGGCTTTATCGCGCCATGGGCCATTCAGGCCGCGACCCGGCCCAGCCCGCCTTCACCGATCATTGCTTCACCGGCGACTATCCGACCTCGCTGACCGATGTCGTCGGCGAGAGCGCCAAGCAGAAATTGTCGCTGCTGGCCGAAGCCGGCTGAACCTTCGACGGATTGCCATGACCAAGCCTTTGCAGGGGCGCGTCGCGCTCGTCACCGGAGCCTCGCGCGGGATTGGCCGCGCCGCGGCGCTCGCCTATGCCGAAGCCGGCGCCCATGTCGTGGCGCTGGCGCGTACGACCGGTGCGCTCGAGGAACTCGACGACGAGATCCGGGCGGTCGGCGGCAGCGCCACGCTGGTTCCGGCCGATCTCGCCGATGCCGGCGCAATCGAGAAGCTCGGCCCGGCCCTGTTGCAGCGCTGGGGCAAGCTCGACATCATGCTGGCCAATGCCGGCATCCTCGGCCCGCTCGCACCGCTGACCCATGCCAGCCCCAAGGAATGGGCTCAGGTCTTCGACATCAACGTCAGCGCGAACTGGCGGCTGCTGAAATCCGTCGAGCCGGCACTGCAGGCTTCCGATGCTGGCCGGGTGATCCTGCTCTCCTCGGGAGCCGCGCATAAATGCATGGCCTATTGGGGGCCGTATTCGATCTCCAAGGCCGCGGTCGAAGCGATGGCGCGCACCTATGCCAACGAGACGTCGACATCGCCCTTGCGCGTGATGCTGGTCAATCCCGGCCCGCTGCGGACGCGGATGCGGGCCCAGGCGATGCCGGGCGAGGACCCGCAGACCCTGAGGACGCCGGAGGATCTGGCGCCGCATCTGGTTGCCCTCGCCTCGCCCGACTGGACGGAGACCGGCAAGATCTTCGATTTCCCGCAAGGCAAGGTGCTGACGCCGCAGATGCCGGCCTAAGGCCGTCATTCTCGGCCAGAGCGTAGCGAAGAGCCGAGCGGTTCTCGCCGACAGGGGCGCCTTTTCTCGTCATGAAAGGCTCGGGTCAGGCCCGAGCATGACGCGCCCTTACGGCGCCGCCCGATACTCCTGCACCACCGCGATCAGCTCGGCCACCGTCAGGTTCGGCAGGGCCGCCATCTCGTCGAGCGAGAACCAGCCGATCTCGCTGTGCTCGTCGGTGAGGTTCTCGGCTGTCTCGCCATCCCAGGCCGAGACCACATAGATGTGATGCAGCGCGGCACCGTTCCGCTCCGGAAAATATTCGGGAGCCGAGAGCATCAGGCGATAGACCGTCGGCACGAGCCCGACCTCCTCGCGGCATTCGCGCAGCAAGGCTTCGTCGAGCCCCTCGCCGGCCTCGACGCGTCCGCCGATCGCATCCCAATGATCGGCCCAGGCGCGCTTCCAAGAGGCTCGCAGACCAAGCAGCACCTTCCCGTCGGTTCTGAGGAAGAGCGCGCTGACCGTTTCGGGCGCGCCTGAGCAGGATGCGAAAACATGGGAACCGGTCTTTCGCATCGATCCCGCTCAGTCCCGAAGCATCAGCGCTTGGCCTTGTCGTAGGGGTTCGTGCCCCCGCGCGTATGCAGGCGGATCGGTGTGCCCGGCAACTCGAAGGCGTCGCGCAGGTTATTGACCAGATAGCGCGTATACGACACCGGCAGATGCTCGAGCTGGTTGCCGAACAGCGCGAAGGTCGGCGGGCGCGCCTTGGCCTGCGTCATGTAGCGAATCTTGATGCGGCGGCCGGCGACGGCCGGCGGCGGATGGGCCGAGAGCACGCCTTCCAGCCAGCGGTTGATTCGCGCGGTCGAGACCCGGCGGTTCCAGACGCCATAGGCGCGGAAGACCGCCTGCATCAGCCTGTCGATGCCCTCGCCGGCGAGGCCGGAGAGCGGCACGATCTCGACGCCGCGGACCTGCGCCAGCAGGTGATGGGCCTTTTCCTTCAGCTCGGCGAGCAAGCCCTGCTTGTCGGCGACGAGGTCCCATTTATTGAGGCCGATGACGACGCAGCGGCCTTCGCGCTCCGTCAGATCGACCAGGGTCAGGTCCTGCTTCTCGAAGGGAATGGTCGAGTCGAGCAGCACGACCACGACCTCGGCATAGCGGATGGCGCGCAGCGCATCGGCGACCGAGAGCTTCTCGAGCTTCTCCTCGATGCGGGCGCGCTTGCGCATGCCGGCGGTGTCGAACAGCCTGACCGGACGGCCGCGCCAGTCCCAGTCGACCGAGATGGTGTCGCGGGTGATGCCGGCCTCAGGGCCGGTCAGCAGACGGTCCTGCCCGATCATCCGGTTGACCAGGGTCGACTTGCCGGCATTGGGGCGACCGATGATGGTCACGCGCAGCGGCTTGTTGGGGTCGTCGCCCTCCTCCTCGTCCTCCGTGAGGGCGGCGGGCGCTTCGGCCCAGAGTTCCTCCTCGTCCTCCTCCGGCTCTTCGGCAACATAGGGCATCAGGGCTTCGAGCAGGTCGGCGGTGCCCTCGCCATGCTCGGCGGAGAATGGCACGGGGTCGCCGAGGCCGAGCGAATAAGCCTCCATGACGCCGTCCTTGCCCTTGTTTCCTTCCGCCTTGTTGGCGAGCAGGATGACGGGCTTGCCGGAGCGACGCACCAGATCGGCGAAGGGCTGGTCCATCGGCGTCAGGCCGAGACGGGCGTCGATCATGAACAGGATGACGTCGGCCTGCTCGATCGCCGTCTCGGTCTGCGCGCGCATACGGCCCGCGAGCGAGTGCTCGTCGGCCTCCTCGAGGCCGGCAGTGTCGATCACCGTGAAGCGCAGATGGCCGAGGCTGGCCTCGCCCTCGCGCCGGTCGCGCGTGACGCCCGGACGGTCGTCGACCAGCGCCAGCTTCTTGCCGACGAGCCGGTTGAACAGGGTCGACTTGCCAACATTGGGGCGGCCGACAATGGCGATGGTCGCGGTCATGATCCGTCCAGTTGGGCCGGCACCGGCCGATACGGACCGGCGCGCGGCGTCAGTTCTTGGTTTCGACGGCGCCGCCGCGAACCAGCGTAAGATAGAGCTCGACCCGCTGGCGCAAGCTCGCCGGCGTCTCGGCATCGGTCACGATGGCGTCGAACCAGCGGCCGGCGTCCTCGTAGAGATTGCCCTTGAGCGCCGCGATGCCGAGCGCTTCCCGGGCGGAATGGCGCCAGTTCCCGGCAGGCGTCGCCAGCGGTTCGAGAGCCTTGCGCAGCTCGGCATAGGACAGGAGGTCGACCCGCAGCAGGCCGGCGCGTAGGCGGGCGAGATCGCGATAGCTCGCCTCGAGAGCGCCGTCATTGGCGAGCGCGTCGAAGGCGGTGGCGCCAGCGGCGGGATCGCGCTTGCCGACCTCGCCGGCCAGGCGGAAACGGGCGAGCTGGCGATAGCCGGCCGGTGCATTGGCGGAAAGCTCGGTCAGGATCGACTCCGCCTCGCTGCCATTGCCGTCACGGGCGGCGCGCAGGGCGGTTTCGAACTTCGCTCCGACGGCCTCCGCCTTCTGCCGTTCCTGGTGCTGCCAGAACTGCCAGCCGGCGACGCCCACGACGGCGATCACGGCAATCGCGATGAAGACGTTGCTGTACTTGCTCCAGATGGCCGCCGCCTTCTCGCGGCGAACCTCCTCGTCGATCTCGCGGAAAATATCGGACATAACGCCTCGGAAATGCTTGCTGCCCTGCCGGGTAGCACTTTCGCCGGCAGATTGCGAGCCGGATCGATATCGCCGCGGCCACGGATCTGCGCAGGCCGCATGTCCGGCTCCCAGCCAGGGGCTCAGAGGGCGCCGACTGCTTGACCTGCGAGGCGGACAGGCCCTAGAGCGCGGGACGCGTCGCAGGATGGTGCCGCGCAGGCGGCAGAGCAGCCGGATCTCCCAGCCCGGCGCCTCGGCCCTCGGCACATCCGAAAGCAGGATCAAAAAGCCATGAGCGCCAACGCCATCGTTACAGCCGGCGCCAATCTCGCCCAGCCGGTCCGCTTCGGCAACGCCCTGCCGCTCGCCCTGATCGCCGGCCCCTGCCAGATGGAAAGCCGCGAGCACGCATTGGAAGTCGCGCTGGCGCTCAAGGACATGGCTGCCGGGCTCGGCATCGGCCTCGTCTTCAAGACCTCCTTCGACAAGGCGAACAGGACCAGCGTCAAGGGCCAGCGCGGCATGGGACTGCAGGCCGCCTTGCCCGTCTTTGCCGAGATTCGCGAGCGCACCGGCCTGCCGGTGCTGACCGACGTGCACGAAGCCGGCCAATGCGCCGCCGTCGCCGAGGTCGTCGACATCCTGCAGATCCCCGCCTTCCTCTGCCGCCAGACCGACCTGCTCGTCGCGGCCGCCGCGACCGGCAAGATCGTCAACGTCAAGAAGGGCCAGTTCCTCGCTCCCTGGGACATGGTCAATGTCGCCGCCAAGGTGACCGAGAGCGGCAACCCGAACGTGATGCTGACCGAGCGCGGCGCCTCCTTCGGCTACAACACGCTGGTGACCGACATGCGCAGCCTGCCGATCATGGCCGAGATCGGCGCGCCGGTGATCTTCGACGCTACCCATTCGGTGCAGCAGCCCGGCGGCAAGGGCGCCTCCTCCGGCGGGCAGCGCGAATTCGTGCCGGTGCTGGCGCGGGCGGCGGTCGCGGTCGGCGTCGCCGGGGTCTTCATCGAGACCCATCCCGATCCCGACAAGGCGCCGTCCGACGGGCCCAACATGGTGCCGCTGCGCGAGTTTCCCACCCTGATCCGGCAGCTGCAGGAGTTCGACCGCGTCGCCAAGCGCATCGCGCAGGTTGCGCCGGCCCATGGCTGAGGCGGCGCAGCCGCAGCCCGCCCCTGGCTCGCTCAAGGCCCTGATCCTCGTCCTCGGGGCCTGCGGCTTCGCCTCGACCTTCACCATGCGGATCCTCGATCCGCTGGTTCCGACGCTGGCGAGCGAATTCACCCGCAGCGTCCCCCAGGTCGCCGCAATCGCGACCGCCTTCTCCTTCGCCTATGCCATCGGCCAGCCCTTCCTCGGGCCGGTGGCCGATTCCTTCGGCAAGCTGCGCACCATCTCGACCTGTCTGCTCCTGCTCGCCACGCTCTCGGCAGCGGCAGCGTTCGCCTGGTCCTTCGATGCGCTGACGGTCATGCGCACCGCGGCCGGCATCGTCGCCGGCGGCGTGATTCCGGCGGCGATGGCGGCGATCGGCGACCGAGCCCCGATGGCCGAGCGCCAGGTCCAGCTCGGGCGCTTCCTCGTTTTGATGATCGTCGGCCAGATGGCGGGGGCAGCCTGCTCGGGCCTGATCGCCACGCATATCGGCTGGCGCGGCGTCTTCCTGGTCGCCGGCGCGCTCGCCGCCATCGCCGGCATCCTGGTGATGATCGTGCTGAAGCCTCGGCCGGACGCGCAGCGCCCGAAGCTGAGTTTTTCAGGCGCGCTCGCGCGCTACGCTACCGTCTTCGCCAATCCGCAGACCAAGGTGCTCTACGGCCTCGTCATCATCGAGGGGGCGCTGGTCTTCGGCATGCCGCCCTATGTCGCGGCGATCCTGCAGGAACGGGCGGGCGTCGGCCCCTCGCAGGCCGGCATCGTCATCGCCGGCACCGGCCTCGGCGGCATCGTCTACGGCATCCTGACGCGGATCCTGGTCGAGCGGCTCGGCCCGGCGCGGATGACCACGGCCGGCGGCGTGCTGATGGCGCTGGCCTATTGCCTGTTCGCACTGCCGATGCTGCCCTGGTGGAGCGCGATCGCCATCTTCATGCTGAGCGGCTTCGGCTTCTTCCTGATGCACGGCACCTTCCAGGCGCTGGCGACAGAGCTCGCACCGAGCGCACGCGGCTCGGCGGTGGCGCTGTTCGCTTGCGCGCTGTTCTGCGGCCATGCGCTCGGACCGCTGCTGATGGGCACGGCCCTGCATCTGTTCGGCACCAGCGGCGCGATCCTGTCCTTCGCCGCGGCGGTCGGACTGCTCGGCCTCTTGGTGCCGCGGGTCCTCTCGCTGGGCGGCAGCCGAACGTAGGCACTACCGTCATCCGGGACATCGCATGGCGCGGCGCCCCGGAATGACGACCTCTCAGCGCCCGCGATAGGGCGCCACGCCCTGGTCGGGCAGCCACAAGCCCTTGGGGGGCTCGCCGGTCTGAAAGAAAACATCGATCGGGATACCGCCGCGCGGATACCAGTAGCCGCCGATGCGGAACCATTTCGGCTGCAGCAGCTCGACCAGCGTCTTGCCGATATTGACCGTGCAATCCTCGTGAAAGGCGCCATGATTGCGGAAGGCGCCGAGATAAAGCTTCAGCGACTTCGATTCGACCAGCCAGTCGCCGGGCAGATAGTCGATCACCAGAATGCCGAAATCGGGCTGGCCGGTGACCGGGCAGATCGAGGTGAATTCCGGGCAGGTGAAGCGGGCGAGATAATCCGTGCCGGCATGCGGGTTCGGCACACGGTCGAGGCGGGCTTCCTCCGGCGATTGCGGCAGGGCGCTGGCCTGGCCGAGCTGCAGGGTCGAGGCATCGAGGGTCATCGTCGCTCCAATCGACATCCATCCCGCCTCCTGATGGGCACGCGAACGCGCACGGCTCGAAGGATCAGAGATGCTTCAATGAGACCGCCGGTGGGCGGCATCCGGTTCTTTTCAAGCGCGGCTTGTATCGCTGACGCCCCGCAAACGCCACCACCCCTTCCCGTCGCCCCTGCTCTTGTCTAGAAGCGCGACATCAATCCGTTCCCGCCTCTCTCCGGAGTCCGCCATGACCGCGATCATCGACATCATCGGCCGCCAGATCCTCGATTCCCGCGGCAACCCGACGGTCGAGGTCGACGTCATCCTCGAAGACGGCTCGATGGGCCGCGCCGCGGTTCCCTCGGGCGCCTCGACCGGCGCGCATGAGGCCGTCGAACTGCGCGACGGCGACAAGAGCCGCTATCTCGGCAAAAGCGTGCAGAAGGCGGTCGAGGCGGTCAATATGACCATCGCCGAGGCTCTCGTCGCCATGGACGCCGAGGACCAGGTCGCGATCGACGAGACGATGATCGAGCTCGACGGCACGCCCAACAAGAGCAAGCTCGGCGCCAACGCCATTCTCGGTGTCTCGCTCGCCGTCGCCAAGGCCGCCGCCGACGCCTCCGGCCTGCCGCTCTACCGCTATGTCGGCGGCACCCAGGCCCGCGTCCTGCCCGTGCCGATGATGAACATCGTCAATGGCGGCGCCCATGCCGACAACCCGATCGACTTCCAGGAATTCATGGTGATGCCGATCGGCGCACCCTCCTTCGCCGAAGGCCTGCGCATGGGCGCGGAGATCTTCCACACGTTGAAGAAGGCGCTCCACGACGCCGGCCACAACACCAATGTCGGCGACGAGGGCGGCTTCGCTCCCAACATCAAGTCGGCGGAAGCAGCGCTCGACTTCGTCATGCAGGCGGTCGAGAAGGCCGGCTACAAGCCCGGCGAGGACATCGCCCTGGCGCTCGACTGCGCCGCGACCGAGTTCTTCAAGGATGGTGCCTATGTCTATGCGGGCGAACGCAAAACCCGCGATCCCAAGGCGCAGGCCAAGTACCTCGCCAAGCTTGTCGGCAGCTATCCGATCGTCTCGATCGAGGACGGCATGGCCGAGGATGACTGGGAGGGCTGGAAGGCGCTGACCGATCTCGTCGGCGACAAGTGCCAGCTCGTCGGCGACGATCTCTTCGTCACCAACGTCACGCGCCTGTCGCAGGGCATCAAGGCGAAGACCGCCAACTCGATCCTGGTCAAGGTCAACCAGATCGGTACGCTGACCGAGACCCTGGCGGCTGTCGAGATGGCCCAGCGCGCCGGCTATACCGCGGTGATGTCGCATCGCTCGGGCGAGACCGAGGATTCCACCATCGCCGACCTCTCGGTCGCGACCAATTGCGGACAGATCAAGACCGGCTCGCTCGCCCGCTCCGACCGGACCGCGAAGTACAACCAGCTCCTGCGCATCGAGGAGGAGCTCGGCGACCAGGCGATTTATGCCGGCCGCTCCGCCCTGAAGGCGCTCGCCTGACGGTTTTTTGTGCACCGCAACGCGAGCGGCGCGCACAGCCCATGCGGCAAACCCACTAACGAAGACCATGCTCCGGCGCTAAGCCGGAGCATGCATCAGACAGTGCCGCTTTCCGACGCGAAGATCCGCCTTCGGCGTCGGCTGGCCTTCGGCGGCATGACGCTCGCCATGCTGATCTTCGGCGCGAACTTCGTCGTCAGCCGGCATGCGGTGCTCAACGGCCTGAGTTCGCACGACATATTGGCGCTGCGCTTCGCCACCGCCGGCCTCTTGCTGCTCCCGACCTTCATCTCTGCCGGCATCACCTCCTGCGCCGGCATCGGCTGGCCACGCGGGCTCGCCCTCGCCGTGATGAGCGGCTTCCCGATGAGCTATCTGATGATGACCGGCCTGACCCTGGCGCCCGCCGCGCACGGGGCGGTCATCGGTCCCGGCACCGTCACGGTGATCGGCATCGTCGGCAGCGTCGTGCTGTTCGGCAGCAGGCTGACACGCCCGCTCGTCATCGGCGTCCTGGCAGTGCTCGTCGGCCTCGCCTGTCTCGGTATCGCCGGGACGCGCCAGACCAGCGACACGATCCTCCTCGGCGATCTCTGCTTCCTAGGTGTCGGCCTGATCTGGGGCGGCTATCCGCTCGTCGTCCAGCTCTGGCGCGTCGACGCGCTGAAGGCGACCGCCGTCGTCTCGGTCCTGTCGATGCTCTACCTGCCCTTCTATTTCCTGTTCTTCTTCCGCGGCTTCGACGTCGCTCCCTGGTGGGTTCTGGCAGCGCATGCCATCAATCAGGGCGTCCTCAACGTCATCGTCGGCCTGTGGATCTGGAGCTGGTCGGCGCCGATTCTAGGTTCGGCGGTGATTGGCCGCTTCCCGCCGATGATTCCGGTGATCGGCACGCTGCTCGCCATTCCGGTGCTCGGCGAGATCCCGAGCGGCCTGCAGATCGGCGGCATCGCCATGATCATTGCCGGGCTGTTCGTCGCCTCATGGCGCCGCACGGCGGCGCGCTAGGCCCATCAGCGCCAGGTTCCAGCCGATGCTGACGCAGAGGCCGAGCGTCAGGGCCGGCCATGACCCCAGCGCCGGCGCGGCAAGGTGCACCACCGCCAGCGCCCCGCCGAAGCCGAGAAAGCCGATGGCGGAGTTGGCGATCACCGCCGCCGAGCCCGGCCCGCCGATCCGCGGCTGGAGAATGACGACCAGGCTCGAGAGCACGATCGGCATCCCGGCCATCACGCCGGACCAGGTGGGGCCGACCTGCGCGCTGACCGTGCTCGCGACGCCCGCCAGGGTAGCGACGGCTGCCGCGCGCAGCGGGATCGCGAACCAGACGCGTTTGGGCGGCACGGCGGGACGGGCCTGCCGATAGGGACCCAGCAGGCGATTGAGCAGGAGGAAGACCGGCGGTGTGAGCGCCAGAAGAACCGGGAACGGTGCCTGGCTGGCACGAAACAGCAGGATCGCCGCCGACCAGCTCAGCAGCGCCGCCCCAAGGCTGACGACGAGACCAAAGCGCTGCGCCAGCGGCACATAGGCGAGCAGGAAGCCGCCATTGGCGAGATTGGTCGCCATGCCGGCGAGCGCGCTCGCCGCGATGAAGGCCGGATCATGCTCCAGAGCGAGGAAGACATAGACCGGCCCCGCCGAGATCGGCAGGGTCGCGATCATCGCAGCCAGGAAAGGGCCGCTACGCTCGGCGATGACCGAGCAGCCGACGACGATGCCGGCGGCGATCGCCATCTTCAGGGCGAGCAGCGCAAGCCAGGGCTCGATCACGCCGGCTCGCCCCGCTCCCAGCCCAGCTTGGTCTCGGCGATGAAATCGCCCAGCCGGCCGGCCGCGATGGCGCCCCGGAGCCCGGCCATCAGATCCTGGTAATAGGCGAGGTTGATCCAGGTCAGCAGCATCTTGCCGAGCATCTCCTCGGCCTTGACCAGATGGTGCAGATAGGCGCGCGAATAGCTGTTCGCGGCCGGGCAGCTCGATTGCGGATCGATCGGCCTGACATCCTCGGCGTGCTTGGCGTTCTTCAGGTTCATCCTGCCGAAGCGCGTGAAGATCTGGCCGTGGCGCCCGGCCCGGGTCGGCATCACACAGTCGAACATGTCGACGCCGCGGCGTACCGCCTCGACGATGTCGTCGGGCGTGCCGACGCCCATCAGATAGCGCGGCTTTTCCTGCGGCATATGCGGCTCGACCGTCTCGATCATCGCCAGCATCACCTCCTGCGGCTCGCCGACCGCGAGCCCGCCGATGGCGTAGCCCTTGAGGTCCATGGCGGCGAGTTCGCGCGCGCTCTCGACCCTCAGGGCAGGCACGTCGCCACCCTGCACGATGCCGAACAGCGCCCTGCCCGGCTGCGTTCCGAAAGCCGCCTTGCAGCGCTCGGCCCAGCGCAGCGACAGCCGCATCGCCTTCTCCGCGACCTTGTGCTCGCAAGGCAGGGCGACGCATTCGTCGAGCTGCATCACGATGTCGGAGCCGAGCAGGTTCTGGATCTCGACCGAGCGCTCCGGTGTCAGCACATGCTTCGAGCCGTCGATATGGGAGCGGAAGGTCACGCCCTCTTCGGTCAGCTTGCGCAGATTGGCGAGCGACATCACCTGGAAGCCGCCGGAATCGGTCAGGATCGGGTGTGGCCAGTTCATGAACTTGTGCAGGCCGCCGAGCCTGGCAACGCGTTCGGCACCGGGGCGCAGCATCAGATGATAGGTGTTGCCGAGCACGACATCGGCGCCGAGCGCCTTCACCTGCTCGGGATACATGCCCTTGACGGTCGCGGCCGTGCCGACCGGCATGAAGGCGGGGGTGCGGATCACGCCGCGCGGCATCCGGACCTCGCCGGTCCGTGCAGAGCCGTCACGGCCGAGCAGATGGAAGCTGAAATCTGTTGTCATTTCGCCGGCCTAGCCCAGCCCGGCGCTCTACGGAAGAGCGATTACGCCGACCGTCATTGCGAGGAGCGCAGCAACGAAGCCATCCGGAGACGGCAAAGCTCCATGAGGCTGGATTACTTCGCTACACTCGCAACGACGCCCCAGCTCTACCGCTTGGCGAAGGCGGCAGCGTAGGCGTCCGGCTTGAAACCGAGCAGGCGGCGCTCGCCGGTGTCGAGCACCGGGCGCTTGATCATGGTCGGCTGGGCCAGCATCAGGGCAACGGCCTTGTCGGCATCAAGCTCCTGCTTCTCCGCCTCCGGCAGCGCCCGGAAGGTCGTGCTGGCCTTGTTGAGCACCTTCTCCCAGCCAAGCTCGCGGCACCAGGCCTCCAGCCGCGCCCGGTCGATGCCGACGGCCCGGTAGTCGTGGAACTCGTAGGCGATGCCATGAGCTTCAAGCCAGCTCCACGCCTTCTTCATCGTGTCGCAATTGCGGATGCCGTAGAGGGTGACCATTCGTTCAATCGCTCGCGCAGATCGTTGCAGTGCCCGCCCCGATGGCGGACGCACCTCGCCTCGCATGAGAGGCGACGGGGATCAAGCGACGACGAGCGGCCAGCGCGCCAGATGGCGGTGCCGGCCTTCTCCGTTGACGCTGTGGATCAGCACGAAGTCGCGCACCGTCCAGCGCAGCGGCGGGATGCCGGTTTCCAGCACGATCTGCTCGTCATAGAGCATGGTCAGATGCGGATTGAACTGGCGCTTGACCGGGAGTTCGTATGCGGCCATGGCGCGCCTGAGCCCGGCCTGCAGCCAGCCCAACGCCGGCAATCCCTCGCTGCTGGCGAGGACCAGAGGCCGCTTGCGCGCGCCCTGGCTGAAGCTCACGGCATGATCGAAGCCGACATCGAATAGCTGGCAACGAACCTGGTCGCCGACAGCCAATAGCGAGGACAGCACCTCGTCCGGCACCGGACCGGGCGCACCGACGCCGCAGAGCGAGATATGGTAGCGGCCCGGCCCGATGATCGGTCCGCGGAGGTCGTGGGCTCTCCGAAACCCGTCGGCGATGCAGGCGATTGCCCTGGCCGCCTCGGCCGTCGGCAGGACGGCGAAGAAGTAGCGATTAGCGGGCTGGCGAAGCCGATACCCGCCCGGTTCGGCCATCAGCATGTGCCTCTCCTCGGTTACGCCCTTGCAAGAAAAAGAACATAAAGAGAACATACATACAAGAGCCCGACGCGCCGGGCGAGCTCGCAGCGAGGCAAGCCTTCCTGCCTGCTGCCTGCCTCAGGCCGAAGCAGCGGACCTCCGACCGGCTGCCAGTCTGAGCCAGGGTGCCAGATGGAAGACGCTCATCAGCAGGTACATCGCAGCCATGCCGTAGATCGGCCCGGCGCCCGGCATGGCCGGGCACAGGACCGTCGGCGCGCCGCTCTCGAAGACCAGCGTGAGCACGCCCATGGTGGCGAAGGTCGGCGCTGCGGCCAAGGCCAGCCAGTTCGCTGCACCGAGGGCGACGGCACCGACGGGATCGGAGCGGCTTTCCATGACCGCCTCAGCTCCGTTCATACTCGTCATGGCGCCGCCACCACGGACCGTTCGCCTCGTTGCGGCCCTTGGGAGCCCGGTCGAGCCAGGGATACATGCTCCAGATGCCGTCGACGCCGCGCGCATAGGTCGAATAGGTGTGGTAGACGACACCGTCCTCGATGACGAAGGCGCTCACGCCCGGCCGCTCGCGCGTATAGCTCGCCACATCGGTGCCAGTCGTGGCGGCGAAGCGCTCAGTGACCGAGGTGCTGTCGCCTTCCAGACGCGAACGCCATACGAAGGCCGGCTCGCGCTGGAAATTGTACTCGATCGAGCCGTCGCGCTGCTGCTGATCGGTGAAGGAGACGTTGAAGTCGAAACTGAAGGCACCGTCCGAGGACGAGGCCCAGGGGAAGCGCCAGCCCATGCGCTGCCTGTAAGCCAGGAGCTTGGCCAGCGGCGCGCGGGAGACCGCCATCAGCGTCACGTCGTGGTTGGCGAGATGCACCGTGATGCCGTTGAAGCCGTCGGCGATGGCCGAGCAGGACGGACAGCCCGCCTTGTAATCGGGCCCGAACATGAAGTGGTAGACGAGGAGCTGCGAGCGCCCCCGGAACAGCTCCGCCAGCGAGACCGGGCCCTCCTCGGTCTCGAAGCGGAACGCCTTGTCGATACGGACCCAGGGCAGTTGCTGGCGCTGGCGGGCGAGTTCGTCGCTGAGCCGCGTCAGCTCCTTTTCCTTGCCTAGCAGTGCGATGCGCGCTGCGAGCCATTCGTCGCGTGAAGCGGTCGGATGCATCGTCATCGATCTTGTCTCCTGTCGTCGCCTGTCCTGCGCCGCGGGTTTCGTGGCGGAGCGGCGTCGCCTTGTTGGTAGTCGCCGACCGTGAGACGCTGGGAGTGACAAGTTTGGCGGGATCTGAATGGACTCGATGATCACGGCCGCGGCGCGTGCGCTGGCGGCGGGCGATCTGCTCGGTGTGCTGAACCGCGTCGCGCTGCGCGAGGACCCGCCGGCACTGGCCTTGCGCGGCATCGCCATGGCCCGGCTCGGCGACTTTGCCCGCGCCAAGGCCTTGCTGCAGAAGGCGGCACGCGGCTTCGGGCCGAGAGAAGCGGTTTCCCGCGCGAGATGTATCGTCGCCGAAGCCGAGATCGCCCTGGTTTCGCGCGATCTCGGCTGGCCGGCGAAGGCGCTCGAGGCGGCCCAGACGGTGCTGGAGCAACATGGCGACCGGCTGAATGCCGCCCATGCCCGGCATCTTTCGGTTCGCCGTCTCCTCCTGATCGGCCAGCTCGACCAAGCAGAGCAAGCGCTGGCCGGGATCGATCCGAGCCCGTTCCCGGCTGCCCTGCAGGCTGCGCATGCACTCGTCATTGCCGGAATCGCGATCAGGCGGCTGCGGACGCAGATCGCCCGCGACGCATTGGCGCAGGCCGAACGCGCAGGCCGCCAGTCCGGTATCGACGCCCTTATTGCCGAGGTCGAGAGCGCGGCGGCCGTGCTGCGCGCGCCGGCGGCACGGTTGATCGCACGGGGCGAAGCCAGGCTTCTCCGGCTCGAAGAGGTCGAAGCCCTGCGGGCGTCGGGCGCACTGATCATCGACGCCTGCCGGAACAGCGTGCGGAGCAGGAATGCGGCGGTCTCGCTCGCGACGCGGCCGGTGCTGTTCTCGCTGGCGCGTGCTCTCGCCGAAGCCTGGCCCGGCCACGTGCCGCGCAGCGTCCTCGTCGCACGGGCCTTCCGGGCAAGGCAGGTCGATGAATCGCATCGCGCCCGGCTGCGGGTCGAGATCGGGCGGCTGCGCGCCGAGCTCAGGGATTTCGCCGCGATCGACGCGACGGCCGACGGTTTCGCCATGGTTCCTCGCCACGACGCCGAGATCGCCGTTCTCGCCCCACCCGTCGAGGAACGGCATGCGGCGCTGCTCGCCCTGCTTTCAGATGGCGAGGCGTGGTCGAGTTCGGGCCTCGCGCTGGCACTCGCGACCAGCCCGCGCAGCGTGCAGCGCGCGCTCGAGACGCTCGCCTCGGCGGGCCGGGTCCAGTCCTTCGGGCGCGGGCCGGCGCTGCGCTGGGTGAAGCCACCCGTGCCGGGGTTCCCGACAGTGTTGTTACTCCCGGCCTCTTCGCCCGGCAGCTAGAACGGCAGGCGACAGCAAGGTCGCAAGCACCCGTTCTGGAGACGCGCCATGAAACGATCAGCAGCCGAGATCATCCGCGAATACGGCCCCTTCCCCGACATCGACGGCGTTCACGGCGTCTCCTATGACGGCCGGCATGTCTGGTTCGCGACCGACGGCAGGCTGAACGCGCTCGATCCGGAAAGCGGAGTGACCGAACGCTCGCTCGATGTCGCCGCCGATGCCGGCACGGCCTTCGATGGCCGCCACCTCTTCCAGATCGCGGAGGACCGCATCCAGAAGCTCGACCCGCGGACAGGCGCCGTATTGGCGACGATCCCGGCGCCGGGCGGCGGCAGTTCCGGGCTCGCCTGGGCGGAAGGGACGCTCTGGGTCGGCCAGTATCGCAACCGCAAGATCCATCAGATCGACCCGGAAACCGGCGCCGTCCTGCGCAGCATCGAGTCGAACCGCTTCGTCACCGGCGTGACCTGGAGCCATGGCGAGCTCTGGCACGGCACCTGGGAGAACGACGAGAGCGAGCTCAGGCGCGTCGATCCGCGGACCGGCGCGGTGCTCGAGCGCCTCGACATGCCGGCGGGCACCGGCGTCTCAGGCCTCGAGGCCGATGGCGGCGACCGCTTCTATTGCGGCGGCGGCAAGAGCGGCGTGCTCAGAGCGGTACGGCGACCGCGCTAGATGGCGACCAGGCGCGGGCATGGTCGCCCCAGCCATTATTTCCCTGCGCCCTGCCCTGTGAGGATTTCGGCACGCGCACGCTGCGGCAGACGGCCGTTCAGGATGAGGTGCGCGGCGAGGCCGATCAGCAGGCCCCAGAATGCTCCGCCGATGCCGAGCAGCTGGATGTTCGCGGCCGAGGCCAGGAAGGTGATCAGAGCCGCCTCGCGGGACACGGGGTCGGCCATTGCGCCGGCCAGGCTGCCGCCGATCGTGCCGAGCAAGGCAAGGCCGGCAAGCGTCGTGATGAAGGTCGCAGGAAACGCCATGAACACCGCCGCCAGCGTCACCCCGAACACCCCGACGAGGATATAGGCCACGCCGGCCGCGATCCCCGCGGTCCAGCGCTTCGACGGGTCCTCATGCGCCTCCTTGCCGGTGGCGATCGCCGCCGTGATCGCCGCAACATTGAAGGCATGGGAGCCGAAAGGCGCCATCAGCAGCGAGCCGAGCCCGGTCACGGTGACGAGCGGATCGGCGCTGGTCTTGAAGCCGTCATTCCGCAGCACCAGCATTCCCGGCATGTACTGGCCGGTCAGGGTGATCAGGAACAGCGGCAGCGCGACGCTGAGCAGCGCGTTGAGCGAAAATTCCGGCATGGTGAAGACCGGCGTCGCGAACTGAAGCCGCAAGCCGGACAGGTCCACCCTGCCCTGCAGCAGCAGGAAGACGAGGCCGAGCACGAGTATGCCGACCACGGCATAGCGCGGCGAGCAGCGCTTCAAGGCGAGATAGGCGAGGACCAGAAGGCCGACCAGCAACGGATCAAGGCTCGCACCGCCGAAGGCGCCGATGCCGAATTGCAGCAGGATTCCAGCGAGCAGCCCCGACGCGATTCCGGGCGGGATCAGGCGGATGACCCTTTCGAACCAGCCCGACAGGCCGAGCGCGACGAAGGCTGCCGCGGAGACGATGTAGGCGCCGACCGCCTCGGCATAGGGCGTGGTCGCGAGCGCGGTGACGAGGAAGGCGGCAGCGGGCGTCGACCATGCCGTGATGATCGGCTCGCGATAGCGCCAGCTGAGGACAAGCCCGGTCACGCCGACGCCGATCGAGACCGACCAGACCCAGGAAGCGGTCAGTTCCGGGCTGAGGCCGGCGACCTTGGCTGCCTGGAAGACCAGGATGAAGGTGCCGCCATAGTTGACGATCACCGAGATCAACCCCGCGACGACGGGATGCATGAGGTCGTTGAGGCGGCTGGAAGGCGCGGAACCGGACGGCATGATCGTGACAGGTCTTCCAAGAGATGGGGCGCAGGCGCTGCGTGGCGCGTTGACAACTAGCCGATTAATGGTCTGACAATCCCAGCCACTTCCGAAGAGAGGCCCAGACCATTTGTTCAAGCATTCGCAACTGGAATCGGTGAAAGCCTGGCTGGCCCATCCCGCCCATGCGGGGCTGCCGCTGCATGCCAGGATCCAGCGTGCGATCCGCCAGCTCATCCTCGACGGCACCCTCGGGCGCGGAAAGCCGCTGCCGGCCTCGCGTGCTTTGGCGCGATCGCTCGACCTGTCACGCGACACGGTCGAATCCGCCTATGCACAGCTGCATGCCGAAGGCTTCATCGACCGCCGGGTCGGCAGCGGCAGCTTCGTGGCGGAGACGTCGGAGCTCGCGCCCGGCCGCCGGCAGTGGCGGCGCGCGGCGCCCCGGCCCAGCCAGGCGCCGAACCTCAGCCGGCGCGGCGAGGCGATATTCCGCAGCGGCGGCGTGCGCGAGCTCTTGTCGCCGCGGCCCTTCGCGCCGGGCATACCGGAAACCCGCAGCTTTCCCCTCCGGCTCTGGGAACGCCTGGAACGGCAGGTGCTGAAGGAGGCCGGCACGGCGGCGCTGCTGCATGCCGACCCGCAAGGCGTCGAGCCGCTGCGGCGGGCGATCGCCGACTATGTGAATCTCGAACGCGGCGCCCATGCCACGCCCGACCGGGTTCTGGTCCTGACCAGCTCGCAGCAGGCGCTGGCACTGTGCGCGAGCGTGCTGCTCGACGCGGGCGAGCGCATCTTCATCGAGGACCCCGCCTATTACGGCGCGCGCAAGGCCTTCGATGCCGCCGGGCTGGATTGCGTCCCGATCCGACTCGACCATCAGGGCCTGCTGGTCGACGAGATCGTTTCCGAGCCACGCCGGGCCCGGGCCGTATTCCTCACCCCCTCGCACCAGTTCCCGAGCGGCGCGACATTGGCGCTCGATCGCCGCCTGGCGCTGATCGAATGGGCGGACCGCCATCAGGCCTGGATCATCGAGGACGATTACGACAGCGAGTTCCACTATGCCGGCAAGCCGACGGCCTGCGTGCAGGGGCTCGATCCCCATGAGCGGACCATCTACATCGGCACCTTCACCAAATCGCTCTTTCCGGGCCTGCGGATCGGCTATGTCGTGCTGCCGCGCGAACTCGTCGAGCCGATAACCGTGGCGCGCACGCTGCTCGACGGCCATTCCGCCCCGCTCGCCCAAATGACGCTCGCCCGCTTCATGGAAGGCGGGCATTTCGGCGCCCATGTCCGCGCCATGCGCGGCATCTATGCCGAGCGCCTCGGCCTGCTGGCCGGCCTCGTCGGCAAGCATCTTACGGGAGTCGCCGAGGCGCAGGTGCCGGCCGGCGGGCTGCAGATGCCCTGCCTGCTGAAGTCCGGCCTGCCCGAGCGTGCCGCCATCGACGCTGCGCGCCATGCCGGCATCGCGCTGCTGGGATTGTCGTCTCTCTACGCCGCCGGCGACGGCAAGCCCGGCTTCCTGATGGGCTTTGCCGCCTATACGCCGAGCGAGATCGAAGGGGCGGTCGGGAAGCTGGCGACGGCGCTACAGACGGCGAAGCGCTGATGACCGGGCGGCCAAGGACACCCGGTGCGGCTCACCGGACGGTTCGACGCGCCGTCCTCACTCCCACTCGATCGTGCCGGGCGGCTTCGAGGTCACGTCGTAGACCACCCGGTTGATGCCCTTGACCTCGTTGATGATGCGGGTCGCGGTGCGGCCGAGGAAGGCCATGTCGTAGGGATAGAAGTCGGCCGTCATGCCGTCGACCGAGGTCACGGCGCGCAGGGCGCAGACATGGTCGTAGGTCCGGTAGTCGCCCATCACGCCGACGGTGCGCACCGGCAGCAGCACGGCGAAAGCCTGCCAGATCACGTCGTAGAGCCCGGCCTTGCGGATTTCATCAAGATAGATCGCATCGGCCTTGCGCAGGATGTCGAGCTTCTCCTTGGTGATCTCGCCGGGGCAGCGGATGGCGAGGCCCGGCCCCGGGAAGGGGTGGCGGCCGACGAAGGCCTCGGGCAGGCCGAGCTCGCGGCCGAGCACGCGGA
The DNA here is from genome assembly GCF_053618995.1 of Allobosea sp. NPDC055594. Taxonomy (NCBI): domain Bacteria; kingdom Pseudomonadati; phylum Pseudomonadota; class Alphaproteobacteria; order Hyphomicrobiales; family Alloboseaceae; genus Allobosea; species Allobosea sp. NPDC055594. The sequence goes on from NZ_JBSHIO010000001.1 coordinate 620,090, forward strand.
CCTCGTCCTTGAAGAGCTCGCGCAGCGGCTCGACGAGCTTCATCTTCATGCGCTCGGGCAGGCCGCCGACATTGTGGTGGCTCTTGATCGTCACCGAGGGGCCGCCGGAGAAAGAGACGCTCTCGATCACATCGGGATAGAGCGTGCCCTGGGCGAGGAAATCGGCGCCGCCCAGCTTGGCCGCCTCGGCGTCGAAGACGTCGATGAAGAGCCGGCCGATGGTCTTGCGCTTGGCCTCCGGATCGGCGCCGCACTTGGCGAGTTCGCTGAGGAAAAGCTCTTCAGCTTCAACATGGACGAGCGGGATATTGTAGTGATCCCTGAAGAGGCGAACGACCTCCTCGGCCTCGTTCATCCGCATCAGGCCGTGATCGACGAAGACGCAGGTCAGCTGGTCGCCGATCGCCTCGTGGATCAGCACCGCGGCAACGGCCGAGTCGACGCCGCCGGAGAGCCCACAGATCACCCGGCCCTTGCCGACCTGATCGCGGATCTTCTTCTGCATCTCGGCGCGATAGGCCGACATGCTCCAGTCCGGCTTGCAGCCGCAGATGTCGACGACGAAGTTGCGCAGCAGCTTGCCACCATCCGGGGTGTGCACTACTTCGGGGTGGAACATGGTCGAATAGAAGCGCCGATCCTCGTCGCTCGCCACCGCATAGGGGGCGTTCTCGGATGTCGCCTTGACGGTGAAGCCGGTTGGGAGCTGCGTCACCCGGTCACCATGGCTCATCCAGACCGGATAGCGCCCCCCCTGCTCCCAGATTCCGGCGAACAGCGCCGAAGGCTGGACGATCTCGACATCGGCGCGGCCGAACTCAGCGGCGTGGCCGCTCTCGACCTTGCCGCCGAGCTGATGGGCCATGGTCTGCTGGCCATAGCAGATGCCGAGAACCGGCAGGCCGGCGGAGAAGACCTCCTGCGGCGCGCGCGGCGAATTCGCGTCCGGCACCGAAGCGGGGCCGCCGGAGAAGATCACGCCCTTCGGCTTCATCCGGGCGAAGGCCTCGGACGCCGACTGGAAGGGGGCGATCTCGCAATAGACGCCGATCTCGCGCACCCGGCGCGCGATCAGCTGCGTCACCTGGCTGCCGAAATCGATGATGAGGATGGAGTCGTGGGTGGGGTTCTGGGGCTGAGCGCTCATCGCGCTCGGTTACGCCATCGCGAGCGCGCGCGCAACGCCCAGCTGAGGCTCAGCCCGGCGCCGCGAGGCAGCTCAGATAGAAGCCGTCCGTCCCGGTCCGTGCCGGCGACAATTGCAGCCCGCTCTGCGTCGCGAAACGGGCGAGCAGGCCATAGTCGACCTCGCCCGCGCTCAAAAGATCGCGCATCGGGACCAGGGCGAAGCCGGGATGGCGCGCGAGGAAGGCCTCGACCGCGACATCGTTCTCCTCGGGCAGGACCGAGCAGGTGATATAGGCGATGCGCCCGCCCGAGCGGACGAGGCCGGCGGCGCGGTCGAGCACCTCGGCCTGCTCCTTGATCCGCTCGGCAAGCGCGCCCGGACGCACGCGCCATTTGGCGTCGGGATTGCGCCGCCAGGTGCCTGAGCCGGTGCAGGGCGCGTCGACGACGACGAGATCGGCGGTGCCGGAAAGATCGGAGAGCGCGTCATGGCCGCGGCTGCGCGGCACGCGCACCTCGACATTGCTCGCCCCGGAGCGCGTCAGCCGGTCATGCAGCGGCGAGAGCCGGCGGCTGTCGAGATCGGTCGCGAAGATGCGGCCCTCATTGCCCATCAGCGCCGCCAGCGCCAGCGTCTTGCCGCCGGCACCCGCACAGAGATCGATCACGGTCTCGCCCGCTCGCGCTCCAGCCAGCGCAGCGACCAGCTGCGAGCCCTCGTCCTGGATCTCGAACTCGCCGGCGAAGAAGGCGGCCTCGCTCTGCAGCGTCGGCCCGCGGCCGTCGGGACCGGGCTGGAAGCGCAGCGCATCCGGCGACCATGCTCCCATTTCGGGCTGGAGATGAGCCAGCGCGGAACGCAGCGCGTCCCGCCCGGTCTTGAGACGGTTCGCCCGGATGTCGACCGGCGCCCGCTCCGCGAGCGCCTCGCCCTCGGCGACGGCATGCTCGGCGAAGGCCTCGACGAAGGAAGGCCAGAGCCATTCCGGGACATCGGCGCGGACCCAGCCCGGGGCGGCCGAGAGATCGAAGGTGACGAGCCCCGCCACCTCGAATTCCGTCAGCGGTGCCGGAGCATGGTTCTGGCCGGTGAACAGGGCGGCGATCTCGTCCGCCCGCATCCCGCGCTGGCTGACCAGCATGCCGAGCACGAGGGCCCGCGGCGTCTCCTCGCCGAGCGCATGGGCGGAGGACGCCCGGCGCCGCAGGGCGTCATAGACCAGCGAGGCGACGGCGGCGCGGTCCTTCGAGCCGGCGAAGCGGCGGGCCAGCCCCCAATCCTTCAAGGCGTCCGCGGCGGGCCGGCGGCGCTGGATCAGATCGGTCAGGACCTCGATGGCGGCGCTGATGCGGGCGGCGGGCGTCATGTCCGGCTTCCTGGGATTGTGCTTGTCGGACCGCGCGCGGTCTCGACCGATTCTGAACAAGGTTTGGGGCTCTTGACGCCGTCGTTCCACAAGCAGAAAGACGATACAATAGCTTACGTAACGCCAACCCAGCCTCGGGGCCGTCACCGATGACCAAGTTCGCCCGCCTTGCCTTCGCCGGCCTGTTCTGCCTGTCGCTCGCTGCCTGCGCCACCCCGCAGCAGGATCTGACCCCGCCTCCGGCCAAACCGGTCGACGCCAAGACCAAGCTGGAAAGCGGCCGGCGCTGAGACGACGCCGAGATGGGCGCCGGACACCGGCGCCCCAACAAGAAGAGCATCGCCTTCAAAGCGCTGTCATATCGACCGAGCACGCTTGCCGCCTGATTTCGCGTCCAAGGATCGGATCGTCATGAAGCCCTTGCTGCAATCGGCCTCGCTGCTGGCCACATTCGCTCTTTCTCTGGCGGCGCCCGCCGCCCTCGCCCAGGCGCCGACTCTCGACGGCAAGCCGGCGCTGATCGTCGCCCATCGCGGCGCCAGCGGCACGCTGCCCGAGCACACGCTGGAAGCCTACAAGCTTGCGATCGAACAGGGCGCCGACTTAATCGAGCCGGACCTGGTCGCGACCAAGGACGGGGTTCTGGTGGCGCGGCACGAGCCTATGCTGTCGGGCACCACCGACGTCTCGACCCGGCCGGAATTCGCCGCGCGCAAGACCGTGAAGAAGGTCGACGGTGTCGACACCAATGACTGGTTCGCCGGCGATTTCACCCTGGCCGAGCTCAAGACTCTGCGCGCCAAGCAGGCCTTCGCCGATCGTGACCAGTCGCATAACGGCAAGTTCGAGATTCCGACCCTGCAGCAGGTGATCGACCTCGCCAAGGCGGAGAGCACCCGAACCGGCCGCACCATCGGGATCTATCCGGAGACCAAGCACCCGATCTTCCACGCCGCGATCGGCCTGCCGCTCGAGGACCGGCTGCTCGACCAGCTCAAGGCCGCCGGCTGGACCGAGAAGAGCTCGCCGGTGATCATCCAGAGCTTCGAGACCGCCAATCTCAAATATCTGCGCGGCAAGACCCAGCTGCGCCTCGTCCAGCTCGTCGATGCCGACGATGTCGACAAGGATGGCGGCATCGTGCTCGCCGCCCCCTTCGACAAGCCCTATGATTTCGCCGTTACCGGCGACAAGCGGACGTTCAAGGATCTCGTCACCGCCGAGGGGCTCAAGGAGATCAGGACCTATGCCGACGGCGTCGGCCCCTGGAAGCCCTACATCCTGGCCGGCAAGCAGGTCATCGGCGAGGACGGCAAGCCGAAAGACCTGAATGGCGACGGCAAGATCGACGAGCAGGATCGCGTGCTGATCGCACCGACCAATGTCGTCAAGGACGCGCACGCTGCCGGGCTCTTCGTCCACACCTGGACCTTCCGCAGCGAACCCAAGCGCCTCGCCTCGGACTTCAAGGGCGACCCGGCGGCCGAGTACAAGGCCTTCCTCGCGCTCGGCATCGACGGGCTGTTCTCCGACTTCCCGGGCACCGCCGTTAAGGCGCGCGACGCGAAGTAATCCAGCGCCCGAGCCGCCAGCAGGTCGAGGCCCGCCCCGCTACCGCGGGACGGCCCCTTTGGTTTCCGACCTGCCTCGATCCTGCCTGCCCCGATCCTGAGCGATTAGTCGCAGACGCGGGTGGTGCGCCTGACCTCGCCGCGCGAGGTCTCGCGGGTTTCCGTGATGGTGCGGCAATCGCGGCCACGCTCGGCCCGCCAGTCGCGGCGGCGCTCATAGCGCTCACGCTCGCGCCAGCGCTCCTCGCGACGAATCTCGCGGTCTATGGCGCGCTCACGCTGCGTACGCGGATCGACGGAGATGCCGCCGGGGCCGATGCTCACGGACTGGGCGCTGACGCCGGCGCTGCCGAGCAGCAGCCCGATGGCGATCGTGGACAAAGCGAATTTCATCGCGTTTTCCCTCTGCTTCTGTGGCGAACAACCGGAAAATCACCAGAAAGTTCCGGATTGGCCTTGAGCAGGACGCGGAACAGAAAAAGCCGGCGCGATCCGCGCCGGCCCGATAACGTCCGGAAGAGCCTGCTCAATCGCAGATGCGGGTCGTGCGCCGAACTGGCCCGCGGCGGGTCTCCTCGACAGTGGTGATGGTGCGGCAGCGCTCGCCGCGGCGGCCGTCGCGCCAGTCGCGGCGGCGTTCCCATTCACGACGACGCTCATAGGCGTCGCGCTCGCGAGCGCGCTCTTCGCGACGGATCTCGCGCTCCCTCTCCTCGCGGCGAATTTCGCGATCGATCGCCCGTTCGCGCGGCGTGCGCGGGTCGACCGTGATGCCGCCCGGCCCGATGTTCAGGCTCTGGGCAGAGGCGCCGGCCCCGGCGAGCAGGACCGCGACGAGGGCGGGGATGATACGCTTCATGGTCGTTCTCCAATACGGCGGCAGCGGGGACACTGCCGCGAACTTGGCGCGACCATGGGCAAGTTTTTTTGAACCAATCGTGAACGCGGGTCGAGGCCGTATCCGAGATCCCGCCATAGCCAAAACGGCGCCTGCCTGAGCGGACGCCGTTCCGGAAAACCTGTCTGAAGGGCAGATACCTGCGGTCAGTGCAGGATCTGGCTGAGGAAGAGCTTGGTGCGCTCGTGCTGCGGGTTCTTGAAGAACTCGTTGGGCTCGTTCATCTCGACGATCTGGCCGGCGTCCATGAAGATGACCCGGTCGGCGACCTGGCGGGCGAAGCCCATTTCGTGGGTGACGCAGAGCATGGTCATACCCTCGTCCGCCAGCGAGACCATGGTGTCGAGCACTTCCTTGACCATTTCCGGGTCGAGCGCCGAGGTCGGCTCGTCGAACAGCATGATCTTCGGGCTCATGCAGAGCGAGCGGGCGATGGCGACGCGCTGCTGCTGGCCGCCGGAAAGCTGACCGGGGTATTTGGCCGCCTGCTCGGGGATCTTGACGCGAGTGAGATAGTGCATCGCGATCTCCTCGGCGTCCTTCTTCGGCATTTTGCGCACCCAGATCGGCGCCAGCGTCAGATTCTCCAGGATCGTCAGATGCGGGAAAAGATTGAAGTGCTGGAAAACCATGCCGACATCGCGGCGGATCTCGTCGATCTTCTTGAGATCGTTGGTGAGTTCCGTGCCGTCGACGATGATCTGCCCCTTCTGGTGCTCTTCCAGCCGGTTGATGCAGCGGATCATTGTCGACTTACCCGAGCCGGACGGGCCGCAGATCACCAGCTTCTCGCCGCGACCGACCTTGAGGTTGATGTCGCGCAGGACATGAAACTCGCCATACCACTTGTTGACGCCGATCATCTCGACCGCCGTCGCCGTGTTCAGCGAGGTCTGCTTCAGGGCGGCGGGGCGCGCGGCGCTCGTCTTGGTCTCTGCCATGGCCATGTTCCCAGTTCTCCTCAACGCTTCTGGCCGGCGGCGAGCCGCTTCTCGACCGAGATCGAATAGCGAGACATGCCCCAACAACACAGGAAATAAAAGACCGCGGCGAAGGCATAGCCGGTCGCGCGGGTGGTCGGCGTCGCCCAGGTCGGATCGACCAGGGTCGCCTCGATGGTCCGCAGGAAGTCGAAAATGCCGACGATGGTGACCAGCGTCGTATCCTTGAACAACCCGATGAAGGTGTTGACGATGCCGGGGATCACGATGCGCAGCGCCTGCGGCAGGATGATCAGCCGCATCATGCTCCAATAGCCGAGCCCGAGCGACATCGCCCCTTCATACTGGCCCTTGGGCATCGCCTGCAGGCCACCGCGGATCACCTCCGCCATATAGGCGGCGGCGAACATGGCAACGCCGATCAGCGGCCGCAGCAGGCGGTCCGGCGAATATTCCTGCGGCACGAACAGCGGCAGCATGGTGTTGGCCATGAACAGCACCGTGATCAGCGGCACGCCGCGCACGAACTCGATGAAGATCACCGAGATAAGCTGGATGATCGGCAGCTTCGAGCGCCGCCCAAGGGCGAGCAAGATGCCGAAGGGCAAAGAGAAGACGATGCCGACCGCCGCGATTAGGAAGGTCACGGTCATGCCGCCCCAGAGCCCAGTGTCGACGCGCGGCAGGCCGATCGAACTCGCCAGCACGCCGAGCAGGCCGAAGACGACGAGCGCGAACAGGATGAGCTGCTTGGGGCCGGAGAAGCGCTTCAGCGGCGAAGCCTCCTGGACCACGGCGAGATTGGCCGAGCCGAGATAGAAGCCGACCAGTTGCGGCACGAAGGAGAGCACGACATAGATCGCTGCCAGCGCGAGCGACAGGACCATGCCGTTGCGCACCAGGCGCTCCGCCCCGGCCCCGCCGAGCAGCAGCACATAGGCCGAGATCGGCATCAGCACGAAGAAGTAGAAGAAACCGAGCTTCTTCTTCGGCGCATTCGTCCAGAGCATCCAGACGACACCGAGCGCGAACATCGCGAAGACGATGTTCACCCGCCAGCGCTCGCTGATCGGATAGGAACCATAGATGAAGTATTGCAGGCGGTCGGCGACATAGGCCCAGCAGGCGCCAACCGGCCGGCCGACCTTGTCGGCGAGGCAGGCATCGCGATTCGCACCAGTCCAGACGGCATCGATGAAATAGAAGCGGATGAGCTCGGGCAGGCTCGTCGCGACGATGTAGACGCAGAGCAGCGTCAGCAACGTGTTGAGAGGCCCCGAGAACAGGTTGTTGCGGACCCACGCCAGCGGGCCGGCGACGGAAAGCGGCGCCGCCTGCTGCTCGAGGGTTTCCTTGCGGACGAAGGCGTAGGGCGCCATTTCGGTGGTTGCATCGGTCATCGCAGCGCCCTCACCGTTCGACCAGCGCCATGCGCCGGTTGTAGATGTTCATGAACAGCGACGTCACCAGCGAGATCGTCAGGTAGACCGCCATGGTGATGGCGACGACCTCGACCGCCTGGCCGGTCTGGTTGAGCACCGTGCCGGTGAAGACCTGGACGAGATCGGGATAGCCGATCGCCACGGCCAGCGAAGAGTTCTTGGTCAGGTTGAGATAGTTCGAGGTCAGCGGCGGGATGATCACCCGCATGGCCTGCGGGATCACCACCAGCTTGAGCGTCGGCCCGGCCCTCAGCCCGAGCGCATTGGCGGCTTCGGTCTGGCCCTTGGACACGGCGAGGATGCCGGCACGCACCACCTCGGCGATGAAGCCCGCGGTATAGGTGGTGAGGCCCAGCAGCAGCGCGACGAATTCGGGGAAAATCTGGATGCCGCCGCGCAGGTTGAAGCCGGCGAGCTCCGGATAGACGAAGGAAACCGGGCGTCCCGTGGCGAAATAGACCGCCAGCGGCAGGAGCACGACCAGGCCGAGCGCGACGAGCCCGATCGGATACTGCTTGCCGGTCGCGGCCTGCTGCTTGCGGGCCCAGTGACGGAAGACCAGCGTCGCGGCGATGCCGAGCAGGAAGGCCCAGATGATCAGGCTGCCGCCGGGACCGAGATGCGGGTCGGGAATGTAGAGCCCGCGATTGTTGAGCAGCGCCCCCGCCGGCAGCTGGATCGACTGGCGCGGATTGGGCAGCGGCTTCAGAACCGCATTGTACCAGAAGAACAATTGCAGCAGCAGCGGCAGATTGCGGATGATCTCGACATAGACCATCGCAATCTTCGCCACGACCCAGTTGCTCGAAAGCCGGGCGACACCGACGAAGAAGCCGAGGAAGGTCGAGAGCACGATGCCGATCGCGGCGACGAGCAGCGTGTTGAGCAGGCCGACATAGAAGGCCCTGCCATAGGTGCCGGTCGAGGCGTCATAGGGGATCAGCTTCTGGTTGACGTCGAAGCCGGAGGCGTTGTGCCAGAAGCCGAAACCCGAGGCGATCTTCTGCGCGCGCAGGTTCTCGATGGCGTTGGACGCGGCCGAATAGATCAGGAAACCAACGATGGCGAGCAAGGCCAGCTGATAGACATAGCCTCTGATCCTGGGATCGTAGAGGAGCGATGCTCTGCCCGGTCGAACCGGTTCCGTTGAAGTCGTGGACACGTCTGACGCCCTTTTTTTGGTCTGGCGGCCGAGGTCCGGAAGCGATCCCTGAAGGAACCGATCGCGGCCATTTTTATCCGGCTCACCCGAATGGAGACAAGGTGGACGGCGCGCGACCCGAGGGCGGCGCGCCGCTGAATGTCAGCTCACCGGATCGGCGGCGCGTATTGCAGGCCTCCCTTGGTCCAGAGCGCGTTCTGGCCGCGCGCGATCTTCAGGAGCGAGCCCATGCCGACATTGCGCTCGAAGCTCTCGCCGTAATTGCCGATATGCTTGACGATCCGGTAGGCCCAGTCATTGGTCAGGCCGATCGCCTCGCCGAACTTGCCCTCGGTGCCGACCAGGCGCTTGATCTCGGGATTCTCCGATTTAAGCATCTCGTCGACATTGGCCTTGGTGATGCCGAGCTCCTCGGCATTCAGCATGGCATTGTGCGTCCATTTGACGACATCGAGCCAGAGATCATCGCCATGGCGCACCACGGGGCCGAGCGGCTCCTTGGAGATGATCTCCGGCAGCACGATGTGATCGGTCGGGGTGCTGAGCTTCAGCCGCTCGGCATAGAGGCCGGAGGCATCGGTGGTGAAGGCGTCGCAGCGGCCGGACTCGTAGGCCTTGACGGTCTCGTCATTGCTGGCGAAGGCGACGACCTCGTACTTCATCTTGTTGGTGCGGAAGAAGTCGGCGAGGTTGAGCTCGGTCGTGGTGCCCTGCTGGGTGCAGACCGAGGCGCCCTCGAGCTTCATCGCCGAGTCGACGCCCAGCTTCTTGCGCACCATGAAGCCCTGGCCGTCATAATAGTTGACGCCCGCGAAGTTCAGGCCGAGCGAGGTGTCGCGCGACATCGTCCAGGTGGTGTTGCGCGAGAGCAGGTCGACCTCGCCCGATTGCAGCGCCGTGAAGCGATCCTTCGACGAGAGCGGGATGAATTTGACCTTGGCGGGATCGTTGAAGATCGCCGCCGCGATGGCACGGCAGAGATCGACATCGAGGCCGCTCCAATTGCCCTGTGCGTCGGGCATTCCGAAGCCGGCAAGCCCGGGGCCGACACCGCAGGTCAGCACGCCCTTGCTCTTGACCTGCGCGAGCAGGCCGCCGCCCTGCGCCTGTGCAGCAGAGACTCCGATTACGCCGGCGGCGGCGATCAACGCCGCGCCCATAAATTTTTTCATCTTGTTTTCCCCTGTTTGGCGGAACGGGTTCCTGCCCGTTCTCGGTTAGCTAGCAAGTCCCGGACCAGCCTCCGGTCCGCCTGTCTCCTTTCGTCATAGCAACAAGAATTTCGTCGTAGCCGTAAGAATAGACGTCGGGACGAGCGGCTCGACCTGCCCGCAACGGCCCTGGTTCACCGGATCGGCGGCGCGTATTGCAGACCGCCATTGGTCCAGAGCGCGTTCTGGCCGCGCATCATCTTCAGGACCGAGCGGTTGCCGACCGTGCGTTCGAAGCTCTCGCCGTAATTGCCGACCTGCTTGATGATCCGGTAGGCCCAATCCTTGGTCAAGCCGAGCCCCTCCCCGAACGCCCCGTCGATCCCCAGGAGACGCCGGATCTCCGGGTTCTCCGATTTCAGCATCTGGTCGACATTGGCTTTGGTCACGCCGAGCTCCTCGGCGTTCAGCATGGCGAAGTGGACCCAGCGCACCAGCTTGAACCATTGCGAGTCATTGTCGCGCGTCAAAGGACCGAGAGGCTCCTTCGAGATGATCTCGAGCAGCACCATGTGATCATCCGGCGCCGACAGCTTCAGGCGCTCGGCATAGAGCGACGACGCGTCCGTGGTGAAGGCATCGCAGCGGCCGGCATCATAGGCCTTGATCGTCTCGGCGCCGGTATCGAAGGAAACGAGCTTGTACTTCAGCTTGTTGACGCGAAAGTAGTCGGCGAGATTGAGTTCGGTCGTGGTGCCGCGCTGCGCGCAGATCGACGCGCCTGACAGCTGCATCACCGAGGTCGCACCGAGCTTGCGGCGCACCATGATCGCCTGGCCGTCATAGTAATTGACGCCGACGAAGAGCAGACCGGGGGGCGTGTCGTTCGAGATCGTCCAGGTCGAATTGCGGATCAGCACATCGACCTCGCCGGCCAGCAGTGCCTTGAAGCGGTCATTGGCCGAGAGCGGAATGAACTTGACCTTGGAGGCGTCGCCGAAGATGGCCGCGGCGATGGCGCGGCAGTATTCGACATCGAGCCCAGCCCAGTTGCCCTGCGCGTCGGGCGCACCGAAGCCGATCAGGCCGGGATTTGCACCGCAGTTCAGGGCGCCGCGACTCTTGACCTGATCGAGGGTCCGGGGCGCCTGCGCATTCGCGGAGCCGAATACGCTCGCGGCGACCAGCAACGCCGCGCTGATGAGTTTCAACATGCTTTTCCCCTGTCAGGCGGAACGGGTTCGGCCCGTTCTCTGCCGGCTGGCGAATCCGAGGCCCACCCGCCCCGTGCAAACCAGCCTCTTCAAGTCTTCCCGGAAACACGAAAGGGGCGGCCGCGCGAAGCGGCCGCCCCCGTCAACTCAGCGCACCGGCGGGGCGTATTGCAGGCCGCCCTTGGTCCAGAGCGCGTTCTGACCGCGGGCGATCTTCAGCAGCGAACCCTGACCGACGTTCTTCTCGAAGCTCTCGCCGTAATTGCCGACATGCTTGATGATCCGGTAGGCCCAGTCGGGCGTCAGGCCGATGGCCTCGCCGAATTTGCCTTCGGTCCCGAGCAGGCGCTTGATCTCCGGATTCGGCGACTTCAGCATCTCGTCGACATTGGCCTTCGTCACACCGAGTTCCTCGGCATTGACCATGGCGAAGTGCACCCACTTCACCAGGTTGAACCACTGCGCGTCGTTGTTGCGCGTCGCCGGTCCGAGGGGCTCCTTGGAGATGATCTCGGGCAGGACCATGTGATCGTCCGGCGCGGTCAGCTTCAGGCGCTCGGCATAGAGGCCGGAGGCGTCGGTGGTGAAGGCGTCGCAGCGCCCGGAATCATAGGCCTTGACCGTCTCGTCGGAGGTGGCGAACGCGACGACCTCGTACTTCAGATTGTTGGCGCGGAAGAAGTCGGCGAGGTTGAGCTCGGTCGTGGTGCCCTGCTGGGTGCAGACCGAGGCGCCGGAGAGCTGCAGCGCCGAAGTCACGCCGAGCTTCTTGCGCACCATGAAGCCCTGGCCGTCATAATAGTTGACGCCGGTGAAGAGCAGGCCGAGCGCGGTGTCGCGCGACATCGTCCAGGTCGAGTTGCGGACGAGAACATCGACCTCGCCCGACTGGAGCGCAGTGAAGCGATCCTTGGCCGAGAGCGGGATGAACTTGATCTTGGTCGGATCGTTGAAGATCGTGGCCGAGATCGCCCGGCAGAGATCGACGTCGAGACCGACCCAATTGCCCTGCGCATCCGGCAGACCGAAACCGGCAAGGCCGGTATTGGAGCCGCAGTTCAGGACGTTGCGGTTCTTCACCTGCGCGAGCGTCTGGGGCGCCTGCGCCTGTGCCGTCGTCGCGGCCAGCGCCAGTCCCAGCCCGGCGACCGCGGCTGCCATGAACTTCTTCATCGTCATCTCTCCCATTGATTTCCCCGTCGGCTGCTGCCGCTGGGAGCATGCCGGTTCCCTGGCATCGTCGCGACTTGGATGTCCCGTTTGATGCACCGTTCTAGGGAGCGTCCGGCCTCGGTCGATTGCCAGAGCAACCCATGAGCGTCAAGCAAAGGCTCCCCCGCACACCCGCCTCTTTTCACCTCAAACATCACATGCGAGTTTCATAAGGTGGTCAAGTGCGACCGCCCCCGATTCCTGCTTCGCGGCCCGGCCTAGATCCCATGAAAAAGCTGTCGACACCCGAATTCTCGCGTCTTCGCGAGAAGACACGCCTCGTTCTCGCCGGTCGCGATCCGGCGGATTCCTACGGCTTCGTCAACCCGCCGATCGTGCGCGGCTCCACGGTCGTCTACCCGAACATGGAGGACTTTCTCCTCCGCAAGGCGCGCTACACCTATGGCACGCAGGGCAACCCGACGATCGATGCGCTGGTAGCGGCGCTCAACACAATGGAAGGCGGCGCCGGCTCGGTGGTCTGCCCATCCGGCCTGATGGCCTGCACCCTGCCCCTGCTCGCCGTGCTCTCCTCCGGCGACCACCTGCTGGTGACGGACAGCGTCTACCGGCCGACGCGAATGTTCTGCGACAAGATGCTGTCGCGGATGGGCGTCGAGGTGACCTATTACGATCCGGCCATCGGTGCCGGGATCGCCGATCTGTTCAAGCCGAACACCAAGGCGGTCTGGACCGAGGCCCCTGGTTCGCAGACCTTCGAGATGCAGGACATCCCGGCGATCGTCGAGGCGGCGCACGCCCGCGACGTGCTGGTGCTGATGGACAACACCTGGGCGACGCCGCTCTTCTTCGACTCGCATAATTTCGGCGTCGACCTCTCGGTCCAGGCCGGCACCAAATACTATGCCGGCCATTCGGACGTGCTGATCGGGACCGTCTCGGCCCGCACGCCCGCGCTCTACAAGCGCCTGCGCGAAGCCTGGGAGACGCTCGGCGTGATCATCGCGCCCGAGGACGCCTTCCTGACGCTGCGCGGCATCCGCACCATGCACATTCGCCTGAAGGAGCAGATGCCGGCCGGAATCGAGATGGCGAACTGGCTCGCCGCCCGCCCGGAGGTCGCGCGCGTGCTGCACCCGGCCCTGCCGAGCGACCCCGGCCACGCAATCTGGAAGCGCGATTTCACCGGCGCCTCCTCGCTGTTCGCGATCGAGCTCAAGCCGGTTGCGAGCAAGGCGGTCGGCGCGATGCTGGACGGGCTCTCCCTGTTCGGCATGGGCGCGTCCTGGGGCGGCTATGAAAGTCTCGTCCTGCCCTTCGACTGCACGGCCTATCGCACGGCGACCAAGCCAGGCTTCGCCGGCCCGACGATCCGTCTGCATATCGGGCTGGAAGACCTCGAGGACCTCAAGGAAGACCTCGACACCGGCTTTGCCCGACTGAGAGCGGCGAGCTGAAGTCCGCTGGCCTCCAGGTGAAGCTGCGTCGTCATTCCGGGGCGGGCCGACAGGCCTGAACCCCGGAATGACGCCTCAGCGCCGTCTGGACGCAGCAGCCCAGCCGCTCAGCCCGGGCCGGAATTGGTATCCTCGCCGCGCGCCTTGGCGCGCAGGACGAATTGCAGATTGCGCAGATAGACGAACAGGCCGAAGCCCTGGCCGAGAATGAAGACCGGGTCGCGCCGATAGAGCGCATAGACCAGCAGCAGCGCGCCGCCGCCGATCGAGAACCACCAGAAGGTCATCGGCACGACCGAGCGCTGCGCCTTCTCGCTGGCAAGCCACTGCACCACGAAGCGCATGGTGAAGAGACCCTGCGCGACCACGCCGAGCAGCACCCACCAGTCGACATTGTTGACGAAGACGTCGTGGAAATAGTCACCGATCATGTTCTGCAGGTCGACGAGCATCAGCGCGCCTCCCCTCGGAGCTGCGGCACCCGCCTGCGGCGCCTGATCAGCCACCATACGCCCATCAGGTCGAGCATGCCGACCCAGAGCCGATCGAAGAAGCCGTAATTCGAGACGCCGCTGATGCGCTGACGGTCGCGCACATCGTGATGGGCGACCGCATAGCCCTCGCGCACGATCAGGGCCGGCATGAAGCGGTGCAGCGCGTCGAAATAGGGCAAGGCCAGATAGGCCTCGCGGCGGAAGCATTTCAGGCCGCAGCCGGTATCCCGCGTCGCGTCCTTCAGCACGGCGCCGCGCACCTTGTTGGCGACGCGCGACTGGAAACGCTTGAAGCCGGTATCCTTGCGCCCGACCCTCTGCCCCTGGATCAGGCCGACCCCCGGACCGGCCGCCTCGAGTTGGGCCAGCATCGCCGGCAGGAAGGAAGGATCGTTCTGGCCGTCGCCGTCGAGCGTCGCCACGATCGCGGCCCGCGCGGCCCTGACGCCGCTGCGCACCGCTGCCGACTGCCCGCAGCTCTGCGCGTGGCCAACGACACGCAGCCAGGGCCGCGTCGCCGCCAGGCCGGCGAGCACGCCGGCCGTGCCGTCGCTCGAGCCGTCATCGACATAGATCACCTCGAACAGGCCGGTCTGCGCGCAAGCGGCCTCGATGTCGCGCAGGAGCGGGGCGATATTGCCCTCCTCATTGCGGACGGGGACGACGATGCTGAGGCGCGGCAAGCCGTCAGGAGGCACGGATTCGGTCACGTAAACAGGTCTTTCTGCAGTTGCGGGCGCAAACTGCGTCAACTGGCGCAGCGGGGCAAGCGTCGATCACTCACGCACATAGACGCTGATGGAAAGGCGCTTGCCGCCATTGAGGTTGAAGCCCCGGACGGTGGTGGCAAGGCGCGGCGGCGGGTCGATGTCGGCGATGGCGGCGACGAAATCAGCTGCCGCGCGCTGCTCGACGAGCGCGACGCGACAGCCCGGCTGGCGCAGGAAAGCGGCGGCCGCGGCGCCGTCATAGCCCATGGCGAGATCGGTCCCGACCAGGAACACCAGGCTCGGCTCGCGATAGCCGACGGTGATGACCTTCGGATCGGGACAGCCCACGGCCCGGACGGCCTCGGCGAGCCGCGGCGACATCTGCAGGGAACGCAGGCTCGGCGCGGCAAGGCCGAGCACGCCAGCGCTGAGCAGAAGGCTCGCGACGACGCCGCGCCAGAGCGCACCCTCGATCTCGCCCCGCTGGAAGGCCCGGAAGACGAGCCAGGTGACGAACAGGGCGAGCGCAAGAACGGGCAATGCCAGGAACGGCAGAGTGCGGTCGAGCGTCCAGTTGCCGTAGAGTACGACGCCGACGAGCGCGGCCGGCACCAGCACCACCAGCGCCGCGGTGAGCGTCGCGCCGCGCCGGAAACGGTCGATGCCGCCATTGATCATCGCCAGCAGCAGCAGGGCCGTGATCGCCGGATAGAGCGGCAGCACGTAATGCGGCAGCTTGGTCGGCACCGCCTCGAAGACGAGCCAGGACGGCAGTATCCAGGCGATCAGGAACAGGATCTGCGGCTCGCGGCGTCTTGCCCAGGCGAAGGGAACCGCCATGGCGGCGAACGCCGCCGCCGGCCAGTAGGTGCCGAAGAACAGCAGGAGATAGAGCCCAGGCGGGCCCCAATGCTTCTCCTGCCCCTCGCCGACCTTGCCGAGCATGTCCTTGCCGACGCTCTCGGCGAAGAACTCGCCGCCACTCTTCAGCGCGATGGCGATGAACCAGGGCAGGACGGCGACCAGGCAGAGCAGCAAACCCCGGCCGGGTCGCAGCGGGGCGAACCAGCGCAGCGAGCGCTCGCGAATGCTGAGCACCAGCGCGGCCAGGCCCCAGACCATCGGCACGATCGGCCCCTTGATCAGCAAAGCAAGCGCCGTCGCGCCCCAGAAGACCAGCCAGTTGTGGCGGCTCGGCACGAAGGCGAGCGAGCGGGTCCAGTCGAGCCAGGCCCTGGCGAGCGCGCCCATGGTCGCGACGGCGCAGGCGGCGAGAACCGCATCGGTCTTGGCGATCCGCGCCTCGACTCCGAGCAGCACGGCCGCGGCCATCAGCGCCCCGCCGAGCAGAGCGAGGCGCGCGCCGACGAAGGCGAGCAGCGCCCAATAGCTCAAGAGCACGGTCGCGATCGCCCCGATCAGCGACGGAAGGCGATAGAGCCAGATCTGCGTGCGGGCCTCGGAAACGCCGAGCGCCTCGCCGGCCGCGACACTGGCCGATTGCAGCCAGTAGATGCCGACCGGCTTCTTGTGCCGGGCCTCGTCCTGAAAGCGGATATCGACGAAATCGCGCGTCTCCAGCATCTGCTTGCTGGCCTGGGCGAAGCGCGGCTCGTCGCGATCGAAGGGCGGCAGCGAGGCGAAGCCCGGCAGGAAGGCTCCGAGCGAAATCAGGAGCAGCAGCAGGCAGGCCCGCCAATGGCTCGCCGAGGCGAAGCCAGCGAGCCGGTCGAGGCCAGAGCCGAACGGGATCATCGACACTCCTTGCAGCTGCGGCCTGGCCGCCGCGCCTTGCGGGATCGCAAACCTGTAGCCGCCCGAACGCCGACGGGAGATCGCGGGCCGGTCCCACAGACGAGGCGCAGCGCCATGGCCCGCCTTTCGGGCATGATCATGGCGGCGCGGCTGCCGCGCGTTTACGGCCTCGCGGCGCCAGCGGCAAGATGCTGCCGGCGAATGCACCGGCACGCCACCCCAGGCGACGCCGGGACGGCGAGCCGCTATCATGCCTTGCGCGTCGTTCAGCCGCGCCGGGTTCGGGGACAATTCCGATGCTGTGGCGCGCGTTCAAGACAGGGCTCCTCGGTCTTCTGCTCGGCCCGTTGCTCGCCACGCTGCTGGCCCTCGTCTTCCTGCTGTTCGATCCCAAATGCGGTGCTGGCGATTCGGGCGGCTGCGCCATGGGGCTCGCCGCCGTGCCGTTCGCCACCGCGCTGCCCGGCTTCGCGCTCTGCTTCGGCGGCAGGCTCGCAGTCGATCTCTGGCGCGCCCGCCCGACAATCCGTCAGCTGCGCGACTGGGGCCGGGAGGAGTAACCTCCTACCGCATTTGCGGTACGGCGGAATCGCGCCCGCGCGCATCTGCGCCCTGCCGTCCACCACCTGAACCGTTGAGCCCGCTGCGGGGGCACGCGCAACATCGCTCTCGCGGCAGCAGCGAGGAGCCTTGTCATGAAGACCGCGATCGCCGTCCACACCGACGAGGACTACGAACGCGCCCAGCGCCGGGTGGCAGAGCTGAGTGGCGCACCCGACAGTCCGGAAAAGGCTCGCGAACTGGAAGCCCTCGCCGAGGCCATGCTCGCATTCGAGCTGCGGCGCGACGAAGCCGTCCATTGATCGGCACGAGACCAGGGCCACCGCCAAGGCGCTCAGGCCGCGATGGCTCGCGGGATCAGCGCTCCGCCCCCTTGGACGGCGCCCCTTCGCGATCCTGCGTTGCGCTGGAGGCCCCCGCCTCCTGATCACGATCGCCGCCGGCCCAGCGCTCGATGGAGTGATCGACCGCAAGCAGGAGCAGCGCGACGAAAACCGCCGTCGCGACGATGGGCCAGTCACCCAGCCCGGCCGCGCAGCCCAGCGCCGCCGTGACCCAGATCGCCGCAGCGGTGGTCAGGCCACGCGGATGCAGCTCGCGATCCCGCAGGACGATGGTGCCGGCCCCGAGGAAACCGATTCCGGTGACGATGCCTTGCACGACACGGCTCGCCGCATCGGTCTGGCCGGGCTCGCTGAAGATCGAGGCGGCCGCCGCGGTCCCCAGCCCGACGAGGCCAAAGGTGCGGATTCCCGCGCTCTTCTGCTTGCGCGTCCGCTCGAAGCCGACGGCCACGCCTGCGGCCGTGCCGATGAGCAGCCTGCCGATCAATTCCATCTCGCCGATCATCGCATCTCCACGCAGTCGATGGTGGCAGCCCATCGGCGGCAGAACCGTACGGCAGCCTCCGGCGACCGCGCGAACCGCCCTGCCCGCCGCTCCCAAAGCGGCGCGGCGAAACGAGTTGCCTTTCCAGACACTGCAACCGGAGCGCGCCCGGGAGGTTCCGCCGCCCCGACGAAACCTCCGCTTCGGGCCGATACGAGGATCGATTTTGATTGGGGTCGCGGCTGGTGGCGGGAGGCGAAGGCCCGGAGACCAGCTCCCGCTCACCCATGATCTAGAGATTCCAGCGGACCGTCGCCCACCAGGAAAAGCCGGCAACGGAAATCATCCCGCCACCGACCAGAACGGCATCCAACACGTTAGCTACGCCTCTTAGGCAGGGATCGGCAGCCACTCGGGCAGTGGCATCTGGCCCCTTGGTAGAGAACGCCGGGACGGAGGTGCTTAATCTAGATCAAACGCGCCGGCGTTTCGCGCCGCCTGGTCCGCCGTCAGGCCGGACTGCCACGCTCTGCCAATGCCTCGTCGAGCACCCTGACGACATGAAGCGCCTCGCGGCCGGCGCCATCGTGAATCTGATGCCGGCAGCTCGTGCCGTCGGCGACGACGAGGTCGTCGGCTTTGGCCTTGCGCACCGCCGGCAACAGCGAAAGCTCGCCCATGGCGAAGGAGACGTCGATCGTCGCCGCGCCATAGCCAAAGGCCCCCGACATGCCGCAGCAGCTCGACTCGATCGGCCTGACCTCGAGCCCCGGCACCGCCCGCAGCGTCTTTTCGACCGCTCCCATCGCGTCGAAGGCCTTCTGGTGGCAATGGCCGTGCAGATGCGCGACGCGCCCGCCCTGGTCGCGCAGCGGCAGGCTGGTCTTGCCGGCAGCCATGTCGGCGGCGAGCAGTTCCTCGACCAGCAGCGCCGCCCTGGCCAACGGCTCGACCTCGGCCTTCGGCAGCAGCGCCGCGAACTCGTCGCGGAAGCTCATCAGGCAGGAGGGTTCGAGCCCGACGACCCGCGCCCCCTTGGCGACGAAGGGGCCGAGCGCATCGAGCGTGCGCCGCGCCTCGGCCCGGGCCTCATCGACCAGCCCGGCGGAAAGGAAGGTGCGCCCGCAGCAGAGCGGCCTCCCGCCATCCTTCGCCGCGACGCGGTGCAGGCGGTAGCCGCCGGCAGCGAGCACGCGCTCGGCCGCCTCAAGGTTCTCGCGCTCGAAATAGCGGTTGAAGGTGTCGCCGAAGAGCACAATGTCGCGGCCGTCGCCTTTGACCTCTGCCAACGTCGCTTCCTTGCCGCCCTGAGCCCAGGGCTTGCGCCAGACCGGCAAGGAGCGCCGCGCCGAAAAGCCGAGCCAACGTTCGCTGAGCTTCGCCAGGAGCGGGATGCGGTCGCGCAGGTTCATCAGCGGCGCGAGCTTCGCGGCGAGCGGCGCGTAGCGCGGCAGGAAAGCGATCAGCCGCTCCTTCAGCGGCAGCCCGTGCTTCGCATGATAGTGATGCAGGAACTCGACCTTCATCCGGGCCATGTCAACGCCGGTCGGGCAGTCGCGTTTGCAGCCCTTGCAGGAGACGCAGAGATCGAGCGTCTCCTTCATCTCCGGCGAGGTGAAGGCGCCCTCGCCGAGTTGGCCGGAAATGGCGAGCCTGAGCGTATTGGCCCGGCCACGGGTGAGATGCTGCTCCTCGCGCGTCGCGCGCCAGGACGGGCACATCGTGCCGCCGGCCATCTTCCGGCAGGTGCCGTTGTTGTTGCACATCTCGACGGCACCGCCGAGCCCGCCCCAGTCGGACCAGTCGAGCGCGGTCTCGATCGGCACCGGCGTGGCATAGCCCGGCGGAAAGCGCATCAGGCTGCGATCGTCCATATGGTAGGGGCGGACGATCTTGCCGGGGTTGAGCCGGTTCTCCGGGTCGAAGCCGTCCTTGACCGCCTCGAAGGCGCGGGTCAGCGGACCGCCGAACATCGGCTCGACGAAATCCGAGCGCGAGATCCCGTCGCCATGCTCGCCCGAGAACGAGCCCTTGAAACGGCGCACGAGATCGCAGGCCTCCTCGGCGATGCCGCGCATCGCCTTCACCCCGGCTTCCGTCTTCATGTTGAGGATCGGGCGGACATGCAGGCAGCCGACCGAAGCATGCGCGTACCAGGTGCCGCGCGTGCCATGCCGCTCGAACAGCGCGGTGACCGCATCGGTATAGTCAGCGAGGTGCTCGAGCGGGACGGCGCAGTCCTCGATGAAGGAGACCGGCTTCCCGTCGCCCTTCATCGACATCATGATGTTGAGGCAGGCCTCGCGCACCTCCCAGACCGGCTTTTGGCGGGCCGGCTCGACGACCTCGACCACCGCATCCGGGAAACCGTGATCGGCCATGCACTGGTCGAGGCGCTTCAGATCGCGCTTCAGCACTGCGAGGTCGTCGCCGGCGAACTCGACCAGCAGCAGGCAGTTCGGCTTGCCCTTGGTGATGTCGGCGAGCGTGCGCACGAAGAGCGGGATGTCGGCGCCGAGCACCAGCACATTATTGTCGACGAGCTCGACCGCGACCGGCCCGAGCGCGACGATGTGCTGCGTCGTCTCCATGGCGGAACGGAAATTCGGGAAATGGCAGACGCCCATGACGCGATGCCCCGGCAGCGTCGAGAGCTTCAGCGTCGCCTGCGTGGTGATGGCGAGCGTGCCTTCCGAGCCGACCAGAAGATGCGACAGATTCGGCCGCGGCACGATCAGCTCGTCGAGATTATAGCCGCCGACACGGCGCTGCACCTTGGGGAAGATCGCCTCGATCTCGGCGCGATGGCTGTCGGCCAGCGCCAGCATCCGCGTCATCAGCTCGCGCGTCCTGACCGAGGCATTGTCGCCCACCGGCGCTTCGCCGAGCGCGAAGGCTTCGCCGTCATGGAACTGCGCCCGCAGGCCGATGACGTTGTCGACCATCTTGCCATAGCGCAGCGAGCGCGCACCGGAGGAGTTGTTGCCCGCCATGCCGCCGATCGTGCAGCGGCTCGCCGTCGAGGGCTCGACCGGGAAGAAAAGCCCATCCTTCTTCACATGCGTGTTGAGCGCCTCAAGCACGATGCCGGGCGCGACCGAGACGGTGCGGCTCGCCGGATCATAGTCCCGGATCGCATTGAAGTGCCGGCTCATATCGAGGATCAGCGCATCGCCGATCGGCTGGCCGTTCTGCGAGGTGCCGCCGCCACGCGCGATCACCGGGACGCCGTGCTCGGCCGCGATCTGGAGCGCCGCGGCGATGTCGGCCTCGCTCTTCGGGAAGGCGACGCCCTGCGGGATGATCTGGTAGATCGAGGCGTCGGTGGCATAGCGCCCGCGGGTGAAGGCGTCGAAGCGCACCGCCCCTTCCAGCGCCTGCGCGAGGCGCCGCTCCAGCCCGAGATTGCGAGAGCCCTGCTTGGGCAGGGGGGCTGCGTGTGTCATCGTTCTGCTAGCCAATTCTAATGTGAGCCGTCATCCCGGCCGTAGCGAAGCTGAGCGCCGGTATCCATCGGAAATCTGGGCGCTCTGCGATGGATCCCGGAGCGGTGCGGCTTTGCGGCCTGTCCGGGATGACGGTGTTTCTTTCCAAAGGCGGCATGACTACTCGGCGGCTTCCGCCGCTTTTCCGGCGTGGCGGCCGCGCGCCGTGGCGATCAGGTCCGAAACCGGCCCCCAGAGCAGCAGGATCATGGCGAGGATGACGAGGGTCGTTACCAAGCCATTGGCGATGAAGACATGCAGGCTGCCACCGGAGCCGAGCAGCGCCTGACGGAAGGCATCCTCCGCCCGGTCGCCGAGCACCAGCGCCAGCACCAGAGGCGCCAGTGGATAGTCGAGCTTCTTGAAGACGTAGCCGACGATGCCGAAGATCAGCATCAACCAGATGTCGAAGATCGAGTTCGAGATCGTATAGGCCCCGATGGCGCAGACGATCAGGATCACCGGCGCGACGAAGGAGAAGGGCACGCGCATGATCGCCGCAAAGAGCGGCACGGTCGCGAGCACGATGATCAGACCGGCGAGATTGCCGAGATACATCGAGGCGATCAGCCCCCAGACGAAGTCCTTCTGCTCGACGAACAGCATCGGTCCGGGCTGCAGACCCCAGACCAGGAGGCCGCCGAGCAGCACGGCGGCCGTCGCCGAGCCGGGAATGCCGAGGGCCAGCATCGGCAGCAGCGCGCTGGTGCCGGCAGCGTGCGCCGCCGTCTCCGGCGCCAGCACGCCCTCGATCTCGCCCTTGCCGAAATTCTTGCCGCGCTTCGAGAAGCGCTTGGCGAGCCCGTAGCCCATAAAGGATGCGGCGATGGCGCCGCCCGGCGTCACGCCCATCCACATGCCGACCAACGAAGAGCGGATCAGCGTCGCCCAGTAGCGCGGCAGCCCGGCCCAGGTGCGCAGCACGACCATGAGGTCGATCCGCGCCTGCTTGCCCTTGAAGACCAGCCCTTCCTCGACGGTCAGCAGGATCTCGGAGACGCCGAACAAGCCGATGACGACGATCAGAAAGTCGAAACCGCGCATCAGCTCGGTCGAGCCGAAAGTCATGCGCAAATCGCCGGAGATCGAATCGAGACCGACGGCCGCGAGCAGGAAGCCGATGCAGAGCGAGGCCAGGATCTTCGCCCGGTTCTCGCGGCCCATGCCGATGAAGGAGCAGAAGGTCAAAAGGAAGACGGCGAAGAACTCGGCCGGCCCGAAGCGCAGCGCGAACTGGGCGACGAGCGGCGCGACGAAGGTGATCAGGATGACACCCGAGAGCGCCCCGATGAAGGAGGCGGTGAAGGCGGCGGTCAGCGCCTCCGCCGCCTTGCCTTGCACTGCCATCGGATAGCCGTCGAAGGTGGTCGCCACCGACCAGGCCTCGCCCGGAATGTTGAACAGGATCGAGGTGATCGCCCCGCCGAACAGTGCCCCCCAGTAGATCGAGGAGAGCAGGATGATCGCCGAGGTCGGGTCCATGCCGAAGGTCAGCGGCAGTAGGATCGCGACGCCGTTCGGGCCACCCAGCCCCGGCAGCACGCCAACGACGATGCCGAGGATGACCCCGATCGCCATGAAGCCGATATTCTGCCAGGACAGCGCGATCTGAAAGCCGGTGATCAGCGAGGAGAGGTCATCCATCGGCGAAACCTCAGTAGCCGAGCATGGCTTCGAGCGGGCCCTTGGGCAGGGGCACGCGGAACTGCAGCTCGAAGATCCAGAAACAGGCGAGCGGCACGAGCAGCGCTGTGAGCGCGATGCTCCACCAGCGCGACGTCGCGATCACACCCATGAAAATCAGGATGAAGACGGCCGAGGCCACGTAGAGCCCGAGCGGCTGGATCAGCGCGACGAAGACGATGAGCGGCCCCAGCACCCGCGCCACCTGTCCCAGCTGCGCGTAGGTGACGAAGATCTTGTTTTCCGAGCGGAACGACTGGAACAGGATGAACAGCGAAGCCGCAAGGAAGAGCCAGCCGACGCGAGCCGGGAAGAAGCCGTTCTGCGGACCGTTGTCCCAGCCGGCACCGCGGCCATAGGAATCCCAGAGCACGATCAGGCCGAGGCCGATCAGGATCGCGGCCGTGGCGATCTCGACCGGGCGCCGCGAGATGCCGCGCTCCGGAGCTTCGGTTTCAGCTGAACCCGACATCGATCATCTCCCGCGCGCTCATCCCGGACCAGCCGCGTAGCGGCGCCGATCCGGGATCCATCGCAGGGCGCTGCCCTACGACGGATTCCGAGCCTTCCACTTCGCTCCGCCCGAAATGACGGCCGGGCAGAGCTGACGAAGCGCTTCGGTGCCGAGTTGGCCTCACTTGGCCATGAAGCCGGCGTCGCCCATCAGCTTGGCGTGCTTCGCCTCGTCGGCCTTGAGGAACTGCACGAAGGCCTCGCCGTCGCGGTAGTCGGGAACCAGCGCGCTGCGCGCAAGGTACTCTTTCCATTCCGGCGTCTCGGAGACCTTCTTGAAGAGGCTCACATAATAGGCCTGCTGGTCCTTGGTGACCTTGCCCGGCATGAACATGCCACGCAGCATCTGGTAGGTGACGTTCAGGCCCTGGGAGGCGCAGGTCGGAATGTCCGCCCAGGATTTGCCTTCGGCGACGGGGGTCGAATAGGTCATCTTCTGGTCGGAGAAAACGCAGAGCGGGCGGGTCGCGCCGCCGCGCCAGTTCGCGACGTCCTCGGCCGGGTTGTTGGTGCTGGCGTCGATATGATTGCCGGAGAGCTGCGTCGAGGTCTGGCCGCCGCTGGTGTGGGGAATGAAGGCGAATTTGACACCGCCGGCCTTCTCCATGGCGAAGACGATCAGGTTGTCCTCACGCTTCGACGAGGTGCCCCCGACCTTGAGTGGCGGCGAGGCCGCCTTGGCCGCGGCCATGAAGTCGCCGGCATTCTGGTACGGCGCCTTGGCATTGACCCAGAGCACGAAGGAGTCCTGC
Source organism: Allobosea sp. NPDC055594 (assembly GCF_053618995.1). Lineage (NCBI taxonomy): Bacteria > Pseudomonadati > Pseudomonadota > Alphaproteobacteria > Hyphomicrobiales > Alloboseaceae > Allobosea > Allobosea sp. NPDC055594. The sequence goes on from NZ_JBSHIO010000001.1 coordinate 644,375, forward strand.
GCCATCATCGCGACCGGCGTGTAGTCCTGCCAGTTCAGCGGCAGCTTGGTCGCCATCGGCGTCATGAAGATGCCACTCGAGGTGGTGATCAGCTTGTGGGCGTCACCGACCGATTTCTGGATGTCGAGCATGCCTTCGGCGCCGCCGGCGGCCGGCTTGTTGACGACGATGACCGGCTGCGAGGTCAGGTTGTGCTTCTGGATGATGCCCTGCATCGTCCGCGCCATCTGGTCGGACGCTCCGCCCGCCGAGAATGGCACCACGATCTCGATCGCCTTGGTCGGCTCCCAGGCGGCCGCGGGGCCGATGCCTGCTACCAAGATTGCGGTCGCGGCAAGCCAGTGCTGCTTCATGATCGCTCCCTCCCGATGACTGCGCTCTGACGGCGCTGTGGAGAAAACTTAGATCAAAAATTTTTGCATTCAATCCAAAATTTGCCGATCACAAAATTGGCGACGATTTCCTGCGACAATCGCGATTCCCGCAGACAGCAGCGCATGCATGGGGTGAAAACGCCGCTGCCGCGCCGACGATCCCGATCAGGACGAAGCCTGCGCCGCCTTCTGTTTGTTGCGCAGATGCAGGAACAGGATCTCGGACAACTCCGCGCCGGCGCGTCGGCGCAGCGCATCGAGAATGACCTCGTGCTCGCGCATCGCCTCGCCCCAGCGGTCGCGATCCTTGGCGAGATTGGCGGAATAGCGCACCCGCCGGATCCGCCCGGCCAGGCCGGCATAGGTCGCGGCCAGCATGGCATTGCCGGCGGCCGCGACGATCATCTGGTGGATCGCCTGATTGCAGTGGAAATAGCCATGCATCTCGCGACGCAGATAGAACCGATACATTTCATGATGCATGCGCTCGATTTCGGCGATTTCGGCCTCCGAAATCCGCTCACAGGCCAGGCGCCCGGCCAGTGCCTCGAGCCCACCCATGACATCGAAGAGCTCGCGGACATCCTCGGGGCTAAGCTGGCGAATGCGCGCACCGCGATTGGGCAAGAGCTCGATCAGCCCCTCGGCCGCCAGCACCTTCAGCGCCTCGCGCAGCGGCGTGCGCGAAATGTTGAAACGCTCGCACAGCGCCCGCTCCGGCACGCGCGCACCATCGGCCAGGCTGCCCTCCACGATGAAGTCCCGCAGCGCGACCAGAAGCCCTTCATGCAGGGAGGCAGCAGGTTTCGTCGCCTCGTCCACCGGGGCGGTTTCGTCGCAAGGATCAAGCAATGGCACGCTCATGCGTCACCGCTAAGTCGGCCCGCACCCGCTGTCGAGCCCCATCACGCAATTATCGCATGCCATATCGAGATTGATCTTCAAAAAAATGAATGCAAAATGACCCGGAATGGCGTGACAGCGCCTGACCCTCTGGGAGGACAAGAAGATCATGCAAGGGCGTCATTTCCTGCACATTCCCGGCCCGAGCCCGATTCCGGACCGGATCCTGCGCGCCATCGCCATGCCGATCATCGACCATCGCAGCGCCGAATTCGCCGCGCTCGGCAAGCATGTGCTCGAAGGCAGCAAGGCGGTGTTCAAGACCAGCCAGCCGGTGGTGATCTACCCCTCCTCCGGCACCGGCGCTTGGGAAGCGGCGATCGTCAACACGCTCTCGCCCGGCGACACCGTGCTGATGGCGGAGACCGGCCATTTCGCGACCTTGTGGAAGAACATCGCGACGCGCTTCGGCATCCAGGTCGAGTTCATCCCCGGCGATTGGCGCCGCGGTGCAGACCCTGCCGCGATCGAGGCGCGGCTGGCCGAGGACAAGGCCCGCAAGATCAAGGCCGTGATGGTCGTCCATAACGAGACCTCGACCGGCGCGACCAGCCGCGTCGCCGAGATTCGCAAGGCGATCGACGCCGCCGGCCACCCCGCCCTGTTCATGGTCGACACGATCTCCTCGCTCGCCTCGGTCGACTACCGGCATGACGAATGGCAGGTCGACGTCACCGTTTCCGGCTCGCAGAAGGGGCTGATGCTGCCGCCCGGCCTCGGCTTCAATGCCGTCTCGGAGAAGGCACTCGCGGCGTCGAAGACCAACACGATGCCGCGCTCCTTCTGGGATTGGCAGGAGATGATCAAGATCAACGCCGGCGGCTTCTTCCCCTATACGCCAGCCACGAACCTCCTCTACGGGCTGAAGGAGGCGCTCGCCATGCTGCAGGAGGAAGGGCTGGACAATGTCTTCGCCCGGCACGAGCGCCTGGCCGGCGCCTGCCGCGCCGCGGTCGAGGCCTGGGGCCTCGAAGTGCTCTGCGAGAATCCGGCCGAGCACTCGCCCGTGCTCACGGCCGTGCTGATGCCGCCGAGCCATGATGCCGACCGCTTCCGCAAGATCGCGCTGGAAAAATACAACATCTCGCTGGGCTCCGGCCTCGGCAAGGTCGCCGGCAAGGTCTTCCGCATCGGCCATCTCGGCGAGTGCAACGAGCTTGCCCTGCTCGGCGCGCTCTCCGGCGTCGAGATGGGCTTTTCGGCAGCAGGGGTGCCCTACCGCGCCGGCGGCGTCGCGGCGGCGATCGCCAACCTCGAAGGCCACGAGCCGGGCAAGAACGCATCGGTTGCGGCGGTAGCCTGAGCCCACTGGCGGCGGCGGCCTCGCATAGCTTGGCCGCCCCCAGAAGCCAGCTCCAAGCAGGATACACGGCAGCGCACGACAGCGGCTCCCCAGAGTTCGCTTTCGCATCGCGAATGGGCACAAGCCCGATCAGCGACACTGTCGCCACGATCGCTCACCAGTCGCTTGCCGCGACGGCCACCAGCTGCGCCTTGATCGCCTCGGCGCCGATTCCACAGGCGGCGGCCGCACCGGAAGACAGAGCCGGCGTGCGTCGAGCCGCTCCGCCTTCGAGCTTGCCGATCTTGCAGCCGAGCGCCAGCAGTGCCTGCCAGGTTGTGGCCTCACAAGCTCTAAGCCAGAGTCTGGTTGAGGCGAGCAGGACGGTGGCGAGGAAGTATCGGGCGAGTTTGTCGAAGCGGATTGCGACTCGGTTGAGGTGCTTGAGCTTGCAGAAGAAGCGCTCGATCTCGTTGCGCTGGCGGTAGATGGCCGGATCAACCGATCGTTGGACCTTGCGATCTCCCTGAGTTGGGATGCGCGCCTGCCCACCGCGCGACCGGATCAGGTCGATGACGGCCCGGGCGTCATAGGCGCGATCGGCGACGAGGAGGGTGGCTGGTGGCAAGCCGCCTGTCAGAGCACCGACCACCGCCCTGTTCGAGGGTAGACCGTGGTCGGTGGCGCGTAGCGGCTCGGCAGGTCACGCCAGGGCGAGCCGGGTCCGAAGCGCATAGAAAATGCCGGTGATCACCCGCCAATCGTCGGCACGCGCAACTCCGCGCGGCTTGTTCGGCAACAGCGGCCCGACCAGCCGCCACTCAGCCTCGCTCAGATCATAGCGCCCCATCCAAGGCCTCTATGAAGCTGGCCGCCAGCGCCGCAACCTTTATGGGCTCAGAACCCGAGCCACAGCGCGGTTCATCGGATACTCCCGACAAAGAAAAGCTGCGCAAAGAAAGCTGAGGAAGTTGCGATCTGTCAGCGAATGATATTCGGTAGCCCGACTCTCGAACCAGGAACCACTGCAATGACTGAACCGGCCTGCCCGGTCTGCCACTCCACCAAGTTTGGCGATTACCGCGGGCGTAGACTTGTTCGGTGCGCGGGCTGTGGCTCGAAAGAGAGAACACGCTTCATGTATTGTGTCTTGAGAGACTTGGCGCCGCCTCCGAACGGCCTCCCGGTCGTTCATTGCGCGCCTGAACACGCCATTACGGCTCTGCTGACGCAAAAATATGGCGACGACTACCAGCCAGCGGACTACGATCCGTCATTCTACCCGTGGGTCGAGAGACCAGTTAGACAAATCGACCTGACGCGCCCGCTTGATTATTTTGAGAAGGAATCAGTTCAGGGTTTCGTTCATTCACATGTTCTCGAACATATACCGTCCGATCTGCACAGAACGATCAAGGACATGAATGCAGCGATCGCTCCCGGCGGATTCCATACCTTCTGCGTCCCGTTTTTTTCCAATTACTATCGCGAGGACATGGATCTTTCGATGCCCCATCTCGAGCGGGAGCGTCTTTTTGGTCAGCACGATCACGTCAGATCCTTCGGCACCCTCGATGCCGAGCGGCGGCTACTCTCATTATTTGACGGGTTCGACCACGTGGATATGGCCGAAACCTATACTCCGGACAAGCTAGCGGCGCACGCAATTCCGCCGAACGCCGCAACATCGATGACAGCGGACACCATCTTTCACTTCGTGAAAAGACATTAGCACCGCCTTGGCAGCCCCTTAGGGCTAGGTCCGGCCACTCGAGCACGGCGATGTCGCTGCCGGAACCGCCCGCCTCCTCGACGGCACTCACGATCAAGGAGGCGGAGACTGCGGCCGCCCCTTCCGGCAACACAGGCTGGTTGCCGCTCAACGATCGCCTTCTGGCTGCACCGCAGTTTGCCAATCGTCGGCACATTTCCGGTCGCCCATGATCAGCGGAAGTTGCACCCGCGCCGGCAGTTCGCTCAAACCGACAAGTGGCCGTCATCGGACATCCACCCAGCCTTCGAGCGGATCACGAACAACCGAGACATGTGGAAGGGCCAGTGCGAGCGCCAGGCCGACACAGCTCCGGGAACAGCGCATGCAGCTGTTAGCCGACGACGGCCAGATGCAGAAGCTTCAAGCCAAGCTCGCTCAGACGGCAGGCCTACTCAGCCGGGCTAAGGACGGATCGTGCGAACGGCCGGCGACACGCACTCGCCGGCCGTGAAGCTGGTCGAGGAGATCGCCGCCTTGATCGAACAACCCACGCTCAATTCGCGCCCGCCCGTGCGCGAGGCCGCCCGCTCTGCCGTAGCCAGGGGAGAGAAGCTGCTGCAATGCAGACAGCGGCAAAAAAAGTTGACAGCGAGGCGACCGCATCGAGCGGATGCTCGACGCGCTGCGCCGGCGGGCCAGCGACCAGCAGATCATCTTCTTCTCCTGCCGCCAGCGCGCCTTCTCGCAGCGCGGCGGCAGATGCTGCGGATGACACCCTCGAGCCAGACGGCTGACGCCTCACGCATCTGCAAACTTGGAACTCATATAAACTACTGATTTATTTTACTTTTTGCCTCACGCCCGGTATCATGACGCGATCTCCCGAGGTCGCGATGCCATCTGGTCCTGTTCCCGCACATTCGTCAGGCGAAATGCTGAAGCTGTTCTCGGGCAGCCTCTCGCTCTCTGCCGGAACGTTCTTCATCGCCGAAGGGGAAAGCGTCACCGGTCCGATGCGGCCCGGACTCAAGGTCGGCGTGATGCTGGACGGGCGCCAGACGCTGGAGCTCGACGACCGGCCGCCGGTGATGATCGAAGGCCCGGCACTGCTCGTGGCCGCCAATGGCGGCGAGCATATCCAGCAACGCACCGGCTTAGCGGGCGGAGCGGTGCGCTGCGCGCTGATGCAATTCGAGCTCGACTTCGTGGCACAGGAATTCGGCGCCGAACTCTCCCGGCTGCTGCTGGTCTCGGGACCCGACGATGCCGGGCTCTGGGTCCGCCCGGCGAACGCCGAACTGCGTTCTCTGGCCCTCCAGATGGCCGAATGTCGCGTCGCCGATTCGCTGCGCAGCTTCTATCTCGCCGGCAAGGCGCTCGAGCTTGGAGCACTCGCCCTCAACGAGATCATCGGCGAGCGGCCTGTGCGGCCGGCGAAGCTCGATGCGCGCACCCGCGACCAGATCCAGGCCGTGCGCGAGATCCTGGAGGAGTCGGTGCAGGATCCACCGAGCCTTTCGGAGCTGGCGCGCCGCACCGGCCTCAATCCGAGCAAGCTGACCTCGGCCTTCCGCGCCCAGTTCGGCACCAGCGTCTTCGGCTATCTCCAAGAATATCGGCTGCAACAGGCCCACGCCATGATCGCCAGCGGCGAGGCCAGCGTCGCCGTCGCCGCCTTCCGCGTCGGCTACAGTCCGGCGCATTTCTCGAGCGCCTTCCGCAAGCGTTTCGGCATTCCGCCGAGTGCGTTGCGTTGATCGCCGCTGGTCCAGCGCAGGCTATTCTCTCGTTGAAGCGGTTCGAAACTGCAGCGAAAGAATTACTGCCGCGATCGAAAGCCGACTTCGTTGCCCCCGAGGCGCCGTTCCTGAAACAACCCGCCTGGGTAATCCACCGCGAGGTGGTGGGGCAAAGGTCGGGTTCATGAACTTCATCATCGGCAATCGCGCTGTGGCCAAGGCCTCGGTCGCGCTCGCGGCAATTATCGTCGGCTGGTCGGGCTCGAGCCACGCTCAGAGCGAGCCCGCGATCGGCCTCGAGACGATCGAGGTGCAGGGCGAGCGGGCGAACGGGCCGGTCGACGGCTATGTCGCGCGGCGCAGCGCGACCGCGACCAAGACCGACACGCCGCTGATCGAGACGCCGCAATCGGTCAGCGTCGTACCGCGCGCGCAGATGGACGACCAGGGCGTGCAAAGCGTCAGCCAGGCGCTGCGCTACAGCGCAAGCGTTCTGGGTGAAACCCGACTCTCCTCAGGACGTTACGACAGCGTCTTCATCCGCGGATTCGGCGGCAGCGGCGGCAGTGCCGGCTTCATCAACAATCTCGACGGGCTGCGCCTGCAGCGCGGCGTCAACTTCCTCGTGCCGATCGCCGAGCCCTGGGGGCTGGAGCGCGTCGAGGTGCTGCGCGGGCCGTCCTCGATCACCTTCGGCCAGGTCAAGCCGGGCGGCCTGATCAACATGGTCAGCAAGCGCCCGCAGGAGCAGGCGCATGGCGAGGTCCAGCTGGTGCTCGGCAGCTATGATCGCCGCCAGCTCGCCTTCGACATCGGCGGGCCGGTGACGCCGGACAAGACGATCCTCTATCGCCTCGTCGGGCTCGGACGCGCCGCCGACACGCAGGTCGACTTCACAAAGGAGGAGCGGCTCTACATCGCGCCATCGCTGACCTTCCAGCCGAATGCGGCGACGAGCCTGACGCTGCTGACCTCGTTCCAGCGCGACCCCGAGACCGGCTTCTACGGCTTCATTCCGTCCGTCGGCACCGCGTTGCCGAACCGGAACGGCCGCATCCGCAGCAATCTCTTCCCGGGCGAGCCGAATTATGAGGGCTACAGCCGCAACGCGCTCAACCTCGGCTACGCCTTCGAGCATCGCTTCAACGACGTCTTCACCTTCCGCCAGAACCTGCGCTACAGCGACCTCGAATCGCGCAACCGGACGGTCGCGGTCGCTTCGCTCGCAGCCAACCAGCGCACGCTCAACCGGCGCGTCACCGCGTCGAACGAAAAGACCCAGACCTTCGGGGTCGACAACCAGCTCCAGGCCGATTTCCGCACCGGGCCGCTGACGCACAAGCTCCTGTTCGGCGTCGACGGCTACTGGGCCGACGGCACGGCCTTCACTGGCGCCGGCGGCACGGTGCAGCCGCTTGATGCCTTCTTCCCGGTCTATGGCCGCCGGCCCTTTGCGGTCCCCGCCACCCCCGGCACGACGCAGCTCTCCGAGCAGTACGGCGTCTATCTGCAGGACCAGATCAACCTCGACCGGCTCTCGCTGCTGGTCGGCGGCCGCTTCGACCGCGCCATGGCCCGGACGCGTGCCATGACCAACGGCGCCCTGACCAAGCAGGACGACACCGCCAATACCGGGCGCGTCGCGCTGATGTACAATTTCGACAACGGCTTTGCGCCTTATGCGAGCTATTCGACCTCGTTCGAGCCCGTGGCTGGAACGAGCTTCGGCGGCAGCCCGTTCAAGCCGACAGAAGGCGAGCAGTTCGAAGTCGGCCTGAAATACGAGCCGCCCGGCTACAACGCCTTCTTCCAGGCGGCGCTCTACGACCTGACGCAGACCAATGTGCCGACCGCCGATCTGAACAATGTCGGCTTCCAGATCCAGACCGGCGAAATCCGGGCCCGCGGCTTCGAGTTCGAGGCGCGCGCCACGGTTCTGGAGAATCTCGATCTCGTCGCCGCCTATGCATATACCGACGCCGAGGTGACCAAGAGCAACGGTGCCGATCTCGGCAAGCGGCCGCCCGTCGTGCCGCGCCACATGGCCTCGCTCTGGGCGCACTACACTTTCAAGACCGGCCTGTTCTCCGGTCTCGGGCTCGGCGCCGGCGTGCGCTATGTCGGCAAGGGTGCGGGCGACCCCGGCAACACCTTCTTCACCGACGACTACGCCTTAGTCGATGCGGCGATCAGCTATGATCTCAGCGCCGCCAATGCCGCGATGAAGGGCTGGAAGGTTCAGGTCAACGCCCAGAACCTGTTCGACAAGGAGTATGTCGCCGGCTGCTACGGCGCCGTGCAGTGCTCCTTCGGACTGCGCCGGACGGTGCTGGCGACGCTGTCCTATCGCTGGTGAGGACGGACGGCGTGCGCACGACATCCGCCAGCAACAGGCCGGGCGAGTTCTCGCCCGGCGTCGCGGTCGCGCTGCCGCATGCACGCCAGTTCGATATCCGCTCGGCGCAGGGCCAGCCCTATCGCCTGCTGGTCGCGGTGCCTCCCGAGGTGCCTCCCGCCGCAGGCTTTCCGGTCCTGGTGCTGGTCGATGGCGACGCGCTGTTCGCGACGGCGCTGACCGCCGCCCGCCTGCAGGGGGGCCGGCCCGAGGTGAGCGGCGTTTGCCCGGCGGTGATCGTCGGGATCGGCTATCCCGGCGCAGCCCCGTTCGATGCCGAGCGGCGGCGGCAGGACCTGCTGCCGGACGGTGGCGGTGCCGACCGGTTCCTCGACCTGATCGAGACGCAGTTGCTCCCGATGGTGGCAGATCTCGCGCCGATCGACCGGGCACGACTCGCGCTCGCCGGCCATTCCTTCGGCGGGCTTTTCACCCTGCACGCCCTGTTCAACAGACCGGGGCTGTTCCGCAGCCTCGTCGCGGGCAGCCCTTCGATCTGGTGGAACGAGCGCGGCATCCTCGCCACGCGGGCGCAGTTCCTGCGCAGCCCGGCGCCGATCATGCAGCCAAGGCTGCTGATCACCGTCGGTGGCGAAGAACAGAAGACCGATCCGCTTCGCTTCCCCGAACGCGCCACCCGCCTCGAGAAGGCCCGCATGGTCGACAATGCCGCCGAGATGGCAAGCAGCCTCGCCGCCTCCGGTCACCTCGACTGCGAGCATGTCGTCTTCGCCGGCGAGAACCATGTTTCCGTCATTCCCGCCATGCTCTCGCGCGCCGTGGCTTTCACGCTCGCCGAGGCACCCGTTCAGGGGGGTAGCGCCCGATGATCGTCCGGCTGAAGCGGATCGCGACGAAGCTGATCCCAATTCTTCTTGCCCTTGGAATGCTCGCCGCCCCGGCGGCGGCCGAGCCGGTCACCGTCACCGACCTCGCCGGACGTATGGTGACGCTGCCAGGGCCGGCGAAGCGAATCGTGCTGGCCCAGGGGCGCCAGCTCAACGGGCTCGGCCTCCTGCATCCCGACCCGATCAGCCTGCTCGCCGGCTGGGGCAGCGACCATAAGCGCCAGAACCCCGACGCCTATGCCCGCTACGCCGCGAAATTCCCGGCGATCGAGACCGTGCCGACGGTCGGCGATGGCGGTACGCAGGACGGCTTCTCATTCGAGAAAGCCGTCTCGCTGGCGCCGGACCTCGTGATCCTCAGCCAATCGCTCGCCGGAACGCGGCGCGGCCCGGGCGATCTCGTCGCGCGTTTCGAGGCGGCCGGCATCACGGTCGCCGTGGTCGACTTCTACCTGCAGCCGCTGCGCGACACGGTGCCGAGCCTGCGCGTGCTCGGCAAGCTGATCGGCCGCGAGGAGCAGGCCGAGGCCTATATCCGCTTCTACGAGGCGCGGCGCGCCGTGCTCGCCAGCCGCGTACGCGACGCCGAACGGCCGAGCGTCTTCATGCATGCGCATGCCGGCGGCTTCGACTGCTGCCAGTCGCCCGGCAAAGGCACTTTCGACGAGTTCATCACGCTGGCCGGCGGCCGCAACATCGCAGCTTCCATCCTGCCCGGCGCGACCGGCCAGATCAGCCTCGAGCAATTGCTGGCCGCCGACCCTGCGATCTATGTCGCGACGGGCGGCGTGCATCTCGCCCGGCGCGGCGGCCTCGTGCTCGGACTCGGCATTTCGCCGGAGGAAGGCGCGCGCAGCTTCGCCACCCTGCTCGCCAGCCCGGGCATCAGCGCGCTCAGTGCCGTGCGCAACGGCCGGGCCTATGGGCTTTGGCAGCTCTTCAACGACACCCCGCTGCACATCGTGGCGATCGAGGCGCTGGCGAAGTGGATCCATCCCGAGCGCTTCGCCGATCTCGACCCGCAGGCGACGCTGAACGAGATCTCGACGCGGTTCTCGGCGATCCCGCTCGAAGGCACGCTCTGGATCGACGGGACAGCCAAAGGCCAGCGCTGAAAAGCCAGCGGCGCACGAGCAGAAAGGCTTTCCGATCATGACGATCCTTTGCGCCGAGGCGCGTTTCAGCCTCGCCGACCCGGCCGCGCTGCTGCGCGCGCTCTGCGAGCATCTCGTCGAGCACCATGCGACGGTGAGCGAGCGGGAGGGCGCGACACTGATCGTTCTCGACGGCAGTAAGGCTGTGCTGCGCCTGGCGAAGCAGGAACTCCTGGCGCGCGTCGAGGCACCGAACCTCGCCGGACTGCAGGCAATGAAGCTCGCGATCGCGAGCCATGTCGTCGAGCTCGCGCCTGCCGGCAGCGCGCCCGCCATCGGTTGGCAAGGTGATGGCAGCGGTCCCTCGCTCCTGCCCGATTTCAGGGTGTTGACCGTCACCGACACCGAAACGCTGACCCCGCATATGCGCCGCATCCGCTTCCACGGCGAGGATCTGGCGCGCTTCGACACGCTGGAAGCGCTGCATGTGCGCCTGTTCATCCCGCCGGCGGGCCTTGCCGAGCCGGTCTGGCCGATGCTGAGCGAGGACGGGTTGATCAACCAGCCGCCGCCCGAACAGCGCCCGGCCGTCCGCAAATACACGATCCGCGAGATCGACGTCGCCGCGGGTACGCTCGCCATAGACTTCGTTCTGCACGGCGATACGGGTCCCGGCTCGGCCTTTGCCGAGCGCGCCCGGGCCGGCGACCGGATCGGCATGGCCGGCCCCGGCGGGCGCGGACTGCGCGATGCCGAGCGCTACCTCTTCCTCGCCGACGAGACCGGCCTGCCGGCCGTTGCTCGCATGCTGGCGAACCTGCCCGGCGCTGCGCGAGGGCTCGCTATGATCGAAGTCGCGGACGCGCAGGAGGAGCAGGTGCTGCAGGCCCCGGCCGGCGTCACGGTGCGCTGGCTGCATCGCGACCAGGCTGAGAGCGATGCCGCTCCACAGTTGCTGGCGGCATTCGAGGCGCTCGACTGGGACCAGGACGGTCCCAGCCTCTATGTCTGGGCCGCGATGGAACACGAGGCGTTCCGGCAGCTGCGTAGCGCGACGCGCCAGCGTTTGCGCCCGGGCCTCGACCAGCACCTGATCGTCAGCTACTGGCGCAACGGCCTCTCCGAGGAGCAGCACGCCCTCGAGAAAAAAGCCGCCGCCCGCGCCGGCTGAAGGGCCGCGCCGGCGGAAGACTTGCGACACCAGTCACTCGTGCCTTCGATAGCGGCGAGAGCAGGACCACGGTCGGACAAGCGAGGCATTGCACCGAATTCGGCTCCCGATCAGGTGATAGCGGGCCGTGGGCAGATCGCACGGGCTGTGCGGCAGCTATCGGCGCAGCATCCCGGACTCGTCCCGTGAGCGCGACTGCGCGTCCGGCTCAACGCTTATCGAATGGGGTCTTGCCGGATCGAGCCGGTATTGCGGGGCGAGCGCCAAGGCGACTGCCGCGCCGACAGGGTCCGCGAAACGCAGGGATAGGCCTCTCGTCAGGACTCAGATACTGCTGCCCTCCGTAACGTCACATGGGGCGCCGCGCGAAATATGGAAGCGTTGATCAGGGCAATACTGGGCAACCTCGTCCCGATTCTATTCGTCCTTTCGTTCGTCGTTGCCGCCTTCGCAGGCAAGCCGGCGCGATATGAGGCCCGGCTGCTCGACTGGCTGCTGCTTCTGTTTCTGGGGATTGGCAGCACGTGGTCCGGCATCTTCCACGTTTTCTTTCCCGGCATCGCTTCTGCTTCGATCGGCTGGGCACCAAGCCCCTTCGAGACCGAAATCGGCATTGCCGACATCGCAATGGGTGTCATGGCCTTCGTGGCGTCCTGGCGAACCTTGGATTTCAAGGCCGCCGTCATCGTCTACGTGGTGATATTCCACCTGGGCGTGACGATCGTGCACGTCCACGACGCCGTGGTGGGCGGCAATGTCGCAGCCAACAACTTTGGCCTCCTGCTGATCAGCACGATCGTGAGTGCTTTCCTCCTGCCCTGGCTCTATTTCAGGGTGCGGCGAAGCGCGTAAAGTCCTTGCAGGCCCTGACAGGGGTTGAGACCAGGTTCAGCGAATTGGAGTTCGAATGCATCGGCGCCTGTTTATGACGGTCCTCCTCGGGGGCGGCCTTGCGGTGGCAACAAACCGATCGGCAGCCGGCGAGTTGCCGGCGGATATTGCAAAGACGCTCGACGAGATGCGGGCCGAGTTCATGCAGGGCCCGCCGCAGCCGAGGCAACCCGGATCTCCGCCGGCCCTCGGATCGCAAGGCCCGACGCGGCGCGTCCACAGCTGGCGAGCACGCAGACGCCGCCCTTTGCCTCCTCCGCCCCGGCATCGGCGTAGTTCCACAACGCCGAACTGACTTTTACCAGGCCACCGCCTGTCTTCTGTTCTGCCGTCATCAGGCGCCGGTTCGGACAGCGCGCCTGATGCGCTCATCGCTTTGTTTTTCAGGGGTAGGCGGCGTAAAATTCTTTCCGCCACTGATGACAACGCACCCACTGGAGATCGCGGCGATCAGAGACTGCTTTCGATCTGAGCGCAGTCTCACAGAGAAAGGCCCTGCCCCGTGCGAGCGAGACCGAGAGGGTCGAAGCGCTGCTCAAATTGCTTCGCATGCGATCACCGCCGGAAAAACTCAACCGGCTCGGCCAAGGTGGCGCAGAGTTCTTGCTCCGGCGCGAAGTTAAATATAACCGCACCCTATGGACGCAAAAATTTTTACAACATTGGATTTGCCGAAATCCCAGCAACTTGATGCCTGGCGCGGCTGGTTTGATTTATTCGATGTTCAATCTGATGCGTCCATCGGGGGCTTTGAGGCAACCAGCGAGACTTGGAATTTTGGCAAATTCAGCCTGAGCCGGGTCAAGGCTCCGAGATTGCTGGCCTCCCGCACAGCTAAGCATATTCGTCGCGACTCGATAGATCACTGGAACATTGCCATCGGCCGGAAACGAACGCTCGCCGATGCGGGAGGGAATCGTTCGATTGACGTGCCGGCAGGCGTGCCGTTCGCCGCATCGTTGGGCCGTGAAATCATCAGTTTCCGCGATGAAGACGAGCGCCTGCAGCTTTACCTGCCGCGCGATGCCTTTCCTGATTTGACTCCTGCTTTCGAGGCCGCCGAAGGCCGGCCTCTGACCGATCAGATGGGGGTACTTCTGGCGGAGTTCGTCGAGCTTCTGGCTCGCTCCGCACCGGAGTTTCCCGAAACACATGCACCCGCTCTGCAAACCGCGATTCACGCAATGCTGCTGGCGTGTATCGCGCCATCACACGACAATGGCATTCTCGGAGCAGCCCCCATCGCCATGACGAAAAAGGCGATTATCCGCCGCATTATAGATCAGAACCTGCACCGTAGTGACCTGACTCCGGAGCTCCTCTGTCGCAAGGCCGCCATGTCTCGCTCGCAGCTTTACCGATTGTTCGAGAATGAAGGAGGCGTGAAGGCCTATATCCAGCGCGAGCGTTTGAGGCGGTGTTTTGACGAACTCACCATCAACGCCAATTCGCGATCGATACTATCGATCGGGGAAGAGTTCGGCTTCGCGGACGCGTCAAGTTTCAGCCGTGCCTTCAAACGAGAATTCGGCTTGACGCCGTCGGAGGCCCGGCACGCCAATCTGTCGGATGCCCCCTTTCGGCCGACCCATATTGGGCGGGCCAACACAGAGACAAGCTGCCTGACGGATATCCTTCGGCAAACGGCCTGGCCTTGAGGCTTCCGTTCTGTTGTCTCGACAGAAAAAGCCCGCCCCCGCATGAGCGAGACCGGCCTCGCAATCTTTCGAACGGAAAGATCAGACATAGTTCCAAACAACGCACAAAGGCCCAGCACCGCGCGCGAGCCGTGCCTTTGGGGCTGTTCGACACAATGATGCCGGGCGGACGGCCAAGGAAACAAGCCTCCTCAGAAAGAGCAGCAGCGTACGCAGTCGATCCAGGGCGCGCACGGATCGCGTGCGCTTCACGCCATCGCTACGCGTCCATTCCGAGTCGGATACCAGCCCCCATCGATCGCCTCACCTTCCACGAGGAAAGTGAGCCCAGCGGCTTCGAGCGCTGAGCGGATCGCAGCGAGGTTGTGGGGCATAGGCGCCGACCGGCCGCCCTCGAAATTCTTGAGGGTGCTGGGCCCGATATGTGCCGATTGCGCAAGCTCAGCCTGCGACCAGTCGAGCAGAGCACGGGCGGCGCGGCATTGAGCGGGCGCCATCGGCGTCTCCATTCAGGACAGGCGCACATACCGAAAAAGGCTAGCTGTTTAAGTCCGGTATTCGGCAGGCTGTCACCGCGATCGGGGCCGCAGTCGCGAGCGAGACAGCACGGGCGTCTGAACTGCCTCTCGTTACAATCGCCAGCTCGACGAAACGCCTGCAGAATTCACCCAGTATTATCGCGGACGGCATTGCCGCAGGCCGCGCCGGCGTCGCCAAGTCTGCACCGTAAGGCGCGATCGGTTTGGACGCGGTCGGCGGGTCTGCCGCTGGGTCTACCGACAGATCCGCTCGGCAGAACCCGCCGGCGAGCAAAAGCAAGACCGGCCATTTGGACTCATCAGGCGAACGGGCGCGCCATCGTCAATATGCAATACAGGACAGGGCGAGGATCGAGATCAGTCTGGCCCAGACTCGGACGCCTTGAACATCCGCCGACCAGCGACCACCTTATCTGCAGACAGAGTCGAAACTGTACCTGACGCAATGCTGCCCACTGGAATCCGGGACTTTGTCTACGATGACATTGTCATCAGCTCCCCCCCGGAGGAGGTGGCGAGCGATGGAAAACATATACGAGGTCGCCGCATTTCTCGCGAACAGCCTTGTAATTGTGAGCGCAGCTCTCGGAGCACTGCGCAGATACATCAAGGTCAGGCGGCGCCGTTAGGCGCCGCTTTTTTTCGTCTCAGAGGCTTCCGGGCAGATCCAGTTGGGCAAGACCGCCGGCCTGCCTTCTCCCAGACGATGGGATGGATGGCGCCAGGTGGGAGAATTCTGAGTCTTGCCTGCCTGTGGAGGCCCTGCCAGCAGCTGACGCAACCGGCCAGTCCACAACGCCCGGAACCTACAAGCCCGTGGGCAAATATCCCATTTGCATCTCAAGAAAAATGGCGAGCCCGGCAGGATTCGAACCTGCGACCAGCAGCTTAGAAGGCTGCTGCTCTATCCAGCTGAGCTACGGGCCCGTAGCGATGCGAAGGGCTGGCAGCCCCGCCGGAAGCGCGGGGCGTCAGTGCGTCCACTGCCCGACGCGGTTGAACTTGAAATTGTCCGAATAGGCCATGGGCCGCCGCTTCGGCTGATGCGGCTGCTCGAGCCGGTAGGGGATGCCGTTGCGCTGCGCATAGGCGACCGCCTCATCGGCGCTGTCGAACCAGAGCTTCAGCTGGCTCTTCATGTCGCTCGACGAGGTCCAGCCCATCAGCGGCTCGATCTCACGCGGGCGCTCCGGCTCGTATTCGAGGAGCCAGCGGCCAGTCTTGGCCGTGCCCGACTGCATCGCCGTCCGGGCGGGGCAATAGATGCGCGCCGTCATGCTCTTCCTCGTCTTCGCCGCCTGCCGGCCGAGCCTTTTCGAGAATGGTCGGGGCACCAGGATTCGAACCTGGGACCCTCTGCTCCCAAAGCAGATGCGCTACCGGGCTGCGCTATACCCCGCCGTCTCGTAAGTGCATCTTATCACTCACAAATCGGGCGCGCCAGCCATTCCCAGAACCGGCGCGACGCGGAACGAGATAGCACCAAGGGAGACAGATGGGAACCGAAACTTCCCGCCGGGCTCCCGCAGCGGCTCCACCACGATCCCCCACCCTTGTTGGAGCTCGGCGGCGGCACCTTCTCCTGCGCGCGAAAAGCTGGAAGCGTCGCCCGCTCCCGCCCCCTGACCAGACATGGTGAGATCATCGATCCCCCATTTGGGGGCTGAACGCCCGGCTTCGATCAGCCATCATCGGTACTGGCAGTCGAGGGGACCCAGATGAAGCAAAACAGGAAATCTCTATCGCGTATTCAGCAGATGCTGAGGACCAAGCGCCTCCTGGCACAACGCAAGACCCGAAAGGCAGATGCCCGCGCCAGGCTCATACTGGTCGTCGATAATGCACGCGGCGGGCCTTCACTGTTGCCCCGCGGCTGAGGTCGCGACCTCCCGAAGACGGCCGCTCGCCTGCGGCCAGACCGCCCCCTCAGCAGCTTACGCGCCTTCCTGACGATCCGAATGCGCTCATGCGACGGTGATGAGGTCACGCGAGCGGCGCGACAACGGCTCGCAGCCCTGCGACGTCACCAGAACATTGTCGATGATGCGGGCTCCCAATCCTTCATCGCCGAGGAAGACCGGCGGCTCGACGCTGAGCACCATGCCGGCGCGCAAGACATGGCGGGCGCCACCGATCATGTGGACCGGCTCGCCCCAGCTCGGCGGGAAACCCGGTGCCAGCCCGTAGCCGGAGGTGTGCACGCGGCCATGTTCGAGCCCGGCGGCGGCGATCAGCTGTTTCGCCGCCTCATGGGGCGCGGTCGCCGGCGCACCGTCCCGGATCTCGGCGATACAGGCGTCGCAGGCCCGCCGCACGGTCTCGTAGAGCTCACGCATGCGCGCCGTCGGCTGGCCGACGCAGAACTGGCGGCCAATGGTCGCGGTATAGCGGCGCCATGTCGCGCCATATTCGACGCTGCCGAAATCACCGGACTGCAGCACCCGCTCGGTCGGGGCGCCGTGGCTATAGGCCGAGCGCGCGCCCGAGACGAGATTGATCGGGCTGGCCGAAAGGCCGCTGCCGCGGGCCAGCAATGCGCAATAGACATCGCCGGCCACAGCCAGCTCACTGCGCCCCGGCCGCAGCCCGGCCGCGAACACCGCCATTGCCTCATCGGCGATCGCGCTCGCCCGGCGGATATAGGCGATCTCGGCCGGCGACTTCACCAGACTGAGATCATGGACGAGATCGGTCGTCTCGGCCGCCAGGCTGGAGCCGAGCAGTTCGCGCAGGCGGACATAGTGATGCGGGTGCAGATAATAGGCCGGCACTTCCATGCCGCAGCGCGCACGCAGCAGGCCAAGCTCATCGGCAAGCCGCTCGAAGCGCGGAATCGCGTCCTCGTTCTCGCCGCCGCCGAAGCTCTCGATCCGGTCGACCAGCGCCTCGTCCTGCAATTCGTTGCGTTCGCCCTCCCGCGCCATGATCGTCAGAGGGCCGGAACCCGGCACCAGCAGGCACTGGAATTCCTGGTAGCTCTTGGCGTCCGAGCCGGTCAGCCAGCGGATCGAGACCGGGTGGAACAGGATCAGCCAGTCCAGCCCCCGCTCCGCCATCGCCCGGCCGACAGCCGCCCGGCGCGTCGCGAACTCCTCGCGCGAGAAATCATGCTTCGACATGCGCTTCCTTCCCGCTGCGCCGCCCTGCCCGCCCGGCTCAGAGTGCCGGCAAGGGCTGCATCGGGCCGCCGAGCCACTTCTGGTGCAGCGCGTCGAGATCGCCGTTCAGCGTGCTCTGGAAGATCAGCGTGTCGAGCCAGCGCAGCAAAGTGTGCTCGCCCAGCCGAACGGTGACATGGGCAGGCGCGCGGCGCAGCGCGAACTTGAAATCGAACTCCTTCGCCGGATTCTTCTTCGCCAACTCGACGACTACGACGCTGTTGGCCGCCAGCAATTGGGCGTGGCCGGAGAGATAGGCCTGGACAGCCGTCGCATTGTCCTCGGTACGCATGATATCGGCGCCGGGCACGAGCGCGGTCAGGACGAGATCCTCGGTCGTGCCCTTGGCGACGGCGACGCGGTTGCGCCCGATATCCGCCGCCGATTTCAGGGCGAGCCCCTTGGCGCCATAGACCGCCAGCGAAGTGTCGGCATAGGGGGCGCTGTACATGACCTGGCGAGCCCGCTCGGCGGTGATCGACATCGCCGCGATGTTCATGTCGGATTTGTCGGTGAGCAGGAAGGGAATGCGGCTGGCGGCCGGCACCGGCAGCAGTTCGAGCTTAACGCCGAGCGCCTTGGCGACCAGATTCGCCATGTCGATGTCGAAGCCCTCGAGCTCGCGATTGGCGTTCATCATGCCGAAGGGCGGAACATCGGCGAAGACGGTGATGCGCACCACGCCCTTGGACAGAATATCGGCCAGCTTGTCGGCACGTGCCTCGACGCTCGACAGCAAGCCTGCCGCAAGAAAACCCAACATCGCCACGGCCGCCTTGAACCCTGCCTTCATGATCGCTCTCCCTCTTCCGATCATTTCTTGCGATGCAGCTTTGCTTTCGTCTTGAAGGCCTCTCCTGCGTCACTCTCCCGGCTTCGCGCGAATTCGACCGACACCCACCTCTTCGGGCGAATAAATACTAGCCCTCAACGGTCTCCGGGGTGCAAATACGCCGCGCAGCTTGCGAGTGACGTAACGCAAGGGTAACAGCTGCATATATGCAGTCAAGCTTCGCTAATGAACTGAGTGGGAGCCGTGCATGGAGCAGCTTCACGTCGAGCCAAGCAGCCGGCCGGGGCCTTATCCCGCCCCCGCTTTGGAGAAAGGGCTCGAGATCATCGAGCTGCTGGCGGCTGCCCAGAAGCCGCTTTCAACCCGCGCCATCGCCGAGAGCCTCGGCCGCTCCAAGGGCGAAATCTTCCGCATGCTGTTCGTGCTGGTCGAGCGCGGCTATCTCAACCGCGACCCGGCGACTGAGGAGCTGACGCTCAGCAACCGGTTGTTCGAGCTCGGCATGCGTACGCCGCGGGCGCGACAGCTCGTCGAGGTCGCAGCGCCGGCCATGGAAAAGCTGAGCGCCAAAACCGCGCAATCGGCCCATCTCGTCGTGCTCAACGAGGGCGAGACGGTGGTGATCGCCAATGCCGCCGGGACGGGCGACATCAGCTTCACACTGCGGCTCGGCTATCGGCGGCCGGCGGTGGAGGCGACATCGGGCCGGGTGATCCTGGCCTTCCAGGACGATGACCTGCGCCAGCGCAGTCTGAACGCCGGCCCGTCGCACGGTCGCGAGGAGAATGCGGGCCTCCTTAGGGCGATGCTCGACGAGATCGCGACCCGCGGTTTCCTGGTCGCCGAAAGCCACGACATGCCAGGCGTCACCGACATCAGCGCACCGATCCTCGATCGGCAGGGCCGCGCCGTCGCCAGCATCGTCATTCCCTATCTCAACCGGCGAGGCGCCCGCACTCGGCATGAGGAGGTGCTCGCCGAGCTGTTGGCCACCTGCCGCATGATCTCATCCGAGCTGGGCTGAGGCGGGGCCGACCGGCTCAGGGACGGAACAGCGCGTGCTCGACCTTGTCTCCGGCCTTGATGCCGAGCTTCTCGGCAACGCCGCCATTGATCTCCAGCACCGACAGCACCGGCTCGCCGGAGGGGATTGTGCGGGTCGAGAGCGGCTCGGTACGCTCGGCGATCCGCGCCACCGTGCCGTCGGCACGGATGAAGAGCATGTCGAGCGAGATGTAGGTGTTCTGCATCCACATCGCGACCGGCTCGGTACGCTTGAAATCGAAGAGCATGCCGCGATCGGCAGGCATGAACTGGCGGTGCATCAGGCCGCGGGCCCGCTGCTCGGGCGTGCGCATCACCTCGACCTGGAACTCATGGCGCCCGCTGGCGCTGACGATCGTCAGCGGCTCGAGCCCGGCGGCCGGGGCAGCCTGCTGCGCCTGAGAGCGCTCCGGCAGCAGAGCAGCGAAGCAGAGCGCCAGCGCTCCGCAAATGGCCAATCGCACCCAGCGTCCCGAAGCCTGCATGATCCGTTTCCCCAAAAAGGCCACCAATGCCGCAGAGCGTTGCCGGGACGCGATGGCGAATCTGCGGCCAATGGCACGCAAGGCCGGCGCGCCGTCAAGCTTTTCGCCGGGCAGCCCCTCTTGTGTCTTTCCTTCGTCTTCGCCTTGCGGCAGTTTCAGCGCCAATTCGAAGCCGAACGGAACGTTGGTCCCGGCCGGAAGCGATTTTGCCTCTCGGCCCGACAAGGGCGGCTTGGGCCCGCCCTTGCCGTGCGGGGCTTCGACACCATGCTCCAGGAGATATCGATGACCATTCTGCCCAGCCAGCGCCTCGGGCGCGCCCGCCCGCTCCCGGCGGGGGGGTTGCTGCTCCTGCTGCTGGCCGGTCCAGCCTCGGCCGAGGATTTCCAGCTGGACAATCTTCGGCTCGATCTCGGCAAGTTCGTGCTGACGATTCCGAAGCTCGACGTGAAGGGTACGTCGCTCGACCGCGCGGCCTTCCAGGCGATTTTCCAGGCGGCCCCCGGCAGCAATGAGAGCCCCGTCGCCCGGATGAGCCGCCTGACGGCAGCCGAGATCAGCGCGCCGAGCCTGGTGATGGAGCAGAGTTTCGGCCCGCAGAAGCAGATCACGACCTATCGCGACGTCCGCTTCTCCGAGATTCGCGAAGGCAGGATCGCACGCGGCGAGGCCAAGGCCGGAACGATCAAGGTCGAGGGCTCGGCCTCGGGCCAGATGAACGGCGAGATCCTGCGGACGAGCTTCGAGGGACTCGATCTCGCCCAGATCGCCCGTGTCTTCGCCGAGAAGGCGGCCCCAGGCACCGAGCCTGCGATGCAGACCCTCATCAGCCGGCTCGAGCAGGAGGGTTACACGCTCGATCTCGGCGAGCTCGGCAAGGTGTCGGGCGGCAAGGCCGCGATGCGCAACTTCAAGGGCCGCGTCGGCGCCGAGCCGATGAGCGAGTTGATGACGCGGATCGTCACGCTCGGGGAGGAATCGGAAAGGGCGGCGAAGGACCCGAACAGCAAGGAGGACCCAGCGGTCACCGAAGCGCGCGACCGGCAACTGCTGCTGGCCATGCTCGCCCTGTTCGACTCCATCGACTATGGCAGCGGCGAGATTCGAGACCTCGTGCTGGCGGTCAAGACGCCGCCGAAGCCCGGCACCAAGCCCGAGGCGATGGATATGCGCTTCAGCCGCATCGCCTTTGGCGAGGACACGCCGGAGAAGTCTGGCTTCGTGGTGGAAGGCCTGAAATTCGAAGGCGGCGGCGGCAAGGGCACGATCGCCTCCGCAGGCTATTTCGGCTTCTCGCTGGAGAACACGATCAAGGAGTTGCGCAAGGCCCTGGCCGAGCCGGATTTCGACCCGACCGCCGACGATCTGCGCCGCTTCATCCCCAAGCTCGGCACGATCCGGCTGAGCGGTATCCAGATCACCGCGCCCCAGCAGGGCAAGCGTGGAGCGGCGCCGCTGCCGCCGATCGAGGTCGGCCTCGGTACCTTCGAGCTCAGGCATGGCGAGCAGGTCAACGGCATTCCCACCAATATGGCGCTGACGCTCGACAAACTGACGATCCCGGTCGTCGAAAGCGCCTCGAACCCGTCGGCCAAGGATCTCCTGGCGATGGGCTATCGCAATCTCGACCTGTCGGCGAAACTCGATCTCGCCTGGCAGGAAGCCAGCAAGGAATTTGCGATCCGCGCGCTCTCGCTCGGCGGCGCCGGCATGGCGAAGCTCGACGCTACAGGGACGCTCGGCAATGTCGGCAAGGAAGTCTTCTCCGCCGATCTTGCCCTGGCGCAGGTGGCGCTGCTTGGCGCCACGGCGAAGAATCTCGACATCAAGCTGGAGAATCTCGGGCTTGCCGAGAAACTGCTCGAGAACGAGGCCCGCAAGTCGAAGCGCAAGGTCGAGGACGTCCGGCGCGAATACGGCACCATCGCCAGCCTCGGCCTCGCCGCCATACTGGGGCCGTCGGATGGAGCGAAGTCGCTGGCCAGCGCCATCGCCCGCTTCGTCGCCAAGCCCGGCAAGCTGAGCGTCTCGGCTTCGTCCAAGGCGCCGACCGGCCTCGGCCTGGCCGACGTGATCACGCTCGCTGATCCGACCGAGATCTTCGACAAGATCGACGTGAAGGCCAATGCCGAATGAAGCTGGCGGCCATGTGCCGCCGCTCTCTCTCTCGGCCGAAGATGCGAGCTGGCGGCCAGGCCGGCTCGCAACCTGGTGGTCCGGCCTGCCGGCCGGGCCGCGCGGCTGGCTGCGCCGGCGGATCAACCCGGACAATCAGACAAGGCTGCATCTCGCCAGGCTGATCGCGCGCCGCCCCGGCCAGATCACGGTGGGCGCCTTCACCTATGGCCGCCCGAAGGTGCGCTTTCCGGAGAGCCGCGCAAAGCTGACCATCGGCCGCTATGGCTCGATCGCCGACGGGGTCGAGATCCTGCTCGGCGGCAATCACCGCACCGACTGGGCAACGACCTACCCCTTCCCGGCCCTGCCGGGCCTGTGGCCAGCAGCGCGCACCTTCACGGGGCATGACGCGACCCGCGGCGATGTCGCGATCGGCCATGATGTCTGGCTCGGCTCGCAGGCGATGATCCTGTCGGGGGTGACGATCGGCCATGGCGCCGTCATCGCTGCCCGCGCGGTGGTGACGCGCGACGTGCCGCCCTATGCGATCGTCGCCGGGAACCCGGCGCGGATCGTGCGCCTGCGCCTGCCTGAGGCGCAGATCGAGCAATTGCTGGCGACGCGCTGGTGGGAGCTGCCGGCCGCTGAGTTGACACCGCTGCTGCCGCTGCTGATGTCCGACCGTATCGAGGCGCTGGCCAGCGCCGTCAGGACCGCGCGATCAGCCGGCGCTTGAGGTCGAGCGCCGGCTTCTCGACCAGGTACCAGGAGGCGGCGGCGACAGCGATCGTCACCGCCAGCCCAGGCCAGAACAGCAGGAAGGCGCCGGCGCTCGGAAACACAGCGACGAAGCCCTGCTGCACCGGCCAGCCATAGAGATAGACGCCATAGGACAGATCGGCCGGCGGCTCACTGCGCCAGCCGGTCAAGGCCGGCGCCAGCGCCAGCACCAGCACGCCCCAGGCGGTGACGAGATAGAGCGCAGCCTTGTAGAGCGGCGTCCAGGCCAGCAGGCCGGTGAGCACCAGCGCGATGGCGAGCCCGGCGAGCGAAAGCGGAATCCGCTCGCGCCAGAGATAGATCAGGCCGCCGGTCATGAAGATCAGCGGCAGGCGCAGCGCCGTCTCCACCCCCTTCGCGCCATCGGGCGCGACGATCTCGCGCGCGATCGTGGCCACGACCAGGACGCACCAGATCGCCAGCGCCAGCCGGCGCTGCAGCAGCAATCCGGCAAGGCCTGCGACCAGCACGCCGAGATAGCACAGCGTCTCGTATTTCAGCGTCCAGACCGTCCCCATCGGAAAGGGCAGCGGATTGCCCTCGAACACGCCGGGCAAGGGCGCGGCACTCTTGAAGGTGGTCAGCGTCGCCGTGATGAAGCGCCACAGCCGGGGATCGGCGAGATAGGCGCGAAGATCGAGCGTCGTCAGCGCCGAGCCGAGCAGGAGCGAGACGACCAGGGTCGCGGCGATCAGGCCGGGCGCGATACGCAAGGTGCGGGCGACGACATAGTCGCGCCAGCCACGCTGCTCATAGCTCATCGTCACCAGGAAGCCGGAGATCGCGAAGAAGCCGTTGACGGCATGCTCGCCGAGCGTGAACCCGGTCGAGGCCGCCAGCGGCTCGTCCTCGACCCGGCCGGTCGTGACGCTCAGCGCATGCGAGACCACGACCGACAGCGCCAATAGCAGCCGCAGCAGGCCGAAATGATTGTGACGGGCCGCGAGACCGTCGGCCACCGGGACAAAGCGCAGGGGCGAACTCACGATCAAGGCTCCGCTCGCTCCAGACCCTGACGCGCCAGGGCGCTGCGACCGGCGCGCGCTGCCAGCGCTCCCGCCACCGAACCGGCATGAGCCATCATCTTGTGTCGATTCAGAATAAGACCGTAACCTACTGTCTTGGCGGCGTTTTCCAGAATGCGCGCCAGCCCAGGCCGGGGCAGGTCATATTTGCGGGCGACGTGATACTCGGACCAGGCGAGATGCCAGCGCGCGGTGAAGCGCCGCGCCGCCGAGGGAGTGCTGGAGCGACCGCGGCCATGCCTGGCCTCGGCGCCGTCGACATGGACCAGGGCATGGCCGGCCTCGCGCAGCCGCCGACAGAGATCGTCGTCCTCGTAGAACAGGAAGATTTCGGGATCGAAACCGCCGAGCGCCAGGAAGGCCTCGCGGCGCAGCAAAAGGCAGGCACCGGAGAGGAAAGGCAGACAGGCATCGCCCTGAGGCAGGACGATGTCGCGGGCGCGGTTGAGATGGTCGGGCGACAGCAGCGAGCGCGGCTGCAGGAAGACCCTGCCGGAGGGCTCGATCAGGCGCGGGGCGAAAGCGACAGCATCCGGATAGGCCTCGGCAGCGGCGAGCAGGGCGGCGATCGCCCCCGCGCCGATTTCGAGGTCCGGATTGACGATCAGGATGAACGGCGTATCGGCCGCCCTGGCGCCGCGATTATTGGCGCGGCCATAGCCCTCATTGCGCGCATTGCGCAGGACCGGCGCGCCCGAGCGCTCGGCCACCGCTGCGGAATCGTCGCCGCTGGCATTGTCGACGACCAGCGCCCGCACGCCCTCCCCGGCCAGCGCCGCGAGGCAGGCAGGCAACACCTCGGCGCTGTCGAAGGAAACGACGATGGCGGTGATATCGGCCGGCGAGAAATTCATGCAGCGCATGTGCGCGGTAAGCGACGCGCGGGCAAGCGGAAATCAGCGACGCGCCCCGGAACGCAGCTCGCGCTGCAGTTGCGCGCGCTCCTCGGCTTCGCAGCGGCGCGGAGCGTTGTAGGATTTCACCGCATAGCTCGCATTGGCCGCGATAAAGCGCGCGCGATCCTCCTGTCGGAAACCCGCGATAATCCGGCCACGATCGACCCCGACGCCGCAATCATAGGCGCGAGAAACTCGCGAGGCGGTGAACTCCGGCGTCCCCGGAACCGGCCCGGCACCGGCGCCGACACAGCCGGCGAGGCCGCAGGCGGCGAGCGCCGCGAGGCTCGGCTTGAGCGCGGGCATCGTGGTCAGAGCGTCTCGAAGCGGTTGGCGCGGACCGTGTTCATCTGGCCGCGCAGCGTCGCGCGCTCCTCGGCCGTGCAGGGCTCAGGCCGGATGCCCTGGTTGATCGTCTGCGCCTCGGAGATGGTGACATAGGTCGAGCGGGCACCGGCGATCTGCTCCGGCGTCGCTCCGCGGGCCCGCTCCGCCTGCAGGAAGCGGTCGAGCGTGTCGCGGCGGGCATAGCCGGCATTGCAGGCGCTGGCGCGCGAGACGATCCCGGCGAGCACGCTGGCGCGCGCAGCGCTCGGATTGGACGGCGTCGAGACGCAGGCCGAGAGAACGGGCAGCAGCAGAAGAGCCGGCGCCAGGGGGCGCCGGGCAGCCAGCGGAGTCATCGGGTCAGCCGTTCTTCTCGGGCAGGTTGAGGCGCAGATGCAACTCGCGGAGCTGCTTCGGCGTCACGTTGGAGGGCGCGCCCATCAAGAGGTCGACGGCCTGCTGGTTCATCGGGAACAGGGCGACCTCGCGCAGATTGGTCGCGCCGGCGAGCAGCATGATGATCCGGTCGACACCGGCCGCCATGCCGCCATGCGGCGGCGCGCCGTACTGGAAGGCACGGTACATGCCGCCGAAGCGCTCGATCACCGTCTCCTCGCCATAGCCGGCGATCTCAAAGGCCTTCACCATCGCTTCCGGCCTGTGGTTGCGGATGCCGCCGGAGGCGAGCTCGAACCCATTGCAGGCGATGTCGTACTGGAAGGCCTTGATCGAAAGCGGATCCTCCTCGCTCAGCGCCTTCAACCCGCCTTGCGGCATCGAGAAGGGGTTGTGCGAGAAATCGACCTTCTTCTCGTCCTCGTTGTACTCGTACATCGGGAAGTCGACGATCCAGGCGAAAGCGAAGGCGTTCTCGTCGATCAGCCCGAGCTCGGAGCCGACCTTGTTGCGGGCCGAGCCGGCGAACTTGTAGAACTTGTCGGGGTTGCCGGCGGTGAAGAAGCAGGCATCGCCGCCCTTCAGCCCCATCTGGGCGATGATCGCCGCGACGCGCTCAGGGCCGATATTGTTGGCGATAGGCCCCTGCCCTTCGCCATCCTCCTTGATCATCAGATAGCCGAGGCCGGGCTGGCCCTCGCCCTGGGCCCAGGAGTTCATCCGGTCGCAGAAGGCGCGCGAGCCGCCGCCCGGGGCGGGAATCGCCCAGACGCGGTTCTTCTCATCCTCGAGGATGCGCGCGAAGACCTTGAAGCCCGAGCCGCGGAAATGCTCGGAGACGTCCTGCATGACCAGCGGGTTGCGCAGATCGGGCTTGTCGGAGCCGTATTTGGCGATCGCCTCGGCATAGGGGATGCGCGGCCAGTTCTTGGTGACCGTCTTGCCGCCGCCGAACTCCTCGAAGACGCCGGCGATCACCGGCTCCATGGTGCGGAACACATCCTCCTGCTCGACGAAGCTCATCTCGACGTCGAGCTGGTAGAACTCGCCCGGCAGGCGGTCGGCGCGCGGGTCCTCGTCACGGAAGCAGGGCGCGATCTGGAAGTAGCGATCGAAGCCCGCCATCATCAGGAGCTGCTTGTACTGCTGCGGCGCCTGCGGCAGCGCGTAGAAATGGCCGGGATGCAGCCGGCTCGGTACCAGGAAGTCGCGCGCGCCCTCCGGCGAGGACGCCGTCAGGATCGGCGTCTGGAACTCGGAGAAGCCGGAGTGCTTCATCTGCGTGCGCAGATAGTCGATCACCTTGCCGCGCAGGATGATGTTGTTGTGCAGCTTCTCGCGGCGCAGATCGAGGAAGCGGTATTTGAGCCGGGTATCCTCGGGATATTCGAGGTCGCCGAAGACCGGCAGCGGCAACTCGGCGGAGGGGCCGAGCACTTCGATGCCGGTCGCGAAGACCTCGACCGAGCCGGTCGCCAGATTCGGGTTCTCGGTGCCGGCGAGGCGCGCCTTGACCTTGCCGTCGAAGCGCACGACCCATTCGGCGCGCAGATCCTCGGCCTCGCGGAAGGCGGGCGAATCCGGATCGATCACGACCTGGGTCATGCCATAATGGTCGCGCAGGTCGATGAAGAGCACGCCACCATGGTCGCGGATGCGGTGGCACCAGCCGGAGAGGCGCACGGTCGAGCCGATGTCGCTCTCGCGGAGCGCGCCACAGGTATGGGAACGATAGCGGTGCAGGGTCACGGGATCAGGCTTTCCGGGCATGCGGGCGGGCCCGACGGGGCCGCGCGACGGTCTGGCCCGTAACCACACGCAGCCGGCGGCCTTGTCAAGAAGCGCGCATGCGGAGCCTGGCCCGGACGGCCCCGGCCGGTCGTTGAAACGGCCGCCCGAACCGGGATCAATCGCCGCAAAAAGCGGCGTCGCGCAGGCCCCCGAGGCGTGAAAGTCGTTTCCACTTTCGGGGAACATGCCTTAAGAGCCGCCCATGAACCTGATCACCACCACCGCGGAGCTGGCCGAGGCGTGCGCGCGCCTGGCGCAGCATCCTTTCGTCACGGTCGACACCGAGTTCCTGCGCGAGACGACCTATTATCCGAAGCTCTGCCTGATCCAGCTCGCCTCGCCGGACGAAGCGGTGCTGGTCGATCCGCTGGCGCCCGATCTCAGCCTCGAGCCTTTCCTGGCGCTGATGAGCGACCCCAAAGTGGTCAAGGTCTTCCATGCGGCCAGGCAGGACCTCGAAATCGTCTGGATGATCGGCAAGCTGATCCCGACGCCGCTCTTCGACACGCAGGTCGCCGCGATGGTCTGCGGCTATGGCGATTCCGTCGGCTACGAGCAGCTCGCCAACGACCTCGCCAAGGCGCGGATCGACAAGTCGTCGCGCTTCACCGACTGGTCGCGCCGGCCGCTCACCGACGCCCAGCTCGCCTATGCGGAATCGGACGTCACCCATCTGCGCGACATCTATCTCGCGCTCGCCGCCGATCTCGCCGAGAGCGGCCGCGAAAGCTGGGTCGCCGAGGAGATGGCGGTACTGACCTCGCCCGGCACCTATGAGGTCAAGCCGGAGAACGCCTGGCAGCGGCTCAAGGGTCGCATCCGCAAGACGAAGGAACTCGCCGCGCTGATCGAGCTCGCCGCCTGGCGCGAGCGCGAGGCCCAGCATCGCGACGTGCCGCGTCAGCGCGTATTGAAGGACGATACGCTGATGGACATCGTCCAGCGCTCGCCGCGCTCGGCCGAGGCGCTGGGAGAGCTCCGCTCCGTACCGAACGGCTTCGAGCGCTCGCGCGCCGGGGGCGAGGTGCTGGCCGCGATCGAACGGGCCCAGGCTCTCGATCCGCAGACGCTGCCGAAGCTCGAACGCGAACGCGGCCGGTCAGGTAACGGCGCCGTGCTCGACCTGCTCAAGGTCCTGCTCAAGGCGACGGCCGACGCCGAACGCGTCGCACCGAAGATCCTCGCCTCAAGCGACGATCTCGAAGCGATCGCCTTCGACGACCAGGCGGCGGTCCCGGCCCTGCAGGGCTGGCGCCGCGAGGTCTTCGGCGAGAAGGCACTGGCACTGAAGAACGGCACGCTCGCCCTGCGGGTCGTGCGCGGGCGCGTCACGGTCGGCTGAGAACAGCCGACGCTCCCGTCAGCCGGCGGGCTGCGCAGCCTCCCGGTCTCTGCGAAACGCGGTCGGGGTCAGCGAAAAGCGCCGCCTGAAGGCGCGGGTCAGCGCGCTCTGCGACTGGTAGCCCACATCGAGGGCGATTTCGGTCAGCCCCTGATCCGAAGTCGCCAGCCTGTGCCTGGCAAGGTCGAGCCTGAGATCCGCCAGAAAGGCCAGCGGCGCCTGGCCCGCCAGCGACCTGAAGCCCCTGACCAGCGTGGCGCGCGAGGTGTTGGCGGCGCGGGCGAGATCATCGAGGCTCCATGGCCGCGTCGGCTCGCGGATCATGGCGAGCACGGCACCGGCGGTTTGGCGCTGGGCGAGCAGGCCCAGAATGCCGCTTCGCGCCTCGTCGCGCGCGAAGTGGATGCGCAGGACCATGATCATCAGGGCGGAGGCGAGACCGGCACCGATGGCGCGCGCGCCCGGCGCGGCCTGAACGAGTTCGTCCCGGATCGTGTGCAGGAGCCCGGCAACGCGACGCGCCGACGGGCCCTCATCGGCGCGCAGCAAGATGAAGGATGGCAGCACCGCCAGCGCGAGGCTTTCCGCACGGGGTTCAAAGGACAGCCGGCCGCAGATCAGTTCGGTATCGGGAGCGTCCGCATTCGAAGCCAGTTCGATCGCCCCGTTCGGACGGATCACCACCGGCGGCTGCGAACGCCCATCCGCCGGGGTCGTGGCTCCCCGCATCAGATGCGGATCGCCGCGCGGCAGGAGCACGACATCGCCGGCATGGAGCGAAACCGGCGCCCGGCCGGCCATGTCAAGGATGCAACTTCCTCTGGCCACGAGATGAAACGGAACCCAACCGGCCGGCGACTGATCATGCGGCGAGGCCCATTGGGCACCGAACTGGCATAGCCGCTCAAGCTCGGGGCGCACGCGCAGGAGCGGCGCAAGAGCGGAGAGCTCGTCGAACGCAGCACGGTTGGGCAAGCCATCTCCTCCCACAGGACCCTGCGCCTCTCGTCGGCGATCGCAACGCCGGCGCCGGCCCGTCGACTGATCCTGCTGCAAGCTTCGCGGGAAAGCACGCGGCGCCGGCGATTTTGATCCGCCCGGTCACGCGAATGACCCAACCGGTCGAGCAGCGGGGCAGACCTCCCCCTAGCCTTCCTGTTGTCGTCGCCTTCCCTGTTCGCCGTTCACGGCGCATCGCGGGAGACCAAGGAGCCTGCCGGTGCTTTCGTACCCACGCCCCTCACGATCTTCCTGCCTGCCGATGCCCGGTCTTCCGGCGGCAGCGGACGCAAGGCTGGTCCCCGCCGCAAAGCGGGTCGCGGGAGCAAGCGCCGCTCCCAGTCCAGTCCGCATGGCACGCCGCCGGCGAAACCAGAAAATGAAAAGGGTTGGGAGGACATGGCTGTGACACAGGATATCTCGAGCGCGCCTCGGCAAAGGGAGCCGGTTTCCCGACGGCGCTTCCTGACCGCCACGGCCGGCGTCGCGGGAGCTGCGGCAGCAGGACGAGCCTATGCCGACACGCTTGCCGACGTTCCGGCACGCGAGGTCGGAGAGCCGCTCTCGGGCAGCAGCGCGCGCTCGCAATATGTCGCGATCAGCCGCATTCCGGAGGCCGGTCCCGGAATGCGGAACGTCGATCCGACGGATGCGATCAACTCGAAGACGCCGCTGCACAAGCTGATGGGCTCCGTCACCCCGTCGGATCTGCATTATGAGCGCAGCCATGCCGGCATACCCAGCCTCGACCCGGCCAGGCACCGGTTGCTCATCCACGGCATGGCGAAGAAGTCGCTGGTCCTGACCATGGACGACATCAGGGCAATGCCGTCGGTGTCGCGGATCGCCTTCCTCGAATGCACCGGCAATGGCTGGGAGAACTGGAAGTCGGCGGACCAGAACCTGACCGTGCAGAACACGCACGGCCTGATCAGCACCCATGAATGGACCGGTGTACCACTGTCCTTCCTGATCGACCTGATCGGCAAGGAGCGCGGCTCGACCTGGATGCTGGCCGAAGGCGGTGACGCCGCCGGCGTTGCTCGCAGTATTCCGCTGACCGACGAGGTCATGGCCGAGGCGATCATCGCCTATGGCCAGAACGGCGAACCGCTGCGGCCGGCTCATGGTTTTCCGCTGCGGCTCCTGATCCCGGGCTGGGAAGGCAATCTCAGCATCAAATGGCTGAGACGCCTGAAATTCGGCGACCAGCCCTTCATGACCCGCTGGGAAACCGCCCGCTACACTCAGCTTCTGGCCAATGGCAAGGCCCGCCAGTTTCAGCTGGTGCAGGAGGTCAATTCGGTCATCACCGCGCCTTCCGGGATGATGCAGATCAAGCCGGGCTACAACCGCATCACCGGCCTGGCCTGGAGCGGCTATGGCGCGATAAGCGGCGTCGAGATCAGCACGGATGGCGGCCAGTCTTGGAAGGCCGCGCAGCTCAACCATCCCGCGCTGCCAAAGGCACAGGCCCGCTTCCAAATGGATTGGGTGTGGGATGGCAAGCCCACCAAGATCGTCAGCCGGTCGACCGACGACAAAGGCAATGTCCAGCCCGATCGCAAGGCGGTGATCGAGCGAATGGGGACGAACGCGCTGTTTCACTACAACGCCCAGCAGAGCTGGAGCATCGACGAGAAAGGGATGGTGCGCAATGTCCTCGCTTAAGGCCCTGCTCGCCGGCTCGATCTTCGCCGGCTGCGTCACGGCAACCGCGTTCGCCTATGATTTCGGGCGCCCGGCCACTCCGGAAGAGATCAAGCTCTGGGACATCGATGTCAGGCCCGACGGCAAGGGTCTGCCGGCCGGCAGCGGCACTGTCCTCGATGGCAGGACGATCTACGAGGAGAACTGCGTCGCCTGCCATGGCGTCAACGGCCAGGGCGGCATCAAGGACCGTCTGGTCGGTGGCCAGGGCACGCTGACATCGGCCCGGCCGATCAAGACCGTCGGCAGCTTCTGGCCCTACTCCACCACGCTGTTCGACTATGTCCGCCGGGCCATGCCCTACCAGGCCCCCGGCACCCTCGGCGTCGACGAGACCTACGCCGTCACGGCCTATATCCTCAGCCTGAACGGACTGCTTCCGGAGACCGGCAAGCTCGACAAGGACAGCCTGCCCAAGGTGATGATGCCCAACCGCGACGGCTTCATCCCCGAGCCGGAATTCCGGACGATCACCAACTCGAAATAAGCGATGGCCGCCCGGGACCCGAGCTTGCGGGTTCCGGGTGGCCGACAACAGCCTTGGCGATGGCGTGAAGATCGCGGCGCATCCGGCCGGTCGGACCGCGTCGCTTCTGGGCCAAAGCCTCAGCCGGCCCGCTCCAGCAGCGAGGAATCGCCATAGGAGTAGAAGCGATATTCTTCCGCGATCGCATGAGCATAGGCGCGTTTCATCACCTCGAGTCCGCAGAAGGCGGAGACGAGCATGAACAGCGTCGAGCGCGGCAGGTGGAAGTTGGTAACCAGCAGGTCGACGGCGCGGAAGCGGTAGCCCGGCGTGATGAAGATCGCGGTATCGCCGGAGAAGGGCCTTATGATCCCGTCCTCGCCGGTCGCGCTTTCGAGCAGGCGCAGCGAGGTCGTGCCGACCGCGACGATACGCCCGCCCGCGGCATGCGTGGCATTCAGGGCCGCCGCCGTCGCAGCGTCGACCGTGCCCCATTCGGCATGCATGCGGTGCTCGTCCGTGTCCTCGGCCTTGACCGGCAGGAAGGTGCCGGCACCGACATGGAGCGTGACGAAGTGGCGCGAGACGCCGCGCTTTTCCAGCGCCTCGAACAGTTCCGGGGTGAAGTGCAGCCCAGCCGTCGGCGCTGCGACCGCGCCTTCCTCTCGGGCATAGGTCGTCTGGTAGTCGCGGGTGTCGGCGAAATCGGTCGGGCGCTTGCCGGCGATATAGGGCGGTAGCGGCAGTTCGCCGAGCCTGACGATCGCCTCGTCGAGCGCCGCTCCCGAGAAAGCGAAGCGCAACTCGACCTCGCCGCCCTCGCCCTTGCCGGTGATTTCGGCCTGGAGCCGGCCGAGCTCGCAAATATTGCTGGCGCTGTCGTCGCCGAAGAGGATGGTTTCGCCGATCGCGATCTTCTTGGCGGGGCGGGCGAAGGCGAGCCAGCGCTCGCTGTCGACCCGCTTGTGCAGCATGATTTCCACCCGCGCCGAGACCTCGCCGCGATAGCGGCGGCCATAGAGGCGCGAGGGGATGACGCGCGTGTCGTTGAGGACGAGCGCATCGCCCGGCCGCAGCAGGTCGACGAGGTCGCGCACGCCGCGATCCTCGAAGACGCCGCCAGCCTCGGGGCGGATGACGAGCAGACGGGCCGAATCGCGCGGATTGGCGGGTCGCAGCGCGATCCGCTCCTCCGGCAGGTCGAAGTCGAAGAGACCGACGTCCACGATGCGGCTCGCCCGCGCCGTTCAGGCTCAGGCGTCGGCCATCACCTTCATGGAGACGATCGTATCGGGATCGCGCACCGGCTCGCCGCGCTTGATCTTGTCGACATTCTCCATGCCTTCCACGACCTGGCCCCAGACCGTGTACTGCTTGTCGAGGAAGCGGGCGTCGTCGAAGACGATGAAGAACTGGCTGTTGGCCGAGTTCGGGTTCTGGGCACGGGCCATCGAGCAGATGCCACGGACATGCGGCTCGGCGTTGAACTCGGCCTTCAGGTCCGGATAGCTCGAACCGCCGGTGCCGGTGCCGTGCGGGCAGCCGACCTGGGCCATGAAGCCGTCGATGACGCGATGGAAGACGATGCCGTCATAGAAGCCCTCACGCGCGAGCAGCTTCAGGCGCTCGACATGGCCGGGCGCGAGATCGGGGCGCAGCTTGATGACCACGCGGCCCTTGGTGGTCTCCATGACGAGGGTGTTCTCGGGGTCGAGCGACATCAGACTGCTCTCTGGTTGGACGGCGCGCGGCCGTGGAAGCGGATGGTGATCGGTCGGCCTGCGATACTCCCTCCGAGGCCGGGCGACAACCTCATCGGCGTGCATTCGCGCACGGCGGCGATCAGCGAGCTGCCGAAGCGCTCGCGCAACGCTGGCGACGCCCGGCGCGCCTCCCAGGTGACGCGCGGCTGGCCGAACAGCGTCCCGTCGCGGCGCAGACTGAAGCGCACGGTGGCACGGCCAAAGCCGTCAGGGCCCTCTTCCGCCGCCGGCGGCTGCCAGCAGCGCCTCAGGGCCGGGCCGATCTGGTCGAGCCGCTCGAGCGTCTCGCTGCCGAGCGCGGCCGTGTCCGGCGAAACCGTGCCGATCACGTCACGATTGCTGGCCGGAGGCGGCGGAGGCACAGCGCGGCGATAGTCTCCCTCGCCGAAAGGCCCGCCGATGCCGGGCATGTAGCGCTGGCCGGTCGGCGGTGGCAGAACCGGGTTCTGGAAGCCGGAAGGCGGAGGCAGAACCGGGTTCTGATAGCCTGAAGCCGGCGGCAGGCCGAGATCGCGCGTGTCCTGCGCCGGAACTGGCGAGCTGCCGGCGGAGGCCAGCAGTAGAAGCGCCAGAACGGGCAGGCGCACGCGCATCGACGGTCTACTTGGCGTCGGCGAGCAGACGCATGCGGACGATCTTGTCCGGAGCGTTGACGGCGCCGTTGTTCGCGGAGCTGCCCTTCTTGATCTTGCGGACGACATCCATGCCCGAGACGACCTCGCCGAAGAGGGTGTACTGGCCGGTCAGGGAGCCGCAGCCCTCGAAGCAGATGAAGAACTGGGAGTTGGCGGAATCGGGGCTCTGCGAGCGGGCCATGCCGACCGAACCGACCTTGTAGGGCGTCGGCGTGAATTCGGCCGGGATGTTCGGCAGGTCGGAACCGCCGGTGCCATTGCCCTTCGGATCGCCGGTCTGGGCCATGAAGCCGTCGATGACGCGATGGAAGACGATGCCGTCATAGAAACCGCGCTTGGTCAGCGTCTTGATCTGCGCGACATGCTTGGGCGCAAGGTCCGGACGCAGCCGAATGGTGACCTTGCCGTCCTTGGTTTCGAGCACGATCGTATTCTGCGGGTCGGGCGACTGGGCCTGAGCGAGGCCAATGGAAGCGGAAAGCGCCAGAGCGGTGAGGATAGGGCGAAGCATGGAGCGTCTCCTGGCCACCGGGACGCCCGGCAGCTCTACGAAACAGGCAGGTACCGACAT
Organism: Allobosea sp. NPDC055594; assembly: GCF_053618995.1. Taxonomy (NCBI): domain Bacteria; kingdom Pseudomonadati; phylum Pseudomonadota; class Alphaproteobacteria; order Hyphomicrobiales; family Alloboseaceae; genus Allobosea; species Allobosea sp. NPDC055594. The sequence continues at coordinate 679,282 of NZ_JBSHIO010000001.1, forward strand.
CCTTTGGCCGGAACAAGGCGCCAAATGCGGCGGGTGAGCACAATGTTGCACTGCACAAGATCAAACCAGAATAATTTTGCGAAAAATTGAGGCCAGCCGTGCCTAAACGGGTGACATAGCGATCTTGATCGGCTAACTCTTGGACGCTGGGCGCGCCTGATCAAGCTTCGGGCGCAGCGGGCCAGGTCTTGGGAGGAATAAACGTCCGTTTGGTATATGAGCTGCGCTTGCTGCAACCGCGCGCCGATACTTCGGTAAAAAACAAACTTCAAAGGCAAGGCTTCGGCCTTGCCTTTTGTTTTTGGTGCTTCTTCCGGCTCTCCACTTCGGCGTTCGGCCATGACTCGAGCGCCGCGGCTCGCTCGGCCCCTCCGCGCCTCAGAGATCCAGCACTGCCCAGAGATACCAGACGCCGGCGAAGATGATCGCGGCGATCACGGTCGTCGCCAGCGCTTTTTTCGCGAGCAGCGGCGCCTGCGGAGCGCCCGGATCCGTGCCGTCGCTGACCGGCCCGGCCTCGGCCTGGCTGTGCACGCCGAATGGCAGCACGGCGAACAGAACCGTCCACCAGATCACGAAATAGACCGCAAGCCCCGCCGTCAAACTCATGGCCTTGCTCCCCGGCTGTCGTCATTCGCGAGCGCGATGCAGGAAAAGGCCACGCGGGCCTCCGTCGGAACGCCGAAGCGAGCCGTATGCCGGGCCGGCAGCCCGCCCGGGAAATGCCTGACATATTCGGCGTTGCAGGCGGCATAGTCGGCGGGATCGGTGATCAGCATGGTGACCTGGACGACCCGGTCGAGCCCGCTGCCGGCCTCTTCCAGGATACGGCTGACATAGGCGAGCGCCTCGCGCACCTGCTGGGCCGGCGTCTCGCCGCGGACGACGCCGCGAGCCGGGTCATGCGGCGCCGACTGGCCGGAGACGAAGACAAGGCCGCCAGCCCGAGTCGCCAGGCTGAAGGGACGTGGCGAGCCGGCTTCCGGCTGGCCGAAGAACGTGATCGGCGAATCGTTCATGGCTCAGGCCTGCTCGAGCTCGACCAGCGTGCCGCAGAAGTCCTTGGGGTGCAGGAAGAGCACCGGCTTGCCATGGGCGCCGATACGCGGCTCGCCCGAGCCCAGAACCCGGGCGCCCTGCGCCTTGAGGCGCTCGCGGGCCGCCAGGATGTCGTCGACCTCGTAGCAGATGTGATGGATGCCGCCATCGGCGTTGCGCTCGAGGAACTTCGCGATCGGCGAATCCGCGCCGAGCGGCTCGAGCAGTTCGATCTTGGTGTTGGGCAGCTCGACGAAGACGACGGTGACACCATGCTCCGGCTGCGGCAGCGGCTGCGAAACCCGTGCGCCGAGCGTATCACGGTAGAGCGCCGTCGAGGCCGCGAGGTCCTTCACGGCGATGGCGACGTGGTTGAGGCGTCCGATCATGCTGGTCTCCGCGGCCGAAGGGGGAAGCTGGCGCCCGGAGGCGATCGCCGCCCGCGCGTCGCCGGGTTCTATCACTCGCGCGCGGGCGCCCGCTACTCGTCAGACCTCGATCACCAGGGCGTTGACCAGCGGCTTCTTGCCCCACTCCTCGTTGACGGCCGCGCGGACGCCGCGCTCGAGCGCGCTGCGCACCGCCTCAGGATCGCGGCGCTTCGCCTTCGGCAGGCCCTCGATCAGGTCCTCGACCGCATCGGCGACGATGTCGTCGAAGGGCGTGCCGTCCTTGGCGAGCAGCGGCAGGCCGAGCAGCGCGATTTCAGGATCGCCGGCGAGCTCGCCCTTCTCGTCGAGCGCGACGGCGACCGAAACGATGCCGGCGAAGGAGAGCTTGCGGCGCTCCGCGACGGTGCGCTCCTGCGCTCCGACCAGCAGCATGCCGTCCTGATAGAGCCGGCCATGGCGGACCTCGGTGAGCTTGCGCGCGCCTTCGGCCGAGATGCCGATCACGTCGCCATTGCCGGCCCGCAGCACATGCCTGACGCCGACACCACGGGCAAAGGTCGCGTGTTCGGAAAGATGCAGATCCTCGCCATGGGCCGGAATCGCGATCTGCGGCTTCAGCCAGCCATAGAGCCGCGCCATCTCCTCGCGCCGCGGATGGCCGGAGACATGCACGAGATGGGTGCGGTCGGTGATGATCTCGATATTGTCGCGGGCGAGCGCGTTCAGGATGTTGCCGACCGCCTTCTCATTGCCGGGAATGGTGCGGGACGAGAAGATCACGCGGTCACCCGCGCCGAGCGTGATCTCGGGATGATCGTCGGAGGCAATCCGCGAGAGGGCGGCGCGCGGCTCGCCCTGGCTACCGGTCAGCAGCGCCACGACCTTGTCGCGCGGCAGGTAGCCATAGGTGTCGACCGAACGGAAGGCCGGGATGCCTTCGAGATAGCCGCATTCACGGGCGACATCGATCACCCGCTCCATGGCGCGGCCGACGACGACGACCTCGCGCTGGTCCGCCATCGCCGCCTCGGCGACAGCGCGCAGGCGCGCGACATTCGAGGCGAAGGTGGTGACCGCGACGCGGTTCGGCGCTGAATGCACGAGTTCCTTCAGCTTGGCGGCGACATCGGCCTCGCTCGGGCTGATGCCGTCGCGCATGACATTGGTCGAATCGCAGATCAAAGCGAGCACGCCCTCCTCGCCGAGCGCGCGCAGCCGCGCCTCGTCGGTCGGCAGGCCGACCTGCGGCGTCGGATCGATCTTCCAGTCGCCGGTGTGGACGACGAGGCCGGCCGACGTGCGAATGGCCAGAGCGTTCGATTCGGGGATCGAATGCGCGACCGGGACGAACTCGATGTCGAACGGGCCGAGCGCGATGCGACTGCCCTGCGCCACGACATGAATCGGGACCTTGGGCGCTCCGGGCTCGGAGAGCCTGCGGGTCGCGAGCAGGCCCGCGGCGAAACGCGTGCAGTAGACCGGCGCGCGCAGCGCCGGCCACAAGGCCGCGAGCGCGCCGATATGGTCCTCATGGGCGTGGGTGATGACGATCCCCAGCAGGTTCGCCTTGTCCTCGATGATATAGGTCAGATCGGGCAGGACGATATCGACGCCGGGCACTTCGGGGCCGGCGAAGGACAGGCCGCAATCGACCAGGATCCACTTGCGCCGCCCCTCCGGCCCGAAGCCGTAGAGCGCGGCGTTCATGCCGATCTCGCCGAGGCCTCCGAGCGGGATGAAGACGAGCTGGTCACTGGAGCGGGTCACGGGCAATCCTGACGCATATCAAGGGGCAAGGACCTCCGACCGGCAGACCGGGCGGAGTGAAAGGAAACGCCGGCCCGGCACAGGCGGTAAACCCTGCGATGGCTCCGGGCCGGTGCGGCTTCGCCGCTTGTCCGGAATGACGGGCTGGACATCCTTCGAAACGAACCCCGCTCTAGCATGCCCCCGCCCCTGCCTCCATAGCGCCGGGTGCAAAGGATGGTAGGGCCGATCGTCATCCCCGGCCTTCGGCCGCCGCAGCGCCGAAATAGAGGTCGCCGGCATCGATGACCCGCGGTCCCCCGGCTGTCTCCAGTTCGAGGCGGCCGGCCGGATCGAGACCGCGGAAACGACCGGAAACCGGTCCGTCCGGCAGGCGCAAGGTGACGGTCTCGCCGAGAAAGGCGGCGCGCTCCAGCCAGGCGGCGCGCGTCGGCCCGAACCCTCCGGGCAGGGACCAGGCCGAGAAGCGCCTATGCCAGGCTTCTGAGAGCGCGGCGAGCAGGCGCTCGACGCTCGCATCGCTCGCATGTGCCGCAAGATGGGTCGCCGCGTAGGGGGTATCGGGGGGCGAAGAGGCGAGGTTGACGCCGATCCCGATGATCACGCTGAAGCGCCCTGCCCGGCTCTCGCCCTCCAGCAGCAATCCGGCTGCCTTGGCCCGGTCGATCAGGAGATCGTTCGGCCATTTCAAGGCGAGGCGCGGGGCGTCGAGCCCGGTCACCGCCGCAGCGGCATCATACAAGGCGAGCCCGGCGACGAAGCCGAGCTGCGGCGCCAGGGCAACCTCGCAAGGCGCCACGAGCAGCAGGCTGGCGTAGAGATTGCCGGGCGGCGAGCCCCATTGCCGGCCATGCCGGCCGCGGCCGGCCTTCTGGCTGCGTGCCACGATCCAGAGCTTGCCGGGATCGCCCTGGGCGAGAACCGCGCGGGCCTCCTCCATGGTGGAGGAAACCTCGTCGCGCACGATCAGCCGATAACCGGCGCCGCGGGCAGCCTCACTCAGCATGCCGCCCTCACAGGCCGCCATGCTCGGGCCAGGCCCGAGCAGCTCTGAAACCGGCTACCCATCCTGAAATTCCCGGGTCTGCGCTTCGCTTCGCCCGGGAATGACGAAGAGGCATCAGAACAGCGACTTCGCAGCCGCCGCAGCCGAGTTGAACAGCGGCGCCGGCAGGAAGGAAAGCGCCAGCACGAACAGGGTCGAAACCAGAAGCACGCCGCGCACGCTCAGATCGCCCTTGTCGAAGGCAGGCTTGGCGTCGTCGAAATAGATCACCTTGACGATGCGCAGATAGTAATAGGCGCCGACGACGCTGGTGACCACGCCGATGACGGCGAGCACGTAGAGCTTGGCTTCGATGGCGGCGAGGAAGACGTACCACTTCGCCCAGAAGCCGGCGAGCGGCGGAATGCCGGCGAGCGAGAACATCATCATCGAGAAGGCGAAGGCCACCCACGGATTGGTGCGCGAAAGGCCGGCGAGCTCGTCGATATTCTCGACCGGCTTGCCGTCGCGGCGCATCATCAGGATGCAGGCGAAGGCGCCGAGGGTCGTGGCGAGATAGATCGCCATATAGGTCATCACGCCCTGGACGCCGGCAACCGTGCCGGCGGCGAGCCCGACCAGCGCATAGCCCATATTGGCGATCGAGGAATAGGCCATCAGGCGCTTGATGTTGCGCTGGCCGATCGCGGCGAAGGCACCGAGCGCCATCGAGGCGATCGAGATGAAGATGATGATCTGCTGCCAGTCATGCAGCGCACCGGGGAAGGCGCCGACGAAGATGCGGATCGTCATCGCCATCGCGGCGATCTTGGGCGCCGAGGCGAAGAAGGCGGCGACCGGGGTCGGCGCGCCCTCATAGACGTCCGGCGTCCACATATGGAAGGGCACAGCCGAGATCTTGAAGGCGACGCCCGCGGCGATGAAGACGATGCCGAAGATCAGCCCGATGCCGGGATGGCCGCCCTGCACCGCAGCGGCGATGCCGGCATAGCTCACCGTGCCGGTGAAGCCGTAGACCAGCGAGGCGCCATAGAGCAGCATGCCGGAGGAGAGCGCGCCGAGGACGAAATACTTCAGGCCCGCCTCTGTCGAACGCTCGTTCTCACGGTTGAAGGCGGCGACGACATAGAGCGCGAGCGACTGCAGCTCGAGACCGACATAGAGGCCGATCAGGTCGTTGGCCGAGATCATCATCATCATGCCGATGGTCGCCAGCACGATGAGGATCGGGAACTCGAAGCGCATCGCGCCGTCGCGGCGCAGGAAATCGGCCGAAAGCAGCACGGCGGCGCCGGCGCCGGCCAGGGTCAGCACCTTCATGAAGCGGGCGAAGCCGTCGACGACGAAGGCGCCGTTGAAGGTCACCGCCTTGCCGTCGCCGCGCAAGACCAGCACGAGCACAAGGGCGAGCAGAGCGAGCGTCGCGACTTCGAGCGTGCGCGTCGAGCGCTCGCCCTGGATGGCGCCGTAGAGCACCATGACGATGGCGCCGATCGCGAGGACGATTTCCGGCAACGCAGGGCCGAGAGCGGGCAAGGTCATCTCGATCAACCTTATTGTACGACCAGCATGGCCGTCTTGGCGGCGGCGATTGCGGCTTGATAGTTCTTGATCAGGGCTTCGGTCGGCGCGGCGAAGGCGTCGAGGATCGTACCGGGCGCGATGCCGTACCAGATCGTCAGCAGGACGAGCGGAACGAAGATCGCGATCTCGCGGCCGTTCAGATCCGTGATGTCCTTCAGCTCGGGCTTGACCAGCTCGCCGAACACGACCCGGCGATAGAGCCAGAGCGCATAGGCGGCCGAGAAGATCACGCCGGTGGTCGCGAAGAACGCCACCCAGGGATTGGCCTTGAAGGCGCCCATCAGCGTCAGGAACTCGCCGACGAAGCCGGCCGTGCCGGGCAGGCCGACATTGGCCATGGTGAAGATCATGAACACCACCGCGTACATCGGCATGCGGTTCACCAGCCCGCCATAGGCCGCGATCTCGCGGGTGTGCATGCGGTCATAGATCACGCCGACGCAGAGGAAGAGCGCGCCCGAGACCAGCCCGTGGCTGACCATCTGGAACATCGCGCCCTGGATGCCCTGCGGCGTCAGGGTGAACAGGCCCATCGTCACGAAGCCCATATGGGCGACCGAGGAATAGGCGATCAGCTTCTTGATGTCCTCCTGCATCAGCGCCACCAGCGAGGTGTAGACGATGGCGATGACGGAGAGCGCGAAGACCAGCGGCGCGAACATCGCCGAGGCATCCGGGAACATCGGGATCGAGAAGCGGATGAAGCCGTAGCCACCCATCTTCAGGAGGATCGCCGCCAGGATGACCGAACCCGCCGTCGGCGCCTCGACGTGCGCGTCGGGAAGCCAGGTGTGGACCGGCCACATCGGCATCTTCACCGCGAAGGAGGCGAAGAAGGCAAGCCAGAGCCAGGGCTGCATCGAGACCGGGAAATGATGCTTGAGCAGCGTCGGAATGTCGGTCGTACCGGCGTTCCAGTACATCGCCATGATGGCGAGCAGCATCAGCACCGAGCCGAGCAGCGTGTAGAGGAAGAACTTGTACGAGGCATAGACCCGGCGCTTGCCGCCCCAGATGCCGATGATCAGGAACATCGGGATCAGGCCGGCCTCGAAGAGCAGGTAGAACAGCACGAGGTCGAGCGCGACGAAGACGCCGATCATCAGCGTCTCGAGGATCAGGAACGCGACCATATACTCGCGCACCCGCTTCTCGACCGAGGTCCAGGACGCCAGGATGCAGAACGGCATCAGGAAGGCGGTCAGGACCACGAAGGGGAAGGAGAAGCCGTCGACGCCGAGCTTGAACTTGATCACGTCCGAGACCCAGGCATGGGTCTCGACCATCTGGAAGCCCGGATTGGCGGAGTCGAACTGGCCCCAGGCGACGAGCGCCAGCACGAAGGTCGCGACCGTCGTGATCAGCGCGGCATAGCGCGCATTCGAGCTGACCGAGGCCTCGTCGCCGCGCTGCGCCAGGATGAAGGCGGCGCCGACCAGCGGCAGGACCAGAAGCCCGGTGAGGATACCGAAACCGAACATCATCTCACCCGCGCAGGAGATACCAGGTCACCAGCCCGGCGACGCCGATCAGCATGGTGAAGGCATAGTGATAGAGATAGCCGGTCTGAAGCCGGACGACGCGATTGGTGACGTCGACCACCCGGGCCGAGATGCCATCCGGGCCCATGCCATCGATGACGAGGCCATCGCCCTTCTTCCAGAGGAACTTCCCGAGCCACATCGACGGCTTCACGAACAGGAAGTCGTAGATCTCGTCGAAATACCACTTGTTGAGCAGGAAGCGGTAGAGCGCGGGGTTGGCGGCCGCCAGCTTGCGCGGCACGTCCGGCCGCAGCACGTACATGTAGAGCGCCAGCAGGAAGCCGATCAGCATCGCGAAGAAGGGCGACCAGACCACCCATTTCGGCACTTCGTGCATGGCGTGCAGGATGTGATTGTCCTTGCCGGTGAAGATCGCGCCCTTCCAGAAGGCGTCATAGGCGTCGCCGATGAAGGCGCCCTTGAAGGCGAAGCCGGCGGCGATCGCGCCGATCGAGAGCAAAGCGAGCGGGATCAGCATCGAGAGCGGGCTCTCATGCGGGGTATGGGCATGGTCGCCATGGCCGTGATCGCCGTGGCCATGGGCATGATCGTCATGCTTGCCGTCAGCGGCATGCGCGTGATCGTCGTGGCCATGCCCGTCATGACCGTGGCCGGCCCAGCGCGGCTTGCCCTCGAAGGTCATGAAGTAGAGGCGCCAGGAGTAGAACGAGGTCATCAGGGCGGCGACGACCAGCAGGACGAAGGCATAGGAGCTGGCGAAGCCGCCATGGCCGACCGAGGCGTAAGCGCTCTCGATGATCGCGTCCTTGGAGAAGTAACCGGCGAAGTAGGGGAAGCCGGTGAGCGCCAGCGTACCGATCGTCATCGCCGCCGCGGTCAGCGGGATGTGCTTCCGCAGGCCGCCCATGAAGCGCATGTCCTGCTCATGATGCATCGCGTGGATGACCGAGCCGGCGCCCAAGAACAGCAGCGCCTTGAAGAAGGCGTGGGTGAAGAGGTGGAAGATGCCGGCCGAATAGGCGCCGACGCCGAGCGCGACGAACATGTAGCCGAGCTGCGAGCAGGTCGAATAGGCGATGACGCGCTTGATGTCGTTCTGGACGAGACCGACGGTCGCGGCGAAGAAGGCGGTCGTCGCACCGATCACGACGACGACGGTCAGCGCCACCGGGGCGTATTCGAAGATTGGCGACAGGCGCGCCACCATGAAGACGCCGGCGGTGACCATGGTCGCGGCATGGATCAGCGCCGAAACCGGGGTCGGGCCTTCCATCGCATCCGGCAGCCAAGTGTGCAGCAGGAACTGCGCCGACTTGCCCATCGCGCCCATAAAGAGCAGCAGGCAGGTCAGGGTCAGGGCGTTCCACTCATAGCCGAGGAAGCGGAAGGTCTGCGAGGTCAGTTCGCCCGCCTTCGGGAAGATGGCGTCGAAGGTCACGGCGCCGAACAGCACGAAGACCAGGAAGATGCCGAGCAGGAAGCCGAAATCGCCGACGCGGTTGACGATGAAGGCCTTCATCGCCGCGGCGTTCGCGGAGGGCTTCTGGTACCAGAAGCCGATCAGCAGATAGGAGGCGAGGCCGACGCCTTCCCAGCCGAAGAACATCTGCACGAGGTTGTCGGCCGTCACCAGCATCAGCATGGCGAAGGTGAAGAGCGAGAGATAGGCGAAGAAGCGCGGCCGGTGCGGATCCTCGTGCATGTAGCCGATCGAGTAGAGGTGCACGAGCGAGGAGACGGTGTTGACGACGACCAGCATCACCACGGTCAGCGTGTCGATGCGGAAGGCCCAGTCGACGCGCAGATCGGCCGAGGCGAGCCAGGTCGCGACCTGGACGCGCGTGGTGCCGGAGCCGAAGCCGACCTGGAAGAGCGCGACCCAGGAGAGCAGCGCCGCGACCAGCAGCAGGGCGGTGGTGACGATCTCCGAAGCGCGCGCGCCGATCAGCCGGCCGAAGAGGCCGGCGATCAGGAAGCCGATCAGAGGGAGGAAGACGATCGCGTGATACATGGCAGGATGCGGGCGCTGGTGGGCGCTCAGCCTTTCATCATGTTGATGTCTTCCACCGCGATCGTGCCGCGGTTGCGGAAGTAGACGACGAGAATGGCGAGGCCGATGGCGGCTTCGGCGGCGGCGACCGTCAGCACCAGCAGTGCGAAGATCTGGCCGACGATGTCGCCGAGGAAGCTCGAGAACGCCACGAAGTTGATGTTCACCGCGAGCAGGATGAGCTCGACCGACATCAGGATGACGATGACGTTCTTGCGGTTGATGAAGATGCCGAGCACGCCCAGCGTGAACAGGATCGCGCCAACCGCGAGATAGTGGCCAAGGCCGATCATTACGCGAGCTCCTCGGGAACGCCGGCGCGCGAGGGCACCTTCTTCACGTCCATCGCGGTCGCCTTGGTGCGGGCGTTCTGCGCGACGATGTTCTGGCGCTTGACGCCGGGCCGCTCCCGCAGGGTCAGCACGATGGCGCCGATCATGGCGACGAGCAGGACGAGCCCCGCCGCCTGGAAATAGTAGATGTACTGGGTGTAGAGCACCTGGCCGATGGCCTCGGTGTTGCTGACATTGCTCGGGATCGCGGCGACGGGGGCACGCACGATCTGTGGGTCGATGGCCCAGGTGCCGACGACGAGCAGCAGTTCGACGGCGAAGATCAGGCCGATCAGCGCGCCGATCGGCAGATATTGCAGGAAGCCCTGGCGGAACTCGGCGAAATCGACGTCGAGCATCATCACCACGAAGAGGAAGAGCACGGCGACGGCGCCGACATAGACGACGACCAGCAGCATCGCCAGGAACTCGGCGCCGAGCAGCAGGAACAGGCCTGCCGCGTTGACGAAGGCGAGGATCAGGAACAGCACCGAATGCACGGGATTGCGCGCCGCCACCACCATCAGCCCGGAGGCGATGGTGATCCCGGAGAACAGATAGAAGAAAGCCGCTGCGGCATTCATCTTCGCCAGCCTTTCCGCCCGTCGGGGCGGCCCTCGTTTTTCGTCGCGCGCCGGGCCCTGCTTGAGTCCCGGTGCAGTTTGGAGCGTCTATAGTCAGGCCTACCCGAAGCGACAACCGCGCGCCGGGCTTTCGTCCTCAGCGATAAGGGGCGTCCATCGCGATGTTGCGCGCGATCTCGCGCTCCCACCGCGCCCCGTTCGCGAGCAGCCGGTCCTTGTCGTAGAACAGCTCCTCGCGCGTCTCGGTCGCGAACTCGAAATTCGGCCCCTCGACGATGGCATCGACCGGGCAAGCCTCCTGGCAGAAACCGCAATAGATGCACTTGGTCATGTCGATGTCGTAACGCGTCGTGCGCCGCGTGCCGTCATTGCGGCGCGGGCCGGCCTCGATGGTGATGGCCTGGGCCGGGCAGATCGCCTCGCAGAGCTTGCAGGCGATGCAACGCTCCTCGCCGTTCGGATAGCGGCGCAGCGCGTGCTCGCCCCGGAAGCGCGGCGAGAGCTGCCCCTTCTCGAAGGGATAGTTCAGCGTCGCCTTGGGCTTGAAGAAATAGCGCATCGACAAAACGAACGCGCCGACAAACTCCTTGAGGAGCAGTCCCTTGGCGGCTTGCGCGACTGACATCGCCTCTCGTCCTCTTCATCCATTCAGCCGAACAAGGCCCGGCCGATCACATAACCCAAGACCGGCATGCCGCCGACCATCAGAACCAGCAGGATCGCCTGGAGCAGGCGGATGCGCCGCTCGTAGTCGTCATGCTCGGCCTGCGTCTTCGAAGGATTCGTCCGGCGCAATGCCGCCGTGACGGTACCCCCGATCAGCTTGTATTCGAGCCAGCCCAGGACGAAGCCGATCAGGGCTCCGAGCGGGCCGGCCCAGTTCTCCACTACCGCACCGGGCCCCAGCCGGTGATCTGCAGCACAGCCGCGACCACGACGACCGAAGCGAGCGACAGCGGCAGGAACACCTTCCAGCCCAGCCGCATCAGCTGGTCATAGCGGTAACGCGGCACGAAGGCCTTCACCATCGCGAACATGAAGAAGACCAGGCAGACCTTGAGCGCGAACCAGAACACGCCCGGCAGCCAGGTGAACGGCGCCACCGGGAACGGCGGCAGCCAGCCCCCGAGAAACAGGATCGTGGTCATCGAGCACATGGTCATGATCGCCACGTATTCGCCGAGCATGAACAGCAGATACGGGGTCGAGGCGTATTCGACCATGAAGCCGGCGACGAGTTCCGACTCCGCCTCGGGCAGGTCGAAGGGCGGCCGGTTCGTCTCGGCCAGCGCCGAGATGAAGAAGATCACGAACATCGGGAAGAGCGGCAACCAGTACCAGCCGAACATGCCGGCGCTGGAGTTCTGCGCCTCGACCACCGCCGAGAGGTTCAGCGAGCCGACGCAGAGCAGCACGGTGATGATCACGAAGCCGATCGAGACCTCGTAGGAGACCATCTGCGCCGCCGAGCGCAGCGCGCCCATGAACGGGTATTTCGAGTTCGAGGCCCAGCCGCCCATGATCACGCCGTAGATGCCGAGCGACGAGATCGCGAGGATGTAGAGCACGCCGACATTGATGTCGGCGATGGCCCAGCCCTCGGCGACCGGGATCACGGCCCAGGCGGCCAGGGCGAGCACGCAGGAGACCAGCGGCGCCAGCAGGAAGACGCCCTTATTGGCGCCGGCCGGGATGATCGGCTCCTTGAAGACGAACTTCAAAAGGTCCGCGAAGCTCTGGAACAGGCCGAAGGGCCCGACGACGTTCGGGCCGCGGCGCAGCTGCACCGCCGCCCAGATCTTGCGGTCGGCGAGCAGGATATAGGCGATGAAGACCAGCAGGCAGACCAGCAGCAGCAGGCTCTTGCCGGCGATGATCGCGAGGTCGAGGACGAGGTCCCAGTTCATCTTGAGGCTCACTCCGCCGCCTGCCGGAGCCGGCCGGAGGCCAGCGCCGAACATTCCGCCATCACGGCCGAAGCGCGCGCGATCGGGTTGGTCGAATAGAAATCATGCACCGCCGAGACGAAGCCCGCCTTCTCGGTCGCCCCGCCGATGCCGGCGAGCTGCGAGAGACCTGCGACATCGCCCGCCGCGACCGCGTCGACCGCCGCGAAGTGCGGGTGCGCGGCATAGAGGGCCTGGCGCAGCGCACCGAGCGAGTCGAAAGGCAGGGCCTTGCCCAGCGCCGCCGACTGCGCGCGCAGGATCGCCCAGTCTTCCTTGGCGTCGCCCGGCGGGAAGGTGGCGCGAGCCGCCATCTGCACCCGGCCTTCGGTGTTGACGTAAGTGCCGGACTTCTCGGTGTAGGTCGCGCCCGGCAGGATCACGTCGGCGCGGTGCGCGCCCTTGTCGCCATGGCTGCCCTGGTAGATCACGAAGGCGCCGGCCGGCACCTCGATCTCGTCCGCACCGAGCAGATAGAGCACGTCGAGCGCGCCCGCTGCGGTCATGCCGGCGACGTCCAAGCCACCCTCGCCCGGCACGAAGCCGAGGTCGAGAGCGCCGACGCGGGCGGCGGCGGTGTGCAGAACGCCGAAACCGTTCCAGCCTTCCTTGACCGCGCCCAGCACCTGCGCCGCCTTGGCGGCGAGCGAGAGCACGGCCGCGCCGTCGGCCCGGGAAAGAGCGCCCTGCCCGACCAGCACCAGCGGCCGCTCGCCGGCGGCTGGAGCGCGCTTGACGAGGTCGGCCAGCGTTTCGGGGCCGGCGCCGAGATGCTCATGCGCATAGGTCAGGTCGACCGGCTCGCCGATGACCGCGACCTTGAAGTCGCCGCGCAGCCAGCGCTTGCGGATGCGCGCATTGATGATCGCGGCTTCCTTGCGCGGGTTGGCGCCGATGATCAGCAGCGAGGTCGCGTCCTCGATCCCGGCAATGCCGCTGTTGAGGATGTAGCTGGCGCGCCCGAATGCCGGATCGAGCTTCGCGCCGTCCTGGCGGCAGTCGAGATTCTGCGAGCTGAGGCCCGAGATCAGGCTCTTGAGCGCGAACATCTCCTCGACTGCGGCAAGGTCACCCGCGATCGCGCCGATGCGCTCGGGCTTGGCCGCCTTGAGCTTGCTTGCGACCAGGGCCAATGCCTCGGTCCAGCTCGCCGGGCGTAGCGCACCGTTCTCGCGGATATAGGGCCGGTCGAGACGCTGGGTCTTCAGGCCGTCGGCGATGTGGCGGGTCTTGTCGGAGATCCACTCCTCGTTCACCGCCTCGTTGATGCGCGGCAGGACGCGCATCACCTCGCGGCCACGGGAATCGACCCGGATCGCCGAGCCGACCGCGTCCATCACGTCGACGGATTCGGTCTTGGTCAGCTCCCAGGGCCGGGCCTTGTTCTGGTAGGGCCGCGAGGTCAGCGCGCCGACCGGGCAGAGGTCGACGACGTTGCCCTGCAGCTCGGAGCTCATCGCCTGTTCGAGATAGGTGGTGATCTCCATGTCTTCGCCGCGACCGATCGCGCCGAGATCAGAGGCACCGGCGACTTCGGTGGTGAAGCGGACGCAGCGCGTGCACTGGATGCAGCGCGTCATCGCGGTCTTGACCAGCGGGCCGATATACTTGTCCTCGACGGCGCGCTTGTTCTCGACGAAACGCGAGGAGTCGACGCCATAGGCCATCGCCTGGTCCTGCAGGTCGCACTCGCCGCCCTGGTCGCAGATCGGGCAGTCCAGCGGGTGGTTGATGAGCAGGAACTCCATCACCCCTTCGCGCGCCTTCTTGACCATCGGCGACTTGGTCGAGACGACCGGCGGCTCGCCGTTCGGGCCGGGGCGCAGATCGCGCACGCCGATGGCGCAGGAGGCCTGCGGCTTCGGCGGCCCGCCCTTCACCTCGACCAGGCACATGCGGCAATTGCCGGCGATCGAGAGACGCTCATGGAAGCAGAAGCGCGGCACCTCGGCGCCCGCCGCCTCGCAGGCCTGGAGCACGGTGTACTCCGGGGGAACGTCGACCTCGATGCCGTCGATCAGAAGCTTGGTCATGGTCTCACTCCGCCGCCATGAGCCTGACCGGCTCACCATGCGGGTTGGCGGCATAGTCGTCGATGCGCTGCTCGATCTCGTGGCGGAAATGGTTGATCAGGCCCTGGATCGGCCAGGCGGCAGCATCGCCCAGCGCGCAGATGGTGTGGCCCTCGATCTGCTTGGAAACGTCGAGCAGCATGTCGATCTCGCGCTTCTGCGCCCTGCCCTCAGCCATGCGGCTGACGACGCGCCACATCCAGCCCGTGCCTTCGCGGCACGGCGTGCACTGGCCGCAGCTCTCATGCTTGTAGAAGTAGCTGATGCGGGCAATGGCGCGGATGATGTCGGTGGACTTGTCCATGACGATCACCGCGGCGGTGCCGAGGCCGGACTTCAGCTTGGAGAGCGAGTCGAAATCCATCGGCGTGTCGATGATCTGCTCGGCCGGCACCATGCGCACCGAAGAGCCGCCGGGGATGACCGCCTTGAGGTTGTCCCAGCCGCCGCGGATGCCGCCGCAATGGCGGTCGATCAGCTCGCGGAAGGTCAGGCCCATCGCCTCTTCGACGTTGCAGGGCTTGTTCACGTGCCCGGAGACACAGAACAGCTTGGTGCCGACATTGTTGGGCGTGCCGATCGAGGAGAACCAGCTCGCGCCGCGGCGCAGGATGGTCGGCGCAACCGCGATCGACTCGACGTTGTTGACGGTGGTCGGGCAGCCATAGAGGCCGACATTGGCCGGGAAAGGCGGCTTCAGCCGCGGCATGCCCTTCTTGCCTTCGAGGCTCTCGAGCAGCGCCGTCTCTTCACCGCAGATATAGGCGCCGGCACCGTGATGCACATAAAGATCAAACGGATAGCCGTGCTTGTTGTTCTTGCCGAGAAGGTTGGCCGCATAGGCCTCGTCGACGGCGCGCTGCAGCGCTTCGCGCTCGCGGATATATTCGCCGCGAAGATAGATGTAGGCGGCATGCGCGCCCATCGCGAAGGAGGCGATCAGGCAGCCCTCGATCAGCGTATGCGGATCGTTGCGCAGGATCTCGCGATCCTTGCAGGTGCCGGGCTCCGACTCGTCGGCATTGACGACGAGATAATGCGGACGCCCGTCGCTCTGCTTGGGCATGAACGACCATTTCAGGCCGGTCGGGAAGCCGGCGCCGCCGCGCCCGCGAAGGCCGGACTTCTTCATCTCGTCGATGATCCAGTCGCGGCCCTGCTCGAGCAGGAACTTGGTGCCGTCCCAGGCGCCACGTTGCATGGCGCCCTTCAGCGACAGGTCGTGCCGGCCGTAGAGGTTGGTGAAAATGCGGTCGCGATCTGCGAGCATGGTTTTCGCCTCACTTCACCGGCTTGTCGCCGAGCTTGCCGTCCGGCCGCCAGCCGGTCGCAAGCTTCTTGGCCTGGCTGATCCAGTCGTCACGGACCGCCCTGCCCTTGAATCCGGTCAGGCGCGCGTCGACCCAGGCCAGTTCGGCCGGTGTCCAGGCTGCGACCTGATCGTAATGCCAGATGCCCATCTCGTTGAGCATGACCGCCAGCTTCGGCCCGACGCCCCAGATCAGCTCGAGATCGTCGCCCTTGCCGCCGCGGGCCGCGGTCAGCAATTCGGGCTTGGTTTCGGTCGCGGCGGGAGCGGGCCTGTCGGCATCCTTGATCGCCTTGCCGGTCGCGGACGGCGTGTCCTGCGCAGCGCTCGCCGGCTGCCCCGGCTCGGATGGCTTCGGACGGGCGGGCGCTGCGGCCTCGGGGGCCGGAGCGGTCTTGGTGTCGGTCGGGCCGGCCTTGCCGGTCACGGCGGCAGCCTCGGCCTCGGCCTTCGCCTTGGCTTCGGCCGCAGCCTTCTCGCTGGCGATCTTGATCGCAGCCTCTTCGCGCTGCTTGGCGATGCGCTTCTGCCAATCGCCGGCGCCGATCACCGAGCCGTCATAGAGGGAAGCGTCCTTCAGCGTCTCGCCGCCGCCGACCGGCTCCGAGCAGGAACGGTCGATCTGCGGGCCGGGCTTGGTCGGGCGACCATGGCGCAGATCGTCGAGGAGCTTGCGGAAATTCTCTGGCGTCAGATCTTCGTAATAGTCGAAATTGATCTGTGCCATCGGGGCGTTGCAGCAGGCGCCGAGGCATTCGACCTCGAGCCAGGAGAGCTTGCCGTCCGCGGTCACAGTCGATTGCGGGCCGATGACGTCCTCGCAGACCTTCTTCAGCGCCTCGGCGCCGCGCAGCGCGCAGGGCGTGGTGCCGCAGAGCTGGACGAAATGCTGGCCCACCGGCTGCAGGCTGAACATGGTGTAGAAGGTCGCGACCTCCAGCACCCGCATCGGCGCCATGCCGAGCTTGTGGGCGACCGCTTCGATCGCAGCACGCGGCAGCCAGCCATCATGCTGTTCCTGAGCCTTCCAGAGCAGCGGGATCACGGCCGAGGCCTGCCGGCCTTCCGGGTACTTGGCGATCTGCTGGTCGGCCCAGTTCTCGTTCGCCGGGGTGAAGGCGAAGGAAGCGGGCTGGACGTGATCGGGCGCGAGACGACGGACGGACATCAGCGGTCCACCTCACCAAAGACGATATCGAGGGAGCCGAGGATCGCGGAGACGTCCGCCAGCATGTGCTTGCGGCACATGAAATCCATGGCCTGGAGATGGGCGAAGCCCGGGGCCTTGATCTTGCAGCGATAGGGCTTGTTGGTGCCGTCGGAGACGAGATAGACGCCGAATTCGCCCTTGGGCGCTTCGACCGCCGCGTAGACCTCGCCCTCGGGCACCTTGTAGCCCTCGGTGTAGAGCTTGAAATGGTGGATCAGCGCTTCCATCGAGCGCTTCATCTCGCCACGCTTCGGCGGCACCATCTTGCCGTCGAGCGAGGAGACCGGCCCGCCGCCATCGGCCGCCAGCAACTTCTCGCAGCACTGCTTCATGATGCGGACCGACTGGCGCATCTCTTCCATGCGGATGCAGTAGCGGTCGTAGCAGTCACCGTTCTTGCCGACGGGGATGTCGAATTCCATCTCCTCGTAGCACTCATAGGGCTGGCTCTTGCGCAGGTCCCAGGCGGCACCGGAGCCGCGCACCATCACGCCCGAAAAACCCCATTTCCAGCAGGTCTCGAGATCGACCACGCCGATATCGACATTGCGCTGCTTGAAGATGCGGTTGTCGGTCAGCAGCCCTTCCAGATCGTCGCAGACCTTGAGGAACGGATCGCACCATTCGGCGATGTCGTGGATCAGCGAGGGCGGCAGGTCCTGGTGGACGCCGCCGGGCCGGACATAAGCCGCATGCATGCGCGCGCCGCAGGCTCGCTCGTAGAAGATCATCAGCTTCTCGCGCTCCTCGAAACCCCAGAGCGGCGGCGTCAGCGCGCCGACGTCCATGGCCTGCGTCGTGACGTTGAGGATGTGCGAGAGGATGCGGCCGATCTCGGAATAGAGCACGCGGATGAGCTGGCCGCGGCGCGGCACGGTCACGCCCATCAGCTTCTCGACCGCGAGCGAATAGGCATGCTCCTGGTTCATCGGCGCGACATAGTCGAGCCGGTCGAAATAAGGCAGCGCCTGGAGATAGGTCTTGGCCTCGATCAGCTTCTCGGTGCCGCGATGCAGCAGGCCGATATGCGGGTCGACGCGCTCGACGATCTCACCGTCGAGCTCCAGCACCAGGCGCAGCACGCCGTGCGCCGCCGGATGCTGCGGGCCGAAATTGATCGAGAAGTTGCGGATGTTGTGCTCGCTCATGTCCGGGCGTCCTGCTCAGCCTGGAACCGCGCCATCACCTCGGCACCCGTCAGGCGGGGGCGCTCGCCGGCAAAGGCATAAAGGCCTGGCTTCTCGTCGATGAAGATCTCTTCGAGGAAGGTGAAAGGCGTCAGGTCGTCGAAGCTCTGCAGCGAGACCGCGACATGCCCCTCGCCGCTGCGCAGCCGCCAGAACAGGCTCGATCCGCAGACCGAGCAGAACTGGCGCTCGGCCCAGTCGGAGGAGGGATAGCGGCCGAGACGGCTCTCATCCTCGATCGTCACCTCGCCGCAGGGCACGGCCATGAACACGCCGCCGCTCCAGCGCCGGCACATGCCGCAATGGCAGACATCCATTTCAGGCTTGGCCGGCACGGCGCGAAAACGGATCGCGCCGCACAGACAGCCTCCCGATACGGGCGCGCTCGCAGCCATCGCCTCAGGCCCCCTTCGCCTTCTCGTCGCCGGGCAGCACGTATTCCGTGCCTTCCCAAGGCGAGAGGAAGTCGAAGTTGCGGAACTCCTGGTTCAGCTTCACCGGCTCGTAGACGACGCGCTTCTGCTCGTCGTCATAGCGGACCTCGACGAAGCCGGTCAGCGGGAAGTCCTTGCGCAGCGGATAGCCCTCGAAACCGTAATCGGTGAGGATGCGGCGCAGGTCAGGATGGCCCGAGAACAGGATGCCGTAGAAATCATAGGCCTCGCGCTCATACCAGTTCGCGGCCGGGAAGACCTCGATCACGGAGGGGACCGGAGTCGCCTCGTCGGTGCGGACCTTGACGCGGACGCGGCGGTTATGCCGCGGCGAAAGCAGGTGGTAGACGACCTCGAAGCGCTGCTCGCGCCCGGGATAGTCGGCACCGGCGATGTCGGTAAAATTGACGAAGCGGAAGCGTGGATCGTCATAGAGCGTGCGCAGCACCTGGACGATGGCGCCGGTCTCGGCCTCGACGGTGAGCTCATCGAAAGCGACGAGCGCGTTCGTGACCGCGCCGGGCAGCGCCGCCTTGATCTCTTCGCCCAATGTCACGAGCGCTTCGCTCATCATCTCACCATCAGGTCATTCCGGGGGCGCGCCGCAGGCGCGATCCCGGAATCCATGAACACAGTCGGAGCCATTCTCCGGAACACCTGTGCTCATGGGTTCCGGGCTCCTCGCTACGCTCGACCCCGGAAAGACGCCGGGGCCGAAATTCCTTACCGCTCGATCGTGCCCGTGCGGCGAATCTTCTTCTGCAGCAGCAGCACGCCGTAGAGCAGGGCTTCAGCCGTCGGCGGGCAACCCGGCACATAGATGTCGATCGGCACGATGCGGTCGCAGCCGCGCACCACCGAATAGCTGTAGTGGTAGTAGCCTCCGCCATTGGCGCAGGAGCCCATCGAGATGACGTAGCGCGGCTCCGGCATCTGGTCGTAGACCTTGCGCAAAGCCGGAGCCATCTTGTTGGTCAGCGTGCCCGCCACGATCATCACGTCGGACTGACGCGGCGAGGCGCGCGGCGCGAAGCCAAAGCGCTCGACGTCGTAACGCGGCATCGAGAGCTGCATCATCTCGACCGCGCAGCAGGCGAGACCGAAGGTCATCCACATCAGCGAGCCGGTGCGCGACCAGTTGATCAGGTCGTCGGTGGCGGTGACGAGGAAGCCCTTGTCCGCCAGCTCGTTGTTGATCTCGACGAAGAAGGGATCGCGCGAGCCGACGGGCTTGCCGTCGGGGCCGAGAAGGCCCTTGGGCGCGGGTGCGACGAGCGGATCGCCGCGATCGATCGCAGTCATGGCCATTAGTTCGACCTTCCGGGTTTCGACGAATCCAACAATGCCGACGGCACGGAGGCAGGCTCACGCGACACTTTGATCAATCCCACTCGAGCGCGCCCTTGCGCCATTCATAGATGAATCCGACGGTCAGCACGCCGAGGAAAATCATCATCGACCAGAAGCCGAACCAGCCGAGCCCGCCGAAGGCGACGGCCCAGGGGAACAGGAAGGCGACCTCGAGGTCGAAGATGATGAAGAGGATGGCGACGAGATAGAAGCGCACGTCGAACTTCATGCGCGCATCGTCGAAGGCGTTGAAGCCGCACTCATAGGCCGAGAGCTTCTCGGCATCCGGCTTGGAATAGGCGACGGCGAAGGGCGCGATCAGCAGAGCCAGGCCGATCACCAGCGACAGCCCGATGAAGATGGCCAGCGGCAGATAGTCGGACAGCAGGGACTGCACAGGAAGAGCTTGCATGTGACACCCCGCAAAAGCCGGCGCGCCGGCTGCGCACCCCAATCTCGCCAGTCGATTAGCCCCTGCTTTAGAATCACGCAAGGGTTTGCCGCGTCGCACAAAGCGGGCAGCGCCATGCCCGCCCCGCATGCACCAGCGTCATCACGACAGGAGCGGGAAAACCGCGCGGTTCGGCCGGATTTTTGCCCCTCCCCCGCGCAAACGCAAGCAGGCGGTTGTCGCGGCGCGTCCGGTCATGGCAGATCGGCCCTAACGTCAGCGTTCCGGAGATTCCCGACGATTCGCGCGGCGCACAGCCAAAGGCAACGCAAGAGGCGGCTTTTCAGCGATGTTCAGGCCATCCGCGCAGGTTGAACCAGTCACGACGACAGCCTCGGGAATGGCGGAAACGGCATGTCGCGGCTGAGCGTCGGCGCGAGCGCGCTGGCCTTCTGCCTCATTCTCATGGCGGCACCGGCGGCGGCACAGACGGTCCGCATGCAATTGCCGCCGGAGCGCCCGTTCGACCTCGACCTGAAGCCGGGCCCGGTCGAACCCGTGGTCGTGGTTCCCGCCCCGCCGGCACCGGCCGAAGCACCGACCCCGACGGCCGCCGCGCCGGGCCTTACCTTGGCGCAGCCGGACGACGACGAAGGGCCGGAATGGCCGCAGCGCACGCCGGGACAGTCCGAGCAGGAGCCGGCCTTCGACCCCGAGGAGAAGCCGGAGCAGCCGGGCATCTCGACGGATCCGGGAACCTCGATCGTCTGCCTGCCGCCGGTCCTGAAGAAGATCCTCGGCAAGATCGCCGACAAATACGGGGCGGTGAAAGTGACGTCGACCTGGCGGCCGCCCTGGCGGGCCCGGCGCGGCTCCTTCCACAAGCGCTGCGAGGCCATGGATTTCCGCGTGCCGGGCGTGAGGCCGCGCGCCGTTCTGGATTTCGCCAGAAACCTGCCGGAGGTCGGCGGAAACAAGGTCTACTGGAACGGGTTGATCCATATCGACACGGGACCGCGGCGGCCCTGGTGACGCCCCGGCTGTCCCGTGCGCGATGGGCTGGCGGCTGCCGCGGCCCATGTTACAGCTTGCAATGACATCGCGACCGGGGACTGCAGGGCATGACGGCATCGGGTAAAGCCAGCGGCATTCCGGCCCGGCTGGTCATCCTGTCCCTGATCGCGGTGATCGTGGTCCCCGGCCTGCTGTTCGCCGGACTGCTGCTGCAGCGCTTTGCCGGGTCGGAGAACGAACGCTACCGGCAGGAGGCCCGCGAAGTCGCCAGCGCCGCCGCCTCGATCCTCGACCGCTATCTCGGCGGCTGGCAAACCACGCTGCAGACGCTCGCGACCTCCGAGAACCTACGCTCGCGCAATTTCGAGGCGTTCTATCGGCAGGCGACTCTGGTCAAGCATTTCGTCGGGGCCGAGATCGGGCTGCGCAGCCTCGACGGCACGCAGATCGTCAATACGCGCTTCCCGTTCGGCACCAAGCTGCCCAACTATCAGTTCGACGTCGACAGCGACGCGATCTCCCTGCGCAAGCCGGTCGTCTCCAATGTCTTCGTCGGCGCCATGACCGGCGAAACGCTGATCACGATGATCATCCCGCTGGAATTCGACGGCCGGCCGGAATTCCTGCTGCATATCAGTGCCAACACCGAGCGGCTCAACGATGTGCTGAGACCGGTCGTCCCCGCGGACTGGCTCGTCGCCGTCGGCGACCGGCGCGGGCAATACGTCACACGCTCGCAGGACCATGCCGCCTATAGCGGCAAGGCAGGCGTGCCGGCCTTCCTCGCCAAGGCGACTGGCCAGAGCGGTAATTTCGAGGGACAGAGCGCGAAGGGCGAACCTGTGCTGGTCGGCTATGTCCGCTCCGACCTCGCCGACTGGCTGATCGCCGCCAGCATCCGGCAGAGCCTGATCCGGCAACCGCTCAACACGGCCCTGCAATCGCTGATCGCCTTCGGACTGGCGGCGCTGCTCGTCTCCTCGCTCGTGGCGCTCTGGCTATGGCGCCTCATCGGCAAGCCGCTGGCGACCCTGACCGCGGCGAGCGCACGGCTCGGCCGGTTGGACGGCCCCATCACGGCGCCGACGCGCTTGCGCGAATTCGCCGCCCTGCGTGATGCCATGTCGGATGCTTCCGAACAGATCCGTTCCGACAGCGCGGCGCTGGAGCAGCGGGTCACGGCCCGCACGCGCGAGCTGGAGGAGAGCAATGCCCGACTCGCCGCCGAGATCGAGCAGCGCGCGCGTGTCGAAACCATGCTGGTGCAGGCGCAGAAGATGGAGGCGATCGGCAATCTGACCGGCGGCGTCGCGCACGACTTCAACAACCTGCTGCAGGTCGTCGGCGGCAATCTCCAGCTCCTCGCGCGCGAGATGCCGGACAACGACAAGGCGCAGGCCCGGATCGAGAAGGCGATGGCCGGCGTCGCGCGCGGCTCGCATCTCGCCGCGCAGCTGCTTGCCTTCGGGCGACGCCAGCCGCTGGAGCCGAAGGTCGTCAATGTCGGGCGCCTGATCCGCGGCATGGACGACCTGCTGCGGCGCACGCTCGGCGAAGCCGTGGAGATCGAGACGGTGATCGCCGGCGGGCTCTGGAACACGCTCGTCGACCCCGCCAATCTCGAAAACGCGATCCTCAATCTGGCGATCAATTCACGCGACGCCATGGGCGGGCGCGGCCGGCTGACGGTGGAGGCCGGCAACGCCTTTCTCGACGACACCTATGCCGCCGCGCATGCCGACGTCGAAGCCGGCCAATATGTCCAGATCGCGGTCAGCGATACCGGCACCGGCATGAGCCGCGAGGTGATCGCGCAGGTCTTCGAGCCGTTCTTCTCGACCAAGCCCGAGGGCAAGGGCACCGGTCTCGGCCTCTCCATGGTCTACGGCTTCGTCAAGCAGTCGGGCGGGCATGTGAAGGTCTACAGCGAGCCCGGACAAGGCACGACGATGCGGCTCTATCTGCCGCGTTCGTCCGAGGCGGAAGACATCCCCGTCGAGGTCGATACAGGTCCTGTGGTCGGCGGCAGCGAAACCATCCTCGTCGTCGAGGACGACGACGCGGTGCGCGATACGGTCATAGGACTGCTCGAAGGCCTCGGCTACCGCGTGCTCAAGGCGCCGGACGCCCAGAGCGCGCTCGCCGTCGTGGAGAGCGGCGTCGCGATCGACCTGCTCTTCACCGACGTCGTCATGCCCGGCCCGCTGAAGAGCGCCGAGCTCGCGCGCAAGGCCAAGGAAAAGCTGCCCCAGCTCAGCGTGCTGTTCACCTCCGGCTATACCGAGAACTCGATCGTGCATGGCGGTCGCCTCGATGCGGGCGTCAACCTGCTGTCGAAGCCTTATGCCCGCGATGCCCTGGCCCGGAAGGTGCGGCAGGTGCTGGCGCGCGACGGCAAGATGCCCAAGCCCGCAGCGGAGCAGCCGGAAGCGCAGGCCGCCCCTGTCCCGGAGCGGACGATCTATACGGTGCTGGTCTGTGAGGACGAGACGCTGATCCGGCTCGATACGGTCGACCTGCTGCAGGAGCTCGGTCACATCGCCGTCGAGGCCGAGAACGGCATGCAGGCGCTGGCGCTGCTCGCCAACCGCCCCATCGACATCCTGATGACCGATATCGGCCTGCCCGATCTGCGGGGCGACGAGCTGGCGCGCCGCGCGCGGCAGATGCGCCCGGAGCAGCCGATCGTCTTCGTCACGGGGCACAGCGAGGTGGCGGGCTTCGAAGGCGCGCCGTGCACCGTGCTGCTCAAGAAGCCCTATGCCTTCGAAGCCCTGGAGCGGGCGATCGCGGCCGTGATGGCGAAGGAGACGGCGGATAGCTGATCCGCTGGGCGCGAAGCCCGGCATGGCCGGCCCGTCCGGCGCGAAATGGCGCGTTCTCGCAGCCGCCGATCGCCACGGTGCGAGCAGGGTGCGCGATGGCCTGCATGACGCGCCGAGACAGGAACGAAAATGTCGGGGATTTGGTAGTGGGTGGTGCCCCTGCAACCACGACAAGGCGACGCGCGAGGGCTTTGGGCGCGTGCCCAGCGAAGCCGCCGATGTCGGGGCAATCGTCTGCGTCAGCACGAGGCCGGAACCTGTCTGGGGCTGGCCGATCACGGTTCAAGATCCAGCGCCGGGAAGCGCGAGGATCGGGATGGCTGGCACCCGCGAAGCCGCCCTGCGCGACTTCCGCTCGGCCAGGGACCGCTATCGCGGGTGGCTTGGCGAGGCACGTAATGAGAGGCGAACACCAGCCCCGATTCGGAGTCCGCATCGAACTACCCGCCTGCCGGCTCGGCCGATCGGGAGGTGCGCGGGATCAAGGGTGTGCGAGACGGAGCTGCGGACGGAGATCGCACGGCTCAGCTCGGTGAAGCGCTGATCAGCCGTCCGTAAAGGCTCGCTTGCCGAACCAAAGCCCAAGGAAGGAGAAGAGCCCGAGAGCCGCTCCCGCCTCTACCGCGCCCATGGCGAAACTGCCGAAGACCGCAACCGCGACGCTGAAAAGTGCGATTGCCATGATCTGTCTCCCCAGCGCTCAGATTGAAGAGAAC
This sequence comes from Allobosea sp. NPDC055594, assembly GCF_053618995.1. Taxonomy (NCBI): domain Bacteria; kingdom Pseudomonadati; phylum Pseudomonadota; class Alphaproteobacteria; order Hyphomicrobiales; family Alloboseaceae; genus Allobosea; species Allobosea sp. NPDC055594. The sequence goes on from NZ_JBSHIO010000001.1 coordinate 703,994, forward strand.
CAGGCACCGTTTCATCCCCCCGGATCGGGGGCTTGGCTATCGCGAATATCCTCTAGACTGTCGGCATGGACTGAGCGCCCGTGAATTGTGCCGCGCTCCACTCAATGTCTGCATGGACCCACGGGCGTGGCCAATGTGCAGGACCTTATCGGTTGACGAGGAGCTGGCGTGGTGGAGGTCCTGACGGGAAGGTCAGCAAGAATACCGGTCCGTCTTCTGATCCAGATGACGGCTTTTCTTGGCTTCAGCCTGACGGCGCACGCTGAGAATGCCGTCGATGCTAGGAGGATCAACACGGTCTGCATCGAGACCATCCTTAAAAGCTGCAAGGTGCTGACCGCCGGCTTCATCAACAAGGACGGTGGTGCCAGCGAGGGCGCGCCGATGCTGGCCTGGCAGACCCAAACCGGCTTCACCCCGGAGGACGGCGTGCTCGGCGGCTTCGTGCTGTTGCAGAGCGAGGCCGGCACATGGAGACGGCGCGATTCCGGCTTTGACGGCTGGCGCTTCTTTCCGCCGCGCGTCAATGAGGACGGCTTGCTGCACGTTCCCGGCTATACTGGCGGAACCGGAGCCTACAATGCTGACAGGCTCTACCGCTGGGACGGAACCGCCTGGCGCGCCGTCGACATGAAGAGCTGGCGCGCGACCATAGCCGAACACATGCCGAGCGGTCTCCAAATCTGGAAGGGGGTCCAGTACGAATTCCGCGATCCCTGGTCGGGTCTCGTAGCACGTACCGCACTGTGGCGAAGCGATGACGCCAATTGTTGCCCTACGGGCGGTCAAGCCGAGATCGTCTTCGCCATCACCGATGATCGGCTTGTCGTTACCGAGGTGCGCCATACGGCGCCCAGGCCATGACAGCTGTAAGGTGCCTGTAAGCGCAGGGCGGTCAAATGCCTCTCACCAGGCCGGACGAAGCAGTCGCCGGCCGGAAGCGAGAGGAAACCGAGCATGACCGCCACCAACGCCTTCGACACCGCCCGCGACACCTCCATCGCCCTGACCGATGACGAGCTCGACACCGTGGCCGGCGCCGGCCTCGGCCAGAAGATCCTGGGCATCGCCCTTACCACGGGCGGCGTCCTGACCACCGCGACCGGTGTCGTCACCCGCCAGTGGGGCCTCGCCAGCCGCGGCTGCAACATGCTGGTGGACGGCATCGGCCATCTCGAGGCCGCCTGAGCAGGGAAAGCAAAAAGATCGAGTTGCTTGGGCTCCGCCCCCCTCCCGGGCAAAAGACGACGGGACAGAGACTTTCCGGGCAGGCTCCATCGGTTCAACCGGTCAAGGAGCCTGCCATGGAGCTGTTCGTCGGTCTTGATGTGTCTGTCGCACCACCAGCATCTGCGCGACGGACACCGATGGTGAGCTGATCCGGGAGAGCAGGATCGAGACCGAGCCGGGCGCGATCGCCGATCTCGGGCCTATCCGGAGCGCAAGAGAATTTCGGTTGCTTCAGCGTAACCGTCGCATCCGATATGGTGGGCGGTGACGGGCTCGAACCGCCGACCCTCTCGGTGTAAACGAGATGCTCTACCAACTGAGCTAACCGCCCGCAGCAGCCGTTTAATGCCTTGCCTTCCAGCCTTCAAGCCTTAGCTTGTGGGCAAGTGCCAAGCCGGGCCCACCCCGCGACGATCTGATGATTCCGAGATTCGCCGGCGACATGCGGTATCCATCCGATACAGAGCCGGCCCATGACGGTGTCGGTTCCCTGCAGGCCTGCGAAATCCGGCGTTGCGGGAGGCGTGTATCAAGCCTTGCGAGGCGATTTCCACCGCCAATCAGCGAACCGACAATTTGATGACAGCTCGTGCTTGACACTTCGCGCCCGGCGCCATAATCCCAACCGCGCTGGGGCCGAGGCCATCAGCCGCCCGCGCGGGCGTAGCTCAGTTGGTTAGAGTGCCGGCCTGTCACGCCGGAGGTCGCGGGTTCGAGCCCCGTCGCCCGCGCCATATTTTCAGTACATCTTCAGCCGCCTGACAGCGCAAGCTGAAGTAAAGACCCCGCTGGAGGCCAGTGCCTTCAGCCGCCCGCGCGGGCGTAGCTCAGTTGGTTAGAGTGCCGGCCTGTCACGCCGGAGGTCGCGGGTTCGAGCCCCGTCGCCCGCGCCATTTCCCTCCCTTTCGACATTCCCATCGCATCGCCCGATCGACGCGCCGAGCCTTCTGCCGGCATGGCGGGCGGCCGTCCACGGCTACGGCGGCGCGGCGGCGATCTGCTCCCGCCAGCCTGCGCCCTTGAGCCACCCTGCCCCAGCAACAAAAAAGCCGCCGGCGGGTGCCGGCGGCCTGTAGTCGTTCGTCTCAGCGCCTCAATGGGCGATCTGACCCGCCGCGGCATCATCCTCGGCGGTCTTCGGCGCTGCCGCCTTCAGATCCTCTTCCCAGACGATCGGCTTCGGCTGACGCACCAGCGCGTGCTGGAGCACCTGATCCATGCGCGAGACCGGAACGATCTCGAGCCCGTTCTTCACCGACTTCGGCAGGTCCACGAGGTCCTTGGCGTTGTCCTCGGGGATCAGCACCTTCTTGATGCCGCCGCGCAGCGCGGCGAGCAGCTTCTCCTTCAGGCCGCCGATCGGCAGCACCCTGCCCCGCAGCGTCACCTCGCCGGTCATGGCGATGTCACGCCGGATCGGGATGCCCGTCAGCACCGAGACGATGGCGGTGGCCATCGCGATGCCGGCCGAGGGCCCATCCTTCGGGGTCGCCCCCTCGGGAACGTGGACGTGGATGTCGCGCCGGTCGAACAGCGGAGGCTCGACGCCGAAATCGATGGCCCGCGAGCGGACATAGGATGCCGCCGCAGAGATCGATTCCTTCATCACCTCGCGCAGATTGCCGGTGACGGTCATCCTGCCCTTGCCGGGCATCATCACGCCTTCGATGGTGAGAAGCTCACCACCGACCTCGGTCCAGGCCAGACCGGTGACGACACCGACCTGGTCCTCGGTCTCCGCCTCGCCATAGCGATAGCGCGGCGGGCCGAGGTACTCCTCGAGCACCGTGGGCGTGACAGCGACCTTCTTCTTCTTCGAGAGCACGATCTCCTTCACCGCCTTGCGGACGGTGTTGGCGATCTCGCGCTCGAGATTGCGGACGCCGGCTTCACGCGTATAGCGCCGGACCAGCGTCATCAGCGCCTCGTCGTCGATCGACCATTCCTTCGACTCAAGCCCGTGCTTCTTGATCGTGCCCGGGATCAGGTGGCGACGCGAGATCTCGACCTTCTCATCCTCGGTGTAACCGGCGATGCGGATGACCTCCATCCGGTCCAGCAGGGCCGGCGGGATGTTGAGCGTGTTGGCCGTGGTCACGAACATCACGTTCGACAGGTCGTAGTCGACCTCGAGATAATGGTCGTTGAAGGTCGAGTTCTGCTCGGGATCGAGCACCTCGAGCAGGGCCGCCGACGGATCGCCGCGGAAGTCCTGGCCCATCTTGTCGATCTCGTCGAGCAGGATGAGCGGATTCGAGGTCTTGGCCTTCTTCATCGACTGGATGATCTTGCCGGGCATCGAGCCGATATAGGTGCGGCGGTGACCGCGGATCTCGGCCTCGTCACGCACGCCGCCGAGCGACATGCGCACGAACTCGCGGCCGGTCGCCTTGGCGATCGACTTGCCGAGTGAGGTCTTGCCGACGCCCGGAGGGCCGACAAGGCACAGGATCGGGCCGGCGAGCCGGTTGGCGCGCTGCTGCACGGCGAGGTATTCGACGATCCGGTCCTTGACCTTGTCGAGGCCGAAGTGATCGTCGTCGAGCACCTGCTGGGCCGCGGCGAGGTCCTTCTTGATCTTCGAGCGCTTCTGCCAGGGGATGCCGAGCAGCCAGTCGAGATAGTTGCGCACGACCGTCGCTTCGGCGGACATCGGCGACATCTGCCTGAGCTTCTTAACCTCGGCCAGCGCCTTGTCGCGCGCCTCCTTGGTCAGCTTGGTCTTGGCGATGCGCTCTTCCAGCTCGGCGAGCTCGTCACGGCCTTCCTCGCCGTCGCCGAGCTCCTTCTGGATCGCCTTCATCTGCTCGTTCAGGTAGTACTCGCGCTGGGTCTTCTCCATCTGGCGCTTGACGCGCGAGCGGATGCGCTTCTCGACCTGAAGAACCGACATCTCGCTCTCCATCAGCGAGAGCACCTTCTCGAGGCGGTGAGCGACGTTCATCACCTCCAGAACGGCCTGGCGGTCGACGATCTTCACGGCGAGATGCGAGGCCACGGTGTCGGCGAGCTTGGCCGGCTCGTCGATCTGCGAAACCGCGGCGACGATCTCGGGCGAGATCTTCTTGTTGAGCTTCACATAGCTCTCGAACTCGCTGACGACCGAGCGACCGAGCGCCTCGACCTCGACCTTCTTGCCGGACTCCTCTTCGAGCGCGACCGCCTCGGCCTGGTAGAAACTGTCATCGGCGCTGTAGCTCAGCGCCTTGGCGCGGCCTACGCCCTCGACCAGCACCTTGACGGTGGAATCGGGAAGCTTCAGCAGCTGCAGGACGCGGGCGAGCGTGCCGATCTGGAAGATGTCCTTGGTCTCCGGATCGTCGTCGCCAGCGTTCTTCTGGGTGGCGAGCAGGATCAGTCCGTCGTTCTTGACCACCTCCTCGAGCGCGCGAATGGACTTCTCGCGGCCGACGAAGAGCGGCACGATCATGTGCGGGAAAACGACGATGTCGCGCAGGGGCAGAACCGGGTAAGTGCCGGTGGTGCCGGGGACGAGCGGGGCGCGGGGCGTCGAGCCTGTCATGTCTTGTCCTTCAAGTTTTCGCCCAACCGACCCCCTGATGGGCGACCGAACCGGACGTTCCGCGCCGGAGCGACCATTCGCGCCAACCGCCCCTGCGACTCACGCCCTCGACAGGCACGCTGCATCGCAGGTGGACTTAAAGTGGATGCTTCCCGGCTCGCTTTCAAGCGACCCGCCAGCGCAGTCCACCGCAGCTTCCACCGCATGCCGGAACACGAAGCCGCGATGGCGGTGCGGGCGGAGGCAGTCTCGCACAGTCCTGCGAGCCAGCTCTCCAAAGCAAAACGCGCGCCAGACGGCGCGCGTTCGAAAATGGGGCAGATTAACGTTGGGTCAGGCCGAAGCCGACTTGGTCTCTTCTTCCCGGTCCGAATAGATGAACAATGGCCGCGACTTCGTTTCGACGGCCTCGGGCCCGATGACGACCTGCTCGACGCCTTCCAGCCCCGGCAGCTCGTACATGGTCTCGAGCAGGATGCCCTCCATGATCGAGCGCAGGCCACGAGCACCGGTCTTGCGCTCGATCGCCTTGCGCGCGATCAGGCTGACCGCCTCGTCGGTGAAGGTCAGCTCGGTGTCCTCCATCTCGAACAGGCGCTGATACTGCTTCACCAGAGCGTTCTTCGGCTCGGTCAGGATCGTCTTGAGCGCGGCTTCGTCGAGGTCCTCGAGCGTCGCCAGCACCGGCAGGCGGCCGACGAATTCCGGGATCAGGCCGAACTTCAGGAGATCCTCGGGCTCGACCTCGCGGAAGATCGCGCCGGTGCGGCGGTCGTCGGGAGCCTTCACGGTCGCGCCGAAGCCGATCGAGGTACCCTTGCCGCGGCCGGAGATGATCTTGTCCAGCCCGGCGAAGGCGCCGCCGCAGATGAACAGGATGTTGGTGGTGTCGACCTGCAGGAACTCCTGCTGCGGATGCTTGCGCCCGCCCTGCGGCGGCACGGAGGCGACGGTGCCTTCCATGATCTTGAGCAGCGCCTGCTGGACGCCCTCGCCCGAAACATCGCGGGTTATCGAGGGATTGTCCGACTTGCGGCTGATCTTGTCGATCTCGTCGATGTAGACGATGCCGCGCTGCGCCCGCTCGACATTGTAGTCGGAGGCCTGGAGCAGCTTCAGGATGATGTTCTCGACATCCTCGCCGACATAGCCGGCCTCGGTCAGCGTCGTCGCATCCGCCATGGTGAACGGCACGTCGAGGATGCGGGCGAGCGTCTGCGCGAGCAGCGTCTTGCCCGAGCCGGTCGGCCCGATCAGCAGGATGTTGGACTTCGCCAGCTCGACGTCGTTGTGCTTCGTCGCGTGGGAGAGCCGCTTGTAATGGTTGTGGACGGCGACGGAGAGCACCTTCTTGGCGTGATCCTGGCCGATGACATAGTCGTCGAGGACCTTGCGGATCTCCTTCGGCGTCGGCACCCCGTCCTTCGACTTCACCAGCGCGGACTTGGACTCCTCGCGGATGATGTCCATGCACAGCTCGACGCACTCGTCGCAGATGAACACCGTCGGGCCCGCGATCAGCTTGCGAACCTCGTGCTGGCTCTTGCCGCAGAACGAGCAGTAGAGCGTGCTCTTCGAATCGCCGCTGCTGACCTTACTCATTGTCGATCTCCATCTCGGGAGGCGAAGCCAGCCACCGAATAACGGCAAGCCGATGTCGTCTCTCCGTCATAGTAGGCGCTCAGATCACGATTATTAGGTTAACGCATCGCCATGGCGCAGGCGCCGACGAAACTGCCCCAAAACCGAACCTCTCGAGCGCCCTGCGCGCTCTTCCGATGAGCCTCATGCAAACATGAGGCCTAGTGATAGGCAATATGGCCCCTCCTGCGCGGCACGCCAAGCCTTGGCCGCGCAGGAGAGTCCGGATCGTTCAGGCGACCTCTTCCGGTCGCTTGTCGATGACCTTGTCGATCAGGCCGAAATCGCGGGCCTGCTCGGAGGTCATGAAATTGTCGCGCTCCAGCGCCGCCTCGATGTCCTCATAGGGGCGGCCGGTATGCTTGACGTAGATCTCGTTCAGGCGCCGCTTCAGGCTCTCGACCTCGCGGGCATGAATCAGGATGTCCGTCACCTGGCCCTGGAAGCCCCCGGAGGGCTGGTGGACCATGATGCGGGCGTTCGGCAGGGCGAAGCGCATGTCCTTGGCGCCGGCGGTGAGCAGCAGCGAGCCCATCGAGGCGGCCTGGCCGACGCAGAGCGTCGTCACAGGGCAGCGGATGAACTGCATGGTGTCGTAGATCGACAGGCCCGAGGTGACCACGCCGCCGGGCGAGTTGATGTAGAAGGAGATTTCCTTCTTCGGGTTCTCGGCCTCGAGGAAGAGCAACTGGGCGACGATCAGCGAGGCGGAATAATCCTCGACCGGACCCGTCAGGAAGATGATCCGCTCACGCAGCAGGCGCGAATAGATGTCGAAGGCACGCTCGCCGCGGCTCGACTGCTCGACCACCATCGGGACGAGATTGTTGTAGGTCTCGATTGGATCGCGCATCGCAGCCAGTCCTTGAAGTGCGGGGGGCGGGAATCAGCCGGTATCGGCGAAGGCCCCACATAAGCATGCCGGCCCCGCCTGAAAAGGGAAGCGCCGCCCGGCCGAAGCCGGGCGGCGCAAATCAGACGCGTGATTGCCGAAACGGGTTCAGGCCGAGGCCTCGTCGCTGGCGGCGGCCTTCTTGGCCTTCTTGGCCTTGGCCGGCTTGGCCTTGGCCTCGCTTTCTTCCTCGTCGTCGGCGAAGAGCTCTTCGCGGGAGACGGTCTTGTCCTCGACCTTCACCTGACCGAGCAGATGGTCGACGACCTTCTCCTCGAAGATCGGGGCGCGGATCTCGGCGAGCGCCTGCGGGTTCTTGCGGTAGAACTCCCAGACTTCCTTCTCCTGGCCCGGGAATTGGCGGGCGCGCTCGATCAGGGCCTGCGTCACTTCGTCGTCGGCGATCTGGATCTTGGCCTGCTCGCCGATCTCGGCGAGGACGAGGCCGAGACGGACCCGGCGCTCGGCGATCTTGCGATACTCGGCCCGGGCGTCCTCCTCGGTAGTGTCCTCGTCCGCGAAGGTCTTGTTGGCCTGCTTCATATCGGCCTCGACCTGGCTCCAGACGGCGCCGAACTCCTGGTCGACCAGGGTCGGCGGCAGCTCGAAGGCGTATTTGGTGTCGAGCGCGTCGAGCAGGCTCTTCTTCAGCTTGCGACGCGACTGGGTGCCGAGCTCGCGGCCGAGCTGCTCGCGAATCGCGGCCTTCAGCGCATCGAGCGATTCCATGCCGAAGCCCTTAGCGAGCTCGTCGTCGATGGTGAGCTCGCCCGGCGCCTGCACGTCGTCGACGGTCACGGCGAACTCGGCCGGCTTACCGGCGAGATGCGTGGCAGTGTAGTTCTCGGGGAAGGTCACCGAAACGGTGCGGCTCTCGCCCTTCTTGGCGCCCTCGAGCTGATCCTCGAAGCCCGGGATGAACTGGCCAGAGCCGAGATCGAGCGGGATGCCCGTGCCGGTGCCGCCGTCGAAGGGCTCGCCATCGAGCGTGCCGGTGAAGGAGATCAGCAGGCGATCGCCCTTCCCCGCCACGGCATCGTCGCCCTTGCTGGAGAACGGACGATTCTGGGAGGCCATGCGCTCGAGCGCGGCATCGACATCGGCCTCGGGGATCTCGGCGACCGGCTTGACCAGCGCCACGTCCGACAGGTCGGCGAGCTCGATCTTCGGCAGCACCTCGAGGGCGACCGTGAAGGCGAGATCGCCCTTGGCCTCCATCGCGGCCTCGATCTCGTCCTTGTTCTCGGGGAACTTGATCTGCGGCTCGAAAGCGAGCTTCAGGCCGTTATCGGAGACGATCTTCTGATTGGCCTCGTTGACGGCGTTCTGCACGACGTCGGCCATGACCGAGCGGCCATAGAGACGGCGCAGATGGCCGACCGGGACCTTGCCGGGGCGGAAGCCGTTGATGCGGGCCTTGCCCTGCAGGTTCTGCAGTTCGTCATCGAGCCTCGTCTTCAGGTCGGCGGCGTTCAGCACCACCTGAAATTCGCGCTTGAGGCCCTGGGACAGGGTTTCGGTCACGTTCATCGTTCTGATCCGCCAACAGCTCGTTACTTCAATGTCCAAAGCGCGACGCCGGATGACCGCCGCCGCGCTCGCGAAATCCGAATCCTGGTGCGGGCGAAGGGACTCGAACCCCCACGACTTGCGTCGGCGGAACCTAAATCCGCTGCGTCTACCAGTTCCGCCACGCCCGCCAACCCGATAGGCCGCGTGCGAGCAAACGCACCGCCGCCATCGTTGGGCCGCGGTCCTATACGCATTTCGGACGGAGGATGCAGCAAAAAAATGCGACGTTTCTGCGAAGGCGGTTGCAGAAGGGGCGCTCTCGCCAGCGTCGACGCCCCGCGCTATGTCGCTTCGTCATGAAAACGGATCATTCCATGCCCGAGATCAAGGCCCGGCCGAATCGCCGCCAGGCGCTGGCCGGGCTGGCCGGCCTGGCGACGCTCGCCGGCACGACGCCGACGCGCGCACAGGACGCGACACCCGCCCCCGGGCAGCCAGCGGAGCCGGCCGCCACCGCCGCACGCGAGCTCACCGCCGCCCCGGGCAAGACCCGGCTGCGACCATCACCGGCGACCGAAAGCGAGATCTGGAGCTTCGACGGCAATGCGCCTGGGCCGACCCTGCGCGTCAAGCTCGGCGAGACCCTGCGGATCCGGTTGCTGAACCGGACCGACAAGCCGCTCTCCCTGCACTGGCACGGGCTGCGCCACGACCAGACCATGGACGGCGTCGGCGGCTTCAGCCAGGAGCCCGTCGCACCGGGCGACAGCTTCGAGTACCGGCTGACCCCACGCGACCCCGGCAGCTATCTCTACCGCCCCCTGCTGCTCGGGGGATCGTCGGAGCCTGCGGGCCGCGGCCTCTCCGGACTGCTCGTCGTCGAGGAGAAAGAGCCGCCGGCCGTCGATCTCGACCTGCCCGTTCTGGTCGGCGACTGGCTGCTCGGCGACGACCACAAGCTGCTGCCTTTCCCCGCCACGGCGCAGGAAGGCGTCGCCGCCGGCCGGCTCGGCAGCTGGCTCACCGTCAACGGCAAGCCGCCACCGGAGCGGATCGGGCTGACGCCGGGCGCGCGCGTAAGGCTGCGCCTCGCCAATGCCTGCAATGCCCGGATCATGCGCCTGCGCTTCGACGGGCTGAAGGCCTTCGTCGTCGCCGTCGACGGGCAACCGACCGAGACCTTCGAACCGGTGCGGGCGCAACTGCCCTTCGCGCCCGGCACGCGCTACGACGTGATCTTCGACATGCCCGAGGAGAACGGCGCCAGCGCCAGCGTCACCGCGCTGATCGGTCCGGGCATGCCGCTGGTGCGTTTCGTCAGCGAGGCCGGCAAGAGCGCCGTGCAGCGCAAGGCATCCGGCCCGATAGCGGCGCTCGCGCCCAATCCGGCACTGCCGGCTGCGGTCAGGCTGCAGAACGCCAGCCGCGCCGAGATCATCGTCGAGGGCGGCGCCAAGATCGACGCCGACAACAAGCTCGACCTCTCCGGCGTCGATCAGGCCCGGCCATGGCGCCTCAATGGCACGACCGGGGATCCGCAGGGCAAGCCGCTGCTCAGCGTCCGGCGCGGCACGCCGGTGGTGATCGGCATCACCAACAAGACCGATTTCCTGCAGCCCTTCCATGTCCACGGCCACAGCTTCCGGCTGCTGCACCCGCTCGACGATGGTTGGGAGCCCTATTTCCTCGACACGGTGCAGATCCCGGAGGGCAAGCGCCTGCACATCGCCTTCATCGCCGATAATCCGGGGCGCTGGCTGATCTCCTCGACGGTGCTGGAGCGTTTCGACCTCGGCCTCTGGACCTGGTTCGAGGTCATCTGAGCCGGAGCTCGGCCCAAGCCGCGTTCAGCGCACCTCGACCTCGCGGCCGAGGAGCCGCGCAAGCTGCTTCAGGCGCCCGGTGACGCGCTGGCTGGCGAGCGAGCGGAATTCCGGCGGCAGGCTCAGGATCAGGCGCCGGTCGTCGCAGGCGAGCCTGGTTTGCGAGAGGATGCCGGGCATGCCGGCCGACATCAGATAGGCGACGCGCAGGATTGCCGCGACAATATGCGCGCGCTCGAGAAAGCGCGGGCTAAGCAGGCGGCGAAGGCCCTCCGCCGCGGGCGCGGAGCCCTTCAACCCAGCATAGCGATAGAACGCCGTCAGCGAGAGGAAGGCACGTCCGGCATGGTCGACGCCGCTGAACGGCGCATGGGCGATGACGTTGAGGGTCTGCTCGCCGCGATAATCGGGATGGGCGCGCCAGCCGATATCGGAGAGCAGGCAGGCGGCGGTCTGGAGCCGTTTCAGAGCGGGTTCGTCGTTCGGAAAGGCGCTGTCGAGCAGACCCTCGACCCAGGGGACCAGATCGGCGGCATGGCGCGGATCGCGGGCGCGCAGCTGGTTGTAGTCCTGGGCGCCACGCAGCAAGGCATCGATGTCCTGCTCCTTGGGCGCGAGCTGCTCATGCATCAGCCCCTCGCGAACGCCATGAGCCGAGATCACGACCTGGCGCGGGCGACCGCGCTTGATCAGCTGATCGAGGACGAGCGCACCATAGGCGAGCAGGGGCCGCCGGGCGGAAGAGATCGCCTCGATCGATTCCAGCATGGTGGCATCGGCGCGCTCGACCAGCCGCACGAACTCGCTCGCCTCGCGCGCCGGCACGGTATAGCCATGCATGACATTGAGCGGATAGCCCGACTGGCGCTGGTGCAGCGTCGCCAGCGCGCGCCAGGTGCCGCCGACCGCGAAAAAGTCGCGGCCGCGCATCGCGGCGAGCTGCGGATGGCCGTCGAGATCCTCGCGCACGATCTTCTCGGCCGCCTTGATCGAGTTCTGCGAGCGGTCCATCAGCGCAAGGCCGCCGAGCGCAAGGCTGACTCCCTCCCCGACCCTGCTGCCGTCGACGGCGACGAGCTCGAGCGAGCCGCCCCCGAGATCGCCGACCACGCCGTTCGGCCGGTCGAAGCCCGAGATGACGCCGAGCGCCGAGAGATAGGCCTCACGATCACCCGAGATCAGCTCGATCGGCTGGCCGACCGCCGCCTCGGCCCGGGCGATGAAATCCGGGCCGTTCGAAGCATAGCGCGCGGCCGCCGTGGCGATGACGCGCAATTGCGCGACATGCATCGCCTCGCAGAGGATGCGGAAGCGGACCAGCGCCGCCAGAGCCTTCTCGACGGCGGCGGCGGCGAGCATGCCGGTGGTCGCGACCTGGCGGCCGAGCCCCGCCATCTCCTTCTCGTTGAAAACCTGCCCCGGTGCCCGGGACAGGTTCTCATAGACGACGAGGCGGACCGAATTCGAACCGATATCGATGATCGCGACGGTGTCACCCAGACTCAAGCGACCCTGTGCCTGCTCAGGCCTTCTTGCCGGAACGGCGGGAAAGGCTGCGAGGACTTGAACTGGAGAGTGATTTTCCACGACCGGACAGGCTCGGATTCGTCATGAAATACTTGTGGGCGTTGAACGACTCTTCGGCCGACGGCGGGACAATGCGTCGCGAGCCGCCATCGGGCAAGATGGTCCAGCTCTGTTCGTTGTCGAGAAAATTCGCCAGCATGATCTGCTCGAGCAGCTGCTGGTGCACGGTGGGGTTGAGGATCGGCGTCAGCGCCTCCACACGGCGGTCGAGGTTGCGCGGCATCAGATCGGCCGAGGAGATATAGAGCTTGGCGCGCGGCGAAGGCATGCCGTGCCCGGCACCGAAGGCGTAGACGCGGGTATGCTCGAGGAAGCGCCCGACGATCGACTTGACCCGGATGTTCTCGGAAAGCCCGGGCACGCCGGGACGCAGGCAACAGATGCCGCGCACGACGAAATCGATCTGCACGCCGGCCTGGCTGGCATCGTAGAGCGCGTCGATGATCTCGGGATCGACCAGCGAATTGCACTTGCCCCAGATCGCGCCCTTGCGGCCGGCCTTCACATGCGCGACCTCCTCGGCGATGTCGTCGAGCAGCCGCTTCTTCAGGTTCACCGGCGAGACCGCCATGCGCTCGAGCTCGGCCGGCTCGGCATAGCCGGTGATGAAATTGAAGATCCGCGCCACGTCCTGCGCCATCACCGGATCGGCGGTGAAGAAGGAGACGTCGGTGTAGATGCGCGCCGTGATCGGGTGATAGTTGCCGGTCGCGATATGGCAGTAGGTCGTGAGCTGCCCGGCCTCGCGGCGCACCACCATCGAGAGCTTGGCGTGGGTCTTGAGCTCGATGAAGCCGTAGACCACCTGCACGCCGGCGCGCTCGAGATCGCGCGCCCAGCGGATGTTGGCCTCCTCGTCGAAACGGGCCTTGAGCTCGACCAATGCGGTCACCGACTTGCCGGCCTCGGCGGCTTCGGCCAGGGCCTGGACGATCGGCGAGTTCGAGGACGTTCGGTAGAGCGTCTGCTTGATCGCCACGACATTGGGATCGCGCGCCGCCTGCTGCAGGAACTGGACGACGACGTCGAAGCTCTCATAAGGGTGATGGACGATCAGGTCCTTCTGACGGATGGCCGCGAAGCAGTCGCCGCCATGCTCGCGGATCCGCTCGGGGAAGCGGGCATTATAGGGCTTGAACTTCAGATCCGGCCGGTCGACGCCGACGAGCTGCGAAAGCTCGTTGAGGCCGATCATGCCGTCGACGATCACGATCTCGTCAGGATCGACCCGCAGCTCGCGCACGATCAGCTGGCGCAGATGGTCCGGCGTGTCGGCATGCAGTTCGAGGCGGATCACGACGCCGCGTCGGCGCTGCTTGAGCATGCTCTCGAAGACGCGGACCAGGTCCTCCGCCTCCTCCTCGATGTCGAGATCGGAGTCGCGGATGATGCGGAAGGAGCCGGTTCCCTTGACCTCGTAGCCGGGGAAGAGCTTGCCGATGAACAGCGCGACGAGGTCCTCGAGCATGATGAAGCGCTGCACGCCTTCGCGCGCCAGATCGGGCACCTCGATGAAGCGGTCGATCTTGCCGGGGACGCGGATCAGCGCGTCGAGCGCGCGCCCGTCGCTGATGCGCTCGAGCGCCAGCGCCAGGCTGAAGCCGAGATTGGGGATGAACGGGAAGGGATGGGCCGGGTCGATCGCCAGCGGCGTCAGCACGGGGAAGACGTAGTGGAGGAAGCGGTCCTCGAGCCAGACTCGCTCCTGCGGGCCGATATCGGCCGCCTTCAGCAACAGGATACGGTTGTCCTGCAGGTCCTGCCTGAGCTCGACCCAGCGGGTCTGCTGGTCGCGCGTCAGGTCGGAAACCGCCGCGCCCAGCGCGACGAGCTGCTCGGCCGGGCTCAAGCCGTCCTGGCTCGGCGTGACCACGCCGGCCTTGAGCTGCTCACGCAGGCCGGAGACCCGGACCATGAAGAACTCGTCGAGATTGTTCGCCGAGATCGAGAGGAAGCGCAGCTGTTCGAGCAGCGGATGATTGCGATTGGAGGCCTCCTCCATCACGCGGCGGTTGAACTGCAACCAGGACAATTCACGATTCATGAAGCGCTGCGGCGACCGGCGCAGCTCATGATCGACGGTAAGTGCCGTAATCTCCGGTACCGGCGTCGCTGCCCGCGAAGCCGCCGCCTCGGCCAGATCCTGGTTCATTCGCCTCGCCTTCGCCGCTGCCACTCGTGTCACTGCCGATCCTGTAGCTGTCATCTGTGTCGGTTTGCCGTCGGCCGACCATCGGCCCACTCATCCTCAAGGCATCCTAGCGTAACGCTTCGATGACATTCGAGGCCCAGCGGCATGAGCAGGGCTCGCGACGACCCCGCTCGCAACGCCGTCTCATGACGGTTGCGCATGCCGTGCGGCCCGCTGCCGCAATTGCCGCCCGAACGGCTCGGGAACCTTGCGCTCACCCCCGCTCTCCTGTTTTGGTCGCATGCGAATCCCGCATGCCGCGCCAGATATTTCCAGAGAACGATCTTGTCAGAACCCTCCGCCGCCGCCGACCATGACGACATCGTCTACCCCTCGGCCATACCCTTTGCCCTGGCGCATCTGGCCGGCCTCGGCGCGTTCTGGAGCGGCGTGACCGCGACCTCGCTCTGGCTCTGCTTCGGACTCTACTGGCTGCGCATGTTCGCGGTCACGGCAGGCTATCACCGCTACTTCTCGCATCGCTCCTACAAGACCAGCCGCATCGGCCAGTTCGTCCTCGCCTTCCTCGCGCAGTCGACGGCGCAGAAGAGCGTGATCTGGTGGGCCTCGAAGCACCGGCACCATCACCGCTTCGCCGACACCGAGCACGACGTGCACTCGCCGGTGCAGAGTTCCTTCTTCTATTCGCATGTCGGCTGGATCTTCAGCCGCCAGCATCACGAGTTCGACGCTTCCACCGTCACCGACCTGACCCGGTTTCCCGAGCTTCGGCTGCTGCACCGTTTCGAGCTCGCGCCGGCGATCCTGCTCGCCCTCGCCTGCTTCGCCATCGATGGCTGGTCCGGCCTGTTCGTCGGCTTCTTCATCTCGACCGTGCTGGTCTATCACGGCACCTTCTGCATCAACTCGCTGGCGCATGTGCATGGCGACAAGCACTATGTCACCGGAGACGAGAGCCGGAACAATTGGTGGCTGGCGATCATCACCATGGGCGAAGGCTGGCACAACAACCACCATGCCTATCAGTACAGCGTGCGCCAGGGCTTTCGCTGGTGGCAGTGGGACCCGACCTATTACCTGATCCTCGGCCTGTCGAAGCTGCGCCTGGTCTGGGACCTGAAGGCGCCGCCCCAGGCCGTGGTCGACCGCTCGCAGGCCCTGCCGCCGCGCGTGATCGAGCGTTCGGCCGAGCGCCTTGCAGCCTCCGTGCCGGTCGACCGCATCGTGCAGGGCCTGCGCGAGGCCTATGCCGGCACGCCGGCACTACCCGGACTGCATTTGCCGGAATTGCACCTGCCGACGCTGACGCTGCCGGAGCTGCGCGAGGCGCTCGCGACCATGCAGGCCCGTGCCGGCGAGCGGCTCTCCGCGATCCAGGCCCAGGCCCATGAGGCTATGGCGCACTGGCATGTGCCGGCGCTGCCGAGCCGCGAGGAGCTGACGGAGAAGGCGGCGGCAATGTTCGTCAAGACGCCGTCGCTCGACGCCATCGCGGCGCGTGCTCACGACATGCTGGTCGAGGCGATCCATGCCCGGCTGGTGGCGACCCCGGCTGCCGCCAAGGCCTGAGGCCTATTCGGCGTCGAACAGGCTGGCCGCGACCTCGCTCGCCATGGCGCGGGTGACGCGGCGGCCGCGCTCCAGCGAGAGCCGGTCGATGGCGTCGACCAGATCCCGCGCCGCGGCGAAGGAGCGCTCCATGCGCAGCACCAGCGCCTCGATCGTGCCGGTGTCGACGGTCAGCTGCCGGTCGACGAAGAGCTTGACCAACAGCGCCCGCAGCAAAGCGTCATCGGGCGCCGCGATCTCTGCTGCCGGCGCGAGCCGCAGGCGCGAGAGCAGGTCCGGCACGCTCAGCCCCCATTGATCCGGGGCCGTCCGCGCCGTCAGCAGGGCGAAGCCACCGCGCGCCTTGACGGCGTTGAGCAGGTGGAAGAGTGCGCGCTCGTCGAGCCGGCCGGCATCGCAATCCTCGATGACCAGCGCCCCGCCGGAAGCCAGGTGCGGCACCTTGCTCTCGTCGATTTCGCTGGCCTGCAGCGTCCAGGCATGGGCGCGTGCCGCCCAGATCGCGGCAAGATGGGTCTTGCCCGAACCCTCCGGCCCGATGAGACGCAGCCAGGCATCCGGCCAGGCCGGCCAGCTCTCGACCAGCCCATAGGCCTGCTCATTGGACGGGCCGACGAGAAAATCCTCGACGCCGTGCCGGCTGTCGACCGGCAGGTCGAAAGCGAGCTGGCGCGGCCGGCGCGGCTCAGTTCCCGGCATGATTGTCCGAACCGGTGGTGACGAGCTTCTGATCGGGCCGGCCGCGATAGAGATCGCTGGCCAGATACTGACGCAGCACAAAGCGCATCAGCACGCCGATGACGGCCGCCAGCGGAACCGCCAGCAGGAGCCCGACGAAACCGAACAGCGAACCGAAGGCGAGCAGCGCGAACATCAGCCAGACCGGATGCACGCCGATGGAGTCGCCGACCAGCTTGGGCTGGAGGATGTTGCCCTCGAAGAACTGGCCGGCAGCGAAGACCGCGAGCGTCGCCAGCGGCATCGTCCAATCCGGCCAGAACTGCACGATCGCGACGCCGACCGACAGCACGAGCCCGGTCAGCGAGCCGACATAGGGGATGAAGGAGAGGAAGCCGGAGATGATGCCGATCAGGGCGCCGAAATTGACGCCGAGCAGCGAGAGACCGACCGCATAGAACAGCCCGAGCAGTACGCAGACCAGCGCCTGCCCGCGCAGGAAGCCGGCGATGGCGGTGTCCATCTCGTGCAGCAGGCCGCGGATCATGTCGCGATGATCGCGTGGCAGCCAGCCATCGACGGTCTCGACCATGCGGTCCCAATCGGCGAGCAGGTAGAAGGCGATGACCGGCGTCAGCACCAGCAGCGAGAAGACACCGATGATCGCGGTCCCGCCCGACCAGAGCGATTGCAGGAGCCCGCCGACCCATTTGGTCGCCTCGCCGACGAAATTGCCGAGCTGGCTCTGGGCATCCTCGGCGAGCTTGGTCCCGCCGAAGCGCTCGAGCAGCGGCGCGCCACGCTCCATGACCAGCGCCTGCAGCTTGGCGGCGACTTCAGGCAGGCGCGCGACGAGGCCGGCGAGCTGCTGACTCAGCAATGGCAGCAGCAGCACCAGCGTCATTATGAAGAACAGCAGGAAGACGCAGAGGATGACGATGGTCGCGGTCAGGCGGCGCATGCCGAGCCGCTCCAGCCTGTCCGCCAGCGGATCGAGCAGATAGGCCAGTGCCAGCGCCGCGATGAACGGCAAGAGCACGTCGCGCAACAGCAAGAGCGCCAGCACGAAGGCCGCAAGGGTGAGAGCCCAGAAGGCGAGTTGACGCTGAAGACTCATCCGCTGTCCTGAACTCGCCGTTACGCATTGTCCGCAGGGCCCGGTGGGCCGGCCGGGGCCCCTAGAGAATAGGAGTGTACCGGCAAGGTTCCAAGCTCAGGCCGCCATATGGCGCAGCCAGAAGGCGAGGTAGGCCGCCATGGAACCGACCGTCAAGAGCGCGACGGTGAGCTGCGCGACCGGGATCGCAGGGCCGAGATCGAGCCCGAAGGCGCGCGAACCCAGCATCAGCGCGGCGAAGCTGGGCTGCGCCGCCGTGTTGAGCTTGCTGACGGCGAAGGGGGCGATCTCGAGCGGCCTCTCCATCAGCCAGGAGAGGATCACGGCGGTGACGATCATGATGTCGCGCGAGACGACCAGGATGACGAGCCACGCCGGTATGGCGCCGACCATGGCGAGGGTGATGTAGATCGAGACGATCAGCGCCTTGTCGGCGACCGGATCCAGATAGGCGCCGAGCTCGCTTCCCATGTCGAAGCGCTTGGCGATGAAGCCGTCGATCGCATCGGAGATCCCGGCCGCGACGAACAGCAGGAAGGCGGCCAGCCAGCGTTCGTTGATGATCATCACGATCACGAGGGGGACGAGGATCAGACGACCGATGGTGATCAGGTTCGGAAGCGTCATCGCCAGGGCTCGTCGCCAAGTTCTCGAGCGGAACTACGACTGAAGGCTAATGCATGTGCGGGACAACTGCGAAACGCTTTCGCGGAAGAGGCGCTGCCGGCTTGCCAGCGGGGCCGCCCTTGCCTATCGCTCCCCGCACAGCAAGGAGCGCGGTTTCATGACCAAGACAGGCGGCAACGGGCTGACCTATGCGCAGGCGGGCGTCGACATCGACGCCGGCAATGCCATGGTCGATGCGATCAAGCCTCTGGTGCGTTCGACCCGGCGTCCGGGCGCGGATGCCGAGATTGGCGGTTTCGGCGGCCTGTTCGACCTGAAGGCGGCGGGCTTCAGCGACCCGATCCTGGTCGCGGCCAATGACGGCGTCGGCACCAAGGTGAAGATCGCGATCGAAAGCGGCCGGCATTCGACGATCGGCATCGACCTCGTCGCGATGTGCGTCAACGACCTCGTCGTGCAGGGCGCCGAGCCGCTGCTGTTCCTAGACTACTACGCCACCGGCAAGCTCGACCCGCAGGCCGGCGTCGAGATCGTGCGCGGCATCGCCGAAGGCTGCCGCCAGGCCGGCTGCGCCCTGATCGGCGGCGAGACCGCCGAGATGCCGGGCATGTATGCCGACAAGGATTACGACCTCGCCGGCTTTGCCGTCGGCGCCGCCGAGCGCGGCTCACTGCTGCCCCGCGCCGACCTGGTGGCAGGCGACGTGGTGCTCGGCCTGCCCTCCTCCGGCGTCCACTCCAACGGCTTCTCGCTGGTCCGGCGCATCGTCGCGCTCTCCGGCCTCGCCTGGGAGGCGCCCGCCCCCTTCGCTCCCGAACTGACGCTGGCCGAGGCGCTGCTGACGCCGACCCGGATCTATGTGAAGCCGCTGCTGCAGGCGCTGAAGGCGGCGCCCGGCATCAAGGCGCTGGCGCACATCACCGGCGGCGGCTTCCCCGACAACATCCCGCGCGTCCTGCCCGACGATCTCGGCGTCTCGCTCGATCTGTCCGCGATCCCGGTGCCGGCCGTCTTCGGCTGGCTCGCCAAGGTCGGCGGCGTCGCCGAGCGCGAGATGCTGCGCACCTTCAATTGCGGCATCGGCATGATCGTGGTCGCCTCGGCGGCCGAGGCGGATGCGGTCGTCGCCGCGCTGCGCGAGGCCGGCGAAGCGCCGGTCCGGCTCGGCGAGGTCACGCCGGCCGGCAGCGAGGGCCAGGTCGCCTATCGCGGGAAGCTCAGCCTGTGAGCACGACGCCGCGGCGGGTCCGCACCGCGATCCTGATCTCGGGCCGCGGCTCGAACATGGTCGCCCTGATCGAGGCGGCGCAGGCGGCCGATTTCCCGGCCGAGATCGTACTGGTCGCGGCCAACCTGCCGGAGGCTGGCGGGCTCGAGCGCGCTCGGCAGGCCGGCATCGCCACGGCATCCGTCGACCATCGCCCCTTTGGAAAGGACCGCGAGGCCTTCGAACGCAAGCTCGACGAGGTCTTGCGCGTCAACCAGATCGAACTCGTCGCGCTCGCCGGCTTCATGCGCGTGCTGACGCCCTGGTTCGTGACGCGCTGGCAGGGGCGGCTGGTCAACATCCATCCTTCCCTGCTGCCGGACTTCCGCGGCACGCATACCCATGCCCGGGCGCTGGAGGCCGGTGTCAGCGAACATGGCTGCACCGTGCATTTCGTCGTGCCCGAGCTCGACGCCGGCCCGACCATCCTGCAGGCGAAAGTCCCGGTACTGCCCGGCGACGACGAGGCGAGCCTGTCGGCGCGGGTGCTGGAGCAGGAGCACGTCCTCTATCCGCGGGCGCTGGCGCTTGTGGCGTCGGGCGCGGCGAAGCTGGAAGATGAGACGCCGGCCAACAGCTAGCCGGCCGTCATTCGCGGGCGAGGCGCAGGCTCGAGAGCCTCACGACGAGACAGCACGGGCCGGAGCCTCCTCCGCCCTGAGATGCTCGGGTCGAGCCCGAGCATGACGCGCTCCCCGCTGCTACTGAACGCTCGCCACCATCGCGGCCTGTTGCTCCAGCGCGCGCCGCGCCGCGACTTCCTGCTCCTCCTTCTGCCAGCGGCGGAACAGGTCGGCCCGTCTCGCCGGATAGCGCTCCTCGCGCGCCGTCAGCTCGGCGATGCGGTCGGTGCGGAAATGGCGGAAGGCCTGCCGGAGCTCGCACCAGGCGATGACCATGCGCACGCGTTCGAAGAAGGTCAGGCCGATCGGCCAGATCACCCGGCTCGACGGATTGCCGGCCTCGTCGCGATAGCTGATCTCGAGCTTGCGGCCATTGCGGATCGCGGCGCGGACGGCCGCGACATCCACCTGATCGACGACCATGTCCTTGCAATAGGCCGGCGCGAACAGCGCCCCATCGAGCAGGATCGGGCGCAGATGCGCCGGCAGTACCGCCGCGACCTTCGAGACGACATCCTCGGCGGCGCGCGCCAGCGTCGGGTCGGCGCGCTCGGAGAGCCAGCGCATGCCGACCAGTACGGCCTCGATCTCGTCGGGCGAGAACATCAGCGGCGGCAGGTCGAAGCCGGCATCGAGGACATAGCCGATGCCGGCCTCGCCGCGCACCGGGACGCCCTGGCGCAGCAGCGCGGCGATGTCGCGATAGACGGTGCGCACGGAGACATCGAGCTCGGAGGCGAGCGTCTCGGCGGTGACGGGGCGGCGGCGACGGCGCAGCCCCTGGATCAGATCGAGCAAACGTTCAGCGCGTTGCATGACGGGGCTTCCGCTTCGGGAAAGATGGATTAGCGTCACTCTGCCGCAGATGCCCTGACAATCATTGTCAGCAGCGTGGCAGCAGTATGGTGGCCGGCCGAGCCGGGGCAGCGCTGTTTCGAGGAGATTTCATGCTGGAACTGCACGTCTTTGGGCCCGGCTTCGGCCTGCCTGATCCCAGCCCGTTCTGTACCAAGGCCATCATCCTGATGGAGATGTCGAGGCTGCCCTATCGTCGGGTCCGCGGCAATCTGCGCAAGGCGCCGAAGGGCAAGTTTCCGGTGCTGGTCGACGAGGGCGAGATCATCCCCGACACCAGCTTCATCCGGCTGCATCTCGAGCGCAAGCACGGCATCGATTTCGATCACGGGCTCAGCGCCGAGCAGCGTGGCCTCGCCTGGGCGGTCGAGAAGATGCTGGAGGACCACCTCTACTGGCATATCGTCCAGGAACGCTGGGCCGACGCCGCGAATTTCGACCGCGGACCGCGCCACTTCTTCAGTGCCGTGCCGACGCCCCTGCGCCCGCTGGTCATCGCCATGGTCAAGCGCCAGGTTCGCCGCGACCTGCATGGCCAGGGCATCGGCCGGCACAGCGATGCCGAGCGTCTGGTCCTGGCGCGGCAGGCACTGGGCTCGCTCTCGGGCCTGCTCGGCGGCAAGCCTTACCTCACCGGGCCCGATCCTTGCGGCGGCGACGCGACGCTCGGCGCCTTCATGATCGGCGGGCTGTGCGAAACCTTCGAGTCACCGCTGCGCGCGGCGCTCATCGAGCATCCCAACCTCGTCGCCTATGCCGGCCGGATACGCGAGCGCTATTTCAAGGCCGACGCGGAGCGCGCGCCGGCCTGACGACAGCCTGCTTCAGGGCCGCTGCAACTTGCAGCGGTCGATGAATTCATAGCCCTTGGCGCGGGCGGAATCGTTGAAATAGCCGGTCTCGCGAAAGGCCTGGATCTCGTCCTTGGTCATGGAATTGACCGTGCCCTTGGCATAGCAGCTGCAGGGCGAGTGCACCGCCTCGCGGGTCGTGTTCATCAGCCGCGACTGGGTGACGAGGCAGGCATCGAAGGCCCGCAGCTGGATCATGTAGGGCGTCAGGTTCTTGGCCGTCGGATCAGGGGGCGGCAAGGCGCTCGTGCCGGCGGCGGCGAACGCCACCTGCGCCGAAACCAGCATGGACAACCCGGCGACCCAAAAGGCCGCTCCAACCCGCCGCGTGATCATTGTCGAACCATTCCGTCTTCGCGGCGCAGCCCGAGCGAAAGTCCCGAATCCGCTCTTGAATGACCCGCCTACGCAGCAGTGGATGGTCCACAGCATCAGCGAAAAAGCAATGACGCAAAGGTCACAGTTTGCGAATCCAGACCCTGTTGTCGTGGAAGGCGGCACCGCCGAAAGGTGCGATCGAGTCCGCGCCGGTCAGGGTGTTGATGCCGCGGCCGCCGCGATGGGCGCCGTTCGGCCAGATCGACTCGGCGATGACGACGCCGCGCACCAACCCGTCGAACAGCACGGCGTCGAGATGGACCTCGCCGCGGCGGTTACCGACCAGGATGGCGTCGCCCTGGACGATGCCGAGTCCAGCCGCATCGTCGGGATGCAGCATCAGGGTCGGCCCGCCCTCCTTCTTGCGCGCGGTCGGCGTCTCGGTGAAGGACGAGTTCAGGAAGTTGCGGGCCGGGCTGGTCGCAAGCCGGAAAGGATGCTCGGCATCGGCGGCCTCGATCACGTTCCAATGGTCAGGCATGGCCGGGATCGTGGCATGCGGGCCTGCGAGGCCGGCATTGCTGTTGGGGACCTTGCTCCAGTCCGGCTTGAAGCGGAAGCGGCCATCCGGCCAGCCGAAGCCCTTGAGATAATGCGCGGCCTCAAAATCCGGCTGGATGTCGTGGAATTCGCTGGCGATCAGCTCCTCGAGCGTGCCGCGCCCGGTCTGCTGTAAGGTCCAGTCGACGATCTCGCGCGGGCTCAGCGAAAAGCCGCGATGCTCGGCGCCGAGGCGCTGGGCCAGGGCGCAGATCACCTCATGGTTCGAGCGGCACTCGCCCGGCGGGTCGATCAGCTTGCCGCCCCACATGATGTGCTGGTGACCACCCCCCTGATAGAGGTCGTCATGCTCCATGAACTGCGTCGCCGGCAGCACGATGTCGGCCATGGCGGCAGTCTCGGTCATGAACTGCTCGTGCACGACGGTGAAGAGATCGTCGCGGGCGAAGCCGCGCTTCACCAGCTCCTGCTCGGGCGCGACCGTGACCGGGTTGGTGTTCTGGATGAACAGCGCCCGGACCGGCTGGCCCTGCCGCAGCGCCGCAGCATCCCCTGTCAGGATGCGGCCGATCTGCGACTGGTCGAGCTGGCGGGTCTTCGGATCGGCCTTGTCGAGCCCCTCGATCAGGCTCTTGCGCCATTTGTAGACGCCGCTGTTCGAGTGGAAGGCGCCGCCGCCCTCATGCTGCCAGGCGCCGGTGACAGCCGGCACGCAGAGCGCCGCATGCATATTGACGGCGCCGTTGCGCTGGCGCGCGAAACCATAGCCGAGCCGGAAATAGCTGCGCTTGCGCGTGCCGACGAGCTCCGCGAAGGCCTCGATCTCCGCGACCGAAAGACCGGTGATCGCCGCCGCCCATTCCGGCGTACGCGTCGCCAGATGGGCTTCCAGTTCCTCGGGCGCATCGGTGAAGCGGGCGAGATAGTCGCGGTCGGCCAGCCCGTCGCGAAACAGCACATGCATCACGCCGCAGGCGAGCGCGCCGTCCGTGCCCGGGCGCAGCACGAGGCCGAGATCGGCCTGGTCGATGGTGGCGTTGCGGTAGATGTCGATCGCCACGATCTTGGCGCCGCGCTCCTTACGGGCCTTGACCGCGTGGTGCATGACGTTGACCTGGGTGTGCACCGGGTTGGTGCCCCAGATCACGACGCAGTCGGACTTGGCCATCTCGCGCGGATCGGAACCGGCGAGCCGGCCCGTACCGGCGATGTAGCCGGTCCAGGCCGATGTGGTGCAGATCGTCGAGAACTGGCCGGAATAACGCTTGGCATGGCGCAGGCGGTTGATGCCGTCGCGCATCACCAGCCCCATCGTACCGGCATAGTAATAGGGCCAGATCGTATCGGCGCCGAACTGCGCCTCCAGCGCGAGGAAGCGCTCGGCGACCTCGTCCAGCGCCTCGTCCCAAGAGATGCGCTCGAAGGCGCCCGAACCCTTGGGCCCGACACGCCGCAGCGGATGCAGCAGGCGGTCGGGATGGTGGATGCGCTCGGCGTAGCGCGCGACCTTGGCGCAGATCACCCCGTCGGTGTAGCTCTGGCGCTTGCTGCCACGGACACGGCCGATGCTGCGGCCGTCGATGACCTCGACCTCCAGCGAACAGGCCGAAGGACAATCATGCGGACAGACGGAAGGCAGGCGCTCGACGCGGGGAAGTTCTGTCATCCCTCCTTCCTAGAACAGGTCCAGGCTCGGCGGAAGATCGTTCCCGCCAAAGCCGGCGGCGAGACGGCGCATGGTTCCGATTCGCACCGAATCGGCCTCTTCTGGTAGGCAGCAACTTTCCGCCCGCCCCGACGCGGCGCATCAACCTCGGGTTAAGACTAATGAATCAGATTGTCGCCGTTGGTCTGGTTTGGGGCGCCTCGGCGCCGGAGTTGTGATGATGCGTTGCGTTGCGTTCCTTGCTGGCCTCGTCGGCCTGGCTTCCGTGCTTGCGGCTCCGGCAAAGGCACAATCTCCGGAATACACCCAGTACACCTCGCCTGAATCGGCCCAGAACTGGCATCTGACGCTGGGTGCGGGCCTGCGCTACCAGCCCGACTATGTCGGCTCCAACGACTACATCTTCCGGCCGCGTGGCATCATCTCGCTCGGGCGCGGCACCAGGAGCACCTGGTGGTCGGCCGAGGACGATGCGATCAGCATCGGCTTCTTCTCCGGCAAGGCCTGGCGCGTCGGCTTCTCCGGTAACCTGCTCTGGGAGCGCAAGGCCAGCACCAACGCGGCGCTGCGCATCACCGGCGTTCCCGACACCAAATTCGGCGGCGAGGGCGGCGTCTTTGCCGAATTCTACCCGACCTCCTGGCTGCGCGGCCGTGTCGATCTGCGCCGCGGCATCGTCGCGCATGACGGCGTCGTCGCCGAGGTCAAGGTCGAGGCCTTCCAGCGCATCGGCGCCTGGTCGATCGGTGCCGGCCCGCGCATGACCATTGCGAGCGCCGATTATGTCCGCACCTATTTCGGTGGCGCCTGGGCCGGCAATGGCGGCCTGCTGCAACGCTTCAACACCGGCGTCCATTCGGTCGGCGCGATCGCCCAGGCGACCTATGCCTGGAGCGACAAGCTCCAGACCACCGCCTATGTCGAGTACAAGCACCTGGTGGGCGACGCCGCCAAGGCGCCGATCGTCAAGACCTATGGCTCGCGCGACTCGATCACGGTCGGCATCTCCGCGACCTACGCTTTCGATCTCGGCTTCAATTAGCCTGATCGCCGGACATTCCGCCGTCTCGTCAGGGATGGTGGCAGAAACAGAAAGGGCGGGCCCTCGCGGACCCGCCCTTCTTTGTTATCGACGCCTGAAAGGCGATCGGCTCAGCCGACGATCTCGTTGCCCGAGAAGAACTGGGCGATCTCGATCGCGGCGGTCTCCGGGGCGTCCGAGCCATGGACGGTGTTCTCGCCGACCGACTCGGCGAAGAGCTTGCGGACGGTGCCCTCGGCGGCGTTGGCCGGGTTGGTGGCGCCCATCACCTCGCGATAGGCGGCGATGGCGTTCTCGCCTTCGAGGACCTGCACGACGACCGGGCCGGAGGTCATGAACTCGACGAGCTCGCCGAAGAAGGGACGCGCGCTGTGGACGGCGTAGAAGGTCTCGGCCTGGGCCTTGGTCATCTGGATGCGCTTCTGCGCGACGATGCGCAGGCCGGCCTTCTCGATGACCGCATTGACCGCGCCCGTGAGGTTGCGACGCGTCGCGTCGGGCTTGAGAATGGAAAAGGTACGCTGGACAGCCATCGTTGTAATCCTTGGGGCAAAATCGGGAGAATGCGGCGCGCTTATAGCGGCGCCCTCCCCCGGCCACAAGGCTGCGACGGCTTGGATCGCAACAGTCCCTCGCGCCTCATCCTGAGGAGCGGCGCAGCGGCGTCTCGAAGGATGCTCCAGGAGGCTCCGGAGCCAGCTGGAGCATCCTTCGAGGCGCGACCCTAAGGTCGCTCCTCAGGATGAGGGCTCAAAAATCGCACGCCCCCGATCGCCCGACCTGGCCTGATCCTCAGTGCCGGGTCAGGAACCTGCGCGCCTCTCGCAGCGCCTCGGCGACCTCCTCGCGGCTCATCTCCTGGGCCAGCTCGGCACGGTGGGCGGCGGCGCGGCTGCAACCCTTGGCGAGCGCGACGTTGAACCATTTCTGCGCGGCGACCAGATCGACCGGCGCCGTGCGGCCGGCGGCGTGCATCAGGCCGAGCTCATAATAGGCGTCGGCCGAGGCTTCCATCGGGATCGCCAGCGAGGCCGGGATCGCGCTCATCTCCATGCGTGCCATGACAAACCACCCTGTTTTCACTGTGGCCCGACCCTTCCCGGGCCGCGCTTCTTGATGAGGAGGTTCGAGCCAGGCGGTAAAAGACTCCGCTAAAATTTGAGATGAATCGAAACTCAACGACTCGTAAGCACACGGTTAAATCAACACTGGATTCAGCCTTCCGCTCCAAAATAGCGAATAATTTCAATGCCTTTGAAAAGTTACGCAGCGGCAGGCGTTGACGGAGGATTCACCCTCTCGGCCATTCGCCGAGAGCTGGCGAGGGACGCCGCGCCATCCGGCTCGCCCTCTTGAAGCCAATCCGGGCTCGGATATAGTTTATATCTGAACCATGCGATCAACGCTGGTCACTGCCAGAGGAGGAACGTCATGAGCCTTCGCCCGTTCGCGATCGCCGCGGCACTCGCCATGTTCGCCACCCCGTCCCTCGCCCAGGAGGTCACCGGCACTTGGCTGCGCGACAGTGGCGCTTCCAAAGTGCGCCTCGCCAAATGCGGCGAGGCTGTCTGCGGCACGATCTCCTGGCTCAAGGACAGTGGCGGCCCCGCCAAGCTGGGTCAGCGCATCTTCTACGACATGAAGCCATCGGGTCCCGGAAAATGGAGCGGCAGCGCCTTCAACCCCGAGGACGGCAAGACCTATTCGGGGACGATGAGCCTCTCAGGGGACACGCTGACCACGGCCGGCTGCGTCATGGGCGGGCTGATCTGCCGCTCGGTGAAATGGTCGCGGAGCAATTGAGGTGCGGAGCCTCTGGCGTGCCGGCTATGCTCGGAACCACAAAGTCATCCTGGACAAGCCGCGAAGCGGCGCAGATCCGGGATCCATCGAAGGGCACTGGAGCCCTATGATGGATCCCGGGCCGAGCTCCGCTCGCCCAGGATGACAGCGCGTTTCCCGGCTAGATTGAGGACGCCTAGCGCGCCTTCTGGCCGAACAGGATCGCCTTCTCCTCCGGCGTCGAGATGCCGGCCGGGTTGCGCAGCTCCGCACCGACGGCAAGCCCACGCTGGACGGCCGGACGCGCCAGCATCGTCTCGAGCCAGCGCGCGACATTGGGGAATTGCGCGATGTCCTGGCCCTGGCGCTCCCAGCCACGGGCCCAGCCGATGCAGGCCATGTCGGCGATCGAATAGGCGTCGCAGATGAATTCGCGGCCTTCGAGGCGCCGGTTCAGCACCCCATAGAGCCGATTCGCCTCATTGGTGTAGCGCTCGATCGCATAGGGCACCTTCTCCGGCGCGTAGATGCGGAAATGATGGGTCTGGCCGAGCATCGGCCCGAATCCGCCCATCTGCCAGAACAGCCATTCGTCGACGGCGACGCGGGCACGCTCGTCGGCCGGATAGAATTTCCCGGTCTTGCGGCCGAGATATTGCAGGATCGCACCGGATTCGAAGACCGAGATCGGCGTGCCGTCCGGCCCCTGCGGATCGATGATCGCCGGCATCCGGTTGTTTGGCGAGAAGGCGAGGAATTCCGGCTTGAACTGGTCGCCCTTGCCGATGTTCACCGGCACGATTTCGTAGGGCAGCCCGCACTCCTCGAGCATGATGGTGATCTTCCAGCCATTCGGCGTCGGCCAGTAATAGAGATCGATCGGCTTGGACTGCTCTTGCGACATGCGTTGCATCCTCGTCTGCGTTGAGGTTGGCCGGTCACTCTAGGGAGCCGGCCGCGGCTGCGTAAGCTCATCGGCCGCGCACCCAGGGCGGGCGAGCCATGCCGTGAGGGAGCGTAGCACCGGCCTCAGAGCTCGAGCTTGAAGCCCTCATGGCTCTGTTCGAAGCCGAGCCGCCGGTAGAAGCGGTGCGC
This sequence comes from Allobosea sp. NPDC055594, assembly GCF_053618995.1. Taxonomy (NCBI): domain Bacteria; kingdom Pseudomonadati; phylum Pseudomonadota; class Alphaproteobacteria; order Hyphomicrobiales; family Alloboseaceae; genus Allobosea; species Allobosea sp. NPDC055594. The sequence goes on from NZ_JBSHIO010000001.1 coordinate 732,405, forward strand.
CGCCTCGCGGGACTTGTTCGAGGTCAGCTCGACCAGCCCCACCCCGTTGCGCCGGGCGAAATCGACCGCGAAGGCGACCATGACGGCACCGATGCCGCGGCTGCGCTGGGCCGGGTCGACATGCACGCTCTCGAGCTTGGCACGTTTGCGGCCGCGATTGACCAGGCCCGGGATCAGCGTCACCTGCAAGGTTCCGACCACCGCGCCGTCGAGCTCGGCGACGAAGAGCCTGTTATGCGGGCTCGCCGCGACCTCGTCGAACGCGCTGAGATAGGCCGGATGAGCTGCCTCCTCCTCGATCTCGGCCTCCGTGCGCGTCTGCTTGGCCGCCCCCATCAGGATCAGGGCCGCGATGCGCGGGGCGTCGGCACGGGTCGCCGCGCGCATTGTGATCCCATGTGGGTTGGACACGTCGTTCATCGCAATCTCCGGGGAAAAGGCCTTGGCAGGCGCGTTCAACCGACGAACAGCCGCCTGGCCATGATCAAGGTGTTGGGGGTGTCCTCGCGCCCGTCGAAACGGGCCTGGCGCTGCAGGAAGAAACCCATGCGCTCGTAGAAGGCGATGGCGAGTTCGTTCTGGCTCTCGACCTCGAGCCGCGCCACCGGCGCATCCGGGAAGCAGGCGAGCGCGACCTGGAGCAGCGTTCGGCCGATGCCCTCGCCCTGCCGCGCCGGCAGGACGTAGAGCCGCGTCAGCAGCGCCGCATGATCAGGCTCGCTGCGGGCCGAGGCCGTGCCGACGACCTCCTCGCCGATCAGCGCGATCAGGAAAACACCGCTCTCGCGCCCGAGTTGAGCGGCGAGCGCATCGAGCGAATGCCAGGCATTGGTAATCTCGGCGACGCGACGCCAGCCATAGATGCCATCATAGGTCGCATGCCAGGTCTCGACCAGCAGCGCGCGCACGGCCGGTAGATCGGCCGAAGTCGCGTCGCGGATGATGAGACCAGCTTGCGTCACCTTGGGGCCCCACCCAACGAGAACCCGCGATCGAGCTTCCACGTCATCCCGGCCGCAGCGCAGCATAGCGCCGGAATCCATCGTCGGGCACCACGGCCTTCGATGGATCCCGGATCTGCGCCGCGGAGTTTATCCTTGGGCCGGCCAAAGGCCGGACCCGAGGGCGGCTTGTCCGGGATGACGCCGTGTTCCAGACCTAGATTCCCAGTTTCGCCTTCAGGATCTCGTTCAGGGCCTGCGGATTGGCCTTGCCGCCCGAGGCCTTCATCGCCTGTCCGACGAACCAGCCGAGCATGGTCGGCTTCGCCTTGACCTGCTCGACCTTGTCCGGATTGGCGGCGATGATCTCGTCGACCGCCTTCTCGATGGCGCCGGTGTCGGTGACCTGCTTCATGCCGCGGGCCTCGACGATTTCTCTGGGATCGCCACCTTCGGTCCAGAGGATCTCGAACAGGTCCTTGGCGATCTTGCCGGAGATCACGCCCTCGCCGATCAGGTCGACGAGGCCACCGAGCTGGGCAGCCGAGACCGGCGAGGTCGAGACCTCCTTGCCCTCCTTGTTGAGGCGGCCGAACAGCTCGTTGATCACCCAGTTCGCGGCGGCCTTGCCATCGCGGCCTTTCGCCACCGCCTCGAAATAATCGGCCTGGTCGCGCTCGGCGACCAGCACCGAGGCGTCATAGGGCGAGAGCCCGTATTCGGCGATGAAGCGCGCCTTCTTGGCGTCCGGCAGCTCGGGAAGATGCTGCTTCAGATCGTCGACGAAAGCACCGTCGAATTCGAGCGGCAGCAAGTCCGGATCGGGGAAATAGCGGTAGTCGTGCGCCTCCTCCTTGGAGCGCATCGAGCGCGTCTCGCCCTTGCCGGGATCGTAGAGGCGCGTCTCCTGATCGATCGAACCGCCATCCTCGAGGATGCCGATCTGGCGGCGGGCCTCGACCTCGACCGCCTGGCCGATGAAGCGGATCGAATTGACGTTCTTGATCTCGCAGCGCGTGCCGAAGGGCTCGCCCGGCTTGCGCACGGAGACGTTGACGTCGGCGCGCAGATTGCCCTTCTCCATGTCGCCGTCGCAGGAGCCGATATAGCGCAGGATGGTGCGCAGCTTCGAGACATAGGCCTTGGCCTCGTCGGCCGAGCGCAGATCCGGCTTGGAGACGATCTCCATCAGCGCGACGCCCGAACGGTTGAGGTCGACGAAGCTCATGGTCGGGTGCTGGTCGTGCATCGACTTGCCGGCATCCTGCTCGAGATGCAGGCGCTCGATGCCCACCGTGATCTGCTCGGTCGGCGACAGGTCGACCGCGATCTCGCCCTCCCCGACGATCGGGTGCTTGTACTGGCTGATTTGATAGCCCTGCGGCAAATCCGGATAGAAGTAGTTCTTGCGGTCGAAGACCGAGCGGTGGTTGATCTGCGCATTCAGGCCGAGCCCGGTGCGGACCGCCTGGCGCACGCATTCCTCGTTGATCACCGGCAGCATCCCGGGCATTGCCGCATCGACCAGGCTGACATGGGCGTTCGGCTCGCCGCCGAAGGCCGTGGAGGAGCCGGAGAACAGCTTGGCGTTGGAGGTCACCTGGGCATGGATCTCCAGGCCGATCACGACCTCCCAGTCGCCGGTTGCCCCCTTGATGAGCTTCTTCGGATCGGCGGGGCGTGAATGGGCGTTCATGGCGATGTTCCGGAAACGGCGGGCGGCCGGCCCTGCCAGAAATTGACGAACCCCTCAGGTAGAGCCTTGCGCAGCCGCCAGCAAGCATCTGTTGCCGCTGCGCCCCGATGGCACCACAATCCCGGCCGCGACACGCAAGGCCGCACGAATGTCGAGTGACGTATCTTGACAATCGTCAGCACTACAGCATTTCTGCCTGACCGCCGGGAAACCGCAGCTCGCGCCGGGCCCGCATTCATTTCGGAGTCACCCATGATCCGCCGTCGCTCCCGCAGGGCGCTTTTCGTCTTGGCGGCCGCCCTCCCGGCCTTTCCGCTCGCGGCGATCGCGCAGGGTGCGCCTCCTGCGCCGCCGGTCACCGTGGCGACGCCGCTGGCCAAGCGGGTCACCAATTGGGACGAATTCACCGGCCGCTTCGAAGCCGACGAGCAGGTCGAGGTGCGGGCGCGCGTCTCGGGCTTCGTCGACAAGATCCATTTCAAGGACGGCGACATGGTGAAGGCGGGCGACCTGCTCTTCACCATCGACCAGCGGCCCTATACGCTCGCGGTCGACGCCGCGCGCGCCGAGGTCGCCCGCACCAAGGCCCAGGTCGACCTCAACCAGAACGAGGTCGAGCGCGCCGAGGCCTTGACCCAGAACCGGACGATCACCGCCCGCGACATCGACCAGCGCCGCGCCAACCTCAACGGCGCGATCGCCTCGCACCAGGCGGCCGAGGCCAATCTGAAGACGGCCGAGCTCAATCTCGAATGGACGCAGGTGCGCGCGCCGCTCGCCGGCCGGCTCTCCAACCGGCGCGTCGACGCCGGCAACCTGATCGCCGGCGGGCAGTCCGGCGCGACCCTGCTGACGACCATCGTCGCACTCGATCCAATCAAGTTCGTCTTCGACGTCTCGGAGGCCGACTATCTGCGCTATGCCCGTCTCGCCAGCCTGCGCGGCGTCGCCCCGGAGGCACGCGTGCGCCTCTCGGACGAGACGAGCTGGAACCGGACCGGCAAGATCGACTTCGTCGACAACACCCTGAACGCCCGTTCGGGCACGATCCGCGGCCGCGCCGTCTTCGCCAACACCGACCGCTTCCTGACACCGGGCTCCTTCGGGCGATTGCGCCTCGATGCCGGCGAGGTCGACGGCCTGCTGGTACCGGATTCGGTGATCGTCTCCGACCAGGCCAACAAGATCGTGCTGACGGTCAGCGCCGACAACAAGGTCGTGCCCAAGCCCGTCACCCTCGGCCAGATCACGGACGGGCTGCGCGTGATCGTCAAAGGACTGACCGCCGGCGACAGGGTGATCGTCACCGGTCTCGCCAATCCCATGGTCCGGCCCGGCGTGACGGTGACGCCGCAGCAGACCGAGATCAAGGCGGCCGCCGCCAAGTAAGGCGCGCACGCCGCACGACGCCAGCGGACGGCATCGCCCGTCTGCCTGCCCTTCCTGGCCAGGACCAAAGCATGTTCCGCTTCGCCCATTTCTTCATCGACCGGCCGATCTTCGCGACCGTTCTTTCGGTCCTGCTGACCATCGCCGGCGCGATCACCCTGCGTACCCTGCCGATCGCGGAATATCCCGAGATCGCGCCGCCGACCGTGACGATCACCGCGACCTATCCGGGCGCCTCGGCCGAGGTCGTCGCGGCCACGGTCGCGGCGCCGATCGAGCAGGAGGTCAACGGCGTCGACGACATGCTCTACATCCAGTCGCAGTCGACCGGTGACGGGCGCGTCTCGATCAACGTCGTCTTCAAGGGCGGCACCGACGTCGACCAGGCCCAGGTGCTGGTGCAGAACCGCGTTTCGGCGGCCGAGCCGCGCCTGCCGCAGGAGGTGCGCACGCTCGGCCTGCAGGTCCGCAAGGCCTCGCCGGACTTCCTGATGGTCATCCACATGCTGTCGCCGGACGGCTCACGCGACCAGCAATACGTCTCGAACTACACCACGCTGAACGTCAAGGATGTGCTCACCCGCGTCGAGGGCGTCGGCGACGTCCAGGTCTTCGGCGCGCGCGACTACTCGATGCGCGTCTGGCTCGATCCGGCCAAGGTCGCCTCGCGCAACCTGACGGCGGGCGATGTCGTCGCGGCGATCCGCGCCGCCAACATCCAGGTCGCGGCGGGCGCGATCAACCAGCCGCCGGCGCAGTCGGACGGCGCCTTCCAGCTCTCGGTCAACACGCTCGGCCGTCTCACCACCGTCGACGAGTTCTACAACATCGTCGTCCGCTCGGATGCGGATGGCGGCACGATCCGGCTGCGCGACGTCGCGCGTGTCGAACTCGGCGCGCAGGACTATCTCTCGAACTCCTATCTCGACAACAAGGAAGCGGTCGCGATCGGCGTGTTCCAGCGCCCGGGCTCGAATGCGCTCGCCGCCTCCGAGGCGCTGATCCGGACGATGGACCAGCTGTCGAAGAACTTCCCGGCCGGCGTCGAGTACAAGATCGTCTACAACCCGACCGAGTTCATCGCGGAATCCGTCTCGGCGGTGGTCACGACGCTGCTCGAGGCGATCCTGCTCGTGGTCATCGTCGTGGTGCTGTTCCTGCAGACCTGGCGCGCCGCGATCATCCCGATCATCGCGATCCCGGTCTCGCTGGTCGGCACCTTCCTGGTGATGAGCGCGGTCGGCATCTCCTTCAACACGATCTCGCTGCTCGCCCTGGTGCTGGCGATCGGCATCGTCGTCGACGACGCGATCGTCGTCGTCGAGAACGTCGAGCGCTATCTCGCCCAGGGCATGAACGCCAAGGAAGCGGCGCACAAGACGATGGACGAGGTCGGCGGCGCGCTGCTCGCGATCGCGCTCGTGCTCTGCGCCGTGTTCATCCCGACCGCGTTCATCTCCGGCCTGCAGGGCACCTTCTACCAGCAGTTCGCGGTGACCATCGCGGCGTCGACGGCGATCTCCTGCTTCGTCTCACTGACCCTGTCGCCGGCGATGTCGGCGATCCTGCTGAAGCCGCACAGCCATGAGAAGCCGACCGGCTTCTTCGCGATGCTCGGCGCGCCACTGCGCTGGTTCTTCAAGTATTTCAACATGGCCTTCGACTGGCTGTCGCGAGCCTATGGCGCGGTGACCTCGCGCCTGATCCGCCTCGGCGTCATCATGCTCCTGGTCTATGCCGCACTGATCGCGGTCGCCGGCCAGCGCCTCGCCGCCGTCCCGACCGGTCTCGTGCCGCAGCTCGACCGCGGCTATTTCATCGCCGTCTTCCAGCTGCCGCCGGGCTCGTCGCTGCCGCGGACCGACGCGGTGGTGCGCAAGGCGACCGACCTTCTGCTGTCGCGCCCGGGCGTCGCCCATGCCGTCGCCTTCGCCGGCCTGGACGGGGCGACCTTCACGCTCGCCCCCAATTCCGGCGTCGCCTTCGTCACGCTCAGCGACTTCCGCGAGCGCGCCAAGGCCGGCCTCACCACCCAGGGCATCCTGAACGACCTGCGCACCCAGCTCTTCCAGATCGGCGAGGCTTTCGCCCTCGTGGTCGAGCCTCCGGCGGTTCCGGGCATCGGCACGGGCGGCGGCCTGAAGGGTTATGTCCAGGATCGTGGCGGACGCGGGCTCACCGCGCTCGAGGGCGCGACCTGGGCCGTGGCGGGAACGGCGGCCCAGTCGCCCGGCATCCAGCAGCCCTTCACCCTGTTCTCGACCAAGACGCCGCAGATCTATGCGGATATCGACAGGACCAAGGCCGAAATGCTCGGCGTGCCCGTGACCCGGATCTTCGAGACGCTCTCGATCTATATGGGTTCGGCCTATGTCAACGACTTCAACCTGCTCGGCCGGACCTTCCGGGTCACGGCCCAGGCCGACAATCCGCACCGGCTCGACATTCGCGACGTCGCCAATCTGAAGACGCGCAATGCCGATGGCGAGATGGTGCCGATCGGCTCGGTCGCGACCTTCTCGGACACGACCGGCGCCTATCGCGTGCCGCGCTACAATCTCTATCCGGCGGCGGAAGTGCAGCTGTCGATGGCACGCGGCTACTCGACCGGCCAGGGCATCGCTGCGGTGGAGAAGATCGCGAGCCAGGTCCTGCCGGCCGGTTTCGGCTTCGAATGGACCGAGATCGCGCTGCAGGAGAAGCTTGCCGGCAACACCGCGATCATCGCCTTCGGCCTTGCCGTCGTCTTCGTCTTCCTGCTGCTGGCGGCACTCTACGAAAGCTGGACCTTGCCGCTCGCCGTCATCCTGATCGTGCCGATGTGTATCCTCGCGGCGATGATCGGCGTCAGCTACAAGGATTTCGACCGCAACGTGCTGGTCGATATCGGGCTCGTGGTGCTGGTCGGTCTGGCGGCGAAGAACGCGATCCTGATCGTCGAGTTCGCCAAGCAGGCAGAGGACGAGGGCATGAGCCGGCGCGATGCCGCCATCGCCGCCGCGAGAACCCGTCTGCGGCCGATCCTGATGACCTCGCTCGCCTTCATCCTCGGCGTGCTGCCGCTGACGATCTCGGTCGGCGCCGGCGCGGAGATGCGCCAGGTGCTCGGCATTGCGGTGTTCTCCGGCATGATCGGCGTCACCCTGTTCGGCCTGCTGTTCACGCCGGTCTTCTATGTGGTCGTGCGCTGGCTCGCCTCGCTCGCTCCCCAGAAGAAGAAAAAGCCGGCGACGGAAGCCACGGCGCCCCAGCCCCACTGAGGCGCGAACGTAAACGAACCCCGCCCCGGCCACCCGGCCCGGGCGGGGTTTTCGCTTCCGGAGGGCGAAGCCGAGCGCCGGCTCTCAGTTCTGCAGAATCTTAGTTCTGGAGAATCTTGGAGCCCTTGATCGTCACATCGGAACTCGCAACGGCATTGATCCTGCCGCCGGCCCGGATGTTGACGTCCTTGCCCTTGAGATCGACCGAGCCATCCTTTTTCAGGTGGAGGGAGGCCGCACCGGAATCGAGCAGCATGCCGTCGGCAGCCTCGACGCTGAGCGCCCGGCCGCTGGCGATGGCAAAATCCTTGCTGCTGTCGATGTCGATGCTGACTGCGGCCGCGACCTCGAAGGCGCGCGTCGTCAGGCTGATCTGCCTGTTGGCATTAAGGTTGAGCGCGGTCGCGGCGAAGATGCCGATACCAGTACCGGCCGCCAACCTGATGCCGGCGCCGGATTGCAGCGTGTAGGCGCTGCCGACACTCGTCCTGAAATTGCTGCCGGCGTTCAACGTCAGCTCGGCCCCGGCGCTGATCGTGCAGTTGCCGCCCACGGTGATGCTCAAGCCGGTCGGCGCGCTGATCGCGACCGAGCCGCCACGGCCGACATTGATCGCCTGGAGCAAGGCCGCGAGCTGGGTTTCGAGTGCGGCCACGCGGCGCGTCAGCGCATCCACTTCCGGTGTCGCCATCAGACTGCCTCCCCGACGATGCCCGTTCTCGACCCGCAGCCGCGGCGAGTGTATCACGGCCCCGGCCGGAGGCAGCACGCAATGACGTTACGGCAGACCGGACCATCTCCGATCCGGGACGCCTGGCAACGGCGGAAAGCAGTGCCGGAAGGAGCAGCAGAGACGTGATGCAAGGCCCCGCCCTGGTCTGGTTCCGCGAGGATCTGCGTCTCTCCGACAATCCGGCCCTGACCGCCGCTCTCGATCACGGCCCGATCCTCTGCCTCTACATCCTCAACACGTCGCCGAAGCGGCGGGCGCTCGGCGGCGCGGCGCGCTGGTGGCTGTCGCGCTCGCTTACGGCGCTTTCGGCCGCGATCACGGCGCGCGGCGGCGAGCTCCTCGTGATGCGCGGCGATCCCGCACAGATCCTGCCCCGTCTGGTTCGGGAAGCCGGCATCGGCTTCGTCGCCTGGAACCGGCGCTATGAGGCGCCGGCCATCGCGCTCGACAAGGCCCTGAAAGCCGAGCTCGCGGCGAGCGGGGTCGCGGTGGAAAGCTTCAACGCCGCCCTGCTCAACGAGCCCTGGCAGGTGAAGAGCAAGGCAGGCGGGCCGATGCAGGTCTTCACGCCTTATTGGCGCGCCGCCCGCGAGCGCGGCACGCCGCACCCACCCCTGCCGGCGCCGGAGGCCATCCGCAAGGCGGAGCTGCCGGCCTCCCTGCGCGACATGACGCTGTCGATCGACGAGCTCGGTCTCGAGCCGGGCAAGCCCGACTGGGCCGGCGGCCTGCGCGAAAGCTGGACGCCCGGTGAGGACGGAGCCCAGGCCCGCCTGACCGATTTCCTCGACGAAGGCCTCGCCGGCTACCGCACCGAACGGGACCGGCCGGACCGGCCGGCGACATCGCGGCTCTCGCCGCATCTGCGCTTTGGCGAGATCGGCCCGCGCCAGATCTGGCAGGCCGTGCAGATGGCGCTCGAAGCCGGCGAGACGACGGGAAGCCCGGCCGACGCCGAGAAATTCCTGTCCGAGATCGGCTGGCGCGAATTCTCCTATCACCTGCTGTTCCACAACCCCGAGCTGGCGACGCGCAACTTCAATCGACGCTTCGACGGCTTCGGCTGGGAGCAGGACATGGCCGGGCTCGCGGCCTGGCGGAAGGGACTGACCGGCTACCCGATCGTCGATGCCGGCATGCGCGAGCTCTGGCAGACCGGCTGGATGCACAACCGCGTGCGCATGGTGACCGCTTCCTTCCTGATCAAGCATCTGCTGACCGACTGGCGTGCCGGCGAAGCCTGGTTCTGGGACACGCTGGTCGATGCCGACCCGGCCAACAACGCCGCGAGCTGGCAATGGGTGGCGGGGTCCGGCGCCGACGCGGCGCCCTATTTCCGCATCTTCAACCCGGTGACCCAGGGCGAGAAGTTCGATCCCGACGGCGCCTATGTCAGACGCTTCGTGCCGGAGCTCGCGAAGCTCGACGTCAGATTCGTCCACCGCCCCTGGAGCACGCCGCAAGCCATTCTGCACGAGGCCGGAATCAGGCTGGGCGAGAACTATCCCCGGCCGATCGTCGATCTCGACTTCGGCCGCAGGCGCGCGCTCGCCGCGCTGGGGCAGCTCAGGGCGGACGGCGCCGCCGAGGAAGCCTGAGATTCAGCCGTCGCGGTTCGTCCCGCCGGCCAGGGCCCGCGCCGCGCGGAAATAGAGCGGATAGGGCAAGAGCCGGATCAGTTTCAGCGTCCAGGCGAGGCGCCGCGGGAAGACGATCTCGAAGCCGCCGCGGGCAAGGCCGTCGGCGATACGGGCCGCCGCCGCCTGTTCGCTCATCAGCAGCGGCATCGCAAAACTGTTGCGCTTGGTCATCGGCGTGTCGACGAAGCCGGGATTGACCAGCTGCAGGCGGATGCCGAGCCGGTCGCATTCAAAGCGCAGGCTCTCGCAAAGATGGATCGCCGCAGCCTTGGAGGCGCCATAAGCACCGCTCCCCGGCATGCCGGCATAGCCGACGAGCGAGGCGTTGACGGCGATCTGGCCCTTGCCGCGATCGCTCATATTCTCGATCAGGGCCGAAACCCCACGCACCACGCCGAACAGGTTGACGGCGAAGATGCGCTCGAAAGTCGCCGCATCCAACGCGTCGGGCCGGTTGCCCTGGGCCGTACCGGCATTGAGGAAGGCGAGCGCGATCGGCCCGTGGACGCTCTCGATACCCTCAACGACGGCGCGCATCGCCTCGGGATCGGTGACGTCGCCGGCATGAGCGACGATGCGTCCCGGCAGGCCTGCGCCCTGCAGAGCGACCTCCTCGAGCAGTTCGAGGCGCCGCGCCGTGATCGCGACGGTCCAGCCGCGCCGCGCCAGTTCGAGCGCCACCGCCGCGCCGATGCCGGAACTCGCACCGGTGATCCAGGCGACGCCGTCCTTCGGCTGCATGCGTGGCATGGTCATCGAGGGGTCCCCGCACCGGTGATGAACCGGCGATCCAGCCCGGCAACCTAGTCACAGCAGCGGCGCGGCGGAAGCCCCGTCGGCGAAGAGGATCATCGATCGCAGGCATCTTTGCCGCGGCCGCCGGGCCTGCGATAAGCTGACGATCCCAGGGAGATCTACATGCCGACCGAATTGCTGTTCCGCGCCGACGCCTATCAGAGCGAAACCACGGCGACCGTTCTTTCCGTCAACGAGCGCGGCGGCATCGAGCTCGACCGGACGGTATTCTATGCCACCGGCGGTGGACAGCCGGGCGATGCCGGCCTCCTCGTCACGGCCGATGGCCGCGAGATCGCGATCGGCACCACGATCTATGATCCCGAGGACAAGAGCCGCATTCTGCATGTGCCCCTGGAGGGGCAGGCCGCTCCGGGCGTCGGCGACAAGGTCACCGCCCGGCTCGACTGGGAGCGCCGGCTGAAGCGCATGCGCATCCACACCGCACTGCACCTGCTCAGCGTCGCCCTGCCTTACCCGGTCACCGGCGGCGCCATCGGCGAAGGCGATGGCCGGCTCGATTTCGACATTCCGGAAGGCGGACTCGACAAGGCCGAGATCGACGAGAAGCTGAACGAGTTGATCGGCCGCAATGCGGAAGTCAGCGAAAGCTGGATTACCGATGAGGAACTCGACGCCAATCCCGGCCTGGTCAAGACCATGTCGGTCAAGCCGCCGCGCGGGTCCGGCCGGGTCAGGCTGGTGAGAATCGACGAAATCGACCTCCAGCCCTGCGGCGGAACGCATGTCCGCAACACCGCCGAAATCGGCAAGGTCGCGGTCACCGGCATCGAGAAAAAGGGCAAGCAGAACCGGCGCGTCCGCATCGCACTCGCCTGAAGACTTGTCTCCAAGTCACTGAAACCAGACTCCTTCGAGGAACCCCGCTCCATGGCCAGCAACGATGTCTTCGTCTCCACCCAATGGCTGGCCGAGAGGCTCGACGCGCCCGACATCGTCGTCGTCGACGGTTCCTGGTATCTGCCGGCGCTGGCGCGCGATCCCGCCGCCGAATATGCCGAGCGGCGCATCCCCGGAGCGGTCCGCTTCGATATCGACGCGGTCAAGGACACGGAATCTGCTCTGCCGCACATGCTGCCGCGCCCCGAGGCCTTTGCGGCCGCCGCCGGCACGATGGGCATCGGCGACGGCATGCGCATCGTCGTCTATGACGGGCTCGGCCTGTTCTCGGCGCCGCGCGTCCGCTGGACCTTCCGGACCTTCGGCGCCCGCGACGTGGTGATCCTCGATGGTGGCATGCCGCAATGGCTGGCCGAGGGCCGGCCGGTCGAGGAAGGCGCGCCCCGCGCCCGCCAGCCGCGCAGCTTCACGGCACGGCTCGACCATTCCGCCGTCGCCGACATGAACGACGTGGCGAAGGCGCTCGAAACCGCCTCGGCACAGGTGATCGACGCAAGACCGGCGGAGCGCTTCCGCGGCGAGGCGCCCGAGCCTCGTCCGGGCGTCCGCTCCGGCCATATGCCGGGCGCGCTCAACCTGCCCTCCTCGGCACTGGTGGCGAACGGCAAGCTCAAGGCACCCGATGCCCTCGCCGCCGCCTTCCGCGAGGCCGGCGTCGACCTCGATAGGCCGATGGTGACGAGCTGCGGCTCGGGCGTCTCGGCCGCGATCCTCTCGGCGGCGCTGGAGACGCTCGGCAAGCCGGCGCGAGCGATCTATGACGGTTCCTGGTCGGAATGGGGCGCGAGCGACCGCCCGATCGCGACAGGGCCGGCCAAGAGCTGAACCAGGAGCGCCGCCTAGATCACCGCGCGTCCGTTCGGACGCGGTCACGGTGATCTATCTCAGTGTTATCGCATCGGAGTTTTCCGAAAAGTGGAGTCCACTTTTCGGTCCGATGCTATGCCCGGCTAGCGCCGCTCCAGAACGGCCACCATCGCGGCATAGCCGCGGCGCCGGGCATGATCGAGCGGCGTCGCGCCATCGCGGTCGGCAAGATCGCGGCGGGCGCCGGCAGCGACGAGCGCGCGGGCGGTCTCGACATGACGCGGGCCGCCATCGCCGAGGATCACGGCCTCGATCAGCGCGGTCCAGCCGAGATTGTTGACATGGTCGAGCGGCGCGCCCGCCGCGATCAGCGCCTTCACCACCGCGTCATGGCCGAGATGCGCGGCGGCGATCAGGGCCGTGCCGGCATAGGGGCTGGTCACGGCCCGGGCGTCGCCGCCGATGGCGAGCGCAACCCGCATCGTCTCGACATCGTCGTTGACGGCCGCAATGGTGATCGCGTCATAGCGCTGTCCGTCGAGGGCCCGCGGATCGGCCCCCGCCGCGGCCAGCGCGCGCATAATCTCGCGCCTGCCGGCATGAGCGGCGACATGCAGCGCCGTGCGGCCATGGCCGTCGCGGGCATCGAGCTCCGGCTTCCGCGCCAGAGCTCGCTCCAACGCCGCCATGTCGCCCCGATGAGCTGCGGCATGCGGCCCGGCATAGGCGGCGATCTCGGCCTGCGACGGTGGAATCTGCGCGACTGCCGGCCGGCCGAATCCGACCGTCGCCGCCAGCCCGAAAACGGCACCGACGAGGCGAAATCCGATTGCGCGTTGCCCGAAAACCATGATCGCGGCCTCCCGTTTCCGCGATCGGCGCAAGAGGCGGCAACCTGCTCAAAAAAAGGACAGCGATTCTGCCCTTTCCCTCTTGTACCGCTCCGCGGAACGCCCTATCTCTTGTGCACCGCAGCAGAGATGCTGTGGCGCCCTCCTTGGGCGTTTCCTCCCTAGACTTCGGCCTGCGCTTCGGCGCGGGCCTTTTTCTTTTCAGGAGGCTAGCCGGGCCGATGCCGGCCGGCAATCGCTCGGGCGATTCAGACGTCAGTCGATCGCGATCATCACATCCGAGGCCTTGACCACGGCATAGGCCTTCTGGCCGACCGCGAGCTTGAGCTCGTCCACCGCGGCATTGGTGATCGCGGAGGTCACGACCGTGCCGCCGACATCGAGGCGGACATGGGCAGTCGTCGCCCCCTTGGTGATCTCGATGATGGTGCCCTTGAGCTGGTTGCGGGCGCTGATCTTCATGGTCTTCTCCAGATGGAACGGCGAGCCGCGGCATGCGGACTCGACCTTTGCCGTTTAGCGCTATATTCAAACGAACATAGCGACAACAGCCAAAGCGAGGTCAGCAATGTCATTCCCCCGCCGTCAAGTCCTGGGTTTTGCGGCCTCGCTGCTGATTGGGCTCGCCGCAGCAACCTCTCAGGCACAGGCCCAGTCGAAGGAGCTGGTGATCTTCGCGGCCGCCAGCTTGAAGAACGCGCTCGACGAAGCCGCCGCCAGCTGGGTCAAGGAGAGCGGCAAGCCGGCGCCGAAGATCTCCTATGCCGCCAGCAGCGCGCTCGCCAAGCAGCTCGAACAGGGCGCTCCCGCCGACATGTTCCTTTCGGCCGATCTCGACTGGATGGATTATGTGGCCGGCAAGAAGCTGATCAAGCCCGAGACCCGCGTCAGCCTGCTCGCCAACCGGATCGCCCTGATCGCCCCCTCCGATTCGAAGACGACCGCCACGCTCGCGCCAGGTGTCGACCTCGGCGCCACGCTCGGCGCCGGCCGCCTCGCCATGGCCAATGTCGATTCCGTTCCGGCCGGCAAATATGGCAAGGCGGCGCTGGAGAAGCTCGGCGGCTGGGACAAGGTCAAGGACAAGGTGGCGCAGGCCGATAATGTCCGCGCCGCGCTGCTGCTGGTTTCCCGTGGCGAAGCCCCGCTCGGCATCGTCTATGCGACCGACGCCGCCGCCGACCCGAAGGTCAAGGTGATCGCGACCTTCCCGGAGGACAGCCACCCGCCGATCATCTACCCGGTCGCGGTGACCAAGGATTCGGCCAATCCCGACGCCGCCGCCTTCCTGACATTCCTGCGCGGCAACGGCGCCAAGGCGTCGTTCGAGAAGCAGGGCTTCACGGTACTGAACAAGCCCGCCAGCTCTTCGTGAGCGACTGGCTTTCGCCCGAGGAATGGACGGCGGTCCGGCTGAGCCTGCTCGTCGCCAGCACTGCCATGCTGGCGAGCCTGCCTTTCGGGATCGCCACCGCCTGGCTGCTGGCGCGGGGGCGCTTCTGGGGCAAGTCGCTGCTGGATGCGCTCGTTCACCTGCCGTTGATCCTGCCGCCCGTCGTCACCGGCTACCTGCTGCTGATCGGCTTCGGGCGGCGCGGGCCGATCGGGCAATGGCTTTATGACTGGTTCGGGATCGTGCTCTCCTTCCGCTGGACCGGGGCGGCCCTCGCCTGCGCCGTGATGGGCTTTCCGCTGCTGGTCCGGGCGATCCGCCTGTCGATCGAGGCCGTCGACCGCAAGCTCGAAGATGCGGCGGGGACGCTCGGCGCGAGCCCGTTCTGGGTCTTCCTGACTGTGACGCTGCCGCTCTGCCTGCCCGGCATCCTCGCCGGCATGATCCTGTGCTTCGCCAAGGCGATGGGCGAGTTCGGCGCGACCATCACCTTCGTCTCCAACATTCCCGGGGAGACGCAGACCCTGCCCTCCGCGATCTACACCTTCACCCAGGTGCCGAATGGCGATGCCGGCGCGCTGCGGCTGACGCTGATCTCGATCGCGATCTCGGTCGCGGCCCTGTTCGCTTCCGAGGTGCTGGCGCGGGTCATCGGAAAGCGGATCGCAGTCGAATGACGAACGCAATCGAGATCGCGGTCTCGCACCAGCTCGGCGCCTTCAGGCTCGCGGCCGATTTTACCTCGGACGGCCGCCTGACCGCGCTGTTCGGCCGCTCCGGCTCCGGCAAGACCTCGCTGGTCAACATCATCGCCGGGCTCACCCGCCCGGAGCGCGGCCGCATCGCCATCGACGGCCAGGTTCTGCTCGACAGCGAGCGCGGCATCTTCGTGCCCAAGCACAGGCGCCGGATCGGCTATGTCTTCCAGGAGGCGCGGCTCTTCCCGCATCTCACGGTGAGGCAGAACCTGCTCTACGGCCAGTGGTTCGCGCCCAAGGCGGATGTCGGCAGCGACATCGGCGACGTGCTCGATCTGCTCGGCATCGGCCATCTGCTGCAGCGCCATCCCGGCAGGCTCTCCGGCGGCGAGAAGCAGCGCGTCGCCATCGGCCGTGCCTTGCTGGCCAAGCCGCGGCTCCTGCTGATGGACGAGCCCCTCGCCTCGCTCGACGAAGCGCGCAAGGCCGAGATCCTGCCCTATATCGAGCGCCTGCGCGACGCGTTCGGCATTCCGATCGTCTATGTCTCGCATTCGGTCGCCGAGGTCGCGCGGCTGGCCTCCAATCTCGTCGTGCTCGACCAGGGTCGCGTCATCGCCAGCGGCAGCACGATCGATCTGATGTCGCGCCCCGACGTGCCGATCCTTTCGGCGGCGCCGGAAGCCGGCTCGGTCCTCGATGCGCGGATCCTGCGCCATGAGCCCGAGCACGGCCTCTCCATACTCGAAACCCAGGCCGGACAGGTGCAGGTGCCGCATCGGGCGCAGGCTCTGGGCAGCCAGCTGCGCGTCCGGATCCTGGCCAGCGACGTACTCGTCAGCCTGAAGCCGCTGGACGGCATCAGCGCGCTCAATGTCCTCAGCGGCACGATCGCCGAGATCGGGGCGCGCCGGAGCGGCGGCTCGGCGCTCGAGATCGGCATCGACTGCAACGGCGCCAGCCTGCTGGCGCGTCTGACGAGCAAATCGGCGGAGCATCTGCGCCTGGCGCCGGGCAACCGCGTCTACGCTGTGATCAAAAGCGTCTCGATCGACGGCTAGGTATTTCCGCGCTTCCCTGAAGCCGGAAATACCCTAGCTTTCTGCTTCTTCGCATTTTCTTCACGCGAACCGGCGCCCACTTCGCTCGAAAATGCTCAATGAGGCGAGCGCGGCTCAATCGAGCGCGGCTCAATAGAGCCGCGTCCGATAGGCCTCCTCCAGATTGGCATCGGCCTCGGCGGCGTCGACTGCTCTGGTCTGCTCGGCGACGATCCGTCCGAGCGTCGGGAAGCTGCCGCGCTCGATCTGTGCATCCTGCGCCCAGAGCTTCGAGCGGATCAGGGCCTTGCCGCAATGGAAATAGGCCTCGTCGACCTCGACCAGCAGGCCGAGCTTCGGCGTCTTCTCCTGCACGGTCGTGGGTTCGAGCAGCGCCGTGTCGCGCGTCAGCCTCGCCCGGCCATTGACCCGCAGCGTCTCGTTGATCCCCGGCACGAAAAAGACCAGGCCGACGCCCGGAGAGCTCAACACATTGCCGAAACTGTCGACCCGGTTGTTGCCACGCCGGTCCGGGATCAGCAGCGTCTTCTCGTCGAGCACCTGGACGAAGCCCGGCCCGTCGCCGCGCGGGCTCGCATCGGCCCGCCCCTCGCTGTCCGAGCTCGCCAGCACCAGGAAGGGCGAGAGCGCGATGAAGTCGCGGCAGAAATGGTCGAGCCGGTCGAGCACCTTGCGCTCGGCGATGAGATGGACCTCGCCGACCACGGCTCGCAACTCCCGTGCGTCCGCAACTTCGGTGCCAGGCTTCTCGCTCGTCGTCATCCCGCCCTCCGGCCGGTCGCGCCCCCGGCTGCACGATCAGCCGAGGCAGGCTCCACTCGCTCCGATCTAGCATGAACGGGCGGAGCCGCCGAGGCCTCACCCCGCAGAGCCGCCCCGGCCGTTGCCATGGCGATTCAAAGCCGTGCGAAACTGATTCCGCTTCCCGGCGGAAGCCTTTGAGATACCGCCGGAAACATGAACAGCCGCTGCAACCTCAGCGCTGGTCCGGCTTGGTGCGATTGGCACCTTGGCGCTCCAGCATCCAGCCGGGATATTCGCGCGGCAGGGCGCTGATCGCGTCGAGCGCCTTGAGCTCGTCAGGCGAGAGGACGATGTCGACCGCCGCGAGATTCTCGGCGAGCTGCTCCCGCCGCTTGGCGCCGACGATCACGCTCGTCACCGCCTGCTGGTGCAGCAGCCAGGCGAGCGCGATCTGCGCGACGCTGCGCCGATGTGTCTCGGCGATGCCGCGCATCACATCGATAACGTCGTAGCCGCGCTCGCGGTCGACCGGCGGGAAGTCGAAACTGGCCCGGCGCCCCTCGCCGCCCTGCTCGTTGCGCCGGTCGTATTTACCGGAGAGCAGCCCGCCGGCGAGCGGACTCCAGACCATCAGGCCGACCTTCTCGGAGAGCAGCATCGGCACGATCTCGCGCTCCAGATCGCGCCCGGCGATGGTGTAGTAGGATTGCAGCGAGGCGATGCGGGAGAGCTGGCGCCGCTCGCAGATGCCGAGCGCCTTGGCGACCTGCCAGGCCGCCCAGTTCGAGACCCCGACATAGCGGACATGGCCCTGGCGCACGAGGCTGTCGAGCGCCTCCAGCGTCTCCTCCATCGGGGTGACGCTGTCGAAGGCATGGATCTGGTAGAGGTCGATATGGTCGAGCTGCAGCCGCTTCAGGCTCTCCTTGACCTGGGCCATGATATGGTAGCGACTGGCGCCGCTGGCGTTCGGCCCCTGCCCCATGCGGCTGAAGACCTTGGTCGCGATCACGACCTCGTCGCGCGCGATGCCGAGATTGCGCAGGGCCTGGCCGGTGATCTGCTCCGAGCGCCCCTCGGCATAGACATTGGCGGTATCGATGAAATTGATGCCGGCATCGAGCGCCGTCCTGACCAGCGCATCGGCCTCCTGCTGCTCGAGCCTGCCGATATGTCCCCAGAAGCCCTCGTCACCGCCTCCGAAGGTCATGGTACCCAGGCATAGTTCGGAGACGAGCAGGCCGGTCTGGCCAAGCGTGTGATAGCGCATGACGTTCTCTTTCCATTTGAGGAAAACGCCCGGGTGGCGTCGATCGCGGCGTTTTTTTGGCGTCGACCGTCACCGGGCTGGCTCGAAGATAATACCGTGCGAACGCGACACAATGTCGGGGCCGCAGATCACGGCGCCGCTCTCCGTCTCGTGGCGCCGCGGCGCGAGCGCGTCGCACATGGCCATGCCGCGATTCTTGCATACAAAATGGCTTTAACATTGACGCTCCCGGCCGATGACGGGATAGTCGCGCCCCCTGTAGAGCCTTCCGGAACATCATGCCTCGCCCGACACCTTCCACTGCGCTCGAGAACCTCCGTGTCCTCGACCTCTCCCGCGTCCGTGCCGGCCCGACCTGTGCCCGGATCTTCGCCGATTTCGGCGCCGACGTGCTGAAGATCGAAAGCCCGCCGGGCGTCGACCCGAACGAGAACATGAGCGGGGCACGGCATGGCTACGACATGCAGAACCTGCACCGGAACAAGCGCTCGCTGACGCTCAACCTGAAGAAGGAAGCCGGCAAGGCGGTTTTACGCCGGCTGATCGCCGATGCCGACCTGCTGATCGAGAATTTCCGCCCGGATGTGAAAGACCGGCTCGGCCTCGATTTCGAAACGCTGCATGCGCTCAATCCGCGCCTGATCCTGGTCTCGGTCTCGGGCTTCGGCCAGAGCGGCCCCTACAGGCTGCGCGCCGGCTTCGACCAGATCGCCCAGGGCATGGGCGGGATGATGTCGGTCACCGGCCTGCCCGGCCAGGGGCCGGTCAGGGCCGGCATCGCGGTGGCCGATTCCGCGGCGGGGCTCTACGGCGCGATCGGCGCGCTGGTCGCGCTGCAGGAGCGCGCGGTTTCCGGCAAGGGCCAGTGGGTACAGACCTCGCTGCTCGAGGCGCAGATCGCGATGATGGATTTCCAGGCTGCGCGCTTCCTGGTCGAGGGCACGGTGCCGCCGCAGGCCGGCAACGACCACCCTTACGCGACGCCGATGGGCGTCTATGCCACGCGCGACGGCCATATCAATCTCGGCGTCGGCGCCGAGGGGCATTGGCGCTCCTTCTGCGGCGTGCTCGGCCGGCCGGAGCTGGCGAGCGACCCACGCTATGACAGCGTCGAGAAGCGCTATGCGGCACGGCCGGAACTGCGCATCCTGCTCGAGGAGATCATGTCCGCGCAGGACAGCGCCCACTGGCTCGACGCCTGCGAGAAGGCCTCGGTGCCGGCCGGGCCGATCTATTCGGTCGACGCCATGTTCGACGATCCGCAGGTGCAGCATCTCGGCATCGCGCAGCCCGTCACCCATCCGGTTCTCGGCGACATCCGCGTCATCGGCGAGCCGGTCGGCCTGTCGCGCACCCCGGCGAGCGTGGTTTCGCCGACGCCGGATGCCGGCGAGCACAATGATGAGATCCTCGCCGAGCTGGGCTATGACGCCGCGGCGATCGCGCAACTGCGCGCCGACGGCGCCATCTGAAGAGGTTTTCCGATGACCGACGAGATTCTCTACGACGTCGCCGACGGGATCGGCACGATCACGCTGAACCGGCCGCAGGCACGTAACGCCCTGACCTTCGCCATGTATGAAGGGCTGGCAAAGATCTGCAGCGATCCCGAGAGCCATGGCGCGCCGAAGGTGATCGTGATGACCGGCGCCGGCGAGAAGGCTTTTGCCGCCGGCACCGACATCACGCAGTTCCGCGACTTCAAGACGGCCGAGGATGCGCTCGCCTATGAGAACCGCATCGAGAAGGTGATCACGGCGATCGAGAGCTGCTCCGTGCCGACGATCGCGGCGATAGCCGGCGCCGTCACCGGGGGCGGTGCGGCGATCGCCTGCGCCTGCGACCTCAGGATCGCGACGCAATCGGCCCGCTTCGGCTTTCCGGTAGCGCGCACGCTCGGCAACTGCCTGTCGATGGCGAATTACGCAAGGCTCGCCAGCCTGCTCGGCCCGGCCCGCGTCAAGGACATCATCTTCACCGCCCGGCTGGTCGAGGCCGATGAAGGCCATCGCGTCGGCCTCTACAACGAGCTCGTCGCCGACCACGCCGCGCTGCTGGCACGCACGAAGGAGCTCGCCGAGACCATTCGCGGCCATGCGCCGCTGACGATGCGCGCCACCAAGGAAGCGCTGCGCCGGCTCACCGAAGCGGCCAGCGCCGGCGTCGACGGCGATGACCTCGTCGCTCTCTGCTACACCAGCGCCGATTTCCGCGAGGGCATGGAAGCGTTCCTCGGCAAGCGGACGCCGAACTGGCAGGGCAAGTAGCCCGCCTGAACTGTCCGCTGCCCGGTACCCGCGCCGTCAGACGCGGGTGCCGCCATCGGCCATGATCACCGAGGCCGTCATGAACGAGGCCTCGTCGGAAGCGAGCCAGAGGATCGGCCAGGCGACCTCGCGCGGATCGGCCCAGCGACGCTGGATGTTGTGGTCGACCTTCTCGGTGCGAAGGTCCTGCTCGCTCTTGCCCTGCGGGGCGAAGCGGCGGACATGGAACGGCGTCAGCGTCAGGCCGGGGCAGACCGCATTGACCCGCACGCCGCGATCGGCCTCCTCGAAGGCTAGCGTCTTGGTCATCGAGATGATGCCGGCCTTGGCGACGTCGTACTGCCCCATGCCGCCGCGCGGATTGAAGGCATGGGTCGAGGAGATGTTGACGATCGCGCCCTTCCCCGCCTGCCGCAGCGCCGGCAGCGCCTCGCGGGCAAGATAGGCATAGCTCAGCAGGTTCACCGACAGGATCTTCTGCCAGGTCTCCGCCTTGGCCTCGTCGAGCGGCTCATAGGAGCGGATGCCGGCATTGTTGACCAGGATGTCGAGCCGGCCGAAGGCGGAGAGCGTCTCCGCGACGATCGCCGCCGCCGAAGCCTCCTGCCCGACATCCCGGGCGATCTCCAGGACCTCGGCGCCCGGCAGCGCGGCGCGGATCCGTGCCCCGACCTCGGCGAGCGCTGCGGCGTCGATGTCGACGAGCGCGACCTTCGCGCCCTCCTCGGCGAAGAGTTCGGCGGTCGCGGCGCCGATGCCGCCGGCCCCGCCGGTGAGGATCGCAACCTTGCCTTGAAGCCTGGGCATTCGCATCGTCCTTGAGATCGGAGGGGTCAGCCGACCAGTGTCGCTGTCGATTCGAGGGTCTCGCCACGCCGGATCACCCGCCAGATCCAGACCAGGCTGTAGATCGCCATCAGCGCGCCGGTGACCGGGATGGCCGCGTACCACCAACCCTTGTCGAGCCGCAGGAAAGGCGTGGTCTCGCCCGCCATCGCCATGAATTCGCGGCCATAGACCACGAGGACCAGGGCGAAGCAGAACATCACGGCATGGATGCCGATCTCCAGGAGTCGGCGCATCGGCACGGGCAGCAGGTCCTCGAACAGCACGACGCGATAGAGCGAGCCCTCGCGCCAGAGCGCGAGCGAGGTCAGCATCACCAGCCAGATGAAGAGCAGCTCGACGATCTCGTCATAGCCATGGATGGTGAAGAGCGGCACGAGCCGCAACACGATGGCGCTGCCCAGCAGCAGGAAGAGCCCGAGCAGGCAGGCGACCGCCCCGCCCTTGCAGAGAGCCCCGACCAGCCGGTCGGCGAAGCGCAGGGCGGCGATCATCGTGCGACTCCGTAGCCGAGGGCGTGCGGCAGCCAGAGCGAGATCGCCGGGACATAGGTGATCAGCATCAGCACCGCGATCAGGGCCAGCACATAGGGCCAGATCTCGCGGGTGATCTCGGCGATCGAGATCTTGGCGATGCCGGCGACGACATAGAGACACAGGCCGACAGGCGGCGTGACCAGCCCGATCATGATGTTGAGCACCAGGATCACGCCGAAATGGACGGGATCGACGCCGATCTTGGCGATGATCGGCAGCAGCACAGGATAGGCGATGATCATGATGGCGATGCCCTCGATGAACATGCCGAGGATCAGCAGCACGATGTTGATGATCAGCAGGATCACCCAGGGCTCGGAGGACAGGCCGAGGAAGGCGCTGAGGATGGCGTTGGGGATCTGCTGCTGGATCAGCACCCAGCCGAAGGGCGCCGCGAGCGCGATGATGAACATCACCTGCGCGGTCTGGCGCGCCGTGTCCCAGAGGACGTCGAGCGTCGCCGCCCAGTCGAGCTCGCGATAGACGAAGCGCCCGAGGACGAAGGCATAGGCGGCAGCGACGACGGCGGCCTCGGTCGGCGTCGCGATGCCGGTGAAGATGACGAGCAGGATCACCGGCGGCAGCAGCAGCGCCGGCCCGGCCTTGGCGACGGTCCTCACGGCCACTGGCAAGGGCGGCAGCGCGTCGCCGCGCGGCAGGTTCATGTGCTTGGCCGAGACGGCGATCAGCGCCATCAGCGCCACCGCCATCAGGAGGCCGGGCACGATGCCGGCGAGGAACAGCGCCCCGACCGAGACATTGGCGAGGCTGCCATAAATGACGAAGGGGATGCTCGGCGGGATGATCGGACCGATGGTCGAGGAGACCGCGGTGATCGTCGCGGCGAAACGGCCGCTATAGCCAGCCTTGGTCATGGCCCGGTGCTCGATCACGCCCATGCCGGCGGCATCGGCCACTGCCGAGCCCGACATGCCGGCGAAGATCACGCTGCCGACGACGTTGACATGGGCGAGGCCGCCGCGGATCCGGCCGACGCAGAGCTGCGCGACGCCGAAGATGCGCTCCGTGGTGCCGCCGACATTCATCAGATTGCCGGCCAGCACGAAGAACGGGATCGCCAGCAGCGGGAACGAGGTTGTCCCCGCATAGGTGCGCTGGATGAAGATGACGAGCAGATCGGGTCCGGCGGTCGCCACCATGGTGACGATGGCGACGAGGCCGAGCGCCACCGCGATAGGCAGGCCGATCAGGATGACGAAGCAGACGCCGAGCAGAATGGCGGTGATGAGCATGGTCGGCGTCTGGTTCCCGGTCAGGCGCGAGCGGCTGCGACCAGCTTGGTCCAGCTGTTCCAGGTCTCGTCGCCCAGTGCCTTGCGGAGCTGATCGTAGGCGGGGCCCATCTTGTCGCGGAAGGGCGCGACATCCGGCCGGGTGACCGCGACGCCCGCCTTCTCCATGGCGGCGAGATTGCTCTCCTCATTGTCGCGCACGCCCTTGCGCGCGCCGGCGCCGGCCTTGGTGCCCTCCTCGCTGATGATCTTGCGCTGCTCCTCGGTGAGCTTGCCGCTCCAGACCCGCGGATTGGCACAGAACATGATCGAGGCGTAGATGTGCCGCGTCAGCGCGATATGCTTCTGCGCCTCGTAGAACTTCGCGGCGAAGGTCGTTCCGACCGGATTGTCCTGGCCGTCGACGACATTGTTGGCGAGCGCCAGATAGACCTCCTGGAAGGCGATGGTCTGGGTGCTCGCGCCGAGCGCCTCGAAGGCCGCCTTGATCGCGAGCTCGGGCGGGACGCGGATCTTCAGGCCCTGCACGTCGGCCGGCTGGTTGATCGGCCGGCGGCTGTTGGTGACGGCGCGGAAGCCCCATTCCAGATTGGCGATCCAGGTGAAGCCGGCGGCCTTGAGCTGTTCGGCGATCCAGTCGCGCCCGGTGACGTCGAGCGTCTTGTGGGCGTGCTCATAGCTGTCGAACTGATAGGGGATGTTGATGACGCCGATCGTCTTCGACAGCGCCTCGATATTGGCTGGGTTCAGCATCATCATGTCGATGGCGCCGAGCCGGGTCTGCTGCGCCGCCTCGACCGGCGAGCCCAGGGCATTGTTCGGGAAGATCGCGATCTTGACCTGGCCATTGGTGCGCTCGGCGATGCGCTTGACCATCGCCTCGGCCTCGATGTGCACGGGGTGGCTGGTGTCGGCCGGGTGGGTCAGCCGCAATTCGACGGCTGCACGAGCCGGTCTGATCGCCGGCAGCCCGACCGTGAGCGCCGCACCGGCTCCCAGCAACGAGCGACGCGTCCACGTGATCTTCCCGACCATGGTGCTCTTCCTTCCCCGGTGATTGCAGCCGGTCGCCAGCTTCGTCCGCGGCAACCTTACGAGCCGTCTGCGCGGCCTCACCCGAAAAGTTGCATGCAAGAATGCGGGCCGTCAACCGCGTTCGGCGGCTTCGCCGCTCATGCCGTAGCTATGCCGGAGCAGGGCCGCCATGCTTCTTCACGCGTTACGCTTCGGACCGCGCGGCTTCCTGCTTGGCACGAAGCGAGGCGACCAGCCCTTCGAGCCCGTTGCGGACATGATCGCGCAGGGCCTGTCCGGCTCGGGCGGAATCGCGGACCGCGAGCGCATCCAGGATCTGCTGATGCTCCTGGATCGCGGTGCGCCAGCGCGTCGGCCAGAGATTCGAGGAAAAGCGGGCGCGATCGACCCGGAGCGCCAGCAGCTCCCAGACCCAGAGCAGAATCGAATTGCGCGAGAGCTCGACGATCCGGCGATGAAAGGCCTTGTTGGCCTCGAAATAGCCGGGAAGCTCGTCACGGGCGTGATGCAGCAGCATGCGGTAGTGAAGCATGCCGATTTCGGCGACGGCCTCGTCGCTGATGTTCCTGGCCGCGAGCTCTCCGGCCAGCCCCTCGATCGCGGTGACGACCTCGATCAGCGCGACGATCTCGTCGAGATCGAGCTCCGAGACCACGGCGGAATGATTGGGCAGAGCCCGCAGCAGCCCGTCCTGGATCAGGGTTTTGATCGCCTCGCGTACCGGCGTGCGCGAAATCGCGAGCTGTTCGCAGAGTTCGCGCTCGTTCAGCTTGGCGCCGGGCGCCAGCACGCCGGTGACGATCAGATTGCGCAGCTGGGCGACGGCATTGGCGTGCAGATGGCCCTTGCGCTTGCCGGGTTCCGGCTGCGGCAACTGGGCCAGGAGCGCCGCGAGCGGCGTGTTGTCGTCCGAAGTGACCATGAGCGCTTGTACACCGCATGCATGCTTGACTGTCAAAATTTCTTGCATGCAAGATGCCATCTATCTATCGAGAGCGCGCCCGCGGCCTCCCGCTGGCTGACCCGACCTCCGCGAGATCCTGTCATGAAGATCATCGACCTCAGCATGCCGATCGCACCGCATTTCCGCTGGCCGGTCGAGCTTTCGATCAAGGGCGACATCGCCTCTGGCGACCAGTTCCGCGTCTCGAAGATCGCCGGCCCCTGCCATGGCTTCTCGCATGTCGACGCCGCCGCCCATTTCGTCGCCGGCGCGCCGACGATCGAGACGACGCCGCTTTCGCAAGTCGTCGGCGCCTGCCGTGTGCTCGACCTCAGTGCCCGTCCGGCCAATGCACCGATCGAGCCGGAGCACCTCGCCACGGCCGATCCCGGCGGCAAGGAGGGCGAGATCCTGCTGCTCGCCGCCCATTGGAACGATCGCCGCGACCATCAGGACAAGAGCTTCTGGACAGAAGCGCCCTGGCTGACGCTGGAATCGGCGCAATGGCTGGCGGCGCGCAAGCCGAGCGCCGTCGCCTTCGACTTCCCGCAGGACTACCCGATCCGCCTGCTGCTCGAAGGCAAGGAAGTGCCGAAGCCGGAGCATGTGACGCATCACGTCCTGCTCTCGCACGGCGTCACGCTGATCGAATATGTCTGCAACACCAGCCGCCTCAGTGCGCCGCGCAACCTGTTCTCGGCAGCGCCATTGCTGATCCCGAACGCCGACGGCGCGCCGGCGCGCTTCTACGCCATCGAAGGCCTGCCGGTCTGACGCGGCCCGCTTCAATCACGAACTGAAAGTCCAAGACCTTGAACATCGAGAACTTCTTCGTGCTCCGGCCGGATGCCGCCGGGCGTGTCGTTTCGGCCGCCCTCGTCGGTGCGGGCGAGTTCGGCGCGAGCTTCATCGGCCAGGCCCGCCGCACGGCACATATCGCCCCGCGCGTGGTCTGCGACCTCGATCTCGGCCGCGCCCGCAAGGCCGCCATCGCCGGCGGCTTCAATGAGAGCGACCTCGCCGACTGCCACCATGCGGCCGAGGCGAAGAGCGCCCTCGACCGCGGCCTCGTCGCGCTGATCGACAATTCCGACCATCTCGCCAGCCTGGCCGTCGACCTGGTGGTCGAGGCGACCGGCGATCCCGAAGGCGCCGCCCGCGTCGCCCTCGCCGCGATCGAGAACGGCCGCCACTGCGTCATGGTGACCAAGGAGGCGGAGTGCATCATCGGACCGATCCTGGCACATCGCGCCAAGGCGAAAGGGGTCGTGCACACTCCGGTCGACGGCGACCAGCCGAGCCTGCTGATCAGCCTGATCGGCTGGGCGCGCATGCTCGGCCTGCCGATCGTCGCGGCCGGCAAGTCGAGCGAGTCGGATTTCGTCTGGGATCCGGAGGCCGGCACGGTCACCGCCTGGGAGACCCCGGCCGAGGCCAAGGATTTCGCTGCGGCCTTCGGCCGCCTCGGCAGCGACCCGCTGCCGCTGCTGGCGGAGCGCGCCAAACTGCCCTTCCCGCGCGCCACCGTGCCCGATCTCTGCGAGATGGGTATCGTCGCCAACCATACCGGGCTGATGCCTGACATCGCCGAGATGCATGCGCCGATCGCGCGTACGACCGAATTGCCGAGCCTGTTCCGGCCGGCAGCCGAAGGCGGCCTGCTCTCCGGGCGTGGCAAGGTCGACATGTTCAACTGCCTGCGCCGGCCCGACGAGCTCTCCTTCGCCGGCGGCGTCTTCGTCATCGCCGAGGCGCCCGATCTGGCGACCGGCGCGCTGTTCGCCGGCAAGGGCATCCCCTGCTCGCCCGATGGCCGCTATGTGCTGGTGCACAACCCGGTCCACCTCCTCGGGGCCGAGGCGCCGATGTCTGTGCTGTCGGCTGCGCTGCTCGGCCAGTCGACCGGCGGCGCCGAGGTGCTGCCGCGGGTCGACCTCGTGGCGCGCGCCAGCCGCGACCTCGTCCCCGGCGAGACGCTGACCATGGGCTATCGCCATGTCATCGGCGGGCTCGAGCCGCTGCTCCAAGCCGCACGTCCGCTCGGAGCCGACGAGCCCGTGCCCTACTACCTGACCGCCGGACGGCCGGTGGTGCGCCCGGTGGCACGCGGCGCGGTGCTGACCTGCGCCGACATCGCGCTCGATGAGACCACGACGCTGGTGCAGTTGCGGCGCGAGCAGGACGCGCTGTTCAAGACCGGAACGGTTTGACACAAAATTAAGGCTATGCTGTATGCTGCATACAGAATAGCCTGCCAAACGATCGCTCAAGCGACGAGAGCATCGAGGAAACATCGGGGGAGACCGCGATATGTGCCCAGTCCCGGCCTCCGACCGGCCCGGCCCGCAGTCAGGCCGCGCCCGAACAGCCCGCGGAAACTGAGCAGATGCCGATTGCCTCCCCCGAACAACGCGCCCGCTTCCTCGAAACCGGGGATAACGCGCTCCTGCCGATCATCGATCCGCATCATCATTTCTTCGATCTCGGCCGGAACCATCATCCCTGGCTGAACGACCACATCCTGACGAATTTCCGCTACGGCGATTACGCGGCGATCCGGCGCGATTTCCTGCCGGAACACTATCGGCGCGTCGCCGCCGGCCATCTCGTCCTCGGCAGCGTGCTGATGGAAGGCGAATGGGATCCGCGCGACCCGGTCGGCGAGATGCGCTGGACGGCGGAGGTTGCGGCAGAGCACGGCGCTCCCGACGCGGCGATCGCCCAAATCTGGCTCGACCGGGAGGATGCCGCGGCCGTGGCCGACGCCTATCGCGACATGCCGATCGTGCGCAGCGTCCGCCACAAGCCGGCCGCAGTGAGCCGCGAGGCGCATCACGCGAGCTTCAGCGCCCCGGGTTCGATGCGGGACCCGAAATGGCGAGACGGCTATGCAAGGCTCGCCCCGGCCGGCCTGCATTTCGACCTGCAGACACCGTGGTGGCATCTCGACGAGGCGGCCGAGCTCGCGCGCGACTTCCCCGGCACCACGATCATCCTGAACCATGCCGGCCTTCCCTCGGACCGCAGCGCCGAGGGGCTCGCGGCCTGGCAGGCCGCGCTCGATCGGCTGGCGCAGCAGCCCAATGTCGTCGCCAAGATCTCCGGCATCGGTATGCCGGGCCGCGCCTGGACGCTCGATCTGCAGGCGCCGGTGATCGCGGGCGTGATCTCGGCCTTCGGCGTCGAACGCTGCGCTTTCGCCAGCAATTTCCCGGTCGACGGGCTCTGCGCCGATTTCGGCACGATCTACGACGTCTTCAAGGCGGCGACCAAGAACCGGCCACCGGCGGAGCGGTTGGCGCTGTTCCACGACAATGCCACTCGCTGGTACCGCCTGGCGCCCGAAGCCACGACCGGAGCGAGCTGATGCCAATGCGCGCCACGCTGCTGAGGCTCACGGAGAACCTGCTGATTGCCGGCTTCGTCGTGATGATCGCGATGGTCTTCGGCAATGTCGTACTGCGCTACGGCTTCAACTCCGGGATCATCATGTCGGAGGAGGTCTCCCGGATGATCTTCGTCTGGCTCACCTTCGGCGGCGCTTTCCTCGTCGCCAAGGACGGCCAGCATCTCGGCATGACCACTGTCGTCAACATGCTCGGCCGCAATGGCCGCTGGTGGTGCCGGCTCGCGGTCGAGGGGCTGTCATTGCTGTGCATGACGCTGCTGATCCTCGGCTGCTGGCAGCAGGCGGTAATCAATCTCGACAATCACGCGCCGGTCACCGGCGTGCCCATTGCCGTGGTCTATTTCGCCGGACTCGCCGGCGGCATCGGTATCGCGGCCCTCAACCTGACCGCGCTGGCCCGCCTGCTGAGTGGCCGGATGCCAGATGACGAGCTCGTCATCGGCGCGGAATCGGAAGAGCTCAGCGCCTTCGAGGCGCAGCAAGCTGAAGAGAAGCGGCGGTGACGGTCTTCGTTTTCCTGGGCTCGCTCCTCGGCGCCATGGCGCTGGGCATGCCGATCGCTCTCGCTTTGCTCGTCTGCGGCGTCGCGCTGATGCTGCAGCTCGACACCTTCGACGCGCAGATCCTGGCACAGAACCTGGTCGGAGGCGCCGATTCCTTCCCGCTGATGGCGGTGCCGTTCTTCATGCTGGCGGGCGAGCTGATGAATGCCGGCGGTCTCTCGCGCCGCATCATCGCGCTCGCGGTGACCATCGTCGGCCATGTCCGCGGCGGGCTCGGCTATGTCGCGGTGCTGGCGGCGCTGGTGATGGCGAGCATTTCCGGCTCGGCGGTCGCCGACACCGCGGCGCTCGCCGCAATCCTGCTGCCGATGATGCGGCAGGCCGGCTACAACCTGCCGCGCGCCGCGGGGCTGATCTCGGCCGGCGGCATCATCGCGCCTGTGATCCCGCCCTCGATCGGCTTCGTCGTCTTCGGCGTCGCGGCCGGCGTCTCGATCACACGGTTGTTCATCGCCGGTCTGGTGCCCGGCATCCTGATGGGCCTGGCGCTCATCCTCACCTGGTACATCGTTGCGCGCGACGAGCCGGCCGCGCGCACGCAGCGTGCCAGCCTGCGCGAGGTCGGCCATGCCGTGCTGGACGGGCTCTGGGCGCTCGGCCTGCCCTTCCTGATCATCGGCGGCATGCGGGCCGGGGTCTTCACCCCGACGGAGGCTGCCGTCGTGGCTGCGGTCTATGCGGCGGCGGTCGGCGGCTTCATCTATCGTGAGCTGCATCTCAAGGATCTGCGCCCGGCCCTGCTCTCGGCGCTGAAGACCTCAGCCGCAGTGATGTTCCTCGTCGCGGCGGCGATGGTCTCGGCCTGGCTGATCACCATCGCCGACATTCCCGGCCAGGTCTCCGGCATCCTCGGCCCGCTGATCGAGTCGAAGACGCTGCTGATGCTGGCGATGATGTTCCTCGTCATCATCGTCGGCACGGCGCTCGACTTCATCCCGACCGTGCTGATCCTGACTCCGGTGCTGATGCCGATCGTCAAGCAGGCCGGCATCGACCCGGTTTATTTCGGCGTGATGTTCATCATCAACAACGCCATCGGCCTGCTGACCCCGCCGGTCGGGACGGTGCTCAACGTCGTCTGCGCCGTCGGCCGCGTGCCGATGGACAAGGTCATCCGCGGGGTGATGCCGTTCCTGATCGCGCAATTCGCCGTGCTGCTGCTGCTTATCCTCGTACCCGAGATCGTCACCGTGCCGGCGCGATGGCTCTACGGGCGCTGAGGCGCCCGCCTCGCCTCACCACGAGACCAGACGCTACAAGACCAAACAAGGAGGACGCCATCATGACCATCACCCGCAGGACCGCCCTTGCCGGCGCCGGCGCCGGCCTCGCACTCTTCGCTATCGGCCGCCCGGCCCTGGCGCAGACCACGAAGCTGCGCTTCGCCCACCCGCATCCGGAGGCCGATAGCTGGCACAAGGCCGCCCTGCTCTTCGCCGAGCAGGTCAAGGCCAAGAGCCAGGGCCGCTACGAGGTCCAGGTCTTCGCCAATGGCGCGCTCGGCTCCGACGCGCAGACGATCAGCGCGGTGCGCGGCGGCTCGCTCGACATCTGCCTGACCGGCAACCCGTTCTTCACCGGGCTCGCGCCCAAGCTCAACGTGCTCGACCTGCCCTTCCTGATCCAGAGCCGCAAGCATGCGGCGATCGTGATGGACGGCCCGATCGGCGACGGTCTGCGCAAGGAACTCGAGGGCTCGAACCTCAAGGCGCTCGCGACCTGGGAAATCGGCTGGCGCAACCTGACCAACAACCGCCGCCCGGTCGCGACCGCCGCCGACATCAAGGGGCTGAAGATCCGCACCACGCCGAACCCGGCCCATATCAAGGCTTTCCAGCTGCTCGGCGCAGTGCCGACGCCGATGGCCTTCACCGAGCTGTTCACGGCGCTCGAGACCGGCGCCGTCGACGGCCAGGAGAACCCGGTGACGCTGATCCTGAACGCGAAGTTCAACGAAGTGCAGAAGCATCTCTCGCTGACCCGGCATGCCTTTACCACCGGCCCCGTCGTGATGAACAAGACGAAGTTCGACGCGATGCCGGCCGATATCCAGGCGATGCTGCCCGCGATCGCGGTCGAGATCGCCGCCATTCAGCGCCAGATGAACGAGGACACCGAGGGTTCGAGCCTCGCAGCCCTCAAGAAGGCCGGCATGCAGGCGGTCGAGACGCCGGATCGCGACTCCTTCGCCAAGATCGTCACCGCCGAGGTCGAGAAGGAGTTCGTCGGCAAATACGGCAGCGAGACGCTCGACGCGATTAAGAAGGCGGCCGTCTGAAGCGAACCCGCCAGCCATTATTGCCGCCGCGCCCCATCCCAGGGGCGCGGCCAGCATTCTCTTCCTGAGCCGTGCCTCTCGGGAGAGCGTTCTTCCAGCCTCGCGCCGATCTTTGGAAACCGGCTTCATTGACCCGCAAGGGCCGAGCGCGAATGATCGGGGGCGCCTCGGCTCCGGGCCAGGTGTTCGCGGGGATTGCCCGGAGCGATTTTGCGCTGCGTCAACAACGCCGAGAACACCGCGATGCTATCCTGGGCCTGTCGCCGCCTGGAGACCCGCGATGTACGCCGTGCTGTACCTGACCAAGCGAGGCCTGCTGCGCCTGTCGGCCTTCCTGCGCTGGACGCGGGGCGCGGATGGCGACGAGATCGAGCAGTTGCGCCGCCGCTATAGCACCGGACCGAGAAGTGGAATCCACTTTTCGGAAAACTCCGATGCGATAACAAAAAGATAGATTGCCGTGACCGCGTCCGAACGGATGCGCGGCGATCTAGCGGCCGTTATGAACGCGCTGTCGTGCCACCGCCTTCGCCTCAATGCGGCGAGCGATCCTCCGACAGCAAATGTACCTGGGCCTTGATCGGCAGATGATCGGAAGCGATCCGCGCCAGCGGTGAATCGTGCAGCTCGACACTGGCCACCAGATCTGCCGGATAGGCGACGATACGATCGAGCGCCAGCAACGGAAAGCGCGCCGGGAAGCTCGGGATGGCGGCCTGGAGCGGACCGAATTTCGGGGCGAGCCCCTGCAGCGCCGAGCGCCGCCCGACCCGCCACTCGTTGAAGTCGCCCATCAGGAACACCGGACGGCCATCGGTCGGCTTGGCGGCACCGATCAGCGTCTCGACCTGGCGCGAGCGCGAATGGCGCAGCAAGCCGAGATGCGCGCCGATAATGCGGACGTCGCCTCGTGGCAGCGAAAGGTCGACGATCAGTGCGCCGCGCGGCTCGACGCCGGGCAGCACGATCTCGCGCGTCGCCGTGACGATGCCGGGGCGGAACAGCACGACATTGCCGTGCCAGCCATGGCCGCGCCCCTGCACGGGCGCCGCGATCAGGCCGGTGCGCCGCTTCAACGCCTCGAGGTCGAGCAGGCCGGCGCGCTCGCCAAAGCGCTGGTCGGCCTCCTGCAACGCGATGATGTCGGCGCCGATCTCGTCGATCACGTCGACGATGCGCGCCGGATCGAAGCGCCGGTCGCGGCCGACGGCTTTGTGGATGTTGTAGGATGCGATCAGGAGATCGGTGCTGCGCGGCGGCTTGCCCGAAGGCGACTTGCCGGTGCGATCGCGGCTCCAGGTCGAAATCCGCACGGGGCGCAGCCGGCGGATCCGGGCCAGGCCGCGAAACTCCGTATCCTGCATGACGTCATCGATCTCCATAGCGGGCGGCAAGCAACTGCCGTGCCGGAATCGCAGCAGGGCGGCAGGAGATCAATGCGTCAAACATGGCAAAGGTTCGGTCGCCCCGTGAAAGATTGAACGACATCGGCGATAGCTCGTTATGATGGAAGAGGCAAAGCGGCAGGCGGGAATGCACATTTTCGAGATCGCACTGATCGGGGTCGTCTGCTTCGCCCTCTGCTCGCTGCTCGCGATCTATTCCTATGGCCGCTTCGGCAGGCGTGCCCGCGGCCTGCCGACCCGGGCCCTGCCCGTCGAAGAGGCTGAAACCGCGCTCGACCGCGCCGTGGCGCCGCTGCTGCGCCAACATCCCGGCAGAAGCGGCCTTCTCCTGGTCGCCGACAACCTCCAGGCTTTCGCCGTGCGCGCCTTCGCTGCGCGCAATGCCGGCCGCAGCCTCGACCTGCAATATTACTACTGGCTCGACGACCTGACCGGCGGCCTGCTCGCCCGCGAGGTCATCGCCGCCGCCGACCGCGGCGTCCGGGTGCGCCTGCTGATCGACGACATCAACACGCGCGGTGACGATGCGAGCTATCTCGGGCTCGACCGCCACCCCAATATCGAAGTCCGGCTGTTCAATCCGAGCCGCAACCGCTCCAATTCCCTGCGGCGCGGCATCGAGCTGGCGCTGCGCGCCTTCAGGGCGACGCGGCGGATGCACAACAAGGCCTGGATCGCCGATGGCCGGATCGCCATCATCGGCGGGCGCAATATCGGCGATGCCTATTTCGACGCTTCCCGCACCGCCAACTTCCACGATCTCGACATGCTTTTGGTCGGCGAGGCGGTGCCGCAGACCGAGCGGATCTTCGACGATTTCTGGAACAGCCCGATGGTGATCCCGCTCTGCTCGCTGAGCCGCTCGAAGCTGCGCCGCAAGCTTGCGAGCCAGGCCAGGCGGCCAGCGCGGCGCCTGCTCAACGCCGCGCCATTCCTGACCAATCTCGCCGAGCGGAAGGAGGCGAACGTGCTGCCCGAGGCGGGCCGTTCCCTGCTCTGGGGCGCCGATGTGGAGGTCGTCTCCGACCCCCCGGCGAAAGCCTGGGACCCACGCGGCACCGGCTGGCTGGCGGAGCGCCTGCTCGCCTCTCTCTCCACCGCTCGGCACGAGCTCAACATCACCTCGCCCTATTTCATTCCGGGCAGGAAAGGGACCGCCGCCTTCGCGGCCATGGCCCGGCGTGGGATCAAGGTCTCCGTGCTCACGAATTCCCTCGCGGCGACCGATGTCGTCGCCGTCCACGGCGCCTATGCCAAATATCGCAAGCCGCTGCTCGAAAGCGGCGTCGCCCTGTACGAGCTGCGGCCCGAGATCATCCGCGACGGTCCTTCGCTGTTCGGCTCGCGCGGCGCGAGCCTGCACACCAAGGCGTTCACGGTCGATGACACGACCGGCTTCGTCGGCTCGTTCAATTTCGACCCGCGCTCGGCTTCGCTCAACACCGAAATGGGCGTGATCTTCAAGGATCCACGGCTGGTTGCGCAGATGCGGACGATATTCCTGGCGCAGACCGCCCCGGAATGCAGCTACCAGGTCGCGCTCGAAGGCCGCCGCCTCGTCTGGAACGATGCGAAGGACGCAGTTCCGCAGCAACTGCGCTTGGAGCCGGGCGCGAGCCTCGGACGGCGTATCACCGCCCTCGCCATCGGGCTGCTGCCGATCGAATCCCAGCTCTAGGTCGCCGCCCCGGCCTTGATCGCAGCCTGCCGCGGTGCTTGCCCAGCCGGAAGCGGTGCGAGGCAGCCCGGCAACTCGGAGAGCGAGCGTACCCCGAGCATGCCCATGGTGACGGAGAGCTCGTTGCGCAGCAGGTCGAGCACCCGGCGCGCCCCGGTCTCGCCTGCAATCGCCACGCCGTAGAGCGTCGCCCGGCCGATCAATACGCCCGATGCGCCGAGCGCCAGGAAACGGGCGATGTCGGCGCCGCGCCGGACACCGCTATCGGCGAGGATGGCGAGGCGGTCCCCGACAGCAGCGACGATGGCGGGCAGGACCTCGACCGGCCCCGGTGCGCAATCGAGATTGCGGGCGCCATGGTTGGAGACGACAATGGCGTCCGCGCCATGTTCGGCCGCCTTGCGGGCGTCGTCGACGCGCAGCACGCCCTTGAGCACGAGCTTGCCCTGCCACCGCTTCCGCAGCAGCGCGACATCCTCCCAGGTCACGTCGGTCGCAAGAGACATCTCGTCAGAGAGCGAGACGCGGCCGAGCTGGGTCCGGAACTCGTCCGGATAATGCGCATAGGTCGGCACGCCCGACGCGATGAGCGAGCGCAACAGAACCTCGCAGGTCCAGCGCGGATGCAGCGCGAGGTCGATGCCGGCCCGCAGCGAGGGCTTGAGCGGAATGCCGAAGCCGTTGCGCAGATTGTATTCGCGGTTCGGGCCGACCGCGGTGTCGACTGTAAGCACCAGAGTGCGCGCACCCGCCGCCCAGGCCCGGTCGAGCAGCGCCAAAGTGCGCTCGCGGTTCTTCCAGACATAGAGCTGGAACCAGAGTTCGGCCCCGGATTCGGCGGCGATGCGCTCGATCGAGGTGATCGACTGGGTCGAGACACAGAACGGGATGCCGGCCGCGGCCGCCGCCCGCGCGAGAGCGATCTCTCCGTCGCGCCAGACCAGGCCGGCAACAGCGGTCGGCGCGATGACCAGCGGGCTCGGCTGTTTGCGGCCGAGCACCTCTGTCTCCTGCGTGCGCTGGGAGACGTCGACGAGCACGGAGGGCGCAAGCTTCACCGCATCGAGATCGCGCCGGTTGCCGCCGATCGAGTTCTCGTCCTCGGCGCCACGGTCGACATATTCGAACAGTCCGCGCGGCAGGCGCCGGCGGGCAGCGCGCCGCGCATCCTCGATATTGAGGATCGCGTCCAGGCCGGTCAGGATCATCGTTCGAGCCTCGTCCCTGCACCGGCCGCGCGTGCCTTGCGAACGACCAGCCCCGCCAAAGCGAGATCGGCCAGCGCGAAGCCGCGGAAGCAGAACATCCGGCGCCCCTGCCCGGCCGGCCCGGCACCGCGCGCCGCGATCTGGATCAGGTCATCCTGGAAGCGGACAGTCTCGACCGGCTGGGAATTGACGTCATAGGGCGCGGTCGACTGGGCGAGGCTGTCGGTCGCGAGGAAGTCGAAGGCGGGCAATGTCTCCGGGCGCCAGCTGCGGCCGATATCGACCGCCGAAGCGAAGGACGAGGCCGGCATGCGGCCGGCATCGAGGAAGGGCTTCAGACCAGGAGCGCCCGGAACCATCGAGATGACGATGTCGGAGCGCGCGAGGAGGTCATCGGCCTCCGCAACGATCTCGGTCGCAAGCCCGCGCGCCGCCGCGGCTTCGGCCAGGCGCTCCGCCGAGGCGCGGCTGCGGCTCAGCGCCAGCACCGTCTTCAGGCCGGGATAGAGATCGAGGAAGGCGTCGAGATGGGCATGGGCCTGCAGGCCGCAGCCGACGAAGCCGATGGTGAGCGGCTCGGCCGGGGCGAGATAGGACGCCGCCGCAGCCGACATCGCGGCGGTGCGGATCAGGGTGATCTCGTCGCCGTCCAGTACAGCAAGGGGCAGGCCGGTCGCATAGTCGCTGACGCAGATCAGGGCGCTGATGCCGGGTGCCGTGCTGCCAGGCGCCACCGGCGCCATCGCCACCCATTTGACGGTCGCGATCGCTTCCGGCTCGGAAGCCGCCGACATCGCCTGGAAGCCATGGCCCGGGCCGAGATCGAGCGATTTCTTCGGCAGACTGCGGTTCAGCCCGGCGGCATGGTCACGGAAGGCCTGGAGCACGGATTCGCGAACCTCGCCGGGCGAGATGCCGAGTGCACAAACCTCACGGCGCGAAAGATAGAGCAGACCGTCGCTCATCAGCGAAACCTTCCTGCCGAGAACGGCACCGGGTCGAAGGGAGGCGCGCGGCCGTCGAGCAGCGCCGCGAGCAGGCGGGCCGAGGTCGGCGCCTGGATCAATCCCGTATGGGCATGACCGAAGCAATGGAAGATGTCGGCACTGCCGGAGGAGACCCCGATACAGGGCAGGCCATCGGGCGTCGACGGGCGATGCCCCATCCAGCGGTCGAGCCGGCTCTCGTCGATCTCCAATTGCGGGAACATCTTGCGGGCGAAGCCGAGCAGGATCTCGGTGCGGCGCCAATCCGGCGGCGCCGAGATCGCGGCGAGCTCGACCTGGCCGGCGAGCCGCAGCCCTTTGGAGGTCGCGACCACCGCCATCAGCCCGTCGGAGGGCATCAGGCCGCAAGGGATGTCGAAACCCGGCTCAGGTAGGACGACGTGATAGCCGCGCTCCGAGATCAGCGGCACGCGGTCGCCCGCCTGCCGCGCCAGCTCGCCCGAGCCGATGCCGGCGGCGATGACAGCCTTGTCGCAGGCGACCGGGCCGGCTTCGGTCCGCACCGCCTGCAGCCGGCCGACCGCGAAATCGAAACCCGTGGCCCGGGCGGAGATGCGCGTACCGCCGCGGCGCAGGAGCAACGCCTCCAGAGCGCGGCAATAGGCGCCGGGGTCGACGACATAGGCGCCGCCATCGAGCCGGGCACCGAAACGATAGCGTGGCGCGAGCTCGGGCTGGACGAGCCGCAGCTCCTCCTCCCCGACCTCGCTGAAGGCGACGCCGAATTCGCGCCGCAACCGCCAGACGCGCTCCTCGGCCAGGAACTCCGAGCGGTCGAGATAGACATACATGACGCCTTCGCGCCGGATCAGCTCGGGAACGCCGGCCTCCGCGGCGAGCGCGGCATGCTCGTCGACGGCAGTCCGGCAGAGTTCGAAACGGGTGCGGGCGCAGGCCTCGACCAGATCCCAATTGCGGCCGGCGAGCACAAAATCGCGTAGCCAGCCCGCCAGCCCTGGCAGGTCGCGCCAGCGGATGACGAAGGGACCGGTCGAATCGAGCAGGAAACCCGGCACCTTGCGCCAGAGCCCGGGCAGCGAAATCGGTATGATCGCGCCGGGGTTGAGCCAGCAGCCATTGCCGTAGGAGGCCGCCTGCCGGCCGCCCGGTTCTGCGGGCTCGATCAGGGTCACCCGATGGCCGGAGCTCTGGATCTCCAAAGCCGCGGCGAGGCCGACGATGCCGCCCCCGATGACGGCGACATGCGAGCCGGAAGAAGCCGTCATCGTCCTGCTTTCAGGGTTCAGCCGCGATTGTGGAAATGGCTGAGGAAGGCGCGGGTCGCCTCCTCCTTCGGGCTGTCGATGACCTCGCGCGCCGGCCCTTCCTCGACGATCACGCCGTCACGCATGAAGACGAGGCGGTCGGCGACCTCGCGGGCGAAGCCGATCTCATGGGTGACGATGATCATGGTCATGCCCTCGGCCGCGAGAGCCCGCATGACACCGAGAACCTCGCCGACAAGTTCGGGGTCGAGCGCCGAGGTCGCCTCGTCGAAGAGCATCACCGAAGGCTCCATCGCCAGCGCGCGAGCGATCGCGACGCGCTGCTTCTGGCCGCCGGAGAGCTTGTTCGGGAAGACGTCGACCTTGTCGCTGAGCCCGACCTTGTCGAGCAGCCGGCGGGCGAGCGCATCGGCCTCCGCCTTCGGCATGTTCTTCACCGAGAGCGGCCCCTCCATGACGTTCTGGAGCACGGTCATGTGCGGAAACAGGTTGAAATGCTGGAACACCATGCCGGTGTTGGAGCGGAAGCGCGCCTGCTCGCGCACGCCCGGCAGCTTGGCGCCGCCATCGAAGGCGAAGGCATCGTCGCCGATGCGGATGCGCCCGCCTTCGGGGATGACGAGCAGGTTGAGGCAACGCAGCAAGGTGGACTTGCCGGAGCCGGAGGGCCCGATCAGCGCGATGACCGCGCCGGCCTCCACCTTGAGGTTGATGTCACGCAGGACGACGAGATCGCCGAACTGTTTGCGCAGGCCCGAGATTTCGATCTTGCTGGTGGTCATCTCTGCCTCAATTGCTCTGCGACAGGCGCTTTTCGGCGCGCTTGACGATCACGGTCGCCGGCAGCAGGACGACGAAATAGATCGCGGCGATCACGCTGTAGACCTCGAGGGCGCGATAGGTCTCCATCGCGACGATCTGGCCCTGATAGAGCAGGTCCGGCACCGCCAGCACCGAGACCAGCGAGGTGTTCTTGAACTGGATGATCGACTGATTCATCAGCGGCGGGATCATCCGCTTGATCGCCTGCGGCAGGACGATGCGGCGCATCACCTTGCCGGGCGTCATGCCGAGCGCGAGCCCCGCCTCGCTCTGCCCGGCCTCGATCGAGACGATGCCGCCCCGGATGACCTCGGCATAGAAAGAGCCGCCATAGAGCGAGAGCGTCACGACGGCCGCGGTCAGCGCGTCGATCTTGATGCCCGTCAGCATCGGCAGTGCGTAATAGAACCAGAGCAGCAGCACGAGCAGCGGCGTCAGCCGGAACATCTCGATATAGAGCCAGGACAGCCAGCGCAGCGTCGGCGAACGCGACAATTGCGCGAGACCGGCGACGAGCCCGACCACGAGGCCGAGAATGACGACTGCGATGGTCAGGCCGATGGTGACCGCGGTTCCGGTCAGGAACAGATCGCGATAGCCCCAGACGGCATCGAAACGCCACGTATACATGATTTTCCTCTCGCAAGCCTGCCCGGCGACCAGGCCGCAGGAACCGGTGGAACCGGAAAAGGGTCCCCGGCGCTAGGCCGGAGACCCTGTCCCACACTCAGAAGGTGACGCCCGGCGGAATGTCGTCCAGCGTCAGGTCGACCTGGGCGAGACTGTTGACCACCGCTTCGCGGATCAGGCCGAGGCCGCGCGAATAGGTGATCCAGGCCGAGGCGAAATCGCGCCAGGTCTTGTCGGTCTCGCGGCGCACGATGGCGTTCGAGGTCGAGCCGAACATCGGCTGCGGCACCACGACCTTGCCGAGTCCGGGATCACGCTTCACGGCGCGCACGCCACCCATCCAAAAGATGCTCTGGGCGTCGACGCGACCGCTGCGGAGCGCGAGGGTCGCCTCCTCCAGCGACTTGAAGCGGACGATCTGCGCCTTCGGGCAAAGCCGGGCGGCGACATGGTCGTGCGCCGAGCCGACATCGACCGAGATCTTGATCTTGGGGTCGTTGAGATCGGCCCACATCTTCGGCTCGAAGCCGGGCCGGGCGATGACGACGAGCGCGCTGTCATAAACCGTGGAGGTGTAGTCGACCACCAGAGCGCGCTTCGGCGTCAGGTTCATGCCGAACATGATGTCGATCTTGTCGGCCTGGATATCGAGGACGGCATTGCCCCAGGTCGTCTCGACGATCTCCAGCTGCACATCCATGTCGGCGGCGAGCGCCGTGCCGATGTCGATGAACTGCCCACCCCATTTGCCGGTCGCCCGGTCCTTGAAGGTCCATGGCTGGCCGGCGGCGACGGCGCCCATCCGGAGCTTCTTAGAGCTGAGGATGCGCTCGAAAGTGTTGGTGGTGGCAGCCTGCGCGCTGGCTTCCTTCGAAGCCAGGGTCAGCGCCGTTGCGGCAACGGCGCCGGCACCGAGCAGCCCGGCGAGATCCCTGCGTGTCGTCATGTCGTCTCTCCCGATTGGAATAGTGCTCCAAGGTCGTTGGAGCGCGATCCCGCCTGTGTCGGCGGGTAGGCCGTCCCGCGCTCCGGCAGGAGCGCTGGCGGATTTGCTTGCGGCACCCTCACCCGGCCTTCGCCGGAAGGAGGACGCCGGGATTCATCAGATTGTGCGGGTCGAACAGTGCCTTGACCTTGCCCATCAGCTCGTAGCGCAGCGGATCTGCAAGGCGTTCGAGCTCCTCGGTCAGCTTGCGTCCGACGCCGTGCTCGGCGCTGAACGTGCCCCGGAAGCGCGCGGCCACATCATGCACCGCCTGCTCGACCTCGAGCGCGAAGGCCTCGGTATCGCCGAGCGTCGCCCAGAAGGCGCGCTGGAACATCAGGATGTAGTGCACATTGCCGTCGCCGAGATGGCAGACGACCTGCGTCACGGCCTGCGGATAGCGCTCGGCGGCGACCAGGTCGGCGGCCGCGATGAAGCCCGCGACATCGCTGGTGCGGACGGCGACGTCATGGACGACGCCGATGCCTTCCTTCTTGTTGGCCTCGGAGACCGAATGCCGGACATGCCAGAACTCGTCGGCCTGCTGCTGCGAGGTCGCGACGACCGCGTCCAGCACAGTGCCGTCTTCCAGGCAGGTGCCGAGCACGTCTTCGAGAACGGCGCCGAGGCCGGTCGAAGCATCCTCGCTGCCGAGTTCGATCAGCACCGACCAGGCGGGAATGGCGTCGAAGGGGATGCGGATGCGCTCGACATGGCGAACCACCAGCTCGAACTGGGAGGCGGAAACCAGCTCGAAAGCCTGGATCGCGCTGCCGGCCCGATCCTGCATGGCGGCGAGCAGGGCGACCGCGGCAGAGGGGTTGGCGACCGAGACCCAGGCATGGGCGGTGTTCGGGGTCTGCGGGTGCAGCCGCAGCGCCGCGCCGGTGATGATGCCGAGCGTGCCCTCCGCGCCGATGAAGAGATGGCGCAGCATGTAGCCGGTATTATCCTTGCGCAGCGCCGCGAGATCGTCGAGCACGCGGCCATCGGCGAGGACGACCTCGAGCCCGGCGACGAGATCGCGCATCGGCCCGAAGCGGACGACGCCGGTGCCGCCGGCATTGGTCGAGATCAGCCCGCCGATCTGGGCGCTGCCCTCACTGCCGAGATGGAGCGGGAACTGGCGGCCCGCTTCGGCCGCAGCGGCATGCAGGTCGCCGAGCACGACGCCGGCATCGACGGTCGCGACATTGCCGGCGCGATCGATGGCGCGGATCTTGTTCATCCGGCGCAGCGACAGGACGATGCCCGGCCTGTCCGCGTGGCCGCTCTCCGGTACCGCGCCGAAGCAGAGCCCGGTATTGCCGCCGACCGGGAAGACCGGCTGGCCTTCCTCGGCGCAAAGCCGCATCACGGCTGCGACCTCGACCGTAGAGGCCGGGGCGACGACGCAGAGCGCCCTGCCCTTGCGCCTCTCGCGCCAATCGGTCAGCCAGGGGGCCATCTCGCCGGGATCGGCGATGAGCCCCTTGTCGCCAACGATATCGCGCAGCCGATCGAGCACGATGCGGTTCCCTTCGTTCAGGCGAGGCTGACCGATTTCGCCTGTTTGGCGGCGGTCTCGAGCTTGGCGATCGTCTCGGCGCTCGGCCCCTGAAGCGGCAGGCGGACACCGCCAACCGGCATGCCGGCCAGCGCCATGTAGCGCTTCAGCGGGCCGGGATTGGTCTCGACATAGATCGAATCGATGACCGGATCGATCTTGTCCTGGAGCTTCAGCGCCTCGTTCAGCTTGCCCTGCTTGGCGAGCTCGAAGATCTCGATCCAGATCTTCGGATAGATCGTCGCCGAGGCCAGCACGCCGCCGCGGGCGCCGAGCGCGACATGGGTCGCGAACAGGGGCTCCTCACCGCTGAGAATCGCGATCTTGTCGCCGGCGTATTTCACCGTGCGGATATAGTCCGGCATGTCATAGGACGAGTACTTCATGCCGATGATCGAGCCGTCCTCCGCCATCGCCTGGACCGTGTCGGCGAAGGCGGAGACGGTGGTGCGGCGCGGGATCTGGTAGAGCATGACCGGCAGGTCGAGCGAATCCCGGTAACGCCGGAAATAGGCGCGCATGCCGTCCTGGGTGCCCGGCGCATAATAGGGAGTGACCGTCATCACCGCGGCCGCGCCCACGGCCGCGAAGTCGCGGCCGGCTTCCAGCGCATCCTCGAAGCCGGTCGAAAGCACGCCCGGGATCACCGGCTTGCCGTCGGCAGCCTCGACGCAGGTCGCGACGATGGTGCGGCGCTCGTCGCGCGAGAAGGCGGGATATTCGCCGGTGCCGCCGATCGGCACGATGCCGGCCGCGCCAGCATCGAGCTGGAAGCGCACCAGCTTCTTCAGGGCCTTGACGTCGACAGACCCATCCTCGGCGAGCGGAGTGACGATGGCCGTATAGAGGCCGTTCAACTGGTCTTTCGTAAGCGTCATCAAGCGTTTCCCTTGTCTAGCCGCCAACCGGATTCAAGCCGGAGCGTGCCCGCAGACGGAGCATCCCGCTTCGGTTTGCCGGCTCGTCAGCCGAGCCAACGCTCGTCCACCATTCGACCAGTGTCAACACTAAGATAGAAAAATCCACTATCCGACATTTTGTGGAGCATCATGGATCAAGCGCTTTCCATGCCCTATGCTGCCAGCTATGACAGTCCGGGCGAGAGGCGTTGCGCCTCGCGGCCGCGCCAAGGAGATCAGGATGCCGGAAATCTCGTCGCTCGACCGGGACGACACGGCCCGCGGCGCAAGCCGCCCCGCCGATCACGATTCCGAAGATGCGCGGGGCCATCTCGACATTGGCGCGCGCCTGCTGAAGGTGCGCAAGCGTCGGCAACTGACCCTGCAGGATGCGAGCCGGCTGACCGGCGTCTCGGCTTCGGCCTTCTCTAAGATCGAGCGCAACGAACTTTCGCCAACCATCTCGACGATGCAGCGCATCGCCCAAGGGCTCGGCATCGAGCTGGTCTCCCTGCTCAACGA
Organism: Allobosea sp. NPDC055594; assembly: GCF_053618995.1. Lineage (NCBI taxonomy): Bacteria > Pseudomonadati > Pseudomonadota > Alphaproteobacteria > Hyphomicrobiales > Alloboseaceae > Allobosea > Allobosea sp. NPDC055594. Next base: position 775,662 of record NZ_JBSHIO010000001.1, read on the forward strand.
TCAGGACAACGATCCTGGCGCCTTCCGGGGCCGGCGCAGCGTGACGCGGGCCGGCGCCGGAAGCCGCCATGCGACGGTGACCTGCAACAACATGCTGCTGTGCGCCGACCTCAAGAACAAGCGCGCCACGCCGATCCTGACCACGGTGACGGCACGCTCGCCGGACGATTACCCGGCCTGGGCCAAGTCGGAGGCCGAGATTTTCGTGATGGTCCTGGAAGGGACGCTGATCGTGCACAGCGCGCTCTACGAGCCGCTCGAACTCAACAAGGGCGACTCGGTCTATTACGACGCGAGCACCGAGCACACCTGGACCTCCTCGGGCCCGACCGACGCCGTCGTGCTCTGGGTGCTGGTCGATCTCTGAGCCTGGCACTCCGCCGCTGGCGGATTGTCGAAAACATCCGAGGTTCAGCCTGCACCATCATGTCCGACGAAGCACGGCGGAAAGCCGGAAACCATCGCAGACTTCCGGCTCTTGATGATGGGTTGTGCGGCTGGGCGAGTGTGCCGCCTGCCCGCAGAAGCGACCTGACCGAGGCAGAACCACTTCTGAAAATCTCTTTTACCTCAAAGACCTGAAGCGAATTTCTGCAACCTGGATTCGGGCTGTCGCCAACGCCGCTCGTCCCGGACGAGCGGCGCAGACCCACAGGCTCCGGCGCTTGCTGCTCAGACCGCCCGGCTGAATTGGCGCGGCGACTGGTCGAGATGCGCGTCGAAAGCCGCGGCGACCTTGCGGACGAACAGGCGTGCATCCTCGGGCAGAAGCACCCGACTGCCGTCGAAACGGATCAGCCCGTCCCGCGACAGGTCCTCGAGCTTGGCGAGCGACGGAGCCAGGACCCCGCGGTCGACGGGATGCTGGTCGCAGACCGCATCGATGTCGACGGCGAGATCGCACATCACCCGCTCGATCAGCGCGGCGCGCAACCGATCCTCCGCGGTCAGCCGATAGCCCTTGCCCGTCGGCAACGCGCCATCGGCGACGCGCTCGGCATAGCGCCCGATCACCACCTCGTTCTGAACGAAGCCCTGCGGCAGGCGCCCGATCGCCGAAGCGCCGAAGCCGATCAGAGCGTCGCAGCGATCCGTGGTGTAGCCCTGGAAATTGCGATGCAGCCGCCCCTGCGCAAGAGCCTGCGCCATCGCATCGGTCGGCCGGGCGAAATGGTCGAGCCCGATTCGGACATAGCCGGCGGCGACGAGCTGCTGCGCCATCGCCTCGGCCTGCTCGTGCCGCGCCCGCCCGTCAGGCAGATCCTCGACAGCGATCCGGCGCTGATGCTTCTTGAACTCCGGGACATGGGCGTAGCCGAAGATCGAGAACCGGTCCGGCCGCATGGCGAGGCATTGTTCCACGGTGTCGCGGCAGGACTGGAGCGTCTGCTTCGGCAGCCCGTAGATCAGGTCGAAACTGACCTCCTCGATGCCGGCACGACGCAGGCCAGAGACGACATTCGCGGTCTGCTCGACGCTCTGGATGCGGTTGATCGCCTTCTGCACCGCCGGATCGAAGCTCTGCACCCCGAGGCTGGCGCGATTGACGCCCGCCGCGGCGAGTGCCGCGGTCATGCCGGGCCCGAGCCGGCGCGGATCGATCTCGACGGCGATCTCCGCCTGCGGGTGAACGGCAAAATGCTGCCGCAGCAGCGCGACGAGCCCGACAAACTCCTCCGGCTCGATGATCGTCGGGGTGCCGCCGCCGAAATGGATATGGCGCACGTCGAGCGGAGCGGAACGCTGCGCCGCGACCAGAGCGATCTCGCTGCGCAGCACGGCGAGATAGTCGACGATCGGACCGTCGCGGAGCGCGACCGTGGTGTGGCAGCCGCAATACCAGCACATCGAGCGGCAGAAGGGGACGTGCAGATAGAGCGAGGTCGTCGTTCCCGCCGGCAGCGCCTTCAGCCAGCCGGCATAGGTTGCGGCGTCGATCCCGGCGCTGAAATGCGGCGCGGTCGGATAGCTCGTATAGCGCGGAAGCCGCTCATCCGCATAGTGCGCGCCCTGCATCGAAAAGCTCCGGAACCTCGTCTGTTTGATCGCTCTTACCCCGCGCCGCGGCACCCTTCTTTGATCGAGTGCAAATGCAATGAAGCCCCCAGTGCCGGCGCGGAAGCGGGCCGGGCGATCGCATCCGGATTTGAGCCAGAACAATGTTCCGCACCGTCAGCTGGTGGATGCTGGGCTCCAAGAGGAGGAAACCATGCATCTTTCCGAACTCGCCCAGCGCTGGCGGCAGCGCCATTCCAGCTTGCGCGAACTCGATGGGCTCGGCAGCGACGGTTTGCGCGAGCTCGCCGGCGACGTCGCCCTGCAGCAGGCCGATCTCTATAATCTCGTTTCGCGCAGCCCGGCAGATGGCGCCTTGCTGCCGCGCCTTCTCGCCAGCATCGGGCTCGACGCCGATCGGGTAAGTCGGCAGCAGCCGGCGGTCATGCGCGACATGGCGCGTGTCTGCGCCGGCTGTGACAGCGCGCGCCGCTGCCGCCGCGAGCTCGACCGCGAGGAAGCGGAGCTCAGCTACAAGACCTATTGCCCGAACGCCGAGACCATCGGCGCGCTGCGCCGCTAGATCGCCGCGTCCGTTCGGACGCGGTCACGGTGATCTATCTCAGTGTTGTCGCATCGGAATTTTCCGGAAAGTGAGATCCACTTTTCGCGCGGATCCGATGCTGTCACGAAGAGCTCGGTCGCTGATCCTCCGGTGGGAGGATACGTGGCGACCAGCTCGGCCGAAATGGACTGCTCATCGCGGCCCGCCGGCCTGACCGGGCCGAGAGGGCAGAGCAAGACTCCGCCCGCCCCGACGTGCAGCCGCCCCTCAATGCCCACCGAACACGAGCAGCTGGATCGGCAGGACCAGCGCCTGGATGCGCAGAAGCAGCGCGTGCACGAGGCCGACCGCGTCGACGCCGTGGAGGATGATCTTGCGCCCGGTCGAGAGCTTCCCTGAGGCGATCAGCTCGTGATTGCTCGAATAGGCATTGGCGATGCAGGTGCTGCCGGGGGTGACGCCGTCGAGACCGTCAGGATAGAGCGGCTCCAGGAAGGCCAGAAGCGTTCCCGGCTTCGCAACCTGCTGCACGTCTAGCAGGGTCTCGCCGCTGCGGAACTGGCCGGCAGCAATGAAGTCCTGCACATTGGTGACGACCATCGGGATGATCACCCAGGGCTTGGAGAGACAGGTGGCTTCCGCGACCATGCCAGGCTTCATGACCTGCGCCTCGAGCTGCGAAAAGCCGGCCTGAAGCGCGGTCCTGCCTGCCTCCTGCGGGATCAGCACGCCCGCCGGCCGCAACAGCGGATTGACGACATCGCCGACGCGCAAGGTGAACTGCTCGACGCGCCCGGTGACCCCGGCGCGCACCACTGTCCGGCCGAGATCGGCCTGCGCCTGCACCAGCGCCGCCTCGGCGCTCGCCCTCTCGGCGGGCAGCAGGGTCGTGATCCGGGTTTCGGCGCTGGCTTTCGAAGCGACGGCCGCGGAAACCGCGGCCTCGCGCCCTGCGACGAGGTTTTCCAGCCGCTCGATCTCACGCCGCGCGACGATGTCATCATTGCGCCGACGCAGTTCCTGCTTCGTCTCGAGCTCGTCGAGCGCCTGCTTATGGGCACTGCGCGCCTCGAGGATTTTGCTTTCATCGGTGAGAAGCTCGGTCTTGGCCACGACGATCGCGGCCTCGACCTCGGCGACCTTGGTCCGCGCAGTCTGGACCGCCGCTTCCTGGCGGCTGCTGTCGAGCCGGAAGATCGGATCACCCTTTGTGACATTGCCGCTGATGCCGATATTGACCTCGGCGACGCGGCCATTGATCTCCGGCACGATCGGAACGGTGCGGAACATCACAGAAGCGTTGGTCGTCGACGGATGATTGTAGAAGATCACCGTGATCAAGGCGACAGTCAGCATGAGGCAGGAGGTGATGCCCCAGCGCAGCTCGAACCAGACCGAGTAGAAGGTGATCTCCTTGCCGAGGCGCTTGCCCTGCGCGAAGCGCCTGTAGAGGTAGTCCGGCACGATGGTGAGGAGCGAGCAGACCAGGAGTTCAAGCATGGCCCGGCTCCTTCCGGACCACGGCGTCGCTCGCGCCTGCGGTGTCGCCGTCGCCGGGCGGCGACGCGTCGTCGCCCCCCACTTCGGACGTCGGTGACTTCACCCCGGCGATGCGCTCAAGCGCATGGGCCATTCGGCCGAACTGGCCCGAGAAATCGGGAATGTCGATCAGCGCCAGGAGCAGCCCCGCCACCCAGAACAGATGGACATGGGTGAACAGGGCGAGCAGGCCGAGCACGGCCACGATCTCGAACTGCAATTTCTGCGACTTGTGCGCCATCCGCTCGGGCAGTGTGTGAAGACGCAGGAAGATGAGGCCGACGCCGAGAACCGACAAAAGGAGGATGACGCCGGTGACGACCAGCAGCGTGTCGGTCTCCCCCGGCGCGGTGATGAAGCCCGGCAGATAATGCGGTGCCAAGGGATGAAGGCCAGCGGCCATCGGAACACTCCGGTTCAAGAGCACGCCGTAATCAGCCTGCCGCACGAGCTAATCGGATCACAGTTTCTGCATCAACAGTTTAGAGCAGTTGGCTGCGATCATCCTTTCGAAAGGTGTGGGGACGCCTAGGCTATCCAGTTGCGTGCAAACTCGGCCTCCTCATAGCCATGCGCCTTCTGCCGCTTGGGTAGCTTGATCTTCTCACGCGGCAGCGCTTCATAGGGAACCGAGCTGAGTATGTGCGAGATGATCGCAAGTCTCGCCTTGCGCTTGTCGTCGGAATGAACCGCATACCAAGGCGCCCAGGCCGTATCGCTCGCGCGAAACATTTCGTCCCTCGCCCGTGAGTATTCGTACCAGCGCGAATAGGACTTCAGATCCATCGGAGAGAGCTTCCAGATCTTCCTGGGGTCGTTGATGCGCTCCTCCATGCGGCGCGTCTGCTCCTCCTGGCCGACCTCGAGCCAGTATTTCAGCAGGATCGCGCCGGAATCGACGATGGCCTTCTCGACGCCCGGCACGACCTGGAGGAAGCTCTTGGCCTGCTCTTCCGTGCAGAACCCCATGACCCGCTCGACGCCGGCCCGATTATACCAGCTGCGGTCGAAGATCACGATCTCGCCGGCAGCGGGCAGATGCGGCAAATAGCGCTGGACATACATCTGCGAGCGCTCGCGCTCGGTCGGCGGCGGCAGGGCGACGACACGGAAGACACGCGGGCTGACCCGCTCGGTGATTGCCTTGATGACGCCGCCCTTGCCGGCGCCATCGCGCCCTTCGAAGACGATGCAGACCTTGCCGCCGGCATGTTTCGCCCATTCCTGGAGCTTGACCAGCTCGCCATGCAGCTCGCGCAGTTCGCGCTCATACTGCTCGCGCTTCATGGGCTTGTTCGAATCTGCCTTCATCGTCGTGCTCCGGCCGCTAGGACCAGCTCAGGAAGAACGCGACATCGCCCGGCAGGCCCCCAGGCCAGTCGACGATCATGGCGCGCAGCTTGTACTTCGCCGGCTGAAGATGCTGCTTCCAGAACTCATAGGCCTGACGCGGTCGTCCGGTCAGCGTGGTCGGCCAATCCGCCTCGGCATTGTTGATCGCCCGGCCGCGATCGCTGCAAAGCGCGCTCGGGAAGCGCATGACGAGGACCTCCTTCTCGCCGCGTTCGGCGGCGGCGCGGGTCTTGTTCGCCAGGCTGTGCTTGATCTCGGCAATCTTCTCCGGCGTGACGGCGATCTCTTCCTGCAAGGTCGCGACGAGTTTCTTGCGGGCCTCCTCGGCCCTGTCCATGGCACCCAGCAGCTTCGAGGCCTTGGCCATTTCGAGCTCCGCCATATAGGATCGGAGATCATCGGCGGACATGAAGCTCTCATCGGCGAGCTTGCTGGCCTGAATGGGGCTGGCGGTCGACATCGCAGGCTCTTCCTTCGCTGGTTGCGGCCGCCGCGGGCGTTCCGCCCGCGGCGCTGCGCGACGGGTTCAGATCTTCTGGACGTGGATGGCCTCGGCGAAGATGAGGTCGACCATGTCGCCGCGCCGAAGCCGCTTCAGATCGTTCGCAATCTCGGGATCGACCACTTTGTGGGTCCGCGGCCCCGCCGGGCCGACATAGCTGACGATGCCGGTCGCGGGATCATAGCGCTCGAACTTCGCGGTCAGGGTGAGCGAACGCTCGACGAACCGGTCGGGCAGATTCTGGAAGCGCGGCTGGCTGACCTCTTCCATGTAGACGATCTCCGGCCGCGCGCCCCTCTTCGCGCGCCGGGCGCCAAGCAGCGCCCCTTCGACGCGCCGGATCTGCAGCCGGTCGCCCGGACGCAGGGCATTCAGATCGCCGAAGATCTCGGGCACCATCAGCCGCCAGGCATAGTCGCCCTGGCGGATGGCGACGATCCGGGTCGCCGGGTTGACGGTGACGACATCGACATCGAGCCGCTCGACCTCGACCGCCCCGACGCCGGCAACGACCACGGTTTCACTGGTCACCGTGGGATAGGTCGCGCAGCCCGCGGCGCCGAGCGCCAGAGAGAATGCGAGAATCCAGCTTGCATGCTTCGACATCGGAACTCTCCACCCAGAAGGTCAACGCCCTGCTCTATTCACCAGACCTGCGGAACCGCCGCGGCTGGCGTTCGTGAATTGCCTGCCTGAGCTCCGCTTCGAGCCCATCGATCAGATGCCTGTACTCATCGCACCGCGCGGCGGCCCCGGGCATCTCCGAAGCTTCCCAGCGACGCAGCGCCGTCTCCGCCTCGGCGAGGTCTCCACAGATATTGCGGAAGCTCTCGCTGCCGCGCACCAGCTCCTCGATCACAGTCTTGTGTTTCGGCAGACGCCGGATGGCAGCCAGAACGCCCGTATCCATAGGATCGAGCCCCCCGCGAAAGGCCACAATTATGTGGCCGCAGAGACGGGTTGGGAGTAAATAACGAGAGGTTACGCAGAGACTGCCGCCTTGCCTTGCCTTTTCTGATCGGATTTCCGGCTCGGGGGAGCCTATTCCGTGGAGCAGCAACGGTCCTGGAATTGCGATGACGACACCGCCGCGCCGCCGGGGCCGAACCCGCCGGAGCAGGAAATCCGCGCGCAGCTCGACCGAATCCTCGCCAGCACCGAATTCAATGTCCCGGCGCGCGTGCGCCAGTTCCTGATCTATGTGGTCAACGAGACGCTCGCCGGACGGGCGGACCGGATCAAGGCCTATACGGTGGCCGTCGAGGTCTTCGGTCGGGACGCCAATTTCGACATCCAGAACGATCCCGTGGTGCGCATCGAAGCCGGCCGCCTGCGGCGTGCGCTGGAGCGCTATTACCTGCTGGCCGGAAGCTCGGCTCCGGTCCTGATCGAAATCCCCAAGGGGGCCTATGTTCCCCGCTTCCACTGGCAGCCGGAGCATGAGGATGACGGGCCGCCCGGCTCGCAGCCTGCGTTCCTAAGCCGGCATGGCAGCGCCGCCGCCCCGGCATGGCGCGGGCGGTACCGGCTCGCTGGCTCGCTGCTCGCGCTGGGCACGCTCGCCGCCGTTGCTCTCGTCTGGGCTGTGGACTGGCCGCAATCCGCAGGCACCGCTGCAGCCCTGCCCACTCCGCCGGGTCCGTCCCTGACGCTCAAGCCCTTCGCCAACCTCTCCGGCCAGCCGGAAGTGAACTACTACGCCGCCGGCCTCACCGATGAACTGCTGGCACAGCTCGTCCGCTTCAAGGAGCTGACCGTGCTGGCGCGCGACGTTTCGGGAGATGCGCCGCCGGGCGACATGGCGGGCAAGGCTCCGCGCCTCGCCGGCAGCCGCTACCTGCTGGAGGGCGGCATCCGCCTTTCCGATGGCAAGCTGCGGGTATCGGCGCGCGTGCGGGACGGCGAGAGTGCGGCCATCCTGTGGGCGGGAATCTATGATGCCGACCCGCGCGAAAAGACGATCGTCGACATCGAAACGACGATCGCCGCGACGGTCGCGACCGCCATCGCCCAGCCCTACGGGGTGATCTTCGCCAATCCGCCCCGCCCCCGACCGGACAAGCGCGGCCCGGACCTGCTGCCGCAGGAATGCTCCTACCGCTTCTACCATTACCGCACCGTGCTCGCCCCGATCGAACACGCGCAGGCGCGCGAATGCCTCGAGCAGGTCACGGCGCGCTATCCCGAGCATGCGACCAGCTGGGCGATGCTGGCCTATCTCTATCTCGACGAGGAAAGGTACAAGCTGAACCGCAGCCCGGGCTCGCCGCCGCCCATGGCGCGGGCGCGCGCCAGCGCCGAGCGCGCGGTCCGGCTCGCTCCGGAGAATGTCCGGGGCCTGCAGGCACTGATGACGGTGCTCTTCTTCAGCGGAGAGGCCAGCGAGGCACTGCGTATCGGCCTGCAAGCGCGCGCGCTCAACCCCAACGACACCGAACTGCTCGGCGAGTTCGGCGCCTGGGTCGCCCAATCCGGGAACTGGGCGCGCGGCGCCGGCATGATCGAGGAGGCGATGGCCAAGAATCCCGGCCAATCAAGCTATTATACCGGGCAGCTTGCCCTCGCCTCCTATATGCAAGGCGAGGATACGCGTGCCGTCGCCCTGATCAAACGGGCCAATCTTCAGAATTTCTCGATCTATCACTTCGTCGCGGCACTGATCTTCGCCCGTCACGGCATGTCTCACGAGGCGTCTCAGGCCCGTGCCGAGTTTCTGAAGCAGCGTCCTGGGTTTTTCGCCGATTTCGACGGCGAGCTCGACCGGCGCAACTTCAACGCGAGAGATCGCGCAATCCTGATCCGGGGCGCGCTTCAGGCCGGTTTTCCGGTGCGGACGCAGCTCTCCGCCTGGGATGAACGGTCCTCCAGCGCGGCGCCTGCCGCGGAGCCGAGCCAGGGCTCGGCCCAACGTAGCCAACCGTAACCTACTTCCCGAGACGGCATTTGCGACCTGCACTGCATTGCGAAGTGGAGTGCAGCGGCTGGCGGCGATGCGGCAGAAGCCGGTTTCGCCTCGGCGTTCGGGTTCCCCCGCGCCCGCGCCCGACTGCAGCCACTCTACCGCCGGAGGTCCGATGCTCGCACCGATCCATCGTCAGGCGCCGCTCGCCGCGCTGCTGGCCATAGCGCTGAACGGAGGCACGGCCGCGGAAGCTGTCGCGCAGATGCCGACCGGCGCGTTCCAGGGCGCATGGATCGAACAGGGCGAGGTCTGTGCGAGCGCCTTCGCCCTGAAGGGAGGCGCGATCGTCTTCCGGCGTCCGGCGAGCGTCTTCGCCCCGGCCTTCATCGTCGCCGGCCGGCGACTGTCGACACCGCTCGCCTCCTGCCGGATCGTCAGCGTCAGCCCGAAAGGGGAGCGCCAGATCCTGAATCTGAGCTGCACGACGAGCATCTCGGTCGGTGCAGCCCATGCCATCGTCGCGCCGGCCGAAGGCGGAATGCTGACGCGCTATTTCAGCGCCGACGGCGGAAGTGGAACCAACTACCAGCGCTGCGGCCTGGACGCGCTGAAGCCGCCCTGAGGCCGGGCGCAGTCCGAAGGTGACCGGCGGAACGGCGGTCCGCCGACCAGGAGATCGGAGGAAGCCATGTCAGCTCTCGTGCACATTGTGGACGGTGATTCATCCTCCCAGGCAGGGATAGACGACCTGCTGCGGGCCTGCGGCTACCGGACCAAGGCTTATGGCAGCGCCGACGAGATCCTCGGCCAGATTGCGGACGACGCGAGCGCGGGCTGCATCGTCCTCGACGTTCAGGTGCCTGACACCGTCGTGCCCGATCTGTTCGACAGGCTGAGCAAGGCCGGTTCGTGCCTCCCGGTCATCTGCCTCGCAGGGGAAAGTGACGTCCGCACCGGCGTCAAGGCGATCAAGGCCGGCGCCGAGGATTTCTTCACCAAGCCGGTGGCGTCGGAGGAACTGATCGTCGCGATCGATCGCGCCATCGCGCGGCACCGCCTCGCCAGCGAGCAGGAATGCTGGAGCCGCGCCGCGAGGCAAAGATTGCGGCTCCTCACCCCGCGCGAACGCGAGGTCTTCGACCTCGTCATCCGGGGCAAGCTGAACAAGCAGGTCGCCTTCGCCCTCGGAACGACCGAGCGGACGGTGAAGGCGCATCGCCGCAAGGTGATGGAGAAGCTGCAGACCCGCTCGCTCGTCGAGCTCGTATCCTGCGCCGAGCGCCTCGGCCTCCTGCGCAATGACGATCCTTAGCCCGGCCGGCATCTTCACCATCAGACGGGGTCGAGCATCGTGTCGCCCGCCCACCACATGCCCGCCGGGTTGAAGGCGCCGCGCGCCGCGGCGTTCGCCGGCATCCTGTTCTCCATCCTCTTGCTTTCGGCGATCCTCTTGGTGCTGCAGACGCTGCGGCTGCATCCGCGCGACCCCGGCGACTGGCTCGGCGCCCAGGCCTGGAAGGTCGAGCTCGCGCTCCACCTGATCCCTTTTGCCGGCATCGCCTTTCTCTGGTTCATGGGCGTGCTGCGCGACAGGCTGGGCACGCAGGAACATCCGTTGTTCGCGACGGTCTTCCTCGGCAGCGGCCTGCTCTTCGTCGGCATGCTGTTCACGGCGGCAGCGGCCATCGGCGCGATCCTCACCGCACATGCGGCGCTGCCGCGCGAACTCGCCGGCTCGGCGACCTTCATCCTGGCGCGGTCCTTTTCCTATTTCCTGGTCAGCGTCTACGGGCTCAAGGTCGCCGGCGTATTCCTGATGACCGCCTCGACCATCCTGCTGCGCACCGAGATCACCGCACGCTGGACCGCCCTCTGCGGCTATGCCGCGGCCGCCTTCCTCTTGCTCGGCAGCCATGTCGTCGACGGCGCCTTCCTGGTCTTCCCGCTCTGGGTGCTGATCATCAGCGGTGACATCCTGGTCCGTGAATACCGCCGCAAGGACGCCGCGCTAGACTGATCCGGAGAGCCCGTCGTCCGCCGGTCCCTGGCTACCGATCCTGGCCGACGCCGGCTGTCCGGCAGAGCCGGGCTCGCGGCCGGCGAGCGCACTGACCGCGTCCTCGACATCGTCGAAGATCGTCGTCGCCTCCGGCCCTTCGAAGAAGCCCGCCCGATGCAGGATCTCCCAGGGCTCCCGGTGGAGTTCAGCGAAAACCAATGTCAGGCCGAGCCCCGACAGATCCGTCCGCAGCTTCTGCAGCATGGCCACCCCGGTCGTATCGATCTGCGCGACGGCGCTGGCATCGACGAGGAACCATTTGGTGCCCGGCGGCACCGATTGCGCCGCGCTCTCGAAACGGCCGCGCAGGAAATCGGTATTGAAGAACAGGATGCTGCCCTGCACCAGAAAGATCACCATGCCCGGCACCGGCGCCGCGCGCTCGCTGCGATGGAGCTTGTAGAAGCCCGGCCTGCCGGCGATCCGTCCGAGCAGCGCGACGCGCGGTCGCATCTCCTTGAGCAGGACATGCAGCAAGGTGCCGGCGATCGCGATGACGACACCGCTGAGCACGCCGAGGCTGATCGCGCCCCACATGCTGATCAGGGCGAAGGCGAACTCGGTTCGGCTGACGCGCCAGATCTCGCGGAAACCGCCGAGATCGATCAGGCTGAGCGCGGCGAAGGCGAGGATCGCGCCCAGCGCCGGATTGGGCAGCAGGCGCAACGTATCGTTGAGATAAAGCAGCAGCGCCGTCAGTGCCAAGGCCGCGACGAGCCCGGCGATCTGCGAGCGCCCGCCCGCGGAAATGTTGATCGCCGTGCGCGAGTCCGAGACGGTGATCGGAAAGCCGCTGAAAAGGCCCGAGAAAATATTGCCGAAGCCGAGCCCCGTCAGCTCCCGGTCGGCATCGACGTCGAACTTGTCGCGTGCGGCGAAGCTGCGTGCTGCAACGAGGCCGGAGCTGACGCTGACGAGCCAGACCGCAGCGGCTCCCTGGAGCAGCTCTCTCATCGGCAAATGCGAGACGTCCGGAAGCTTCAGCGAGGGCATCGAGCTCGGCAGGCTGCCGATCACCTTCATGCCGTGCCCCTCGAGATCGAACAGGGCCGAGGCGACGGCGGCAAGCGCGACGACAACCAGAGGTCCGGGGATCGGCGAGCGCAGCCGCGCCAGCAGTACGAGCAGCCCGAACATCGCGGCGCCGAAGCCGAGGGAGGGCCAGTGGATCTGACCGACTTTGCGGGCGATCTCGAGCAGCGGCTGGACGAGCCCGTCGCTCTCGATGCGGACGCCGGTCAGCCGGCCGATCTGCCCGATCAGGATCGAGATCGAGATGCCGCTGATGAAGCCGATCAGGATCGGGCGCGAGAGGAAGGACGCGACGACACCGAGGCTGAGCCTGCCCGCCAGGATGCAGAGCAGGCCGACCAGCAAGGCCAGAGCCGCGGCGGCAGCGACACGATCGGCCGGATTGTCGAGCGGCATGGTCGCCAGCGCCGCGGCCAGCACCGTCATCGTCGCGGCATCCGGGCCGACCATCAGCTTGCGGGATGGCCCGAACAGCGCGTAGCCGACCAGGGGCACGATGCTGGCGTAGAGCCCGACCTCGGCCGGCAGGCCCGCGATCGCGGGATAGGCGATGGCGCTGGGGATGGCGACGGCCGCGACCGCGAGCCCCGCGGTGACGTCGAAGCGCAAATACTCCAGCCGGTAACCCACCAGGCTCGCAGGAAACAGATCGCGGACTCTCATCGGCACGGTCCCGCGCATCGTCCGGAAAGCTCTTCCGGAGGCGCGTATCGAGCCGAAAGGCAGGAAATACGGGCTCGAAGCATCCGAAAGGCCACCACTTCTGCTACTGGCCGGGCGAGACCTTCTCCCAGCCTTCGTCGGGGTTGAAACGACCCATCCGGGCGGCGACCCGCCCGGTCCGGGGGCCGAGGTCCTTCTGGTAGACCGTGCCGGCGTGGTTGAGCATGAAGCTCATCACTCCGGACCTGCCATACTCCGCCGGATAGGCCAAGATGGCGAAGCCGCCGATCATCCGCCCGCCTGCGACATAATCGATCTGGCCGCCGGGTGCCGCCGCCCCCTGCCGGGTCAGCACCTTGAAGTAATAGCCGTGATAGGGCCGGCGTTCCTCGCCGGCCCGGTAGCCCTCGGCGGCTGCCTCGGCCGCGAGTTCACCCAGCGGGCTCGGCTCCTCGCCGGCAGCGCTCGGCCAGTACAGCCCATCACGGGTGCCGGGCCGACTGACGATTCGTCGCGCGTAGACGCCCGGTCCCTTTCCCGTCCGATCCTTGGCGGCATAGTCCTGCTGCGCGTCGAAGAACGCCAGGATCGCCTGCATGGCGGCGAGTTCGTTGCGCCCAATCCGGCGGGCTGTGATCTCCCGGCTCCCAGCCTCGGAATCGAATGTCCAGCGCTCGCCGGCACGCACGATCGGGATCGGGAAGGGAAACTCGTCCTGCCCCACCAGCAAAGTAGCGGTGCCGTCCTTTTCTCTCAGCGCATGGCGGTTGTCGTAGGCAACGACGAAGCGCTCGCGATCGGCCGCATCGGCGACCCGATCGCCGGAGGAGAGGATCGAGCCGACCCGTGGCCCGAGAATGCTGCGCAAGCGCGCGCTGTCGCCACCGCGTGCCGCCTCGACCAGGGCGGCAGCGGCCTCGTCCGCCGTCTTGAAGGGCTGCTGGGCCCAGGCGGTCGTTGCCGGCGAGAGGGCGATGGTCGCCCCCGCCATGAGCAGGAGAACGAGCCGATGGGGCGCTGGCCATGGCCTTGTCATTGAACCAATCCCGGAGGTTGAACGAACCGGCGCCGCATATCCCTGGTCAATCCACGCCGCCGACGCTGACGAAAGAGGGGCTGGCGGAGGCTCGCCACTGGGCGAAGCTCCGGAACGGGACGCCGAGCCGACGATAATCGACCCGCAGATAGCCGTCGGCACCACGGCTCACCGCCCAGGGCGCGACGCGCAGGACCTCCTGGGCGATCACGCCGACGTGGCGCTTTTCCGAGCCGCCATAGGCGAAACTGTAGAGCCCGAGGCCGTTGTCGAGGTGCCCGAGCAGCACGACGTCGTGCTTGAGCCGAATGTCGGATCGACGGCCGCCACCGCGGCCACCGCCCATGCCGCCGCGGCTCACCCCGCCGCCCCTGTTCATGGCGGCGCCCCGGTTCATGCCACCCCCGCGGTTCACGGCAGCGCCGCGCCCCATGCCGGGACCGCCGGCATGCATGGCCCGCGGCCCGCCACCGCCTCGGGCATGCGCCAGGCTCGCCTGCCCGCGCTGCGACTGCAGATTCGCCGCCCGGCCCTGCTGGACATTGCCGAAGGCGCTGTCGCGTCCCGGCCCGGCACGCCCTGCGCCCGCCTGGGGACGTCGGGGCTGCGTCGCGGCGCGCGCGCCCTGCCCCCGGCCATCGCCGCCCGGACGCGCCTCGCGGCCGGGGCCGTCGGCGCGGTTGCCGGCGCCGGCCCGGTCGCCCGGACCGCGGTCCGGCCGGTTGGCGACATTGGCGCGGTCTCCAGCGCGCTGCTCCGGGCGCGCACCGCCACCGAGATCGCCACGCTCGCCACGCGGTTGCAGAACCTGGTCGCCGCTGCGGCCGCGAAAATCCATCCGGCCTTCGCTGCCGGCGCGAAGATTATTGCCGGAAAACTTCTGCTGGACGGCGTTGTTGCGATACTGGACGCCGTGACGGTGCTGGGGATTGTGCTCCCAATGCGTCACGCGGTTCCTGTCGATATTGATGTTGTTGTTGCCCCAGTTGACGTTGCCGCCCCAGTAGCCGCCAGTGCTCCAGCGCCCGAGCGCATAGGCGGTTCCGAAGGCGAGCCCGGTCGCGAGCAGGCCGGTGGCGACATAGCCCGGCGCCGGGAAATAATAGGGCGGATAATCAGGATAGGGCCAGGAGCCATAGGCCACGCCCGGATCGTAATAGGGCACGTAGAGCGTGTCGGGCTGGGTCGGCTCGATCTGGATAACCTGCTTGCCGCTCTCCTGCGTGACGGTGACCGTCTGCTCGGAACCGGATGAGAGCTTCTTGGCGTCATAGGCGCGCGCCCGCATCCTCTGGATGCCGTCCATGATGTCCGGCTGCTGCGCCAGGACCGCATCGCCAAGCTTCTGCGTCCAGTCGAGGTTCTTGCTCATCATCTCGAGCACGGAGGGCGTCGCGACCAGCGCCTTGACGCTGGCATCCCAGGACTGCTGCTCGGCGGCGGCCTTGAGCTTGTCGCCTTCGAGCTTCTTGTTGGCGGCGAGCCAGCGATCGGCCTGGACGATCTCGAGCGGATAGGTCGAGGCCATCAGCACCTGCGCCAGCAATGTGTCGGGATAGAGCGCGATTGGCGCGACGAGCGCCTCGAGCTGGGCGCTGCTCAGCAGTTGCGCGGCCTGGACGGCCGGCGTCGCGGCGGGGGGCGGCGCAATCGGGGCCGGCGGCGCCTGGGCGGGTTGCTGGGCGAGCGGCTGGGAGGCCAGGCCACAAGCGAGGAAACAGGCCAAGGCGAACCGCATATCCATGAGCTTCTCCCTGGCGACCCGTCTGCGGGATGGCAGGTGCCCGGCACCGGGACCGATCAGACAGCCGTGCTAGTACTTCCTGACAGTCGTCCGGGGCTGCCTGCCCTGCTCGGCCTCGCGTAGCGCGCGGAAGGCCTCGACATTGTCGCGGGCCTCTCGCATCGCCTCATTCATGCGCCCGTCCTGCATCATCGCATCGCTTTCCTCCCGCGCGTCCATGACGCATCCGGCGATCTTGTTGCAGGCCTGGGCCGGCCGGCTGTCACCGGTCAGCCAGACCGCGCCGGCAAGGAGGAGAAAGGCTGCGCTGGTAACGATCCTGCTGATCATGGCGTGAACTCCGAAGCGATTGCACCATAGTCGCGCTGCGCACCGGCCGGACGAGCCGGGCGGAACACCGTGCTCGCAAGCGGGCTTCGATCGTTTCAGGTCTCCGGCGGCAGTCCGATACTAGCGAATTCGGCAGCGCAATAACCTGTCCCTAAGGACAATACGCCGAACGCACCGGTTGTGTTGAGCTTGCCGGCATCGAGTATTGGACGGTGCGGCGGCACCTTCCAACCCTGCTCCGGATATCACGGCCGGCCCAAATCACGACAGAGATGGGGCATCGAGATGGCTTCCACTACCCAGGAATCGCACTCTATCGACCATTTCTTTTCGGCGCCCTCGGGACGCCACGACCGGTGGCGGGAGCTCCATGCGACCGCCCGTGCCTGGGCCGGAGGCACTGGCGAGCGGACGGCGGTCGAGACGGCGCTCGCCGATGTCGGCGTGATAGAGGAGTTCCACGCCTTCCCGGGCATCGAACTGATGAGCGTGCTCCGCGAGAAGCTGCTCGGCGACGACAAGGCAGGGTTCCTTGCGCTGGCGAAGCGCATCTCGGTCGGGATCATCACCGGCAACTACAAGCACGACGCACGGGAGTGGCAATCGGGAGACCTCTCGCTGCCCGAGCCGGGCGATCTTCTGCCCCCGGCGCTCAGCGAACCCCAGAGCTATCGGCCATATTTCGAGCTCCTGGCCGTGACGCCGGCGCCCGCTTCACGCTGGTCCCATATCGCCAGCGAGTTCCGCCGGCTGCGGCGGGCGGAGGACGCATTCATCTACGAGGCCATTCCGGTGGGCAGCCTCGAGGATGCGGTCTGCGCCGCCGTGGTGAACCCCGACATCGCAGCCGTAGCGATCTATGAGGGCTTCGCCTTGCGCTCGCGTCACGATGCGCCGGTGCTGCGAAGCGTGCTCGCCGCCCAGCAGCCGCTGCTCGCGACCGCGGACGAAGCCGATCTGTCGCTGCGCCTCGCCGCCGGGCTGAAGGCGATCCGCCCCGAGCTCGACATCTACCTGCTGTCCGACCGGCGCGTCGAGAAGCTCGCCGGCGATCCGCGCGCCGCGATGATCCGCCGGGTGATGTACCAGATCGAGGAACCGCTCGAACTGCATCTCTCGGTGCTGGAGGGGATCAAGGCGCGCTACGAGACGCCATTCTTCGACAATCTCAAGCTGTATGCGCAAAGGCCGATCGCCACCTTTCACGCGCTGCCGATCGCGCGTGGCAAATCGGTGTTCCGCTCGCCCTGGATTCGCGACATGGGCCAGTTCTACGGCATCAACCTTTTCCTCGCCGAGAGCAGCGCCACGACCGGCGGCCTCGACAGCCTGCTGGAGCCGACCGGCAACATCAAGCGGGCGCAGGAAATGGCGGCGCGCGCCTTCGGGGCCGACCACGTCTTCTTCGTCACCAACGGCACCAGCACCTCGAACAAGATGGTGCTGCAGGCCCTGGTTGCGCCCGGCGACATCGTCATCCTCGACCGCAACTGCCACAAATCGCACCATTATGGCCTCGTGCTGAGCGGCGCCCAGCCCTTCTATGTCGAGGCCTTCCCGATGGTGGAATTCTCGATGTACGGGGCCGTACCGCTGCGCACGATCAAGAAGGCGCTGCTCGATTTGAAGGCGGAAGGCCGGCTCGACCGGGTCAAGATGGTCGACCTGACCAACTGCACCTTTGATGGCCACATCTACAACACCCGCCGGGTGATGGAGGAATGCCTCGCGATCAAGCCGGACCTGATCTTCCTCTGGGACGAGGCCTGGTTCGGCTTCGCACGCTGGTCACCCTTCCTGCGTCCGCGCACCGGCATGGGCGCGGCCGCCGATATCGAGGCCTGGGCCCAGACGCCCGACGCCATCGCCGAGCATGAGCGCCAGCTCGCCGAGCTGGGCGCCCCCCCTTCGCTCGAGAAGCTGCTCGATACCCGCCTGGTCCCCGATCCCCGGGCCATCCGCCTGCGCGTCTACCAGACCAATTCGACCCACAAATCAATGTCGGCGATCCGCCAGGGCTCTATGGTGCTGGTACGCGACGTCGATTTCCACAAGGTCGAGGCGCAGTTCCACGAGGCCGTCTTCACCCACGCCTCGACCAGCCCCAACCAGCAGCTGATCGCCAGCCTCGATGTCGCGCGGCGGCAGATGGAGCTCGAGGGCTACGGGCTGGTGATGAACGCGATCGAGGTCGCGCTCGACATTCGCCGCGAGGTCAATTCGCATCCGGTGATCGCGAAGTATTTCAGCATCGTCGGCGCGGACGGCATGGTACCCGCCGAATACCGCCGCAGCGGCTTCGTCGACTTCCTGGCGCCCGGAACCCGTTGGGACGACCAGTTGCGCAGCATGCGCGAGGACGAGTTCTGCCTCGATCCGACCCGCATGACCCTGGTCTGCGGCACGGCCGGCTTCGACGGTACCAGCTTCAAGGGGCTGCTCGCGGCGCAATACAACATCCAGGTCAACAAGACCTCGCGCAATTCCGTGCTGCTCCAGTCCAACATCAACAACACCCGCAGCGACGTCGCCCTGCTGATCAGCGTCCTCCTGAAGATCAGCGAAGGCATCGAGACGCGCCTCAAACATGGCGGGGAGTCCGAGCGCAAGGCCTTCGCCGCGAAGGTGCAGAGCCTGATGAAGGACGTGCCGGACCTGCCGAACTTCAGCCACTTCCATGAGTCCTTCCGGCAGGATGCCGGCGACACCACGCCCGAGGGCGATATCCGCTCGGCCTTCTTCGGCGCCTATCGCGAAGAGCAGTGCGAATACGTCCCGGTCGACGGCCCGGAATGCGACCGTCGGCTCAAGGACGGACCGGAGATGGTCTCGGCCAATTTCGTGATCCCCTACCCGCCGGGCTTCCCGATCCTGGTGCCGGGCCAGGTCGTGACCCACGAGACGATCACCTTCATGCGCAAGCTCGATGTGAAGGAAATCCATGGCTACGAGAAGGCCAGAGGCCTGAAACTGCTCAAGGTCGACAGTCTATCGGGCAAGAAAAGCGCCAGCCACGAAACCGGCCGCAAGAAATCGCGCCCCCCCTGATCGCCCCTGCCCACCTTCGATACAGGAACTGCGTCGCCAGATCAGGAGACCTCCCATGTTCGACTGGTTCGCCAGTACATTGCGCAGTTATCCGGAGATCGCGCTCTTCCTGTCACTGGCCATCGGCTATTATGTCGGCGGCTTCGCCTATAAGGGCTTCAGCCTCGGCGCAGTGACCTCGACGCTGATCGCCGCGGTCGTCATCGGCCAGCTCGGCATCACGATCTCGCCCAACGTCAAATCGACCTTCTTCCTGATGTTCCTGTTCGCCGTCGGCTACGGCGTCGGACCGCAATTCGTCCGCGGCATCGCCAAGGACGGCGCGCCGCAGGCAATCTTCGCGGTCGTCGTCACCGTCTTCTGTCTGGCGATCCCGGTCATCATCGCCAAGATCGCCGGATACCATCCCGGCTATGCCGCCGGCCTCTATGCGGGCTCACAGACCATTTCGGCCTCGATGGGGCTGGCGACCGATGCGATCAACCGCCTCGGCCTCTCACCCGAACAGACCAAGGAATATCTCGACGCCATGCCGGTCGCCTATGCGGTGACCTACATCTTCGGCACGGTTGGGTCGGCGATGGTTCTCGCCCTGCTCGGCCCCAAGCTGCTCAACATCGATCTCGTCCAGGCCTGCAAGGACTACGAAGCGCGGCTCGGCGGCGACAAGGAAATCGGCGGCGCCGGTTCGGTCTGGCGGCGCTTCGAATTGCGTGCCTTCCGGGTCCGGGCCGGCGCCAAGGTCGCCGGCATGCGCGCGGCCGAGGCCGAGGCGCTGGTGCCCGATGCGCGCGTCTTCGTCGAGCGCATCCGCCGCGACGGCGTGATCATGGATGCGACCACCGACACCATCCTCCAGGAAGGCGACATCGTCGCCGTCGCCGGGCCGCGCGAAGTGCTCGTCAACCTGATCGGCCAGAATGCCGAAGAGGTCGAGGACCCCGAGCTGCTCGACGTGAAGGCAGAGGGCGTCGACGTCTACGTCACCAGCAAGGAAGCCGATGGCAAGACGCTGGCCGAACTCTCACGGCTGCCATCGGCCCGCGGTGTCTTCCTGCGCAGGATCGTGCGCGGCGCCACCGCGACCCACATCCCGATCCACGCCAACACCGTGATCCATCGCGGCGACATCCTGACCATCGTCGGCCGCACCCAGGACATCGCGGCTGTCGCCAAGGTGATCGGCCATCCCGACCGGCCGAGCGATGTCGCCGACGTCGCCTTCATCGGCGGCGCGATCACGCTCGGCGCGCTGATCGGCGCACTCGTCTTCAAGGTCGGCGGCGCGCCGCTGACGCTGTCGACCGCCGGCGGCGCGCTGATCTCAGGTCTGGTCTTCGGCTGGCTGCGCTCGGTGCGCCCGCTCTTCGGCCGCATTCCGAGTTCGACCGTCTGGTTCATGAACTCGGTCGGCCTCAACATGTTCATCGCGGTCGTCGGCATCTCGGCCGGGCCCGGCTTCGTCAAAGGCCTGCAGACGCAAGGTGTCGGCCTCTTCCTCTGGGGCGCACTGGCCACGACCATCCCGCTGATCCTGGCGATGTTCGCCGGCAAGTACATCTTCCGCTTCGACCCGGCGATCCTGCTCGGCGCCTGCGCCGGGGCACGCACCACGACCGCCGCGCTCGGCATGATCTGCGAGACCGCCAAGAGCCAGGTCCCCGCCCTCGGCTACACCGTGACCTATGCGGTCGGAAACACCCTCCTGACGATCTGGGGCATGGTGATCATCATGCTGCTGACCTAGGCGGGCCAAGGAAAGCCTTCGATCTCAGCCTCTTACCGGGAGCATATCATGGATCCTGTCACGCTGCGGACCTTCGAGACGCTCAGCCCCTTCGAGATCAAGGACGAGCTGATCCGGCTCGCCAAGCTAACCGCCCAGAATTCCTCGATCGCCATGCTCAATGCCGGGCGCGGCAATCCGAACTGGGTTGCGACGACGCCGCGGGAAGGCTTCTTCCTGCTCGGTCAGTTCGCGATCACCGAAAGCCGGAGGGTGATGAGCAAGCCGGCGGGCGTCGGCGGCATGCCCAAGGCCGATGGAATCGCCATGCGGCTGGACGAATGGCTCGCCGCACACAAGGATTCCCCCGGCGCCACCTTCCTGCGCGACATGGTCGCCTTCGCCGTCAAGAAATTCGACTTCAAGCCCGACGCCTTCGTGCATGAGCTCGTCGACTCGATCATCGGCGACAACTACCCGGTTCCCGACCGCATGCTCGTCCACAATGAGCGCATCGTGCACGAATACCTGATGTGGGCGATGTGCGGCGAGCCGCGTCCCGCCGGCCAGTTCGACCTCTATGCCGTCGAGGGCGGCACGGCGGCGATGTGCTACATCTTCAAGTCGCTGAAGGCCAACCGGCTCCTCAACCCCGGCGACACCATCGCGCTGGCGACGCCGATCTTCACCCCCTATCTCGAAATGCCGCATCTCGAGGATTACGGGCTCAATATCGTCACGGTGGCGGCACCCCAGGAGAACCGCTTCCAGTTCACCGACGAGGAGCTGAAGAAGCTCGAGGATCCGAAGATCAAGGCCTTCTTCGTCGTCAACCCCGGCAATCCGTACGCGGTCGCCCTCAGCGAGGAGACCATCGCCAAGATCGTCAAGCTCGTTAAGACCAAGCGTCCCGATCTGATGCTGCTGACCGACGACGTCTACGGCACCTTCGTGAAGGGCTTCCGCGGCCTGCTCGGCGCCCTGCCCCACAACACGATCGGCGTCTACTCCTATTCCAAATATTTCGGCTGCACCGGCTGGCGGCTCGGCGTCATCTCGATCCACCGCGACAACATCTTCGACAAGGCGATCGCAAAGCATCCCGCGAACATCCAGACGGCGCTCGACAAGCGCTATGGCGCGCTCACCCTGAAGCCGCGCGAGATCAAGATGATCGACCGCATCGTCGCCGACAGCCGCGACGTGGCGCTCAACCACACCGCCGGCCTGTCGCTGCCGCAGCAGGTGATGATGTCGCTGTTCTCGCTGTCGGAGATGATGGACGAGGCCAAGCTCTACCAGAAGACCTGCATGGAGATCGTCCACTCGCGCGCCCAGCGGATGGTGGAGGGGCTCGGCATCGAGGTGCCAGACAACCCGCTCCATGACCGCTATTACGGCCTGGTCGACTTCGAGTTCTGGGCCAACAAATATGTCGGCCCGGAGGTGGTGGCCTATATGAAGGAGCACATCCACCCGCTCGACATCGTCTTCCGCCTGGCAGAGGACCACGGCATCGTGCTCCTGAACGGCGGCGGCTTCCATGCTCCGGACTGGTCGGTCCGCGTCTCCTTCGCCAATCTCGACGACGAGGTCTACAGCCAGATCGGCCGCGCCACCCGCGCCGTGGCACGCGGCTACCGCCAGGCCTTCGACGCCTACAACCAGGCGCTCGCCACCACGAAATCGCCAGGAGGCGCCAAGAAGGCATGACTGTGCCCGTCGTGACGTCCGCCAGTTGATCTTGCGTCCGATGCCGGTCCGCCGACGGGACGGCCCGGCTTTCCAGCGAGGCAGGAGATGGGTTTCGTTGTCGAGGGTCTGCGCAACAATCCCGAGCTCGCAGTCTTCCTGACGGTCGCGCTCGGCTTCCTGATCGGCCGGCTGAAATTCGGCAGTTTCAGTCTGGGCGTGGTCGTCGGCTGCCTGATGGCCGGCGTGCTCGTCGGGCAACTCGACATCAAGGTCCCGGCCACCGTGAAGGCGGTGTTCTTCGATCTCTTCCTGTTCACCACCGGCTACAAGGTCGGGCCGCAGTTCTTCCGTGCCCTGAAACGCGACGCCCTGCCGCAAATGGCGCTCACCGTCGTGCTCTGCGTCACCTGCCTGCTGACGGCCCTGACCTTCGCGAAGCTGCTGGACTTCGACATGGGCACGGCCGCCGGCCTGCTTGCCGGCGCCTTTTCGGAATCGACGGTGATCGGCACCGCCGGCGAGGCGATCCAGCGGCTCGACCTGCCGCAGGCGCAGCGAGACGCGCTCGTCAACAACATCCCCGTTGCCTATGCCGTCACCTATCTGGTCGGGACCGCCGTGCTGGTCTGGTTCCTGCCGAAAATCGGCCCGAAGCTGATGCGCATCGATCTCCGCGAGGCGGCGGCGGCCATGCAATCGGCGGCGGGCGCTGCCGCCGGCCATGCGGAGGGCGTAACCTCGGCCGCGCGGCTGTTCGATGTCCGCGCCTATCGGGTCGAGAACCCGACCCTGGCCGGCAAGACCATCGGTGAACTCGAAGCTTCCACGAAGGGAGTCCGTGCCTTCGTGCTGCGGGTCCGCTCCGGCCCCTCCCTGTTCGACCATGCCTCCGACCACCGGATCCAGGCCGGCGATGTCATCGCCGTGATGGCGAAATACGAAATCCACGCCGCCCGGGGCGACGTCATCGGTCCGGAGGTCAGCGACCCCGAGCTGCTCGACATCCCGCTCGAGGCGCTCGACGTCGTCCTGACCAATCGCACGATCGATGGCCGGTCCCTGGCGGAGCTGGCGCAAGGCACCTTCGCGCGCGGCGTCTTCATGTCCAAGCTGACGCGGGCCGGCATCGCGATGCCGATCACTCCGGCGACGAAGGTCAACCGCGGCGATATGATGTCCCTGGTCGGGCCGCTGGCGGAGGTCGAGCAGGCCGCCGCCGAACTCGGCTATCCCGACCGCCAGACCTCGGCGACGGACATGATCTTCGTCGGACTGGGCATTTTCCTCGGCGGCCTGTTCGGCCTGCTCTCCGTGGTCGTCTGGGGGATCCCCCTGACGCTGACGGCGAGCGGCGGTGCGCTGTTCATGGGCCTGGTCTTCGGCTGGCTGCGTTCGGCCTATCCCTTCTTCGGCCGCATTCCCGAGCCGGCCATCTGGATCTTCGACACGGTCGGGCTTTGCATATTCATCGGCATTGTCGGAATCGGGGCCGGACCGAGCTTCGTCGCCGGGCTCAAGGCGACCGGAGCCAGCCTGATCGTCGTCGGCCTCGTCTCGTCGCTGCTGCCGCATATCGTCGGCATTCTCTTCGGCTACTACGTGCTGAAGATGAACCCGCTCATCGTGCTCGGCGCCTGCGCCGGCGCCGGCACCATCACAGCCGCACTCAGGGCCGTCCAGGACGAGGCACAAAGCAGCATCCCCGCCCTCGGCTACACGGTGCCTTATGCGATCGGCAACATCCTGCTCACGGCCTGGGGGCCTATCCTTGTCGCCCTGATGGCGAGATAAAGGTCTGGCGCGCGCCTCCCGGCGACGTCAGCTCCTGCCCACGCCCTTTCCAAGGAAGCGATCCATGCACAGACCAGATGCAGACAGACGCAAGCCCACCAGGTTCATTGCAGTGAGCTGCATCATGGCCGTACTGCTCTCGCCCGCCCTGTCCGGTTGCGTATCGACCGGCGCGCCGCCCTCCTCCGAAGGGCCCCGCTACACCCAGCCGGGCATCGGCGCGCCGACACGCCAGACCGACCTCTTCGGCAACAGCGTCCTTCCCTGAAACTGCGCTCCCTGCCGCGCGCCGAATCCACGGCGTGCAGCAGGCTTCAGTCAGGACCGGCCGCAGACCCGGCAGGTCCCGACCCATGCACCCCGACGCCGGGCCGGCGGCCCAGCCCGGCTCGAGGGCGTGATGTTTCCGCGCCTGCCCCGGTGCATCCCGCTCGTGAGGGCCTCGCTGCGCTCGGCATCGTCCGCCGGGCCAGCAAGGCCCTGCCGACGGGCCGGATACGCCGAGGCGGCTATGGCATCGGACCGAAAAGTGGACTCCACGTTTCGGAAAACTCCAATGCGATAACAAAAACATAGATCACCGTGACCGCGTCCGAACGGACGCGCGGCGATCTAGCTGACGCGCAAAGCGGAGGCGCCAATCTGCGCTGGCTACCCGTGGGAACGGCCGGCTTCGGCGCTCCCGACGATCGGAGGCCTGCCGTCCGGCACGCAGAAGCCCTGGGCGCGGCCCTCGCTTATCAAGCTACATATGGTCAGGCCGACAGCATCGCCCTCGCTCGCCCGTCCCGCGCGATAATGATCGATCTGTTCGCGCTCCAGTTTCGCCAGTCGATCCAGCCATTCCTTGTTCGTCATGGATAGCGGCCTCCCCGATGCGGCAGGAGAGTCTAGACCTTGGGCGGCAGGCGCCCATGACGCAAATCAATTTCCGAGCGCCCCGCTTCGGAAAAATGAGGAAACCGCATCGGCGCGGCCCAGGCGGCCTCGCGGACCGGGCTTCGAGGGTCAGAATGGCAAGCCTGCTGACGAGATTGCGCGCGCCGGCGCGGCTCAGCTTGTTCCAACCCAAACGGATCCGGCTCTACAGGGTCCGCACCCATTCCCTCAGATTGCTGAAAAACGCGTCGGATACCGGGCCACGGCACTGGTAGCGATCATAGAAGGTCTGGGCATCGCGTTTTGCGAAAGCGGCTTGCTGCTGAATGCTCGCGGATACGACCGCGCCGACCGTCAGCCCGTTCTCCAGCGCCGCTTCACGGCTGCCATAGCCGTGCCGCCCTTCGCCGGCCGCGAAGCCACGCATCATGTCTCCCATCATTTTTCGCTTTGCCAATCGCTCCAGATCATAGACCGCAGCACCAATGCCGATATTTTTACATGTATTATTGAATAGAGATGAAAATTCATAAGCGTAATAAACAGCACTGGAAAAATCAAAAGTCGGCTTTTTGCTCGCCACGATCTCTGAAAGAACGCCTTTCGCCGAGAATGAATCACCAGAAAATGAATAATTTTCTATTTCTGTTTTTGCGACCGAAACCCCGCCAGCTAAAGCCTTCTTGAA
The DNA here is from genome assembly GCF_053618995.1 of Allobosea sp. NPDC055594. Taxonomy (NCBI): domain Bacteria; kingdom Pseudomonadati; phylum Pseudomonadota; class Alphaproteobacteria; order Hyphomicrobiales; family Alloboseaceae; genus Allobosea; species Allobosea sp. NPDC055594. Next base: position 801,209 of record NZ_JBSHIO010000001.1, read on the forward strand.
ACCCTCGAGGGCCTGATCATATTTCCGTTCATTGTGATACCCGATGGCGATGTTGAAGTCGGCCATCGGATAGTCCAGCGCGGACGCCTCCCGATACAGGGCATTTGCCTTGGAAAGGTCTTTTCCAGCCTCGAAGGCACGCCCGAGCTGATATTTGAAGCGAGCGACCTTCGGATGCTGCTTTATTGACTTGCCGCACTCTTCGATCGCGCTTTCAAATGGCAGCTTTCCCAGCGCGACGCCTGCGCCCTTTTTTCGGGGGTCGCTGGGGTGGGCTGCGAGTGCGTCGCAAGCCGTCGCCTCGACATTCTGGTCACTAAAGGATTCGGAAATGAGGTAGACGCTGCCGGCGAGCGCCACGAATGCCGCTGCCGCGACGATGCGCTTGTTCTGCATAGCCAATCCGAAGCCTCTCGACCGTCTTATACTACGGAAGCTTCCGGAAACCGCAATTGCGCCGCCACTGTTCTAAGAGAGCATCCACGCCAACGGATTTCGCAGGAGCAGCTGCGCCTGTGCGTGCCGGCGGCGATCGACGACCTGTTGCATGACAGCGACGCTGACACGCCACCGGCTTCGCCGCGCCGATCGATGCAGGTGGATGGGGGCGATCCAGGTGGCCGGTCAGTCGTGCCAGGGCAGCTCCGGCGCCCGATCAGCCATCTCAAGAAACACGGCCGCGGACGCCAGACAGGCGATGGCGAAATAGATCATGCGGCAGCTCCAGATCGCCATCCGTTTCGAGGCGATCTTGGCAGCCCTGGGTAAAGCTTCGCCTAACGCCCGGTCGGCCGTCGAACGGCAAACCCACGGCCGCGCGGCCTCACGCACGGCGTCGATCGCGGAGGGCAAGACAACCTTTTGTTAACTCTGCGCGCCTCTGTTGAAGCCCTCAACGAAGGAGCCTCCAATGAATCGACGTTCATTTCTCACTGCCCTGTTCGGCGGCATCGCCGCTACGGCGGTCGGAACCGTGGTCGCAAGCGAGGCGGCAAAAGCGTCCCAGCTGCCGCTCGACACGGCCGCCAAGCTTGACGAGACCCCGTCGGAATTCACCCAGTACTACCGCGGCCGGCCTTATCGCGGCCCGCGTCGGCAGCGCCAAGTCTGCACCGTAACGCGGGACCGGTTCGGACGCCGCCGGCGGGTTTGCCGCTGGGTGTACTGATAAGACCGCCCCGGCCCCGCATGAGCAGGGCCGGGGCGCTTCACGGCAGGATAGCCGGAGGCCTGCGCCGGGCGAACAGGTTCAGCCGCGCACGCATCATCACGGCTCCGGGCAAGATTGGACCGAGCGCCGGGTCATTATTGCCGGAGAGCTGCCAACCGCCGCGCTCCGACCGGCTTTGCGGAGCGCTGACGAACACAGCCAGCGCGGCACGGGCGGGCATGCGCAGCTTGTGCAAATATCGCCTGCAGCGATCCGCAGCGGCATCATTCATCGCCTTGCCGACGGGATAAGGAGCTTTCCGGGCGCGGCTGCGGCGCAAAAACGTCGCGCAGCTCAGTGAGCTCCGCAATCATTCCTGAAGTCCGCCCTGATTGCGGGGCATGCGTTCACGAGCTGCCTGATCGCCTTCGCCGCCCCGGTCAGTGGTACCCGCTTTGTATCGACCAGTTTGTGCAGGTCGCCGTCACCCCTGATCTGCTTCTCGATACCGCGCTGCGTCAACGTCAGGATGGTCTCCTTGCCGCGGACTTCGAGGCCGACGAAAACCCCGTCGGGAAAAAGGATAGCCCTGCCGCGCTGCGTGTCCTGGATAATGCCGCAGGCATTGCTCTTGAGTTGCAGGAACCCGCGCGGGTGGTTTTCGAACACCACGCTCCCCCCCGCCCCCGGCCTGCCCTCGACAACATAGAGCCCGCGCATTGGCTTGGTTGATTCGGGCGACAGTCCCCGCGTCATCCGGACCAGGACCGAGTCGCCCCGCATGAGATCGACGCCGCGAAATCCGCAGGCGAGACCAAAGCTCTCTCCGTCCACGTCGATATGGGCAGACAGGCCGAACAAGGCGTGATTGCCATAGCGCCAGTTCGCCTGCTGCTCTCGCGGCGGCTGGTCCCGTGGGGCTGCCGGCACGCTCTGGGAGACAGCATGCGTCGGGGCGCCCCGTGGCGACTCGGATAAAGGTGTGTTGAGCAGCACTTCACCATCGTCCTGCTCGGCGGCGACAACGCCCGTGCTCCTGCTACCGACGCTGGCGAGGCTGCCGCGAAACGCGGCCTCCAGTAACGCCTTCTCCTCGGGGCCGGGATTGCCGAAATATCTGCGGGAGGTCGGGTTGGCCTTGAGGAGCAAGCCCCAGAGGTTGCGATTCTGGCGATCGATAATCACCGCAAGCTTGTTGTCGGCGCAGTCATGTGGCTGGCAGAGTTCCGCGACCGTCCAGCTCTTGCCCGATGCGTCCCGCATCGTCTCAGGAGCGGAGGCGACGCCCGACAGGTCGCCGACCCAAGAGTTATTGAATCCTGAGCCCTTTATCGCGTGAGACCACTTCGCCTTGATCCAAGGCTCCTTCAGCAAGTGCATAGGGTGATCTTGAGACAACACCGGCGATGCCAAGAGCGCCATTGTCAAAGTCGCAGCCAGTCTAAGCATCATATAGCCCCTGTCGGATCGCCCCAGCGTCACCTTGCGGCTTGGCTGCGGTCAAGGGGCTACCTGCACCACGTCGCATCTCGCCGGCTCTCGTCAATGCGAGCCTGTACGGCGACCTCCTAGGAGAGCCGCCTGGCAATCCACGTCGCAAGCGCCTTCCGCATCCTCAGGGATCCAGACAGGTGAGACGGGTCGGCGAGACGGAGGCGCTGACCGGCGCAATCCTCGATCTGTTCAACCATGTGCGGGAGATTTCTCGAATCGCAGCCGGCGGCGGCCCCTGACGGTCCGCCTGTCGGCAGCTATTGCAACTTGCCCGCAAGGGCAAAAAAATGGATCATCTCAAGGGAAGTGGCGGACAGGGAGGGATTTGAACCCCCGATACCCGTGAAGGTATGCCGCATTTCGAGTGCGGTGCATTCAACCACTCTGCCACCTGTCCGCGGTGCTCAAGTCGAAGCGGGGTGCTTGTTACACACGAGTCCCGCGCTGCACAAGCCCGTTCATGCAGAACTCGACAGCTCTTCGCTCGAGCGCCCCGCGCCCTCCGTCGAACGCGGAGTTTTCCTTGACGCAAGCGCCCTCCGCGCCTAGAGAGCCTCATCCGGCGTGGGGAAACCCGCGCCTGATCTCTTTTGGCCGAAGCCTCGTCAGGTTCGAGATCGAACCGGCAGCGACAGGCCCGAGGAGCGAACCCAAAACGCAACGACTGCCAAAAAGCCGCCCCGCATGCGCTCCCTTCGCGGATCCATGACCGGGCGGGGCCGAACATGGAGAACAATGATGTTCGCAGTCATCAAGACCGGCGGCAAGCAATTCCGCGTCGCCACCAATGACCGCATCACGATCGCCAAGCTCGAGGGCAACCCGGGCGACACCGTCGCCTTCGGCTCCGTGCTGATGCTGACCGATGGCGAGAAGTCGACGATCGGCGCACCCTTCCTGGGCGACATCACCGTCGCCGGCGAGATCGTCGAGCAGACCCGCGGCGAGAAGGTCATCGCCTTCAAGAAGCGCCGCCGCCAGAATTCGAAGCGCAAGCGCGGCTTCCGCGCCGAGCTGACCGTGGTGCGCATCACCGAGATCCTCACCGGTGGCAAGAAGCCGGAGATGAAGAAGGGCGAAGCCGCCCCCGTCGCGCTCAAGGCCGGCAGCAAAGCCGTCAAGGGCAAGTCGACCAAGGCCGCCAAGGCCGAGGGCCTCGACGCCTCGAACCTCTCGCTGATCTCGGGCGTCGGCCCGACCATCGAGAAGAAGCTGCGCGCCGCCGGCATCACCTCGTGGAACGACATCGCGTCGTGGACCGAGGCCGACATCGCCAAGTGGGACGAGGAGCTCAAGCTGCGCGGCCGCGCCACCCGCGAAGAGTGGGTCGAGCAGGCCAAGGAGCTGCTCGCCGGCAAGCCGCCGCGGGCCAAGGCCGACCAGGCCGAGCTTGCCTCGGGTGAGGACTACTGACCCCGGCTGTCAGCCTCGCAAGAGCTTCGTTTCCGAAACGGGTGGCATTTGCCGCCGATTCGGGTTACATGGACTGAAGAGTTTTCAAGGTAGGGCGTTATGGCTCACAAAAAAGCAGGCGGCTCGTCGCGCAATGGTCGCGACTCCGAAAGCAAGCGTCTCGGCGTGAAGCGCTTCGGCGACCAGGCGGTCGTGGCCGGCAACATCATCGTGCGTCAGCGCGGCACTAAATTCCATCCCGGCGTGAACGTTGGCCTTGGCAAGGATCATACCCTTTTTGCCACGGCGAACGGCCGCGTCCGATTCACGACGAAACTCGGCCGAGCTTTCGTCAACGTAGTCCCGGCCCAAGAGGCCGCAGAATAAACGGCGGATAGGGAACTCTCTCGATCCGTCGGTTCCATCGAACCGGACGATCGAGAAGGGGCAAAAACCCGTCACGGGTTTCCCGAAGGTCAGCGAACCGGGGGAGATGGGACCAAAGCCCATCTCCCCTTTCTCGTTGCGCCGACGGAGAGACCTGATGTTCCCCGAACTGACAAGAGACGACGTCTTCCGGCTCGAGACGCGGCGGCTGTGGCTGCGCTGGCCGCGGGTGGCCGATGCTGCCGCGATCCTGCGGCTCGCCGGCGCCAAGGCCGTGGCCGAAATGACGGCCTCGATCCCGCACCCCTACCCGTCCGGAGCGGCCGAGCCCTTCATCTTCGCAATGCGCAAGGGCAACGCGCTCGGCGAGCATCTGGTGCTGGCGATCACGCCGCGCGACCGGCCCAATGAGCTGATCGGGATGATTGGCGCGCACCCGCAGGCCAGCGGGCGCCCCTTCATCGGCTACTGGCTCGGCACGCCGCACTGGAACAAGGGCTACGCGACCGAGGCCGTGCAGGCCCTGATCGATACGCTGTTCTCTCTGGTCGAGATCGAGGCTGTCGAGGCCGACAGCCGCGTCATCAACCCGGCCTCGCGCCGGGTCCTGGAGAAGAGCGGCTTCCGCCAGGAGGGCTCCTTCCTGAAGTCTCTGCCGGCGCGCGGCGGTCTCTTCCCCTGCGAGCAGTTCCGGCTCGACCGCTCGACCTGGGCCGCCCTGAAGAGCTGGAGCTCTTCAGGCTGGGCTCCGGCCCAGCAGCGGCAGCAGCAGGAGCAGAGCTCGAACCGCAGCGAAGAGCCCTGCATGGCCTGAGCCCCGGCGGGTTCGCAATCGGGCGAACCCGCGCCGCCGGCATTGCTTCGGCGGACACATACGATTAGCTAGCCGCCATGAAATTCCTCGACCAAGCCAAGATCTATGTGAAGGCCGGCAATGGCGGCGCCGGCTGCGTCTCGTTCCGGCGCGAGAAGTTCATCGAGTTCGGCGGGCCCAATGGCGGCGACGGCGGGCGCGGTGGCGACGTCATCGTCGAATGCGTGCAGGGCCTGAACACGCTGATCGACTTCCGCTTCCAGCAGCATTTCAAGGCCAAGACCGGCGAGCACGGCATGGGCAAGGACCGCCATGGCGCCAATGGCGCGCCGGTCGTGCTCAAGGTCCCGCCGGGCACGCAGATCCTCGACGAGGATGGCGAGACGCTGATCGCCGACCTCACCGAGCCGGGCCAGCGCTTCGTGCTGTGCAAGGGCGGCAATGGCGGCTTCGGCAACGCCTATTTCAAGACTGCGACCAACCAGGCGCCGCGCCACGCCAATCCCGGGCTCGACGGCGAAGAGCGCTGGGTCTGGTTCAGGCTGAAGCTGATCGCCGATGCCGGGCTGGTCGGTCTGCCCAATGCCGGCAAGTCGACCTTTCTGGCAACCGTCACCGCGGCCAAGCCGAAGATCGCCGACTACCCGTTCACGACGCTGCATCCCGGCCTCGGCGTGGTCAGAATCGACGGACGCGAGATGGTGCTCGCCGACATCCCAGGGCTGATCGAGGGCGCACATGAAGGCCATGGCCTCGGCGACCGCTTCCTCGGCCATGTCGAGCGCTGCCGGGTGCTGCTGCATCTGGTCGAGGGCACCAGCGAACATGCCGGCAAGGCCTACAAGACCGTGCGCAACGAACTCGCCGCCTATGGCGAGGGCCTGGCCGAGAAGCCGGAGATCGTCGCCCTCTCCAAGGTCGACGCGCTGACGCCCGAAATGCTGAAAGAGCAGCTCGCTCGTCTGAAGCGCGCCTGCAAGCGCACGCCGATCGCGCTCTCGGCCGCATCCGGCGAAGGCGTGGAAGCTGCGCTGCGTGCCGTGCTGGCCGTCGTCGAAGGCGCGCGTGCCGAGGAGGAGCGCGAGCGTGCTCCGGCGCAGGAAACCGGCTGGCATCCCTGATGAGCGTCCAGAGCACGTCCACGCTTCCCTGAAGAGCGGACGTGCTCTGTTTTGCTTCCTTCCATCGCTTTTCCCAGCGACCAGGTGGGCGCTGCGCGCGAAGCGTTTCCGGCTCGCTCGACCTGCCGCGGGACGCATCGAAGACCATGTCCTTGCCTGGACACCGGACTGGCGCGAAGATCGCGCGCGACTGCTCGGCGCGAAGCCCGGAGGGCTTCTTGCCGCCAGCCGCCCTTGCGCTTCAACTCGGCCTCCCCGCCAATCGATCCGGTTCCGCCATGCTGACCAAATCGACGCTCCTCGCACTGCTGTCGACGCTGGTTCTGACAGGGCCGGCCTTCGCCCAGACGCAGCGCCCGGCGCAGTCCGCCCCGTCTGCTTCCGTCCCGGGCGCGGTCTCCCAGCCCGACAATACCACTGCGACCTATGGCGACTGGCTGTTGCGCTGCCAGCAGGGCGTCGGCACCCGCGTCTGCGAGATCGTCCAGACCATCGAGCAACAAGGGCAGCGCGGGCCGATCGCCCTCGTCGCTCTCGGCCGCCCAGTCAAATCCGAACCCTATAAGCTCGTCGTCCAGGTGCCTCCGAACCTGACGCTCGGCAACAATGCCGGCGTCCGGGTGAGCGCCGGCGAGAAGGAGGATGCGCTCGCCGTGTTCCAGCGCTGCACGCCCGGCGGCTGCTTCGGCGAAGCGCAGCTCAGCGACGATGCCTTCAGGCGCTGGCGCGCGCTCAGCGATGCCGGACAGCTGCGCTATCAGGACGCCGCCAAGCGCGAGGTGACACTGCCGATCTCCTTCCGCGGCTTCACGGCCGCCGCCGACGCGCTGCTTCGCGAGCAGCCCTGACGGCGATCAATGCCCGCCGGAGAGGCGGGCATCGCGCAAGGTGGTGAGCGCCACCGCCATGCAGAAGATCATGCCGGCGACCGCGATCAGCGCGACCGCATGGAAGCCGGTCATGAAGGCCGCGCGCGCCGCCTCGAGCAGATGCGCGGACTGTTCCGGCGCAAGCCGCTCCGCGGCGGCGAGCGCACCGCCGAGCGTCGCACGCGCCGGCGCCAGCGTCGCATTGTCGACGCCCGCGACCGAGAGCCCGGCCATGTTCTGACGATAGAGCGCCGCGCCGAGGCTGCCGAAGACGGCGACGCCGAGCGCTCCGCCCAATTCGATGCTGGTCTCCGACATGGCGGAGGCGGCCCCTGCCCGCTCCTGCGGCGCCGAACCGACCACGATCCCGGTCGTCAGCGCGACCACGGGCGTGAACCCGATCGAGAACACGATCGAGGAGGCGACGATCTGAACGAGCGTCGGCGCGAACGCGAGCCAGGCAAAGCCGAGGCCCGAGAGCACCATGCCACCCGCCATCAGCGTCGCCGGCCTGAAGCGGATGGACAGCGGCGTGACCGCGAAGGAGGCGAGCGTGAAGGCGACTGCCGAGGGGAGCGACCAGATGCCCGCTTCCAGCGGCGTCAGCCCGGCGACGAGCTGGAGATACTGCGCCATGAAGATGAAGCTGCCGAACATGACCATGATGCCGGCGAGGTTGATCGCCAGCGCCGCGCGGAAGGCGGCAATCCCGAACAGGGCGAGGTCGACCATCGGGTCTGCGAGGCGCTTCTGCCGGCGCGTGAACACCACGCCGAACCAGAGCCCGGCAACGATGCAACCGGCGGCATAAACCGAGAGCCCGAACTCGGCCCAGTGCTTGATCCCGTAGATTGCCGGGAGAATCGCCGCCAGCGAGAGCAAGGCACTCGGCAGATCGAGGCGTCCGGCCTGAGGCGCCTTGTATTCCGGCAGCAGGATCGGACCGATCACCAGCAGCACCAGCATCGGCGGCACCGCGATCAGGAACACCGAGCCCCACCAGAAATACTCGATCAGCGCGCCGCCGATCAGCGGGCCGATCACGGCGCCGGCCGAGAAGCTCGCGATCCACATCGAGATGGCGAAGGTGCGCTAGGTCTCATCCTCGAACATCACTGCGATCAGCGACAGCGTCGAGGGCGCCAGCGTCGCCCCGGCGATGCCGAGCAGGGCCCGCATCACGATCAGCATCTCGGTGCTGGTCGAAAAGGCGGCGACGGTGGACGCCAGGCCGAAGGCGGCTGCCCCGATCAGCAAGAGCTTGCGCCGGCCGATCCGGTCGCCGAGCGTTCCCATGGTCATCAGGAAGCCGGCGACCATGACGCCGTAGATATCGATGATCCAGAGCATCTGCCCTGCCGATGGCTTCAGCTCGCGTATCAGGGTCGGCACCGCGAGGTTCAGCACCGTCAGATCCATCGAGTAGATCATGCAAGGCACGGCGATAGCGATCAGGCCGAGCCATTCGCGGCGCGTGGCCTTGCGCGCCGGCGCAGCGTCTGTGGTCGAAGTCGTCACGTCGAAGTCGCTTTTCAGTTCTTCTGGAGCCGAACCTTGCCAGCCGAATGCGGCAGGTCCTGTCAGCAGCGGCAGCGCGGGCGCCCGATGCGGGAGCCGACTCTCAGTCCTCGGCGAATTGCAGCCGATAGAGACGCGCATAGGCGCCCTCCCGCGCGATCAGCGCATCATGGCTGCCGGTCTCGATGACGCGGCCCTCGTCGAGCACGACGATCCGGTCGGCATCGCGCACGGTCGAGAGCCGATGCGCGATGACGAGGGTGGTACGCCCCTTCATCAGCTGCGTCAGCGCCTGCTGGACCACGCGCTCGGACTGGGTGTCGAGCGCGCTCGTCGCCTCGTCGAGCAGCAGGATCGGCGCGTCCTTGAGGATGGCGCGAGCAATGGCGAGGCGCTGGCGCTCGCCGCCCGAGAGACGCGAGCCGCGTTCGCCGACCCGGGAATCATAGCCTTCCGGCATCGCCATGATGAAGTCGTGGGCAGCCGCCGCCTTCGCCGCAGCGATGATGTCCGCCTCGCTCGCGCCACGCCGGCCGAAGCCGATATTGGCGCGCACGGTATCGTCGAACAGCACGACATCCTGGCTGACCACGCCGATCTGGGCGCGCAGGCTCGCCAGCGTGACGTCGCGCAGGTCCTGACCGTCGATCTCGACACGGCCCTCGTTCGGATCGTAGAGGCGCGGCACCAGCGCCAGCATGGTCGACTTGCCGGAGCCGGAGCGGCCGACCAGCGCGGTGGTCTTGCCCGCCTCGGCCACGAGATCGATGCCTTCGAGCCCGCGCGCATCGTCGCGATAGCGGAAGCGTAGGTCGCGGAAGGCGACTTCGCCGCCGGCGATGGCGAGCGGCTTCGCATCCGAGCGCTCGGCGACCAGGGGCTTCTCGTCGATCAGCGCGTAATAGCGCTTCAGCGAGGCGCCCGCCTCCTGCACGATGGCGTTGAGATTGCCGAGAGAGCGCATCGGCTGGGCGGCCAGCAGCAGGGCCGAGACATAGCCGGTGAAGTCGCCGACGGTCGAACCGCCCGAAGTGATGCGCACGCCGATGGCGGCGAGCACGCCGGCGACGGCGAGGCCGCCACCGACCTCGAGCAGCGGGTCGAGCCGGCCGCGCGCATTGGCGGCCTTCATCTTCAGGGCGCGGATCGCCTCGAAGGCGCCGGCGGCGCGGTGCTTCAGATAGGGCTCGAGCGAATCGGTCTTGGCGACGCGCGCGCCCTGCAGGCTCTCGGTCACCAGACTCGCCATCAGCCCGGTCTGCTCCTGCTGGGAGGCCGCCATGCGACGCAGCTTCTTGCCGATCCGGCCGATCGGGCTCGCCACCACCGGCGCGACCAGCAGCACGACCAGCGTCATCTTCCAATCGATCCAGAGCATGGCGCCGACCAGCGCTATCGCGGTCACCACATCGCGGATGGCGATATTGATGATCCGGGTCAGCGCCTCCTTAATGAAGGTGAAGTCGGTGGTGAAGCGCTGGGTCAGTGAGGCCGGATTCTCACGCTGCAGCTGCGCCAGATCGGCGTCGATCAGATGCGCATAGAGCGCGCTCTGCATGTCGGCCTCGACGCGGCTGACGACGCTGTTGGTCAGCACGGTCTGGGCCAGCAGGGAGAAACCCTTGATCGCGGTGACGATGACCACGACGATCGCGACCGCGTTGACGACGCCGATCTCGATACCGATCGACTTCGAGACCAGCCGCTCGGCCCGGCGCACGAAGCCGGTCGATTCGGCGGTCAGCGGGTCGGCGAAGGCGTCGAAGGCCGCCTTGATCAGGAGCGGATAGAAGCTCGTCGTCGCCGCGATGACGACGACGAGCCCGAGAATCATCGCGATCTGCGGCAGGTAGGAGCTGATCCGCTCGCGCCAGACCCGGGCGAAGAGCGCGAGGGTATCGTCGGTGACCTTGCCAATCTTCATGCGGCGCGGCCTATCATGGCCGCCATGCGAGCGCCACTGCCGGTCTTGCTCGCGACACGATGCTGACGTCCGATAGCCGGATTGATTCACCAGCCAAAGGGAACTCATGCCTCTCGCCCCGCCGGCCCAGCCCGGACAATCCTTCGCCGAGATCGACACTCCCGCCCTGATCCTCGATCTCGACGCCTTCGAGAGGAACCTCGTGACCATGGCCGCCTTCGCGGAGGCTGCCGGCGTGCGCTTGAGACCACATGCCAAGACGCATAAGAGCCCCGAGATCGCGCTGCGCCAGATCGCCCATGGCGCGGTCGGGCAATGCTGCCAGAAGGTCGGCGAGGCCGAAATCCTGGTTGCCGGCGGGGTGACCGACGTGCTGGTCACCAACGAGATCGTCGGCGCCGCCAAGCTCGACCGGCTGGCCAGGCTCGCCCGCGAGGCCCGGATCGGGCTCTGCGTCGACCATATCGACGGGGTGCGCGAGGCCTCGGAGGCGGCCGCCCGCCATGATGTCGTGCTCGACGTCCTGGTCGAGCTCGATATCGGCTCGCGCCGCTGCGGCGTCGCGCCCGGCGAGGCGGCGGTGCGCCTCGCCGAAGCGGTGGCCCGCAGCAATACGCTGCGGCTTTCGGGCGTGCAGGCCTATCATGGCAGCGCCCAGCACATGCGCTCGATCGACGAACGCCGCGAGGCGATCGAGCGCGCAGGGCTGCTGACCCGCAACGTCGTCGAGAGGATCCGGCAGGTCGGCCTGCCCTGCGAGATCGTCAGCGGCGCCGGCACCGGCACTTTCGACCTGGAAGGTCGCTCCGGCATCTGGAACGAGCTGCAGGCCGGCTCCTACATCTTCATGGACGCCGACTACGCCCGCAACCGCAATGCCGACGGCTCGCCCTTCCAGACCTTCGAGCATGCGCTGTTCATCCTCGCCGGCGTGATGAGCAAGCCGGTGCCGGACCGTGCCATCGTCGATGCCGGGCACAAGACCGCGGCCATCGATTCCGGCATGCCGACAGCCTTCCGGCGCGATGGCGTGATCTACACCAAGCCGTCCGACGAGCACGGCGTGCTCACCGGAGACCCCGTCGCCCTGCCGCATCGCGGCGACCGGCTGTTGCTCGTGCCCGGACATTGCGACCCGACGGTCAACCTGCACGACTGGTATGTCTGCGTCCGCGGCCTGCATGGGCCCGATGCCCATGTCGAGGCGGTCTGGCCGGTGGCGGCACGCGGCGCCCTCACCTGAGCGCGTGCTGGCCCAGCTCGCCCTGCGTGCGCTGACACCGGCCCTACCGCTGGCACGTCGCTTCGGCCTGCTCCAGGAAAGCGTCGCACTCTGGTCGCGAGGCCTGCGCCAGCGCAAGGCCTGGGCCGAGCATCATGCCCGCTGTCGCAGGCTGGTCGCGGACGTCGCCGCCGAGCTGCCGCAACACCGGAAGGCCGTGATCCTCGGTTCCGGCTTCCTGCGCGACATCCCGCTGAACGCGCTCTGCCAGGGCTTCGACGAGGTCGTGCTGGTCGACATCGTGCATCTGCCGCCGGTGCGCCTGCGGCTGCTGCCGCGCAGGAATGTCCGTCTCCTGACCAGCGACCTCACCGGCGCCATGGCCTGGCTCGCCGGCGAGGCCGAAGGCCGGGCCGATCCGCTCGCCGGACTGATCGCCGATGAAGCGGTGGACCTCGTCGTCTCGGCCAATCTGCTCTCGCAGCTCGCCTGGCCGGTCGCCGACTGGCTTGAGGATCACCCCGCACGCGCCGCCGCGCTGCCGTTCGATATGCCGGCCCGTTGCATCGCCTGGCATCTCGACGATCTCTCTCGCTTCAAGGGCCATGTCTGCCTGATCAGCGATGTCGAAATGGTCGAGCGCGAACGCGACGGCGCGATCCATGACCGGCTCGACCTGACCTATGGCGTCAAGCTGCCGCCAGAGGACGAAAGCTGGCTCTGGCCGGTCGCGCCATTCGGCGAGGCGGAACGGGACCGGGAGTTCGTGCACAAGGTCTGCGCCTGGCGGGACTTCCAAGGAAGCCGGTCGCCGCGTCTCGCATCGGGCGAGAACTGACGACCTGGTCCGAGCTCGGGCTAAACGCCTCTTTTATTGCAAATGCATCTCAATGACAAGTAATTGAAATCACTTATCAATTGACTTTGAAAGCGTTGTTTCCTAGGGCATCGCCATCGGGGAGTAGCGGCGCGCTGGCGCGCGCGATCGTGTCAACACGCTCGCAGCGAGGACTGCGTGGCGCGATCAGCCGGACCAGTCCGGCCAAGCGAGACCGTGACGGTGACGCCTTGCGGACAAGGCCCGCAATCCGTCCGGTCCCCAGTCCGCGCATGAGAACAGCAATGTCACCCGTTTCCATCGCCGTCCTCGCCGTCGGCATGTCGGTCGACGCCCTTCTGGCGTCCATTGGTCGGGGCGCCGCGGCGCAACGTCCCCGCTTCGCCGAAGCGCTGCGCACCGGCGCCATCTTCGGTATGGTCGAGGCGATCACGCCATTGCTCGGCTGGGGCGCCGGATTGGCCGCAAGCGGCTACATTGCGGCCATCGATCACTGGATCGCCTTCGTGCTGCTCGGGATCGTCGGCGGCCGGATGATCCTGCACTCGCTCCTCCCCGCAACGGAACGCGCGGCGGTGGCGCGCGGCAACTCGCTCTGGACAGTCATGGCGACGGCGATCGGCACCAGCATCGATGCGATGGCGGTCGGCGTGTCGCTCGCCTTCCTGGACGTGAACATCATCGTCGTCGCCTTGGCGGTCGGCTTTGCGACCTTCCTGATGTCGACGGGCGGCATGATGGCCGGAAACCTGATCGGCGTCCGATTCGGCCGCTGGGCCGAACGGATCGGCGGCATGGCCCTGGTCGGCCTCGGCATCTCCATCCTGATCAGCCATCTCTCGGCAGGCTGACGAGGCACGGGGCCGTTTCCCTATAGCATCGGACCGAAAAGTGAAATCCACTTTTCGGAAAATTCCGATGCGGTAACAATGAGATAGATCACCGTAACCGCGCCCGAACGGACGCGCGGCGATCTAGCGGTTGAGCCTGACCGAGCCGCTGATCGACAGATCGTAGCCGCCGAACTCCCTGGCGCGCGCCGCCATGTCCGGCCCGCGCATCCAGCCGAGAAGCTTCTGCGCTTGCGGCTCGAAATAGCTACGGCGGCGCATGACGAGATCGACATGCTCCCAGACCAGCGGCTGGAATTCGAGGCCGAAGGCCATGGCGACGGCGCGTGCCGCGATGCCGCAATCGGCACGGCCGGTCCGGATCGCCAGAGCGAGGTCCTGGCCGGTGGCGCATATGCCCTCCGCCGCGACCATCCTGCCCGAGCCGACGCCAGCCCGCTCCAGCAGGCTCTGCAGCAGCAATTGCGCGCCGGCGCCGCGCTGGCGCTGGGCGAAGCGCGCGCCTTTGGCGATGGCGCTGGCGAGACCGTCCAGCCCCAACGGATTGCCGGGCGCCAACAGCAGGCCCTGCTCGCGCCGGGCGAAATTGATCACCACCGCGTCGTGCAGCATGCCCTCGGCCCGGATGGCGACGAGGTTGGCGGCCTCGTCATCGGGAGTGGCATGAAGATGCAACGCCGCGATCGCCACCTCGTTGCGCAGCAGGCGGTCGAGCCCGGCCTGTGAGCCCTCGGCCAGCAGCGCCAGTCCGCAGCCCGATTCCCGAATGGCGAGTTCGAGCAGCGAATCCTGGCTGCCGCCGACGATCGGTGGTGGCGGTGCCGGCTCCAGCCCTTCCGGGCGTGCCAGACCCGCCTCCAGCCAGCGGTCGAGGCCGGCGCGCGGAAACAGCCATTTACCGGAAACCTTGGTGCAAGGCACGGCGCCCTGCGCCACCAGCTCATAGAGCTTGCGCTCCTTGAGCCGGACATAGGCGGCCGCCTCTTCGGTGGTCAGCCAGGACTGATCCTGCATTCAGATGTTCCTGCCTGCACAGGCTACGCGATTGGCTTTTGGTCGCATTGAACTCTACCAATTGCAAATGCTTGCAATCGGATGCGGGCATTGGCGGGAGTGGAGTGTGGAGGTCGGCGCGATATTCCAGGCGGCTTTTGCGCTGGTCGTCGGGCTCGATCCCGACTTCCTCGGCATTGTCGGCCTGTCGCTGCGGGTAACGCTGACAGCAGTCGCGGTCGCGGCGCTGATCGGCCTACCGCTCGGCGCGGCGCTGGCGCTGGCGCGCTTCCCGGGCCGCTCGGCGATCATCGTCTGCCTGAACGCGCTGATGGGGCTGCCGCCGGTGGTCGCCGGGCTCGCCGTCTTCCTGATGCTGTCGCGCTCCGGGCCGCTCGGACCGCTCGGCCTCTTGTTCACGCCGACCGCGATGATCATCGCGCAGGTCATCCTGGTGCTGCCGATCGTGATCGCGCTGACCCGGCAGGTGATCGAGGATCTCTGGGGCGAATATCGCGACCATCTGCGCTCGGTCGGCCTCGAAGGCATGCGGGCGATCCCGACCCTGCTCTTCGACGGGCGCTTCTCGCTGGCGACCGCCCTGCTCGCCGGCTTCGGCCGGGCCAGCGCCGAGGTCGGCGCCGTGCTGATCGTCGGTGGCAACATCGCCGGCTACACCCGCACCATGACCACGGCGATCACGCTCGAAACCTCGAAGGGCGACCTGCCGCTGGCGCTCGGCCTCGGCATCGTCCTGCTCTCGCTGACGCTCGCCATCAATGCCGTCGCCTTCGGCGCCAGCCGGATCGGCGCACGCTATGCGGGATAGGCGCCATGCTTGACGCGACCTCGATCCTGCCGCTCACCGTCGACGCCGTCTCCTTCTCCGGCGGCGGCAGGCAGTTGCTGGAGCCGAACAGCTTCGTCATCCCTGCCGGCGGCCTGACGGTGGTGCTCGGCCCCAACGGCGCCGGCAAGTCGCTGACGCTCAGACTCTGCCACGGCCTGCTGAATCCGAGCCGCGGCACGGTGCGCTGGGCCGATGCGCCTGGCGGCCAGCACGCCGCCAGGAGGCAGGCCAAGCGCCATGCCATGGTGTTCCAGAAGCCGATCATGCTGCGCCGTTCGGTCGAGGCCAATATCGCGCATGCGCTGGCGGCGTCCGGCACGGCGGGCGCGGAGCGCAAGGCTCGCACGCAGCAGGCGCTCGCCCGCTTCGGCCTGGCGGAGCGCGCGGCGCAGCCGGCACGGCTGCTCTCCGGCGGCGAGCAGCAGCGCCTCGCCATCGCCCGCGCCTGGGCGCTGCGGCCGGAACTGCTCTTCCTCGACGAGCCGACCTCGCAGCTCGACCCGGCCGCGACCCGCCAGATCGAGGACCTGCTCACCGCCCTCGTCGCCGAGGGCATCACGGTGATGATGTCGACCCATGATCTCGGTCAGGCCCGCCGCCTCGCCGACCGGGTGCTGTTCCTGCATCGCGGCCGCCTCGTCGAGGACGCGGCTGCCGCCAGCTTCTTCGCCGGCCCGCAATCGGCCGAGGCGCGCGCCTTCCTGGCAGGAGAGCTGCTGTGGTGAAGCCGCGCACCGTCCGTCACAGCCGCGGCCCTCATCCCGAGGAGCGGTGGCCGACAGATCTCGAAGCATGCTCAGCAGCACGCCGAGCTATCCTTCGAGGCGCCGCAGAGTTTGCCTCGGCCGGCCGAAAGCCGGGCCGGGGAAGGCTCCGCAGGACGAGGTCTGAAGGAACATGTCCGACAGAAACCAAGGGGATGAAACAATGTCATTGATCCAGCGCCGCTCCCTCATCGCCGCCGGGCTCTTCCTCGGCCTTGCCGGCCATGCCCTCGCCCAGGCTCCCGCCGCCGCACCGCCGGCCGCGACAGCGCCGGCCGGAAGCCGCTTCATCACCGTGGCGTCGACGACCTCGACCCAGGATTCCGGGCTGTTCGGCCATATCCTGCCGATCTTCAAGGCAAAGACCGGTATCGAGGTCCGCGTCATCTCGCAGGGCACCGGCCAGGCCCTCGACACAGGCAGGCGCGGCGATGCCGACGTCGTCTTCGTCCATGCCAAGGCGCAGGAGCTGAAATTCGTCGAGGAGGGCTTTTCCACCGAGCGACGCCCGGTGATGTACAACGACTTCGTGCTGATCGGCCCGAAATCCGACCCGGCCGGCGTCGCCGGGACCACGGACATCGTCGCCGCCCTGAAGAAGATCCAGGAGAAGGGCGCGCCCTTCGTCTCGCGCGGCGACAAGTCCGGCACCCATGCCGCCGAGCTCAATCTCTGGAAGGCGGCCGGCATCGACATCGCCACGCAGAAGGGCCCGTGGTATCGCGAGATCGGCCAGGGCATGGGCGCCGCCCTCAACACCTCCGGCGCGATGGGCGCCTATGTGCTCTCCGACCGCGCCACCTGGATCTCGTTCAAGAACCGCGGCGACCTCGTGATCTCGGTCGAGGGCGACAAGCGCCTGTTCAACCAGTACGGCGTGATGTCGGTCAGCCTCGCCAAGCATCCGCACGTCAAGTTCAACGACGGCAAGCTCTTCGCCGACTGGCTGACCAGCCCGGAAGGCCAGAAGGCGATCGCCGACTACAAGATCGACGGCCAGCAGCTCTTCTTCCCCAACGCCGGGCAGGCCGGGGCGTGAGACGGTGCGCCGCCTCGCCCTCGCCGGTGTTGTCTGCCTGATGGCCGGGATCGCAACCGCACAGGAACCGGTGCTGCTCCACGCAGCCGGCAGCCTGCGCGGCGCCCTGACCGAGGTCGCGCAGGCCTTCGAGGCGCAGACGAAGCTCGCCGTGAAGCCCGTCTACGGGGCTTCCGGCCTGCTGCATGACCGTATCGCCAAGGGCGAGGCGGCGGAGGTCTTCGCCTCCGCCAATATGGAGCATCCGCAGGCCCTGGCGCGGACAAACCGTGCCGGGCCGGTCGTGCTCTTCGCCCGCAACGAGCTCTGCGCCTTCGTCCGGCCAGATCTGTCGGCAACCAGCGAGACCCTGCTCGAGCGCCTGCTCGATCCCAGGGTGAAGCTCGGAACCTCGACGCCGCGCGCCGACCCGTCCGGCGACTATGCTTTCGCCGTCTTCGCCCGCGCGGAGGCGGTGAAGCCCGGCGCCCGGGCCACCCTCGAGGCCAAGGCCCTGCAACTCACCGGCAGCGCGACCAGCATGCCGGCGCCGGCCGGCGTCAATGTCTACGGCCACAAGATCGCCAGCGGCGAGGCCGACATCTTCCTGGCCTATTGCACCAATGCCCAGCCCTTGGCGCAGGAGCAGCCGGGCATCCGGCTCGTCCGCCTGCCGCCGGCACTCGCGGTCGGCGCCGATTACGGGCTGACGGTGCTGAACGGCGCCTCGCCAAACGGCTATCGGCTCGCCATGTTCATCCTGTCGCCGGCAGGGCAGACGATCCTGGCGAAGCATGGCTTTTCGGCGCCGGGATTGCCGCGTCCGCAACAATAGGTGGTCGTCCCGGGCGACCGCAGGGAGACCCGGGACCCATACCGGAACTTTGCCGAGGAAGGCTCGGGCATGGATCCCGGATCGGCGCCGCTGACGCGGCTTGTCCGGGATGACCCGGAAGAGGTGGAGAACTTGGTGGTAGGCGAAATGATGGATTGGCAAGCGACGCGGCCGGGCGAGACCGAGGCCCCCCTGCCCGAGCGAAGCGATGCGCATCTCGTCTTCATCGGCCGCATCCGCACGCCTTTCGCGACGCGCGACCAGTGCCCGCGCCGCGGCAGCCAGGATGGGCCGCTCTGCCGGATCGAGCTCGATCCGGCCTTTCGCCCGGCGCTGCTCGGCATCGAGGCCTTCGACGAGCTCGACATCCTCTACTGGATGCACGAAGCGCGGCGCGATCTGCTGACGCAGACGCCGCGTGGTGGCTCCGTCTCCGGCACCTTCGCCTTGCGCTCGCCGGTGCGGCCGAACCCGATCGCCCTGTCGCGGGTGAAGCTGGAGGGCGTCGAGGACGGCGTCCTGCTCGTGCGCGGGCTCGACTGTCTCGACGGCACGCCGCTGGTCGACATCAAGCCCTGGCGTTGCCCGCATTCGTCCGCCCGGGTGGAGAAAAGCCATGCTGGGCCCTGACAGGCGCGCCCTGCTGGCAGGCGTCGCAGCCGTGCTGGCGGCGCCGCGCCTCGCCCGCGCCGCGACCGTTCGCGACGGCGCCGGGCGCGAGGTGCCGGTTCCCGGCAAGGTCGAGCGCATCTTCCCGGCCGGCCCGCCGGCAGCGATCCAGATCTACACGCTCGCGCCTGAATTGCTGCTCGGCTGGCCGCGCGCCAATCGGCCGGAGGAGCGCGAATTCCTGCTGCCGGGCATTGGCGACCGGCCCGAGATCGGCCGGATCACCGGGCGCGGCAACAGTGCCAATCTCGAGGCGGTGCTGCAGCTCAAACCGGACCTGATCATCGATTCAGGCTCGACCGGCCGGACCTATGTCGAACTGGCCGAGCGGGTACAGTCGCAGACCGGCATCCCCTATGCGCTGCTGGACGGGCGTTTCGCTCAGATCCCCGCGAGCTATCGGATCCTCGGCCGTCTCACTGGCCGCTCCGAGCGGGCCGAGACGCTGGCGCGCTGGTGCGAGGAGACGATGGCGACGATAAGCGGGCGCATCGCTGCAATCCCGGCCGAACAGCGGCCACGCGTCTACTATGCCCGTGGCCCGCGCGGGCTGGAGACCGGGCTCGGCGGCTCGATCAATGTCGAGACGCTCGGCTTCGTCGGCGCCCGCAATGTCGCGGCAGATCAGCCGGGCAGCGGCCTCGCCCAGGTTTCGCTGGAACAGGTGCTGGCCTGGAACCCCGACGTGATCGTGACGATCGACCTTGCCTTCGCCGAGAGCGTGCGCAGCGATCCGAGCTGGGCCGGGGTCAGAGCGGTGCGCGAGGGCCGCGTCCATCTCTCGCCGAAACTGCCTTTCGGCTGGGTCGACTTCCCGCCCTCGGCCAACCGGATGATCGGCCTCTGGTGGCTGGCGAAGCTGCTCTATCCTGCACAGTTCCCGGAAGATATCCGCAAGCTCGCCCGCGATTTCCACAGCCTGTTCTACCAGGTGACGCCGAGCGAGGCGCAGCTCGACCGCGTGCTCGCGGGGCGGGGGTAACCCCTTGGCCTCGTCTCCCCTGCGCGGCAACCTGATCGCCCTCGGACTGCTCGGGCTCGCCGTGATCGGCGCTTTCGCGCTCGGCCGGTTTCCGGTCGGCCCGGGCGATATCATCGGCTCGATCTGGGCATGGCTCTCGGACAGACCATCCGATCTGCCGCCGCAGGTCGAGACCGTGATCTGGAACATTCGCGGCCCACGCGTCCTCGCGGCGATCCTGTGCGGCGCGGCGCTCGCCGTCGCCGGCGCCGCCTTCCAGGGCCTGTTCCGCAACCCGCTCGTCTCCCCGGACATCCTCGGCGCCTCCTCCGGCGCGGCGCTGGGTGCGGTCATCGGCATCTATCTCTCGCTCGGCCTGCTGGCGATCCAGCTCGCCGCCTTCATCGGCGGGCTCGTCGCCGTCGGCGCGGTTTATGCGGTCGGCTCGACGATCAGACGCGGCGATCCGGTGCTGGTGCTGGTGCTGACCGGCGTCGTCGTCGGCTCGCTGCTCGGGGCCGGAATCGGGCTGATCAAATACTGGGCCGACCCCTACAACCAGCTGCCGGCGATCACCTTCTGGCTGCTCGGCAGCCTCGCGGGCACCGCCAGGCCCGATCTCCTGCCTTTGCTCGGCCCGGTCCTGGTCGGCACCGGCGTGCTGCTCGCCTTGCGCTGGCGGATGAACGTGATGTCCCTTCCGGAGCAGGAGGCCCGGGCCCTCGGCCTAGCCACCGGTCCCTTGCGCATCGCCATCGTCGCCGCGGCGACGCTGGTGACGGCTGCCAGCGTCGCGGCCGCAGGCATCATCGGCTGGGTCGGCCTCGTCGTGCCGCATCTGGCGCGCTTCCTGGTCGGGCCGGATTTCAGCCGGCTGCTGCCGACGGCGGCTATCCTCGGAGCCGGCTATCTCCTCGCCATCGATACGCTCGCCCGCACCGCCGCGCCGGTCGAGACGCCGCTCGGCATCCTCACCGCCGTGATCGGGACGCCCTTCTTCATCTGGCTGCTGGCCTCGGCACGCGGGGGCTGGTCGTGAGCCTCGCAGCCAGCGCCCTCGCCTATGGCTATCGCGAGCGCGAGATCGGCCGCGACATCGAACTTGCCCTGAAAGCCGGCGAGGTCATGGCGCTGCTCGGCCCGAACGGCCATGGCAAGACCACCCTGCTCAAGACCCTGCTCGGCCTGCTGCCTGCCCGCGGCGGCGGCCTCAGCCTCGACGGCCAGCCGCTGGCCGCGCTCGGTATCGGCGCGCGGGCGCGGGCGCTCGGCTATGTGCCGCAGGCCCATGCCGGCACCTTCGCCTTCACCGTCGCCGAGATAGTCCTGATGGGCCGCACGGCTCATGCCGGGCTCTTCGCCGCCCCCTCGGCCCATGATCGCGCCGTCGCGCAGGCCATGCTGGAGCGGCTCGGCATCGCCACGCTGGCACAGCGACCTTACACCGAGATCTCCGGCGGCGAGCGGCAACTCGCGCTCGTCGCCCGCGCTCTGGCGCAGGAACCGCGCTACATCATCCTCGACGAGCCGACCGCCAGCCTCGATTTCGGCAACCAGGGCAAGGTGATGGCCCAGATCCGGCGCCTCGCGGCGGAAGGGCTCGGCGTGCTCTTCACGACGCACGACCCGAACCAGGCACTGCGCTATGCCGACCGGGTGATGCTGCTGCGCGACGGGCGCGCCTTGGCGAGCGGGCCCGCAGCCGCCCTGCTGACACCGGATAATCTCGTCGCGCTCTACGGCAGCGCGGTCGAGACTGTGCGCGATGCCGATGGCCGGCTCGCCTTCCTGCCGGGCTGACACCGGACCGACACAACCATCTGGTCAGAATCTCCCGATCCTGTTTACCTAACGGCAGACAAGACCATGCGAGCTTGCGGCCACCTGCCGGGCCGCCGCGTCTCCTAGCCGCGAATTCTCGGCCTTTTCAATGTTCTGGAGCGACTGGATGAAGCGTTTCCTGGGAGCCACCTTTCTGCGCGGCCTTGCGCTCGCCGGCGCGTTGACCGTCAGCGGCGTGCAGGCGCAGGAGCCGAGCCAAGCAACGATCGAAGCGCTGTTGCCGGAGCTGGAGAAGCAGATCGCCGCCGGCATGAAGGCGTTTTCGGTGCCCGGCGTCGCGCTCGGCATCGTCCATGACGACAAGCTGATCTACGCCAAGGGTTTTGGTGTCAAAGCCCAGGGCAAGCCCGAAGCGGTGGGCGCGGAGACGCTGTTCCAGGTCGGCTCGACGACAAAGGCCTTTCTCGGCGTGACGCTGGCGCAGGCGGTCGATGCCGGCCGGGTCGGCTGGAACGACCCGGTGATCGACCATCACCCAGCCTTCCAGCTCTCCGATCCCTGGATCACCCGCGACTTCCGCGTGCTCGACCTCGCGGCGCAGCGTTCCGGGCTGACGCCTTACGTCAATGACGCCCTCGCCCTGCTCGGCTTCGACAAGGCAACACTGATCCGCTCGATGCGCGTGGCGCCGCAGACAGGCGCCTTCCGCTCCGATTTCCGCTATCTCAACATCCCGCATATCGTCGGCGGCGAGATCGTCGCCAAGGCCAATGGCACGCCCTCCTGGTTCGCCTCTCTGAAGCGCGGCGTGCTCGACCCGCTCGGCATGGCATCGACCTCGGCGAGCGCCGAGGCGATCGAGAAAGCCACAGACCACGCGACCGGGCACCGGCTCGACGCCGCCCCCGTCGCGGTGCCGTTCCATCCCTCCTTCCCCTATGCGCACGGGCCCGCCGGGGGCCTCAACTCGAACGTGCCCGACATGGCGAAATGGCTGCGCCTGCAGCTCGGCCGCGGCATCTTCGACGGCAAGGTCGTCGTCTCGGAAGAGCATCTCGACGTAACCTGGACGCCGCGCGTCGCCATGAACGAGCGGACCAGCTATGCGGTCGGCTGGATCATCAGCGCGACGCCGCGCGGGCGGGTCATCTGGCACAATGGCGGAACCTTCGGCTTCGGCGCCCATGCGGGCTTCCTGCCCGATGCCAGGACCGGCATCGTCATCCTGACCAATCTCGAGAATAGCGGCATGGCGGACGCGTTGGGCATGTGGTTCTACGACCGCGTCCTCGGCAATCCGGTCGTCGACAATATCGCGCTCGGCGCCGCCGCCGCGAAGGCAAAGCGCGAAGCCGCGCTGAAAGAGGCCGCCGGCTTCGTCCCCGGATCCCTGGCTGCCAATGCCTCCGCCCTCGCCGGAACCTATGTCTCGCCGATCCTCGGCGAGGCGACCATCACCCTGGTCAACGGCAACCTCCAGATGAAACTGGAGGCGACCGAGGCAATCGGCCTGCTCGAAGCGAGTCGGGACGACCCTTTCCTGTTCGCGGCGACGCTCGCACCGGTCGGCGACTTTGCCGCCCCGGTGGCGATGAGCGGCGGCGAGGCCTTCACCCGTCTGCGCTTCGAGCCCGACAACAATGGCAGGATCACGCAGCTGCGCTGGCTCAGCCCCGAGCTGCCGCATCTCTTCAGCCGAGCGCCGGCACAGTGATGCCGGCCACAGCGAGGATATCCGACATGATTCTCCGCCCTGCCCTCATTCTGAGCCTGGCCGCCTTCATCGCGGCCGCGCCGGTCGCGATCGCGGCGCCCGCCTTCGCGCCCTTGCCGGTCGGCACGCAAGCCCTGCCGGTCGAGCCCGCGCGCTCGCTGCTGAAGAACTTCCTCGACGCGCTCGGCGACGACGATGTCCATGACGACCATTACGACTGGAAGGACTACCGCAACTCGACCTCGCGCAAGGAGCGCATCCGCGACTATTACGAGATGCAGCGGCAGGACCAGAAAGCCTATTGGAAGGATCAGAAGGAGATGCAGAAGCGCGCGATCAAGGCCCAGCGCGGCTGGTGACGGAAGACGTCAGCTAGATTTGTCGCCCCCCCTACCTCTCCCGATGCGCCTGTTGCATAGTCAGCCCCAGCGCCGCGCATGACGCCTAAGGACGCAGGGGAGCGACATGAAGACCATCTATCTCGCAGGAGCCATCTTCGCCGGGAGCGCCTCGATGGCGCTCGCCCAGCAGCTCGCGCCGAGCCCGACGCTCGATGCCGTCAAGGCGCGCGGCCATATCGAATGCGGCGTGCATCTCGGCCTGCCCGGCTTCTCCTTCGCCAATGACAAGGGCGAATGGACCGGCCTCGACGTCGACTATTGCAAGGCGCTGGCTGCCGCCGTGCTCGGCGACGCCACCAAGGTCAAGTTCACGCCGACTTCGGTGCAGCAGCGCTGGCCGATCCTGCAATCGGGCCAGGTCGACCTGCTCTCGCGCAACTCGACCATCACCTTCTCGCGCAACGCCACGCTCGGCCTGAACTTCCAGGGCATCAACTTCTACGAAGGCCAGACCTTCATCGTCCGCAAGAAGGCGAATGTGAAGTCGGCAGAGGATCTCGACGGCGCCTCGATCTGCGTCGCAGCCGGCTCGACCGAAGAGAAGAACGCCGCCGACTGGTTCCGCGAGCGCAACCTCAAGGTCACCATCACCAACTTCCAGAAGAATGACGACGCCATCACCGCCTATGACAGCGGTCGCTGCGACGCCTATACCGCCGGCGTCGGCGCCCTCGCCGGCCAGCGCGTCAAGCTCAAGGTCCCGGACGACCACATCATCCTGACCAAGCCGATCTCGAACGACCCGCAGGGCCCGGTGACGCGCTGGGGCGACGAGCGCTGGCAACTGATCGTGCGCTGGGTGCTGAACGGGACCATCGCCGCCGAAATGCTCGGCGTGACCTCCAAGAACGTCGACGAGATGAAGGCGAACTCGAAGAACACCGAGGTCCGCCGCCTGCTCGGCGCCGAGGGCGGCTTCGGCGCGATGATGGGGCTGCCCGACGACTGGATGTACAAGGTGATCAAGCAGGTCGGAAACTATGGCGAGAGCTATGAGCGCACCGTCGGGATGGGCTCGACGCTGAAGCTCGAGCGCGGCCAGAACCAGCTCTGGACCAAGGGCGGGCTGCTGTTCACGCCGCCCTTCCAGTGAGAGCGGGACGGCGGCTGCGCCTCAGGCGCCGGAACCGCCGTCATTCCGGACCAGCGGCTTAGCCGCGCAGCTCCGGAATCCATCGTGGAGCGCCTCGCCCTGCGATGGATTCCGGCCCTTCGCTTCGCTGCGGCCGGAATGACGGCCCGCACTTTCAGCCTTCTCAGCGAGCCTGCGATCGTGAGCAAAGCCCTCGCCTTCATCAACGACAAGCGGGTGCGCGACTGGTTCTACCAGGCCGCGCTGCTGATCGGACTTGCGGCGCTGCTGATCTACTTCATCCGCAACGCCTCGCAGAACATGGTCCAGGCCGGCATCGCCTCGGGCTTCGATTTCCTCTGGCGGACCTCCGGCATCGAGGTCCCCTTCGTCATCACCAATTACACCCAGTCCGACAACATCCTCTCCCTGTTCTGGGCCGGCGTCGCCAATACGCTGCTGGTGACGGCGATCGCGCTGGTGCTCTCGACGCTGCTCGGCTTCCTGATCGGCATCGCCCGGCTCTCCTCGATCTGGCTCGTCCAGGCCATGGCCGGCGCCTATGTCGAGTTCGTCCGCAACATCCCGCTGCTGTTCTTCGTGCTGTTCTGGTATTTCGGCGTCATCGCCGCCCTGCCCGCGCCGCGCGAGAGCCTGTCGGTCTTCGGCGTCGCCTTCCTCAACAATCGCGGTCTGACCATCCCGCTGCCCGATGCCGGCGCCAACTTCCGCTACGCCTTCATCGCGATTGCGGCCTCCTGCCTGCTGCACTGGCTGTTCCTGCGCTGGGCCAGGCGTCGCAAGGAAGCGACCGGGCGCGACGCGCCGGTGCTGCGTATCGGCCTGCTGCTGCTCGTCCTCGTCCCCGTCCTCGCGCTTGCCTGGGCGACGCTGGCGACGCGCTGGGACATTCCCGTGCTGCGCGGCTTCAACTATCGCGGCGGCTTCGTCGTCATCCCGGAATTCGTCGCGCTGCTGGCGGCATTGGTCACCTATACCGCCGGCTTCATCGCCGAGATCGTGCGAGGCGGCATCCAGTCGGTGCCGCACGGCCAGATCGAGGCCTCGGCGGCGCTCGGCCTCAAGCCCGGCCCGACGCTGCGGCTCGTCACCATCCCACAGGCGCTGCGGGTGATGACGCCGCCAATGACCAACCAATATCTCAACGTGCTGAAGAACTCGTCCTTCGGCGCCGCGATCGCCTATCCCGACGTGGTCAGCCTGTTCATGGGCTCGGCGCTCAACAATACCGGCCAGGCGATCGAGATCATCGCCATGACGCTCGCCGTCTATCTGGTCATCGGCCTCGCCGTCTCGGCCTTCATGAACTGGTACAATGCCCGCATCGCGCTGGTGACGCGATGAGGACCGGCGTCCCGACCAGCTGGCGCGAGCGCCTGTTCGGCACGCCGATGACGGCGGTGGTGACGCTGCTGCTCGCCGCCGCCATCGCCTGGATCGCGACCCCGATCATTCGCTGGGCGCTGATCGACGCGACATGGAACGGGCAGACGCGCAATGACTGCACCGGCACCGGCGCCTGCTGGGTCTTCGTCAAGGCCCGCTTCGGTCAGTTCATGTACGGCTTCTATCCGATCGAGGAGCGCTGGCGGCCGAATCTCGCCGGGCTCGCCTTCCTGCTCGGCGGTGGCGCCGTCGTCTTCGCGCCGCAGCGGCTGAGGCTGCGTTTCGGCCTTGCCGCGCTCGTCATCCTGCCGCTGCTCGGCGTCTGGCTGCTCGGCGGCGGATATGGCCTGAGAGCCATCGAAACGCGCGAATGGGGCGGGCTGATGCTGACCGTCTTCATCTCGATCTATGCCAGCCTGATCGCGATCCCGCTCGGCATCCTGCTGGCGCTCGGCCGGCAGTCGGAACTCAAGGTCGTCCGGCTGATCGCGGGGCTGTTCATCGAGTTCTGGCGCGGCGTGCCGATCATTGCGGTGATCTTCCTCGCCTCGCTGCTGCTGCCGCTGATCATGCCCACCGGCATCGGCGTCGACCGGCTGGCGCGCGCCGTGATCGGGCTCGGCTTCTGCATCGCCGCCTATATGGCGGAAGCCGTGCGCGGCGGCTTGCAGGCCCTGCCCAAGGGCCAGCGCGAGGCCGCAACCGCTCTCGGCCTGACCTATTGGAAGGCGACCTCGTTCATCATCCTGCCGCAGGCGCTGCGGATCTCGCTGCCGGCGATCACCAACGAGTTCATCGCACTGGTGAAGAACACCACGCTGGTCCTCGTCGTTTCGATCCTCGACCTGCTCGGCATCGCCCAGGCCTCGCTCGCCGATCCGAACTGGGTCGGCATGAACATGGAGGCCTATGTGTTCTCGGGCGGCATCTACTGGCTGATCTGCTTTGCGCTGTCGCGCTGGAGCAAGAGCCTGGAGACGAAGCAGGGACGATAGCCGTGGCGCTCCTGCCGGGACGCTCTCTGAGAGATCGATTCCGCCCCCGTCTCTAAACGACTGTCATTCCAGGAAAACGCGCGCGCTCACCGCTCCTGCGGCGGCACGGCCCGCAGGCGCTGCGCCAACTCGCGGCGCTGCTCTGGCGTCCATTTCGAATGCTTGCGGATGGTCGAGGCCGGGCGATTGGCGAGGCCGAGCCCGATGCCGCGCAGATCGTTGACCGGGCGGATCGGACGCTGGACGAAGCCCCCGCCGCAGCTCGGGCAGACGTTCTCCAGCACCCGCTCGGCGCACTCCGCGCAGTAGGTGCATTCATAGCTGCAGATCCGCGCCTCAAGCGAGGCCGGCGGCAGGTCACGGTCGCAGAGTTCGCAGTTCGGGCGCAGTTCCAGCATCGTCGTCCTCCGGCGGGCCCGTCCGTGACGGGGACGGCGCGTCCGATTGAAACGAAAGCCGTCATCCCGGACAAGCGACGATCGACGCGGCTCAGCTCACCCCCAACTCGACCGGCACCGAGAAGGAGCGCTTGACCTGGCCGAGCGCGAAACTCGATTCGATCGAGGCGACATTGTCGAGCCTCGTCAGCTTGTCCTTCAGGAAGCGCTCATAGGCGGCGAGATCGCTGACGATGATGCGCAGGAGATAGTCGCGCTGGCCGGTCATCAGATAGCAGTCGGCGACCTCCGGCCAGCGCTGCACGGCCGCGCCGAAACGGTCGAGCTCCTCCTCGCGCTGCCGCTCCAGCTTGATCGAGGCGAAGACCGAGACGGGAAGGCCGAGCTTCTCCTGGTCGATCACCGCGACATAGCCCTTGATCACCCCGGCCTCCTCGAGAAGCCTCACCCGCCTTGCGCAGGGGCTCGGGGACAGGCCGACCTGGGCGGCGAGGTCCAGAATGCTCATCCGCCCGTCGGCCTGTAGGGCCTGCACGATGCGGCGATCGATATCGTCGAGTTTGGGATTTGGCATGAATTCTCGCTCCTCGCCGCAACCTTAGCGAAATCCGCCAAGTTAAGAAGAGCGTAGCGTCGTCTTTAGCTGCTTTCGCCAGAGCGGATGTGCATGATACGCTAATCCAAGGAGCGCGCCCGATGTCCGATCCCCGCCTGCCCATTCTCGCCGAACTGGAAAAGAAGATCCTCTGGCTGGCCTCGTGGACGATCCACAACGCCAACCATCTGCGCGACAATGGCGACGGCATGAAGGTCGGCGGCCATCAGGCCTCCTCGGCCTCGCTGGCCACCATCATGACCGCGCTCTACATGGCCGCGCTGAAGCCGCAGGACCGGGTCGCGGTGAAGCCGCATGCCTCGCCGATCTTCCACGCCATCAACTATCTGATGGGGCTGCAGACCCGCGAGAAGCTCGAGAATTTCCGCGGCTACAAGGGCGCGCAGAGCTATCCCTCGCGCACCAAGGACATTGACGACGTCGATTTCTCGACCGGCTCGGTCGGCCTCGGCGTGGCACAGACGCTGTTCTCCTCGCTGACCCAGGACTATGTGAAGGCGCATGGCTGGGCGAAGGACCGGCCCGAAGGCCGCATGGTCTCGCTGATCGGCGATGCCGAGCTCGACGAGGGCAACATCTTCGAGGCTCTGATGGAGGGCTGGAAGCATGGCGTGCGCAACACCTGGTGGGTGATCGACTATAACCGCCAGTCGCTCGACGCCGTGATCCGCGAAGGCCTCTATGACCGCTTCGAGACGATGTTCCGCAATTTCGGCTGGGACGTCGTCACCCTGAAATACGGCTCGCTGCAGCAGGCCGCCTTCAAGGAGAAGGGCGGCGAGCGGCTGAAGGCCTGGATCGATTCCTGCCCGAACCAGCTCTATTCGGCCCTGACCTTCCAGGGCGGCGCGGCCTGGCGCAAGCGCCTGATGGACGATCTCGGCGACCAGGGCCCGGTGACCAAGCTGATCGAGAAGCGCTCCGATGCCGAGCTCTCGAAGCTGATGTGCAATCTCGGCGGTCACGATTTGCCCTCGATCCTCGAAGCCTTCGAGGCGATCGACCATGACCGGCCGGTCTGCTTCCTGGCCTACACGGTCAAGGGCTTCGGCCTGCCGCTCGCCGGGCATAAGGACAACCATGCCGGGCTGATGACCAAGGAGCAGATGGAAGGCTTCAAGCAGGCCAACAAGGTCCGCCCGGGCCATGAATGGGACCTGTTCGAGGGCCTCTCCCTGTCCGAGAGCGAGATCCGCGCCTTCCTCGACAAGGTGCCGTTCTTCGCCGAGGGCCGCCGCCGCTACAGCGCCCCCGCTCTCCCCGTGCCGGAGAAGCTCGAAGCCGGGATCCAACCGGTGATGTCGACGCAGATGGGCTTCGGCAAGGTGCTCGACGAGCTCGCCAAGCTGGGCGGGCCGCTGGCCGACCGCATCGTCACCACGGCTCCGGACGTCACGGTCTCGACCAATCTCGGCCCCTGGGTCAACCGGCGCGGCCTGTTCGCGCGCGCCTCGATGGCCGACACCTTCAAGGACGAGCGCATCCCCTCGATGCAGAAATGGGAGTTCTCTCCCAAGGGCCAGCATATCGAGCTCGGCATCGCCGAGATGAACCTGTTCATCAATCTCTCGGCCCTCGGCCTGTCGCATTCGATCTTCGGCGAGCGCCTGATTCCGATCGGCACGCTCTACGACCCGTTCATCTCGCGCGGGCTCGATGCGCTGAACTATGCCTGCTACCAGGATGCCCGCTTCATGGTCGTCGCGACGCCGTCGGGCGTCACGCTGGCGCCGGAAGGCGGCGCGCATCAGTCGATCGCGACACCGCTGATCGGCATGAGTCAGGACGGGCTCTGCGCCTTCGAGCCGGCCTTCGTCGACGAGCTTGCCGTGATGATGCGCTGGTCCTTCGAGTATCTGCAGAAGGATGGCGAGGGCGATCCGGACGAGCGCACCTGGCTGCGCGACGAGACCGGCGGCTCGGTCTATCTCAGGCTCTCGACCCGCCAGGTCGAGCAGCCCAAGCGCGCCATGACGCCGGAGCTGGAGCGCGACATCATCGACGGCGCCTATTGGCTGAGGAAGCCGGGCCCGAACGCCTCGGTGGTGATCGCCTATACCGGTGCCGTCGCTCCGGAAGCGATCGAGGCCGTCGGCCTGCTCGGCGAGGATCGCCGCGATGTCGGCCTGCTCGCCATCACCTCGGCCGACCGGCTGAATGCCGGCTGGCAGGCGGCGGAACGGGCGCGCCAGCGCGGCAATCATCGCGCCACAAGCCATGTCGAGCGCCTGCTCGGCGAGCTCTCGCGCGATTGCGGCATCGTCTCGGTGCTGGACGGGCATCCGGCGACGCTGGCCTGGCTCGGCAGCGTCCACGGCCACAAGCAGAAGGCGCTCGGCGTCGAGCATTTCGGCCAGACCGGCACGGTCGCCGACCTCTACCGCCATTTCGGCATCGATGCGAACGCGATCGTTCACGCCGCGCAGGCGGCCGCGCCCGGCCGCCCGGTGAGGTATCTGAAGGCGCTGCCGTAAGACCGCGCTTGCCTTCTCTCCTTGCGGGAGAAGGTAACCCGAAGGGCCGGATGAGGGGGGCGCGCTGCGCTCCTTCACGTCATGGTCGGGCTTGTCCCGACCATCCACGTCTTGCTTCGGGCCTTGCGGTTCAAAGACATGGATGCTCGCCACAAGGGCGAGCTTGACGGAAGCGGTTCAGGCGGGCGCAGTCAGCCCCGCCTCACCTTCACGCCGGCGATCAGCCAGGCCCCGGCCAGGAAAAAGCCGATCAGAACAGCGAGCCCGGCGCGCTGACTGGCGAAGAGGCTCGTCGCCAATGCGACCAGGGTCGGCCCCATGAAGGACGTCACCTTCCCCGACAGCGCGAACAGGCCGAAGAACTCGCCGATCCGGGCCGGCGGGGCGATGCGGGCGAGCAGGCTGCGCGAGGAGGCCTGCAAGGGCCCGGCGACGAGACCGATCAGGAGGCCCAGCCCGAGATAGACCTTCTCCGGCAGCGAGGCGAAGAGCCCGTCGCCGGGAGCCGCCGGCACCGCCTCGATGAAGAAGAAGACCTGGCCCGGCCCGAGCGAGAGAATGCCGAGACAGGCGAAGAGCAGGCAGGCGATGGCGCCGAGGATCACCGGCTTGCCGCCGAAGGCATCGTCGAGCTTGCCGCCGAGGAAAGCGCCGAGCGTGCCGGTGATGGTAAGCAGGATGCCGAAGACCCCGAGCTCGATCGTCTGCCAGCCGAACACCCCTGCCCCGTAAATGCCGCCGAAGGCGAAGAGCGCGACCAGCCCGTCCTGGTAGATCATATTGGCGAGCAGGAAACGGCCCAGGCCCGGCAGGCTCGGCAGCTCGGCCAGCGTCGCCTTCAGCCGCGCCACGCCGCCACCGGCAGCCTCGCGGAAGGATATGCCGGTGCGCGGCGAATCCGGCGTCAGCAGGAACATCGG
This sequence comes from Allobosea sp. NPDC055594, assembly GCF_053618995.1. Lineage (NCBI taxonomy): Bacteria > Pseudomonadati > Pseudomonadota > Alphaproteobacteria > Hyphomicrobiales > Alloboseaceae > Allobosea > Allobosea sp. NPDC055594. The sequence continues at coordinate 832,658 of NZ_JBSHIO010000001.1, forward strand.
CGTGACGAAAATCACGAACCAGAGCGCTGTCAGCGGCCCGGAGAACCGGTCCCCCTCGCGGCTCGCCGTATCGAGCCCGAAGAGCGGCGAGAGGCCGACGAGCGTCTTGCCGGTGTGCGGATCGGCGGCGAGCAGGCCGAGCGTAAGGGCCAGCGATACGAGCCCGCCGAGATAGCCGACGGCCCAGCCGGTACCGGAAAGCCGCCCCAGACGCTCGGGCGGCACGAGCCGCGTCATCATCGCATTGTTGAAGGTGGTGGCGAACTCGGCGCCGATCGTCGCCATGACGAAGCCGGCGAGCGCGATCGGCACGGCCGCAGGCGAGCCGGGCTTGGCGTACCAGAGCATGCCCGAGCCGATGACGAGCAGCGCCCCGAAGCTGGCGATCCAGGGCTTTCGCGGGCCGGTCCGGTCGGCGATGCCGCCGAGCAAGGGCGAGAGCAAGGCGATGCAGAGGCCGGCAAAGCCCGTCGCATAGCCCCAGAGCGCCTGCCCCTGGGCCGGATCGGAAGCAAGCGCGGCGGCGAAGAAGGGCGCGAAGACGAAGGTCGTGACGAGGGTGAAGAAGGGCTGCGCCGCCCAGTCGAAGAAGATCCAGGCGACGACCGAGCGCCTCGGCGGATAGGTGATCGCCACACGGCCATCACTGCTCGAATGATTCATCGCCGGGCTCGGAGCATCACGCTGTGGGTTCGGTGGGAGCGAGACCGCGTCGGACCGGATCGGTAAGTCGCGGCGCGCCGGAATGGCACGGGAAGGCGGTCTATTCGTGACGGCTCACTGCAGCGTCGTGTCCGGATCGGAGCCGCCGCGGGCGAGCTCGATTTCCGTGATCGCGACGAGAACCTCGGCGCGGCTGCGCAGATCAGGTGCCTCGAGCAGGGCCTGCTTCTCGCGCGGGCCGAACGGGCACATCATCGAGAGCGCGTTGACCAGAGCCTCGTTCGGTGCCTCGTTGACGCCCTTCCAGTCGATCTTCAGCTCGTTCGCCTTGGCGAAGCTGCGCAGCGCCTTGAGCAGGCTCGCGCGGTCGACGGCCTCCTCGCCGGCCCGCGCCTGGAAATCGACCGTGAAATCGTCATAGGAAACCCGTGCCTGGCGATAGGCGGTGCTGACCGAAAGCTCCTCGAGCAATCGAAAGCGGGAAATGCCGGTCAGGGTCAGGATATAGCGGTCGTCGCCGGTCTCGGCGAACTGGGTGATGCGGCCGAGGCAACCGACCTGCAGCAGCGGCGGCGCCGTCGACTGCCGGCCGTTTTCCGGCTCGGGCTGGATCAGTCCGATGACGCGATGCGTGCGGATCGCGTCGTCGACCATGGCGAGATAGCGCGGCTCGAAGATGTTGAGCGGCATCTGCCCGCGCGGCAGCAGCAGCGCGCCGCTGAGCGGAAACAGCGGGATCACCGCCGGGCAATCCTCAGGCCCGTGATAAACCGCGTTCATGCCCATCGGCGCCTGCCCATCTGCTCCTGGCCTTCCTGTTCCGGCTCTCACTTTAGGATAGAGACCGCTTTGCCGATCGGCTTGCAGAACCAGCCGATCGGCACGAGCTCTAGGCGAAGAGCGCGGTCGACAGCTTGCGCCGGCCGGCGACGCTATGCTCGTCCATCGGCCCCCAGGCCTCGAAGAACTGCAGCAGCTGCTTGCGCGCGCCATCCTCGTTCCAGCCCCGATCCGCCTTGAGAATGGCGATCAGCTGGTCGACCGCCTCCTCGCGCCTTTCGCGGGCGTTCAGCGCGAGCGCGAGGTCGAAACGCGCCTGATAATCCTTCGGGTTCGCGGCGACTTTGGCCTCGAGCTCGGCGGTGTCGCCGAGCGAGGCCGCCTGCTCAGCGAGCTCGATCGCGGCGCGCAGCGCCGTCACGGCCTGGTCCTCGGCCTTGTCGGCCGGCACCATGGCGAGGAAGCCCTTGGCGCCCTCGATGTCGCCCTCGTCGAAATGCAGCCGGGCCATGCCGGCGATCGCCGCGACATTCGCCGGCTCCACCGCCAGCACCTCGGCATAGAGTTCGCTCGCGCCGCCCGCATCGCCGGCCTCGATTGCCTCGGCGGCGGCGGCGAGCATCTCCTCGACCGGCCCCGGCCCCATCGGCCCGACGAGCTTCTCGATGAAGGCCTTGATCTGGCCCTCCGGCTGGGCGCCCATGAAGCCATCGACCGGCTGGCCGCGCTGGAAGGCGATCACCGCCGGAATCGACTGAATGCCGAGCTGGCCGGGAATCGCCGGATGCTCGTCGATGTTCATCTTGACCAGCTTGACCTTGCCGCCGGCCTCGTTGATCACCTTCTCGATCACCGGTGTCAGCTGCTTGCACGGGCCGCACCAGGGCGCCCAGAAATCGACCAGCACCGGCTGGTTCATCGATTCCGCAATGACATCCTGCCGGAAGCCCTGCGTCGTCGTATCCTTGATCAGCCCGTTGGCCGGTGCCGCTTCGCCATTGACCAGCATGGGTCGTCCTTCATCTCGTCAACAAGCCGGGCGCCGCGCCGGCAGGGTCGCAGCCCCGCCTTTTAGGCTATCGCACGGACAATCGAAACCGCCGGGCAACGCTGCCCGATCTGCGCCCCATAGATGGGGAGCTTCATCCGTTCTGTCCATTGCCCCGGCGCATCTCATGCGGCGTCCGGCGCAGGTTTTCGACCTCAGGCCTCTGGCGGCGCCGGCAGCGCGACGATCAGCGGCTCGTGGCCGCTCGCGCGCAGGAAGGCCAGCATGTCGTCGCGGGCGATGCCGAGCGTCGCCGTATTGACCAGCGGATGGAAGTTCATCGGCTCCCCCGTCATCAGGCCGGCGTCGAGAACCATGGTCACATCGCCGGCCCGGTCATTGATCACGGCGAAGGCGGTGACGGAGCCCGGCGTGACACCGAGCTTCTCCATCAGGAGCTCGGCCGAGCCGAAGGAGAGCCGGCCGCTGGCACCGAGCGTCTCGTGCAGGCGCTTCAGGTCGATTCGCGTGCTCTCCAGCGCGGAGAGCAGGAAAAGTCGGCCCTTCTTGTCCTTGAGAAAGAGATTCTTGGTGTGATGGCCGCTGATCGCCCCACGCAATTCCTTGGATTCGGCGACGGTGAAGACCGCCTCATGGTCGATCCGGGTGGTTTCGATACCGAGCTTGTCCAAGGCGGCGACGAGATCCTGAGGCGAAATTGGCGCGGTCATCATTGTCCTGAAAAACGCGAAAAAGCTGAGATTTCCTAGCCTTCCCTCTGGGTAGGAGCAAGCCTGACGCCTCATACGCCGCCCTGCCGGGAAGCGAGTTGTGAAATTCCTGCAATAAGGCACTTGCGCTCCTCGCGGCGATGGGCAATAAGCCGCCCATCGCCGCTGCGGCGGCGATGAATGTCTCGGATGCGGGTGTAGCTCAGGGGTAGAGCACAACCTTGCCAAGGTTGGGGTCGTGGGTTCGAATCCCATCGCCCGCTCCAGACAGTCTCTACTTAAGAGAAGCATGCAAGCGTCGGGTTTCCCGGCGCTTTTTGCTTTTCTGGCCTGAGCATTTTGAGAGCATTTCCGAAGGTGCTCGAAAGCCCGTGGTTACTTCGCGGTTACAAGTAGCATCCGGAGCCGCAAAGAGCGCCTCGCCCCGCTCCCGCTAGCGCTTCGCGCGCTTCTCAAATCCAGCCATCCGGCCACGGCTCGCTCGGGTCCACATGCCAAGCTTGAAAGCCCTCCGACGCAATCGCCTCAACCCATTCTCAAACGGTCTTTTAGAGTCGCCAGCATCGGCAACAAAATTTGCCCGCCAGGGCCGTTTTCGCCTACGTGAACGCGTTGTTTTTGAGTATCGATACTCAATTGCAAGGAAAATAAAAATTTAAGATCACCTTACGGAAACTCTCTTGCTCGCGGTTGTTTTCTAGAACTTGAAAAACGCGCGGACACAATTAGAATTAGAATTCAGCGCGCATCTCTATCCGAAATCGAAGCAATTTATTGTTGTGCCTATGAGAGAATCGGGGAGGCACATGTCAGAGGCCGAGGCTCGCGCGACTTTGCGGAGGCTCGATCCATTTGGCACCGAGCGCGAAAGCGCTTTCGACGAAATCACGCGTGTTGCGGCCTTCGTATGCGACACGCCGATAGCGCATATCAATTTCGTAGACGATGACCCTCAATGGACCAAGGGTGGGGTGGGGCTCGATCTCCATGATGTTCCGCTGATAGAATTGATCTGCGGGTACGCGATCCGCCAGCCTGAGGCGTTTATTGTTCGCGACCTTTGCGATGATTTCCGTTTCAACCACATAGTGAGGAAGCGTGAGGGCGCGCGCCTGAGGTTCTATGCCGGAGTGCGTCTGGAAACAGCAGAAGGGCTGGCGCTGGGCATGTTGTCCGTGCTTGACGATAGGCCTCGGCCAGACGGGCTCACCGTCACGCAGGGCGCAGCCCTGCACCTGTTAGCCAAATCTATCATGAACCATCTTGAACTGCATCGCGCCAACGCAAAGCTGGCCGAGCGGGAGATGCGTTTTCGAACAATTTTAGACGCTATCCCGCAAAAAATCTGGACAGCCCGCCCTGATGGCGTTCGCGACTATTTCAATCAAAGGTGGCATGCCTTTACGGGCACGCAGCCGGAACAATGCCAAGGAGACCGGTGGCTGGGACTGATCCACCCCGAGGATAGAAGGCGGCTCCAGGCCCGTTGGCAACATTCACTAGAAACCGGCGAAAATTACGAGATCGAATGTCGCTTGAGGCATAAGTCGGGTGAGTATCGCTGGATGCTGGCTCGGGCTCACGCAATCCGCAGCATGAGCGGCAAGATCGATCGCTGGCTGGGGACTAGTACCGACATTCACAAGACCAAAGCAGTGGAGAAGGCGCTCGCCGTACGCGAAGAACACTATAGCGGGCTGCTCGAAGCCAGTGCCGTTGTCGTCTGGTTTGCAGGCCCAGACGGAATGATCACTCACAGCAAAGGTTGGACCGAACTCACCGGGCAGACTGAGCAAGAATATGTTGGCGTCGGATGGCTCATGGCAGTCCACCCCGAGGATCACACGCGTGTTATTCCCATCTGGGAAGCGGCGCAGGGGTCGGAGGCCTTTTACCAAGCCGAGTTTCGAGCGAAGAGCCGCGATGGGGACTACCGCTGGATTTTGGCAAGCGCGGTGCCGATCCATGACGCTGATGGGAGGCTTCGGGAGTGGGTTGGCAGCATCGTTGATATTCACGATCGCAAGCTGGCGGAACAGAGACTTCATGCCAGCGAAGAGCGATTGCGACTGGCGATCGAGACGACGGGGCTCGGCATTTGGGACGTTGATCTGATTTCGGGCGAGCGAGAATGGTCTCGTGAAGCGAAGGCCATAATGGGGCTGCCCGCCGACGCTCCCGTTACGCGCGATAGCTTCCTCAATCGCCTCCATCCTGAAGATCGAGGGCAGGTTGAGACCTCGTTTTTCGCCGCTTCCTCTGACGCATCGCTCACTTACGACGGCACGTACCGGATTGTCCGGGCGGATTCCGGCGAAGAGCGCTGGGTGGCTGCAACGGGCAGAACCCTATTGGGCACTGATGGACGACCGAGTCGTAAGATCGGAACTGTCCTGGACATTACTGCTAGAAAGCACGCGAAAATTATCCTCCGCGCCAGCGAAGAGCGCCTGCGTTTGGCCCTGCAAGCAAGCCGGATGATCGCTTGGGAGCAGGATCTCAAGACCGAGTTCGTCACCCGCTCCGACAATGCGGCTTCCCTCCTAGGCATTGGCTCTGCTTCTCTGTCGGAGTTCCTCGACCGTGTTCATCCAGAGGATCGCGTGCTGCGCGAACATTTCCGCCCTGGAGGGGGCGTCAAGGGCTCGAACACCATCGAGTTTCGCTATCTGAGACCGGATGGTCAGACAATGTGGCTGGGCCTGCGCGGCGAATGGGCTGGCCCCGATAGACTCGTCGGCGTTACCTTCGACATTACCGACCGGAAGGAAGCAGAAGAAGAAATCTGGCGGGCCGCCAACCATGACGCCTTAACGGGCTTACCCAACCGAGCCCTGCTACAAAAGCGGCTGGAGGAGGCCCTCAGAAGGGCGGGGCAGAACGGTACTTCGGTTTCACTGCTGCTAATCGACTTCGATCACTTCAAGGAGATCAATGACGCGCTTGGTCATGATGCAGGTGACGCTCTTCTGAAGGAGGCCGCTGCGCGCCTTAAGACAATGACACGGGAATGCGATACCGTCGCCCGTTTCAGCGGTGACGAGTTCGCGGTTCTGATCGTCGATCCGCAACGTTTGGAATATGCTTCAAGCTTGGCCGAAGCCATGACCGCAAAGCTGAGGCAGCCGATCATCCATCTCGGGCGTTTCATTGCCAGCGAAGCGAGTATTGGCATTGCAGCCTTTCCCGACCATGACGCCTCTCCTGCCGACCTCCTGAAGGACGCCGATATCGCGCTTTCTGAAGCCAAAGCGCAGGGTCGCAATCGCGTCGTTACCTATTGTCCAGCCCTACGCGAGGCCGTCGAGCAACACAGTGCTCTTCTTCAGGAAGTTCGCGAGGCACTGACCAGAGCCGAGATCGTCCCATTCTATCAACCTAAGGCCTGCCTAATCACCGGTAGAATTGCCGGACTGGAAATCTTGGCGCGATGGCAACATCCATCTAGGGGCGTGCTCACCCCCGGCTACTTTGGTGCTGCCTTCGATGATTCACGGCTGGCATTGGTGCTCAGCGAGAGCCTGCTCGCCAGGGCGGTCTCTGATTTACGGGGCTGGCTCGATGCCGGTCTGAATCCCGGCCGAGTCGCATTCAACCTTTCCCCCCGCGAATTCAGCCAGCCCAGCCTTGCCGATGATATCTTGCGCGTCTTGAACCATGCAGGCATCCCGCCGGAGCATTTCGAGGTCGAGGTGACCGAGACGGTGCTGCTCAGCCGGAACACCGAGAGCATCACCTCGATCCTCAATCGCTTCCATCAGCATGGGATTTCGATCGCACTTGACGATTTCGGCACGGGCTTTGCCTCACTGAGTCATCTCAAGAAGTTCCCGGTTGATCACATCAAGATCGACCGGAGCTTCGTCCAGAAGCTGGAGCATGATGAAGGCGACAAAGCCATTGTCTCTACGATCATCGATCTAGGCCGAAAACTTGGAATGCGGGTCACCGCCGAGGGCGTTGAAACCGAAGGGCAGAGACGGCTCTTGCAGGAATGGGGGGCAGATTTCGGCCAAGGTTATCTTTTTGCGAAACCTGCCGAAGCGTCGCACATTCCTTCGATGCTCGAACGCCCAGTCTTGTTCGAGCCCCCGGAGGCCAAGTGAATTCCGCACCCACCTGCCGGACGATTCCGGTCGTCAACATGGATATCGGATATCGTTGCCTAGCCGTCTGAGCTTGACGTTCACCATCTCGCGCGCCTCAATCTCCAACTCGAATATAAGACCGCGATACTCACAGGCGATATCCGCCGCGCGCGGCTTGTCGGACTTTGACCAGTGAACGGCGGCGTTGCAGGCGAGATCATAGCTTTCGCAGAGGTCGAGCAGAGTTTCGTCGGACGTTCCCTTCTCCAGAAGGGTCGCACGGCCTCCCGGCCAACGCAGCATTAACCTAGCAAACCCAGCCCTCTGCCCGCGTGTCGTCATGTCTGCTCCGGTGATGCCAGTTTCCGCTACAAACCTTTGGCCATCAAAAACCGACTCTCCGGGCTCATCCGATCCCGGAAAGGGGTAAAGGACCTCCTTGTCCATTCCGCGAAGCCGCGACGATCAGGTCGTTCAAACTACTATGAAAGGATAGCGCTTCAAGCTGCCTCGCCCAATCACCGCCTCATAAGCATGGACGCAAATGCAGAGGCGGTCGAGCTTATCCCCTTGGCGGTAGCCATAACGCCTGCCGTCAAGCTCCTGAAGGAAAATCAGCATCAGTTGAAAAGGATACACCGCATTGCTGAAGGTTTGCGAGGGTCCCCAGGAGAAACATGCCGCGCTCATGTCTGCCTCCGACAAATTGGCCACGTTACGGCGATTACACGAAAATTTACGCCACTTTGGCCGTTGATTCCAGCAAGATAATTTCTTCGTAAAGGAAGCCGTTGAAAATCAACTTGACGAATCTATTGGCTCCTCGGCAGTTGCCTGGACGATAGCCATTCATCGTCTCCGACTTTGACTGAGGATAGCGGGGCTCGCTGATTCTCATGTCTTATTAGAGGTGTTTACCAATCTTTAATCATGCAGGCGTCCCCTTGAGAGGTCCATCGGGGTATGGGGATCAGAGAGGACCGTGGCCATGCACGACCTTCACTCGGATTACGCTGTCGTGGAACTGCTCGTTGGCCGAACGCTTCCCGATGTCGAACGCGACTTGATCCTGGCGACCTTGCGGCAGACGAGCGGCAACCGCACGCAGGCCGCCAACCGGCTCGACATCGCCGTCCGCACATTGCGCAACAAGATCAACCTCTATCAAGCGGACGGGTATGACGTGCCGGAGCCGCAGCCTCTGGCTCAGTAACGATTGTTGCCCTGATGCCAACCTCCGATTCGATGGCCGCGAGTAATCTCGTATTGCCGGCCGCCATGGAGGGGCTCTTGCATTGCCTCGTACAAAAAGGTGCCGCTGGGAGCGAGGACGTGCGGGAAATCTACGAAACGGCCCTCTTGCTTCTGGAACAGCAGCAAGCCTCCGTGCCGACACAGGAGGCTGCATTTACCGCGGCACGAGGCGTGCTGGAAACCGGCCTTCGGCCGCCAGAACGATGAGCACCTTGGGTCGAACGTGTTGACATGCATCGAGCACTGCTCGTCAAGGGACCCGTGCCGCCCCTCGCACCAAATTGGGACCGGACGACCACTCTGGGGACAGAATTGGTCGCCCGGTACCAGCCCGTAACGTTGTCTCGCGGCACGGAAGATCAGATCGTAAACTACGTCGTGTCTGCCGTCACGTTCCCGGCTTTTTGGCTCGTGGAGCATCTGCAAGATTTGATGACGCGGGAAACGGCACGACATTCGAGCATGGCGCGTCCCGTTCAGTGCGGGCGACCGCCTCCAGCACAAACTCAATAGCGCGTCGAAGGCGATCGTCCTCCGGCGTCTCCTCGTCGAGGGCGAGGAAGGCATTGATCAGATAAGCTCGGCATTGGCGATAATTGCTCATACGCCCAAAGTGGCTCGGGGCAATAAATTCGCGCCGAAGGAATTATGAACAATTCGACGGACACAAGCTGTTTCCTCTGAAGGAGGTTGAATGGCCGAGGCTAAGTCGCTTTCAGGGAGTTGCGGCCACCTGGAAATCGTCATGTAACCTCAACCAGATCGAGAAGCTCGAAGAGGAGGTTGTCGCGGGGTAATATCAACGGGCGCTGAGGCTGCCTCACGAGGTCTTTTCGTCGGTTCGTTTCACTGATTCCATGGGCGCGAGGAGGATTCGCGCCATGCCTGCTGCGATGAAGCTTCGAACTGACTACTCGGCCTTCGACCTGCGTCGGCTTGCGGCACGGTCCAGGCACGCCAATCAGAGCCACCGGCTTTTGTCGTTGGCGGCAGTTCTCGACGGCATGGATCGGGAGCAGGCAGCACGGATCGGCGGGATGGACCGCCAGACGCTGCGCGACTGGGTTCACCGTTTCAACGAAGGCGGTCCCGACAGGCTGAAGGACATTCGCTCGAAGGGCCAACCTAAGACCATCACATCAATCGGGATGTGCGAATGGGCGCATTTCGGTCAGGCATGAGGGCCGTTGGTATAAAGTGCGACGAGGATACGCGCCGTTTAGCTACAATACCGGGCATTGGTCCGATCACAACGGCGTCGATCAAGGCACTTGTTCCAGATCCCGACCGGTTCAAATCCGGCCGTCACTTCGCCGCCTGGCTGGGACTGACACCGAGGTCTCGTTCGAGCGGTGGCAAGAGCGGTTGGGAGGAATATCGAAGATGGGCAATACGGAACTCCGCTCTCTCCTTGTCCTGGGTGCAAGCTCCGTCCTGCGACGCGTGCCGGGTAACGATAGAGCAGCAATATGGCTAAGTGCGCTTCTGGCACGACGGCCCTACAAGGTCGTGGCCATCGCACTCGCCAACAAGCTTGCGCGGGTTATATGGACGCTTTTGACCAAGAGCGGGACATATCGAGGTCTGGCACCGGTGAATAGCGCAGCGAGCGCTTGAACCGGAAGTCGGCCAAAACGAGCTGACCCGTGCGGTAACCGGCAGAGCGAGGTGCATAAAGCAGACGATGATCCCGTGGGACAAAATCCCGAGGCGAAAGAGGCCGCATGTGTCAACGCGCAAAAAGCGCGGGCCGTTGATCAGCCACTCGCATCGCGGACTTCATCGAGGCCAGCGGTCGAGAGCCGCGCTGATAGGCCGGACATATGACCGCACCGTCCGCGCGTGATCGAATGCCTGAAAAGCCCTTGCCTAGCGGGTCGTTCCACATATGACATGCTGGCCCGAAACTGCCAACCGAGTGAAAATCTGCGAGGGCTGCCCATTCCAAGGGCCGTGATCAGCTCAACCGGTCAGCCTTAATTCTCGTTCAAGCCGTGCGGCGCCCGCGTATGGAGTCGTGTCTTCCAAGACGATTCGAGCCTGATGACTTCCTCGGGCAGCATGTCCGGGGAAACCCGTTGGAGGATTGTGAAGCGGAAGGCCTGCGGATCGCGATTCCGCAAAAGCTTGTTTCCGCCGTGGCCGGTCGCGGCATAAGTCAGCCAGCGGCCCAGAATATTGCTCACGCCGTAGGCCGAGCCGACGTAGGTCTTCGCGATGGCTGAATCCCATATAGCGTAGATTCCGCGCCAATGCTCCAAGGCCGCCCGCCACCGCTGCGGCAGTATGGCCAGTTCGGACCAGGTGAACTCCACCTCGTCCCAATTCGGCAGAGGAGGAGCGAATGCACTCTCCTCGCGGATCGCGAGGATGGGCATGACGTTGTTGTTCGCCCGCCGATACCAGCTGCGCTCGGGCGGCGGCCATCCCACGATCAGCTTCCCCCGCCAATCCGCGTAGTGCTCGGTCTCACGCAAATCGAAGCGCATCAGGTGCGGCCGCGTCTCGGCTTCCGTGAAGCCCCAATAGCCGTGTTCGGCCAGCGCCTGGTTCTCAGGCACGGCCCAAAACTGATCGCGATCGTGCGGTTGGGCGTCTGTGCCTATCTCGTAGATGCCGACGAACGCGGCTTTCGCCGGCCCATACGCGATGAAACTGGCGAGCCAGCCACCGCGCAGCGCGAGCATAGAACGCTCGACGGACGGCCCCTGGTACGACTGGAAGATGTTGAACTGGCGCGGGCGCTCGCTCGCGATCAGCGGCAGAGCCTTTGCAAGCTGCGCTTCCTGCGGCTTATGCCGAAATACCAACGTCCGCGTCGGGTCGACGCCGGCCTTGAGGAGGAGGTCGTTCAACTGCATCGTTCTGCGCTATCCTATTCGAGCGTATGGAGCTTCATGGACGTCGCGTGATTTCTGAAGGATAGAATCGCCTTCTTGCGGTTCGTCTACGAGCGGAACTCCAGCCCCTTCTCCATATCAAGCAGAAGATCGAAGACGAGGTCGAGCCCGTCGAGCAGTCGCAGAACGAAGACGGCGACGTGCCTGCCTTCCAGATCGAGGGTCAGCCAGCTTGGACCTGAAATCGCGATGTTGGGCATCGCAACGCTCTCGATGCTGTGCCCGTCTTGCGATCTTGCCCCATGATCAGTTTAGCTTACAGCTTCTGCCGCCCGGATCAGAGCGTAAGGCTCGACGTCTATCGCCTTCGCGATAGCGATGTATTCGGCCACATCGAGCCGCCGTTCCTCTGTTTCGTACTTCGACACGAAGGTCTGCCGCCGTCCGATACGGGTAGCCAGCTCGACCTGCGTAATGCCGGCGTCCTTGCGCGCCTGGATGAGCGCCTGGAGCAGGGCCTTGTAGAGTTCGGGATAGGTTGAAGCCAAAGCCGGCGCCTGAAGCGATGAAACCGGCCGTCCAAATCAACCCGAATTTCGAATACCCCAAAATAGGGTATTCGCGCATGCTTCGCCCCGAACGCATGATTCGGGGAGCGGGGCGTGAAGGAACAGTACGTTGGCGACGTCAACGACTATCGGAAGTACGCCCTGCTGCGGCTGCTTGGTCGATCAGGCCTGAAGCTCGGCGTCTGCTGGATGCTGACGCCGCCGGATGGCCGCAGCGACGGCAACAAGCTCGGCTACCTTGATCAACCCGGCTACGAGCGGCACGATCCCGAACTGTTCGCCCTGCTGCGGCAGGTAAAGGACGCGCCGGATGCGCGGCGATTGATCCTGATCGAGAACAGTGAGGTCCTGCCCGACACCATCTTCGTCAATACCGTCGTGCCAGACGCGCTGTTCGAGCGGCAAATGTGGTTTCTGCAGGCGAGCAAGATCCTCGCCGATACCGACCTCATCTTCTTTGACCCCGACAACGGCATCGAGGTCGGCTCGATCGCGAAAGGGCGGCGCAACTCCTCGAAATATGTCTATCGTGACGAGTTGGCCGCGACCTACCGCGCCGGCCACTCGCTGCTCGTCTATCAACATTTCCAGCGCAAGGAGCGCGAGAGCTTCATTCGCGATGTCGCGGACGATCTCCGACGCGTCGCCGACGACGCCGAAATCTGGGCGATCCGGACTTCGCATGTCGTGTTCATGCTGGCGATCCAGCCGCGGCACCGCCCTGCCCTGTCTGCGGCCGCACACCATGTCCACGAAACCGCCGATCCAAGCTTCCTGCACGCACAGCTGATTGCACCTGCAAACCAATGATTGTGCGCAGATTTTCGGCGTGTTTCCGTGTCGATTTTTTGCCTGAGGAACCTTCCGAATGAAACTCGCCACTCTTGCCGCTGCTTTGATGTCTGGGATCGCTTTGTCCGGCTGCGTCGGCCTCGTCGACGCCCAGTCGAAATGCTCGGCGCGGTCCGCTTCGTATCTGACCATGTGGGATTGCATTCGCGGTCGCGTTGCCGCCGGAACCGCTGGCCAGATGAACAACGACCTCGGCGTCCGCTATCTCGCCGTCGGCGACCTGCTGGCGCAGAGCGTGCGCTCCGGCCAAATGAGCGATGCCGAGGCGAAGGCGCGCCTCGCGATCGAACTCGAGCGGGGCAACAGCGAATTCAACCGCCGTCAGGCGGCATCGTCGCCTAGCCTGACCCGCTGCACCAACACCAACGGCGTCGTGAACTGCCTGTCATTCTAAACGTCCAGCAGATCGCTTACCCAGCTGGTGGGCGGCTGTTGAAGCGCTACGAGCGCACTTCAACTCTGCAGCCGCTCGCTTCTGTGGAATGCCAAATATGGGAAATGTTTTGGATCAAAGCGCAGTTTGATCCTGGCATCTCCTCCCAATGCCCTCATGCCATCGGCGCCAATTTGATGCGATATGATAATGGATCCATCGTCCTTAAAGGAGATAAATCCTTTATCGAACAGCGCATCCATATTCGGCGACAATAGTATTCCGTTATAAGGGTCCACTCTTTCTATATTTGTGGAATTTGCCCAAGGCTTTATATGCGATGCCCTCAATATAGAGACTATTTCGACATTGGTAATTGGGCATTTCTTCCACAGATCGATCAGATTCTTTCGGAACTGCCCTTGACCGATCCGCGCCAAAATAACTTGCTGCCGATCCGTCGCGTTGACGCTTGGATCGGATGAGATATTCTTTACAATCTCAGCCTCTATCTGCGATAAAACTTCTTCTGGTAGCCAATAGCGTCTCTCTCGGCCAAACTGGCCCCGCTCCTGGGCGTCAAAGCCTAAGCTCTGACAATAATCTCTGAATGTTTTTTCCAGATTAGGAATCAATGCTGGATCGTGCCTCAAAACTCTGGATATCGCATCGTTTGTTATCTGACCATGCTTCGATTCAGATTCATGTTGTTGTAAATCATTGTTAATGTACCCAATGAATCGAGACGGGGCAAAATGAATGGACGATTCAACAATATAAGGAACAAAACAGATCCCGCGCTTCACGAAATCCTTATACGATTGAACCTTTGATTGATCAGAACTTCTTATGCCCGATTCAAAGTTCAATAGATTTTCAGACAGCTGATCAATATTCTGGATAGGAATCATGCCCTGCCCTTCATATTACGGATATCGAACAAATTTGAGAGTACTGCCCCGCCCCGTAGATCGCTAGTCCGAATCCTTGGCTCGCCGTGTGTCACATAGTACGTGCCGGCAAAAGCTCTGCGGTTGACCGACGGGTCCCATCGCGCTCGCTTCAAACTCCGATAGATAGGGGGAGTTGCGAAGCAACATCCCCCGGAGCGCCGGCGGCATGGTTCTACAGCGGCCGGCTGGTGCGCCCCTGCCGGTCAGCATGGCCGCGCTGGGCCGGGGTACGTGCCCGCGCGGCCGCTGGCGGGTGGGCCGCTATAGCTGTAGCCGCCGCGCGGCACAGGCGCCCGTCAGCCCTCCGCTTCAGCCTGCCGCAACAGCTCATAGGGGTCGACGTCGAGCGCGCGGGCGATGACGATGAACTCGGCAATGTCGATGTAGCGGGCGCCGACCTCGTAGCGAAACACGAAGCTGGTCGAGCGGCCAAGACGCTCCGCGAGCTGAGCCTGGGTCAGACGCTGCGACTGCCGCTCCGCGACGAGGCGGGCGACGATGCGATCGTGCAGAGCGCCGCGCATCAGAGCGCAGCGGGCTCGTCCACGGCGGCGATGACGTGCAGATCGGTCTCGCAGATGCCCGCGGCCTCGATCGCCCAAAGGATCTCGTCGGCGTCGATCTCGGCGAGTTCGGCCGCCTGCTCCAGCGTGACGATGATCAGCACCTGGCTGCGCAGATCGATCAGGCGGTACTGGTCCATGGCGTCGTCTCCATCGTGTTCCGAGACGATCGAAACACGCCGAGACGCCGGGCATAATTTTCCGAAAGACAGGTTGATATTGCGTCGGACGCCGGGTCGCCGAGGCGCCGATAGGCCGCCGACGCCGCAAATGACGACGGGGAGCAGCGGCCGATAGACCACCCTCCCCGCTCTTGTCCCCCCGCATCGCGAGCGCGTTCTACCTGCCCACCGCATAGGCTCGGTCGAGCGCGGCCACGGCGGCCTCCCCGCCGCGAACGGCCTGGGTATAATGGCCGAGCGTCACGGTGGCGTTGGCGTGGCCGGCGAGCTTGGCGACCAGCCCGACCTCGATGCCCTCGGCCTGAAGCGTCGAGATGAAGGAGTGCCGGGCCGAATGCGGCGTGACATAGGGCAAGCCCAGCTTCGCAAACACCGGCTCCCAATAGCGGCTCCGATAGTTCTGATAGAGCAGCGGACCACCACCACCGATGCGAGCGACCTTCGGCCAGGGCTGGAGCCGGCCGGGGCCCGGAAAGACCCGATGCAGCGTCTTGTGTGCACGGCGGTGAGAAAACCATCCAGTGGAGCGCCGGCGTTTGTGCCGGCGCGGGCGGCGTAAAAGTCGGCCACTGGATAGGCTGACCCCTTT